>DATNPL010000158.1:0-31238 GCA_036703255.1 Coleofasciculaceae cyanobacterium
TCATTCGCAAATATGCCCGTTTGTGCAAACAGTTTGGGTCAGTCAAGTTTCTGTTTCACCTCTTTACCCATTGCCAAATCTTTGCTTTTCCCAAGGCTTTTATGTACGGCTACTGTTCATCTCCTATCTAGGATGGCTGTAAGGCTGATGACAATTGGCAGATCCTCATCTGTTGCGCTCACGTTAATAGGTCAATACGCTATGAATTACGATCGCAAATCCATACTGAGTGGATTAAGAAATCTCTGAGCCGATTTCTGAAACCCATAAATTTTGTAGATTGGCATCAACAGAAACCATCAGCATAAGTACTAGACTTCATGCTGTTCAGCCTAATCTAAAAAAGCAGATGTGCCAGCTAATAAAATAGCCTGCTTTTTCAAAGATATTTCAGATTAATTAATCCGCAATTCTCAGCAGCGGCGCTAGAAAACATAGACTGAGCAGGTGAGATCTATATCTTGCTTTGACAGTTTGAGTTGCAAATTTGCAATGAATAACTTTGTTTTAAATCGCTTGACTCAAGCATTTTAAGCTTTCGATCGCCTGCTGAACAGGAGCTGTGTTGATTGCACTAACCCATCTTCCACAAAAGCTTTAGAGGTTGTTTAAACAGCCCCCTAGCACCTCTTAAGCGTTTAGCAAGTCATTGCGCAGGATGTTCTAACTATGTTGCCTAATAAATACTTGAAGCCGCTCTCTTTGGAGAGATGGATGTTTTGTGTTGGCATTGTAGCCGCGATCGCTTCTTTGATTGCGATCGATCACTACAACATGACCCAAACACAGGAAGCCTATCTGACAGAGCCTGTAGACTTGCCTTCCTCAACGGCTGTGCCTCACTTGGATAGAGCTTTTGGAGAGCTTCCGCAGGCTCAATCTCAACAGCCTGTAGCTCAGAGATATGCTGCTCGAAAGCCTCAGTCTCAGCAGCTTCAATCTCAAAAGCTGGCATCTCAAAAGCTTGAGGCTTTGGCGACTCCGCTCCCCAAAGCCATCGCTGCCCCCAACGGTTGGAAGGCCGTTCAAGTCTCGGAAGGGGTAACGGCTTATGTGGCACCTGAGGCGATCGAATCCATTGACTCGGAGAGCGACGGTGGCACTCGCGGAGATTGGGCAACCCCGTTGGATGGCACGCGATCGCCCTATGTGACTACAATTGATCTGGCAGATCTTTTAGCAAACCCGATCGCTCCGCAGCAGTATGTCTGGCAGGGGGTATGGCAAGGAGAAGGGTATAGCCGAGAGCATGACGCTGAAGGCGGCTTAGTGGCTCAACAGGAAGGCGGCAATGATATTCATTTAACCCTGTCTTACAACGCTGCCATTACCAATCCACAGGAGTCAAACTTGATGATCACGATCGCCAGCCAGCAGGACAAAACCGCTCAATTGACCAATCTGTCGGCGTTTTTGCTAGACTCCCAAACAGGCAAAACGCTGGCACGCAAAGACTTTGCTCAGCTTCCGCCTTTTTATCATGTCAGCCTGACTCAAGCGGACATAGAAGGTCAAACGATGAAATCTTTGCCGCCTTTGGGAACGATAAACTTTGCATTCCATGTGTCCTCTGCTGAACTGCCAAAACGCTTTCCCATGCAGCTAGAGGCTGTCAACCAGTTGGCCGAAGAACGCGCACAAGAAATTGCAGACTTAGAAGCGCAGGGCTGGACGGTGAAAGAGGTGCCGTCTCCAGATCAAAGGTAGCCGCAGTCAGACTATCTTTGAGAAATTTAGGGCGAAATTAAGCCAGAGGTATTACAACTCGGAAGATCCTCTTAACTTCTTAACCTTTTGCTGAAGCTCTTGGAAATAGTCTGTCTGAGTGATTTGAGAAACCTGCTGAACGCGTTTGGTTTGATCAATCTCAATCGTGAGTTCTTCCACCTGCCGTTTCAGGGTTTCTTCCCGCTGTCTGATCTGAATAATCATCCCTTTGAAGACGCGGGCAAGCTGCCCTAGCCCATCATTACGAGACACGATCGTGTCTAGCATACTGAATTGAAATTTTCCCTCTTCAACAGCCGCAGCCGCAGCAGTCACGTAGTGGACATGATGGAGATACTCTGCCATCTCTTCATTTTTTTCATGAAGTTCTATTTCAATCCGAGTAGAGTGTTCTGTTGTGTTCTCTAAAATAATCTCTAAATCAGAATTTTCTTGCTTAAGACGATGAATAGCCTGGTGTAGAGTTGCTATTTCAGCAAGCAAGTGTTCAGGCGATCGCGCTTGTTCGGGCATAACTTGATGTTGAAGTTCTGAATTGGGGTCAGGGAAAACCATAGTGGTTCAATTTCTGGGGTTCGATCTCTATCGTTGCAAAGTAATCGATCGCCAAGGCTAAGTTTGACGAAACTAGGGATAATTCTCCTGACCTGTCTTGGGTAAGGCTCTGGAGATGTGGGGAGGTTTTTTGGCGCGCTGTGCCCTATTCCATGAAAACACAAAGCCTCTACTCGATCATGCTGCTGCAAATCTCCAAAGGAAGAAGAGCCAGATAATTCAGTGCTTACCCTTCTAATTTTATTCGGACTCATTGCTTTTATGGGGTCTTTTGCAGTCATGGGTTCTTGCGATTTGTTGGATTGGAGTCTTTTCCTGCCTATCGTCCAGGTGGTAGATTGGAAAACTATCGGGGTCATCCTTGTTTCTCGGAGGGTGCTTTTGAAATTTTGCTAGGGCTTGTGCATCGGTCTGCTCAAAACCTAGAAGAGTTCGATCGGCAAGGCTTGAGTTGCGATCGCTCTGAGGCCGAAAAAAGGCATATTCTCTCCTGTGAATAAGATTAAATACTTCATAAGGAAACGGCATCCATGACACAAGTATTGCTAGAAGAACTCATTGATAGCGATATTGACTGGATGACTGCGACAGGGCATAAGCAACAAATTTCTGCCAATCAACCCTTAATCTGCCAAGGAGATGTGCCAAAAGCTCTATATGTCGTGCTGGAGGGGGAGCTAGTCGCCAGCTTGACCGATGATCCCTCTAGCACGCTGGGACGTGCGCTTTCTGCGATCGCAGACAACCCCAAGCGTGAAGTGAGTCGGTTTTCTGTCGGTGATGTGATTGGAGAAACGTCTGTTCTCGGTAAAGCCCACTCGCCCCTCACCATTCAGCCCTCTGAAGCTGCCTTGGTGCTGGTTTTGCCCTATGACCGAATGCAGGAGCATCTCAGGCAAGACTTAGCGTTTGCAGCCCGATTTTATCGGGCGATCGCCATTCTTTCACTACAACGATTTGAACGTCTGCTGACTGATTCTGCCCATCGCAAGGGCATCCAGCTTTTGCCGCTACAGGATGGGCCGCTGCTGTTTGGAGAACTCAACGATCGTGATGTGGATTGGATGATTCAACATGCCTCGATTCAGCAAGTGGCTGCTGAGCAGGTATTGATTTCGGCTGGACGCTTGGCAGAAACCCTCTATATTGTTTTGCAAGGACTGCTTTCCATTTCATTTGTCGAAAGCCAGCCCAGTGCCATGACCGCTATCTTCGATCGCCTACAGGGAAACAGCGCACCTGTCGGTCGTGAAATTGCCCGCGTTTCTAGAGGAGAAATTGTGGGCGAACCAGCTCTGCTTAATGCCCGTCTGTCAAACTTTACGGTAAAAGCAAGTGAACCTTCTGTCTTATTTACTTTATCTCGGCAAGAATTGCTGCTAAAGCTGCAACAAGATCCAGCAATGGCGGCTCGATTCTATCGGATGCTGTCTATTCTGTTGTCCAGCAGGCTGCAAGGGCTGATTAGTCGCCTTGGCTATGGACAGCAACCTTACCGTCTGGGTCAATCGCTTTCTGCTGCGGCTCAATATGAAAACGAGCTTGACGATGAGCTACTGGATAGCCTGACGTTGGGGGGTGCCCGGTTTGATTGGATGCTGAAACGCCTAAACGTAAGGGGGGCGTCATGAATCAAAGCAGCAAGAATCAAGGCAGCAATCAAGGAAATCAAAAGCTGTTTCGTCGGGAGGCGGTCGAGCGCCTATCTTCGCCAGAACAGCTTGATCAATTGGTCGAAGTCGTTAGCCCCAAAGCGTGGCTACCGCTCACCGCCATTGCGGGTCTGGTAATCATGGCTCTGCTCTGGAGCGTGTTTGGTCGGTTGCCGATCACCGTGACTGGACAGGGCGTGTTGGTTCGACCCCGCCGAGTCGTGCAGTTTCAATCGCCTAGTTCAGGGCAGCTCTTGGTTCTCAATATTCAGCCCGGTAGCGAAATTCGCAAAGGCGATCTGATTGGCACGATCGATCAATCGGCGGTGCAGCAGCAGCTTCAGCAAGAGCAGCAAAAGCTGGCTGATTTGACTGCTCAAACGCAAAAGACAGATAAACTGCGGCAGGTGCAAACCCAGCTTCAGCAAACGATTTTGCAGCAGCAGCAGGAAATTTTAGAGACGAATCTGCAAAACGCCAGAACCCTCTCTCCCATCCTGCGGGATAAAGGCTTGACCGCGCTTCAGGAAAATCGCAAAGGGTTAGAGCTGCGGCTGTCTCAGCTACGGGTGCAGCTACCGGAGCTAGAACAGCGGCTAGAGGGGCGTCGCCAACTCTTGGCGGCAGGAGCCATTAGCGTCGATGCGCTCTCTCAGTTTCAGCAGGAATATTTCGATCGTGTGGCTCAGCTTGCCGATCTAGAAGCTCAACTGCGGCAGCTAGATGTGAAGGAAGTTGAGGCTCAACTGCAATTTCTCCAAAACCAAACTGCCATTCGCGAAACCCAAACCCAGCTTCAGGATTTGGCGACTCAAGCCTCAAAATTGACGCAGCAGAACATCGAAGAATCGTTTAATCAGCAAAGCCAGTTGAAAGAAAGTACCCGACGCATTGCTCAGCTTCAGCTTCAGCTAGCAACCCAGGGAAAAATCATTAGTCCGTATGATGGTCGGGCGCTAGAGGTGACGGCCATTTCGGGGCAGATGATTCAGCCTGGTGAACGGCTTGGCTCGATTCAGGCTGAGAACCCCTCAGAGCCGCTGGTCAGCCTCACGTTTTTTCCAGACCGAGACGGGAAGCAAATCAAGCCCGGTATGTCTGCCCAAATTACGCCCAGCGTGGTGAAGCGAGAGCAGTATGGCGGCATTGTGGGTGAGGTCACGGATGTGGCTCCTTTCCCAGTCACCGCACAAAGTATTACGGCTCTGGTCGGCAATGCCGATTTGGCTAACCAACTGGCGGGCAACTCTGCCCCCGTACAAATTACGGTTCTGTTAAAATCTGATCCTGAGACTGAAAGCGGATACGCTTGGAGTTCTTCTAAAGGTCCCAATCAGAGAATCTCCTCGGGTACGACCGCATCTGTGCAGGTGAAGATTGGAGAGATTGCGCCGATCGCCTACGTTATTCCGATCTTCCGCTCCTGGACAGGAATCTACTAAATATGGCTCTTGGGTTTATTGCCGCTTTACTTGAAGATTTCTTCTCTCCACCCCCTTAAGTTTCTGCTTGATGCAGCGAAAAAGCATTTAACGTTTTCTTGTAAAAGATCGGCTGGATATCAGATACAGTAAATATCAGCAAGATATCACTTAGCTCAATTAAGCCACCATACTTGAGCCACCATAGCGTCACTGGCATTCAGGCCAGTCACGGCAGTTTCACGAGAGGTCACGTACTTTCTATGTCGAAGGTCATCTCTGTTCATTCCTATCGAGGCGGTACAGGAAAGTCAAATGTCACGTCTAATCTAGCTGCAATTCTCGCCAGCTATGGCAATCGCGTCGGCGTTGTAGACACCGATATTCAATCGCCAGGAATCCATGTTCTGTTTGGATTTGATGAAAGCAGCGTCGATCGATCGCTAAATGACTATATCTGGGGACAATCCTCGATTGAAGCCACTGCCTATGATGTGACTTCAGTACTGAAAGGACGTGGAACAGAGCGTAGCAAGCTTTATCTTGTGCCTTCGAGTAGTAAAGCAGTCGATATCGCTCGTGTCTTGCGAGAGGGCTACAACGTTGATCTTTTAACTAAGGGATTTCAAAATTTAGTCAAAAATCTAAACCTAGACTATCTCTTGATCGACACCCACCCAGGGCTAAATGAAGAAACGCTGCTCTCGATCGCCGTTTCTGATATTTTTGTGCTGATCTTACGTCCCGATCAGCAAGACTATCAGGGCAGCGCGGTTACAGTCGATATTGCCCGAAAATTAGAAGTGCCAGAGTTGCTCTTGGTGGTTAATAAGGCTCCCACAGTGTTAGATCTGGTTCAGCTCCGCCAGAAGGTCGAAGAAACCTACAGCGCAGAGGTGGCAGGTGTTTTGCCCCACTCCGATGACATGATGATCTTGGCAAGTAACGGCATTTTCTCGTTCGAGTACCCCGATCACAGCATGACTCAAATACTGGATGCGATCGCTAAGCGCATTGCTCGTTAGGACTCGTTAGGAAATATCTGTTTAGGTGAGGGCAATAACCCTTTCACTCATCCCAAGTCAGCTCCAGTTGAGGCATCAGACGCTGCAAGTTTCCCAGAGATTTTTTCTGCCAAGGAATGGCATTTGCCCCTTGAACAACGAGCTTAATGTTTTCTTGATCGCGGATCTTTAAAACAAACTTAGAGAGGACGTTAATCCCAGAGCTGTTGAGAAATTCTAGCTGCTGCAAGTTTAGAGTCAGGGTCGCCGGGTGATCGGTGAGAGCCTGATTTAGCAACTCTACGATCGGCGCATGCTCTTCCAGGTCTGCCAGTCGTAAAGATCCTCGAAAGATCACGAGATGAGTATCCTGATCGTACTGAACACTATACTTCTCTGTTGCAATCTCCATTCTTGCTCGCCTCTATTCTTACGTGTATCTGCTCAGGATTTTAGTTTTTACTTGATCTCTACTGAAGCAGCTCGATTTCTACCGTAAGATAGTTTTCCTGAACAGAAAATTGCGCCTTCTACTCAGGAAAATTTATCTACTGAATCGACTAAATGCGGATGAAAGGACTTGAACCTTCACTTCGTGAGAAACTAGAACCTAAATCTAGCGCGTCTACCAATTCCGCCACATCCGCGTGGGTCAGTTGATAATGATAGCAAAGATTTTTTGAAGCAGCATGATTTTTTGAAACTTTGCTAAAAGTGATTCCCAAAGCAGCTCCTCTAAGGACTCAATGACTGTGGCTAGCGATAGCCTGCCGCTTGCAGGGCAAACAGTTTGGCGTATTGCCCTTCTACCTGCATGAGTTGCTCATGGGTGCCCTGCTCCTGAATTTCGCCATTGACCAGCACGATAATTTGGTCGGCCATGCGAACGGTCGAGAAACGGTGGGAAATCAAGATTGCCATCTGGTCTTGGGTCACGGCGCGAAGCTGAGTAAAGATTTCCACTTCGGCCTCGGCATCTACGGCAGAAGTCGGTTCATCCAGCACCAGAATATCGGCTCCGGTGCGCATGAACGCCCGCGACAGAGCGATTTTTTGCCATTGCCCGCCCGAGAGTTCGCGCCCGTCTTTGAACCAACGCCCAAGCTGGGTTTGAAATCCGTTGGGTAGGGTGTCAATGAACGATCGCGCTGTTCCTTTTTGAGTTGCGTCTTCCCATCGCGCTCGATCTTCCAGGTAATCGACATCTCCCACGCCTACATTTTCTCCTACCTGAAACTGGTAACGGACAAAATTTTGGAAAATGACGCCAATCCGTCTTTGTAGGGTTTCAATATCCCACTCTTGCAGATCGCGTCCGTCGAGCAAGATTCGCCCCGAATCTGGCGGATAAAGGCGGGTGAGCAGTTTGATCAGCGTCGTTTTGCCAGACCCATTTTTGCCCACGATCGCCAGTTTTTGTCCGGGTGGCAGATGAAAGGACACCTGATTGAGGGCGGGCAGGGTGCTGCCGGGATAGGTGAAAGAGACTTGTTCAAATCGGATGCCGTCTTCTGGCTGCGTGCCGTATTTTGCGTAACCCAGCGCCTCTGGCACTGGCTCCTCTAGAAATTCATACAGGTTCGAGAGATAGAGCGAGTCTTCATACATGCCGCCTACTGCCGTCAAGATCGAGGCAAAGGTAGATTGCCCCTGACGAAACACAACCAGATACAGGGTCAGGTCGCCCAGGGAAATGCGGCTGGCGATCGCCTCCAGCACAATCCAGACATAGGTGCCGTAAAAAGTCACGGTACTAATTAGACTCAGGCCATAGCTCCAGAGGCTGCGGCGAATGGTCAAATTGCGGTCTTCGGCATATAGGCGATCGAAGATGGCGCGGTAGCGTTCTAGCAGCATATCGCCCAGCTGATAGAGCTTTACCTCCATTGCATTCGACTCATTGGAGATGAGGAATTCCAGGTAGTCTTGCGAGCGCGCTTCTGGGGTACGCCGCCGAAAGAGGCGAAAGGCGGTCTGAGAAAATCGCGTTTCGGCCACAAACGCAGGAATCGCGGCCAGCATCAGCAGCAGCACCGCCCACCCTGAGAAACGCAGCAAGAGTCCTGCAAAGGTAATGATCGACAACGTATCTTTGATCAGTCCGAATGTCCGAATCACCAGACCCAGAGGCCGGGTGGAAGCTTCGCGTCTGGCGCGGCTCATTTTGTCATAAAACTCCGAATCCTCAAAATGCGCCATGTCCAAGGTCAAGGCTTTTTCGAGAATCAGCACATTCACCTTTTGCCCCAGCAAGACGCGCAGTAGCGATTGGCAGAGGGCCGTGATCTGCTGGCTGCCAGAGAGCAGCGCCACGGCGATCGCCTCGATGCCCAGATACTCCAGTACGCGCCAGCGATCGCTCACTAAGCCCGATTGCGTGGCCTGAATCACGCCATCTACGATTAATTTACCGAGATAGGCGATCGCACCGGGTAAGAGTCCTGAAAGCAGCGTTAGAAGGGCAAGGCTGAGGGTGAGTTGGGGATGGGTTGTCCAGACGAGCTGAACAGCGCGCCCGCAATATTGAAATACCGATAGAGGCCGAGAAAAAGCCTGTAACAGCCGTTTGGATAAGGAGGTATGCATATCTCCAACAATAGCGTTTTGGCTGGAGACGGCGGTTAAGGCTCCTTACAAAATTAAAATCTAGAACTTTTTTGAGAGCGTGAAGTTTTTTGGATTTGTTTAAACAATCTCTTTACAATTAGGACAGCTCCACAAATTGGCTCTTTCAAAAACCTATGGCAAGTTCAGACGATCGTAAAAAGCGAATCATGGAGCATTTGGCTCGTAGCATCAATGATTTCTCCAAACCCAGCATGAAAATGACGAACGAGCGCAAGCAGCAAATTAAAGATCACATCCGTCGCACGACGGGTTGATTCACGGCTTGCTCAATTTCGGGTGCAAATTTTTAGGGTGAGGCCATCATCTTGTAGACGCTTTGTATCGGCACTTCTACAGGATTATGGCCTCACTTTTTTTCTGACATAAACAGCAATTTTCATGATTGAATTTTAAACCAGGAAGTTCGCGCCCTGCGGGCGAACTTCCTGCAAGACCGCCTGGAGAAGTCCTGCCTGTGGCAGGACTTCTCCAGGCGGTCTTGCAAAATGAGAATTGCTGTGACACGAACCTTTTGCAAGAATTTTAGTCAATTGGATCTATATTTGGTCTGTTGGTGCCGATCCTTAGGCGAATAGTAGTCGAAGGCATTTGGAAATCCTTAAAATTAAAGGTGCCTTGAGGGGCTGTGGTCTGATCCAAAGGCTGTTGCCCAAAAAATAGTGGATGCTCAGATTTGGCGATCGGTAGCACTCAAACCGTTTTGCGTTGATGGAGGGAAGACAAAGCAGTGAATATTTCTGACCTGTTTGCGAGAGGCGGTATCGCCATGTGGCCTCTGCTGCTGCTCTCGTTTCTGGCACTCAGTACTATTATTGAGCGGGCTTGGTTTTGGTCAAAAATTCTCACCCACGATCGCGAAATTGCGGGTCGGGTGTTAGAGGCGGCACGGCGAGATTGGATTGCGGCCACCGAAATTGCCCGAAAATCCAGCAATCAGCCGATTGGGCGCTTTCTCTATTCGGCGCTAGAGCTAGAAAGCCCTGACCCAGAGGTGTTTCAGCTTGCCCTAGAAGCGTCAGCCGACGAAGAACTTGCGGCCATGCGGCGCGGCGAAAAACTTTTGGAAGCCACGATCGCGATCGCACCCCTGCTGGGGCTGTTGGGAACTGTGCTGGGTCTGATTGGCTCTCTTAGCTCCATTCGGATTGGAGATTTGGGCACTGACTCAACTGCGGGTGCCACATTAGGAATCGCTGAAGCCTTGATCACGACGGCTACTGGTCTGATTATTGCCATTACGGCTCTGGTTTTTTATCGGCTCTATCAAAGCTTTGTGGGCGGACAGGCAAAAATTTTCCGGCAGTCGGGCAATGAGCTAGAGTTGCTCTACCGCAAAGGCCGCATGTGGCAGCGCGATCGCCAGCTGGGTGCAGGCGATCCTGTAATTTCCTCTGTGGTGGAGGAAACGCCATGAAAATCCATAGCGACTCCCACGAACCTGAAGTCCGGATTGAGATTGTGCCGCTGATTGACGTCATCTTCTGCATTCTTACTTTCTTCATTTTGGCAGCCGTGACGCTAACGCGGCAAAATGCCATCAACGTTGACCTCCCCAGAGCGGCCACGGGCACGACCCAGATGCGTAAGCTGCTGATTGTCACAGTTGATCCGATCGGACAAACCTATGTTGAGAAGCAGCCTGTTTCTAGAGAGCAGCTTTATCAAGCGCTGCTGACTTTTCAACAAACTAGCCCCGAAGGCACAATGGTGCTCTATGCTTCACGAGCAGCCAGCTATAACGATGTCGTACAGGTTTTAGACTTGCTGCAATCGGTTGGCGGGCGGGTGGCTTTGGCGACTCTACCTGGTGCGCAACTCCCAGAAGTGACCTCTCCAGGGACAGGCTCAAGTCCTCTACCGGGTTCGACCGGATTACCTGGCTCGACCGGATTACCGGGTTCAACCGGATTACCGGGCGGCCTGTCTACGCCCAATAGCCCCGGGTTATCCCTGCCAGACGCTACTTCTCCCTACGATTTGAATCAGCCTCTACCGAATTCAACTTCACCGAGCCAGCCCAGCGCTCCTTCAGGTTCAAGTGCACCTCCTGCGAATGGGAGTGCAGTGCCTAGCCGCCCTTAAAGGCTACTCTTCACGACTGGCGGCTAGGGCAAGAATGTTGTGAGAGCAAGAATATTTTGGCGCACATGAAGCATGTTCCAAAACATTTCAACTGAAAGGGTAAATTGACGAAGGACTGCTAAGGTTAACCTTCTTGTGCTTTTAATAACCGAGGCTTCCTCGGTAAAAATACGAGTTTATGTGACATTCGCATGAACATAATGTAAAAATCGTATGCCTCAAGAATTTTTGTGCCTAGAGGATACAGGCGATTTTCTGTAAGTGCGGCACACTATGTCTGATGTATACTCTTAAGCGTGTGATGGACAGCCAAACGCAGGTTAGCAGACAGCCAAGATTTCCTCTCCAAGCATTCACTGGCTCCACTGGCACCGACTTTGACTTTGATATGTGGGCAGTGGCAGTCCGGCAGCAAATGTTGGCAACGCTTAAGAAAAGAGAGGGGAGCCGCAGTAACTGGGGGCGACTCCAGAGTTAAATGGCAAAACCTTTAAAGTTTGAATTTCACTAGCGTAAAGGCGCATCGTGGCCAAAAAATTTGTTTCAAGTAGCTGAGAGCCTGGGAATTGCCCAACTCTCAGCTTTGTTGTTTTTGCTCCTGTTTTGCCTATTGGGGGATAGCCATAATCATCGAGCTTGGGATATTTTTAGAAGGCTGTGGAGCGCACTCTCAACATATCCCCATCCCAGCCACTGTGAGTTTCTTTGCGATCGCCTCAGTAGACGATCGTGAACGGTGCTTTAAAGGTAGCTTCGGCCTAACATAACGCTTTGTTGAGAAGAATTACTTATCTCTCCAAGAAGCTACACTAATCTTTCCCTCGAATTGATTTAGAGTGGAAAAATATAAGTAGCCCACTTTATAAAACTCAAGAGGTATCTGCTCTGTATGCATCTGAGCGAATTGACCCATCCCAATCAATTGCACGGTCTCTCGATCCAGCAGCTTAAACAAATTGCGCTCCAAATTCGGGAAAAGCATTTGGAAACCGTCGCAACCTATGGGGGACATTTGGGACCCGGATTAGGCGTAGTAGAACTGACGCTAGGACTTTACCAAACGTTAGATCTCGATCGAGACAAAGTGACTTGGGATGTGGGGCATCAAGCCTATCCTCACAAGCTGATCACCGGACGTTACAACAATTTCCACACGCTACGCCAAAAAGGCGGTGTGGCGGGCTACCTCAAACGCTGCGAGAGTCCGTTTGACCATTTTGGTGCCGGACATGCTTCTACCAGCATCTCGTCAGCGCTAGGTATGGCAATGGCGCGTGATCTGAATGGCGAAAAGTTTAAGGTGGCAGCCGTTATCGGAGATGGGGCGTTGACAGGCGGTATGGCGCTAGAAGCCATCAACCATGCGGGTCATATGCCAAAAACGAATCTGTTGGTGGTGCTAAACGACAACGAAATGTCGATTTCGCCAAACGTGGGCGCAATCCCTCGCTACTTGAACAAAATGCGCCTCAGTCCTCCAATGCAGTTCCTGACAGACAATCTGGAAGAACAGGTCAAGAATTTACCCTTTGTCGGTGGGGCATTGCCTCCTGAGCTAACCCGGATTAAGGAAGGGATGAAGCGGTTGGCTGTTCCTAAAGTCGGTGCTGTGTTTGAAGAGCTGGGCTTTACCTACATGGGACCCATCGACGGCCACAACTTGGAAGAGCTGATTGCTACCTTCCAGCTGGCTCACCAGCAGCAAGGGCCTGTCCTGGTGCATGTGGCGACGACCAAGGGCAAGGGATATGCGATCGCCGAGCAAGATCAGGTTGGCTATCATGCCCAGTCACCCTTTAACCTCGCTACGGGTAAAGCTGCGCCTTCTAACAAGCCCAAGCCCCCTAGCTACTCTAAAGTTTTTGCCCATACCCTGACCAAGCTGGCAGAAAATAACCCCAAGATTATTGGCATCACAGCCGCGATGGCAACGGGCACCGGATTGGATAAACTCCAGCAAAAGTTGCCTAAGCAGTATATTGACGTGGGCATTGCCGAACAGCATGCCATTACCCTAGCAGCAGGTCTTGCCTGTGAAGGGATGCGTCCGGTAGCCGCCATCTATTCCACGTTTCTACAGCGCGCCTTCGACCAGATTGTTCACGATGTTTGCATTCAAAACCTGCCTGTGTTCTTTTGCCTCGATCGTGCAGGCATTGTTGGCTCAGATGGCCCTACCCATCAAGGCATGTATGACATTGCCTATCTGCGCTGCATTCCCAACATTGTCCTGATGGCTCCCAAAGATGAGGCCGAGCTACAGCAGATGATTGTGACGGGTGTCGAGCATACTGAGGGGCCGATCGCCATGCGCTATCCTCGTGGCAATGGTCATGGCGTACCTCTGATGGAAGAAGGCTGGGAGGCGCTGCCAATCGGCAAGGGTGAAATTCTCCGCAATGGCGATGATCTGCTATTGCTGGGCTACGGCTCTATGGTCTACCCAGCCCTGCAAACGGCTGAGATTCTCAGTGAACATGGAATTGAAGCGACGGTCGTCAATGCCCGCTTTGCCAAACCCCTCGATACGGAACTCATCATTCCTTTGGCGAAAAAAGTGAAGCGGGTGATTACGCTAGAAGAAGGCTGTCTAATGGGGGGCTTTGGCTCAGCCGTTGCCGAATCGCTGCTTGACCATGAGGTTATGGTGCCGATGACGCGCATTGGTGTCCCTGACAAGCTTGTTGATCATGCCCTGCCGGAAGAGTCTTGGGCAGAGTTGGGGCTAACGCCGCCTCAAATGGCCGATCGGATTCTTAAAGTGTTTAGCCCGCAGCCGCTGAGGGTTAGCTAAGAGCTATGACTTTTGGGGGTGTAAAGTTCACCCCCAGAAGTCATTATTCCCAAGTTTGCAGAGGGTTAAATCTAGGCGATCGCAGCTTCCTGAATCTGCTGAGGCAGCGTTAGCCGTTCGTCGCTAGTGCCATAGACTTCACAGGAGTTGTTAGGACTTTCAATTAGCTTAATCTTATGTAGGCTAGCACCGATCGCTCGGATCGGCTGCTGGAGCAGATCACGAATGTGAATGGCAATGTTCTCAGCCGTTGGCACAACTTGCTCAAAGTAAGGAATATCTTTGTTCAAAAACGTGTGATCAAACGGTTCAACTACATAATCTTCGACTGCCTTTTGAAAAGCAACCAAGTCAGCGATCATGCCCGTGCGTGCATCCATTTCACCTTTGATTGTTACTTCTAGGTGATAGTTATGCCCATGTCCATTCACTCTGGCGCATTTGCCGTAGATTTCAGAGTTTTGCTCTAATGTCAAAGTCGGCAGTGCCAGACGGTGAGCGGCGCTAAAGTGAGTGCTAATCGTTAAATACGCTTCCATGCCATTTCCCTCATAGTCGGCCCAAAGTTCAGGATGTTCAAAAAGCTGAATGCGCGTGAGTGGCAAATGCGGAGCTAACCGCTGCCAAATCACCCGTGCGATGTTTTCAGTGGTAGGTAAGGTCTGCTCAAACTCATCCCAAACCTGATTGAGATAGGAAAAATCAAGCTGGCTGGTGACTTCTCGCTTAATC
Source organism: Coleofasciculaceae cyanobacterium (assembly GCA_036703255.1). Classification (GTDB taxonomy): domain Bacteria; phylum Cyanobacteriota; class Cyanobacteriia; order Elainellales; family Elainellaceae; genus Drouetiella. The sequence goes on from DATNPL010000158.1 coordinate 14,597, forward strand.
ACCTGCTTCACGTCGGAGAGGTTGAGCACCATCCCATACTCATCCAGATCTCCTGCCATCGACACATACAGCACATAGTTATGCCCATGTCCGGGAGCGCGGACGCAAAGCCCAAATTGCTCGACGTTGGCTGCTTCGCTTAGCTCAGGCAGCCAGTAGCGGTGGCTCGCCGAGAACTCTGCCCGACGATTAATGATGCACTTCATATCACTTGTTAAGTTCCGTGAACATTCCTTTAGGATAGCAGCGGCATCTTTGTTCTGGAGTTCTAGCAAGGAGTTTTTGTCAGGTCGATTGCTAATTTTAGCTATGAAATTTATTTTGAGAGGCGCTCTCTATGCCACCTCTCAAAATAAATTTCATAGCCGGATTAAGCAATACTCCAAGAAGCTTACCTATAGCAAGTAAACTGACTCGCCACATGATAAAAGCTTCACAACACTTTACGACAAAAGATTTTACCTTTCAGAATGAAAATCGTATAGTTTTTAAGTCAACGGCTTTCACATCATGGGGAAAGGCCACAAAGCTTTCAAGATAACTGGATAGTTATCTGCAAACAATTTGGAATTTCATTGATTCCCAAAGCGGACTGGCACAATCGCAGCTTTTTCGCTGCGGAGGAAACATTATTTCTCTCTGTTTTTCACGCAATGGGTGCCCCTTTATGTCCAACTTTGTAACTTGGATAGAACTTCTCAAGTACAGAGCCTTACATCAGCCCGATCAAACCGCTTATCTTTTTCTTCAAGATGGAGAGCAGGAAACTTCTAAGCTTTCTTATCAACAGTTAGATGTACTTGCATGCGCGATCGCGGCTCAGTTGCAGTCCCTTGAAGTTACAGGTGAACGCGCGCTGTTGCTTTACCCATCAGGGCTAGAATTCATTGCAGCCTTCTTTGGCTGTTTGTATGCGGGCGTTATTGCTGTGCCAGCATATCCCCCTCGACCAAATCAAAAAATGACGAGGCTATCAGCGATCGTTACCGATGCCGAAGCAAAAATATTGCTGACAACGGCTTCTCTGTTACAAAGCATAGAAAGCCGCTTTGCCCAAGCATCAGAATTAGCCTCACTACACGCTTTTGCCACAGATACTATTCCTAGTAACCAGGCATCGAAGTGGCAGGAACCTGACGTAAACAGGGAGACTCTGGCTTTTCTGCAATATACGTCCGGTTCTACAGGAACGCCCAAAGGCGTAATGGTGAGTCACGACAATCTACTCCACAATTGCGAGTACATGAGGCAAGCATTCGACCTCACGCCAGACAGTGTATCTGTCTCGTGGCTACCGAGCTTCCATGATATGGGATTAATTTTAGGGATTCTTGAACCCTTATACGTGGGGTTTCCAGCCATCTTGATGCCCCCAACCGCGTTTGCCCAACAACCGATTCGATGGCTACAGACCATTTCACGCTACAAGGCCACACATTCGGGGGGGCCTAACTTTGCCTATGAGCTATGCACCAACAAAATTACGCCTGAGCAATTAACAACCCTCGATCTGAGCAGCTGGCGGTGCGCTTTCAATGGTGCAGAACCTGTTCGCCGCCAAACCTTAGAAGACTTTGCGGCAAAGTTCAAGCCCTATGGATTCCACTCTAACCAGCTATATCCCTGCTATGGTATGGCAGAGGCGACGCTAATGATTTCCGGTGGACTCGTCGATGCAGAACCTATTTATGATCTGGTTGAGGCGAATACATTAGAACAGAATCAGATTGTCACAGCAGCATCAAATACCCAGAGTGTTAAGCATTTAGTGGGCTGTGGTCAAGCTTGGCTCGATGCCAAAATCGTTATTGCTGACCCAGAATCGCTTGTGCAATGTCATCCCAATCAAGTCGGGGAAATCTGGATATCAGGACGGAGTGTGACCCAGGGCTATTGGAGGCGTCCAGAGCAGACAAAACACACCTTTGAGGCACGGTTGCAAGATACCCAAGAAGGTCCCTTTTTGCGGACAGGAGACTTAGGATTCTTGCAGAATGGGGAGCTGTTTATCACCGGGCGGCTCAAAGATATAGTGATTATTCGAGGGCGTAATCATTACCCTCAAGATATTGAGCTGACGGTGCAACAGTGTCATCCAGCGTTAAGACCTGACTGTGGTGCTGCATTTGCCGTGGAGATTGCTGGGGAAGATCGATTAGTCGTGGTTCAAGAAGTCCACCGCCAAGCTCTACGACAGCTGGATTTGGATGCGATCGGCGGGGCAATCCGTCGGGCTATATCAGAGGAGCATGAGCTACAGGTGTATGCCATAGCGCTGTTGAAGCCAGCGAGTATCCTGAAAACCTCTAGTGGAAAGATTCAGCGCCATGCTTGCAGAAATGGATTTTTGACAGGCACGCTCAATGTCGTGGGAGAGTGGCAACAGACTCTTGAGGAGAGCCAGCCCAGCGCCGTCTCTGCTCAAACCCACGGCCACAAGCAGCGATCGCTCCCCCAAACCCGTACTGAATCTATGATTCAAGCCTGGTTGGTTGCCAAGCTGTCAACATTGCTGAGCATCGCCCCACAGGAAATAGACATTCAGCAATCTATGACTCAGTACGGTCTAGATTCGTTATCAATGGTGACGCTTGCTGGTGAATTAGAGCAATGGTTGGGCTGCAAGCTTTCGAGTACTGCTGTGTATGAGTACCCCAGCATTGTGGCTCTAGCTCATTATTTAGCGAATCCGCCCCTGACAGATGTCCAGTTACCTTCTTGCCTAGTGCCGCTCCAGTTGCAGGGGACAAAACCTCCCTTCTTTTGTGTTCATCCGCTGGCTGGGGTCATCTTTCCTTATTATCCTTTGATGCACTTGTTCGATTCAGAACGACCGTTTTGGGCGCTGCAATCTGTGGGAATAGATGAGCAGGAGCAGCCGTTGACCCAAATTGAAGCGATGGCGGCTCATTATACTGAGGCATTGCGTCGGGTACAGCCGCAAGGGCCATATTACATCGGTGGATGGTCGTTTGGCGCTTATGTGGCGTTAGAAATCGCAACCCAGCTTAAACAGCAGGGGCAGGAGGTTGCTAAAGTTGTCCTGCTGGACACGCCACCGCTGTCTGCAAACAAAATTTCTAACCTGTTCGAGTTATTGACTTTCTTCCTGACCTCATCGGCTCCCCACATTTGGCCTTATGTTTACGATTATTTACAGCTCAGGTTTTCTGGGAATCAATCTCAGCAAGAAGTCGATCTGTGGCATTTCATCAGCCTTCTCAATCCAAGGTCGATTGCCAAGACCATAGAACAGGAGTCAAGATTGATAGCTTTTCGCCAACCGATTTTACAGCGAATGGTACAAGTAATAAAAGCGAACAGCGAAGCGTTAATCAACTACCAACCTAAAGTATATCCAGGCAAAATCACTCTATTTCATGCCGACCCTTTATTTGGCAATCATGGTCAAGCTTCGATTACAGGCTGGCTCAATTTAGCAGTGCAAGGTGCGGAAGTTCATCAGATTCCTGGTCACCATTTCTCGCTGTTGCGATCGCCGCATGTTGAGGTACTTGCCCGAAAGCTCAGCGCATGTCTTGACGAGGTTCCAAGCCAGTAAAAAACACGGCTAGCCATTTGTAACCCGCGAATCAACTCATCATTAAGGACAATAAAAGATGAACACGATCAATGTGCCCCCAAAGTTTCAAAGTGGCTTTAGTTTTGACGAAGCATTATTAACGGCAGGATTCTGCAAGCAAGTTTATCAAATCTTCCAGCAGGACGATGGGTCTGTTGATGATACTGAAATTGCAGAAATCTATAACGCGGTTCATGGTCGCCAAGGCTGGAAATTTGCCCACAGTATTCGTAATGATGCCACCAATGTCAGAGGACTGATTCTGAAAAGGCAGGATGTTAATCAGTATGCTGTGGTTTTCCGGGGTTCTATCCTGACAGATCGAGGCAGTGTTGAGCTGACAGACATAGTCAGCGATCTAAAGTGGGATTTAGTCAAGTATGCAAACATGACTGACCAGACTATCAAAGTCGTTCAAGGATTGTTTTTAGCATTTGAATCCGTCGCAGATGAAATCAAACTCTTCTTCAAAACTTTGGCAGGTCAGCTCAACCCACGAGATTTTCAGGAATTGAATCCATTGACTCCTGAACGAAAATTGGCCTGTGTCACAGCAATGGCAGATGCTGGAAGCATTCGACTGGGAGCTGATTTTGAGCAACAGGTCAAAGGGCTAATTACTGAAGCACTTGTGGATGGGGAAATTGGCAACAATGATGAACTAGAAGAGATTTTAGCCATCGAACAAGATACCTTGCTCAAGCTAGAGGCGATCGCTGAACCTTTAGAAGTTTATGTAACAGGTCATAGCTTGGGAGGAGGATTAGCCCACCTGTGTGCCCTTGCGCTACGGCGCAGTATCAAAGCTTCATTCTTAACAACAAAAGTTTATTCGATCGCAGCCCCAAAAGTGGGGAATGATGCCTTTGCCCAATACTACAATCAGCAAATCAGTGAAGGGATGAGCTACCGCGTGGAAAACCTGTTTGATCTCGTCCCTAATTTACCTTTACCGCTGCTGTTTCCGCTTAATATGTTTGCGGCAAATGGCTTGAGAATTGGGGACTTTTATCTAGGTGACTGTGCCCATGTTGGAGAGTCACACGGCGTCATCGGTCTCGGCTCTCAAGGGGTCTCAATCGACTTTGGGGGAGCTTTAGAATTTTTGGGTGGCGTACCTTTTCCCCACAGCTTTGACACGTACATTCTGTTGCTAAAAGAAGATCAACAACGTTGGCAAGGTTTTTGGAGGCCAATTCAAGATATTCTGGGCACGTTTATTAGTGGACTGCTCCAAGATCATAGTGCTGAGATCCAGGCAGCTTTTCAAGGCGAAATTCAAGCTTTAAAGCAAGAATTGGATGAAATCAAGCGTGAGATTAAAGCATTAAATCATTCCAGCCCAGCAGAATCACCTGCCCAGAATGGTCAAACGCTCGCAGCAGAAAGTCCTAGTTTACATCAGTAACCAGTGATTATTCTCAGCATTGACCCTATGGCGATCGCTCTTTTACGCTTTTAGTCTAAGCTCCGGTTACTATCTTTTCTGGTTTACGATCTTCCCTGTCATTTCAGCGATAGCCCCATAAAAATGAGGAAAGGCGTAGCATGCTACGCCTTTCCTTGTTGAAGTCTTAAATTAGGGTATCGAGAGTTACATCAAACCGATCTGAGACAGAATGCCTTGACCTGTCAAAAACTCAGTAGCTAAACCGATCACAAATCCCATCATCGCCAAACGACCGTTCCAAGTTTCAGCAAACTGAGTGAAGCCGAATTTAGTTTGTTGGTTTTCCATGACTGCTCATACCTCGCTTAAAATCAACCTTGTGTAAACAAATTTAACATAAGTTCAAAGAAGTTGGCAATACGCTCCCTAGCTCTTGCGGAAGTTTATGCCCAAATTGGTATTTTTTTCGGGGTAGCCTATCTTTTTCAGAAAATGCCAGAGGTTGACTTTTTGCGAAAAGTCAACCTCTGGCATAGCCTTACTTCAAGGATGCAATCCATGAAGCCAAGTCGATCGCTTAATTTTCGATTAGGGCAGTGGGGTTGCTATGCCGCATGGGGCAAGGCATAGTTAATCTCCAACTCCGATTTCATTAATGGAGCAACTCTCAAGGAAAATGACGGCAAGCTAAGCGCCATCCCTCTAGATGACACCTAGGTTAGATAGCCCCAAAATCACGCCAGTCCCTATCACATGTCCAAAGGCCGCAGATCCTAGTAAAGCGCCCGAACTCAAGCCACCCAATAGATTAGAGGAAGACAAACCAGTCCCTTCGTTGGGTTTTTGAATTGTCGCTCTGCCAATAGCGATCGCCAAAATATTGCAGGCAATCATGATGAAACCGACTGTAGGACTCCATGATGGAGTGTTAGGAACAACTGCAAGTAAAGCTGAGGTATACACTAAAAGTCTCTCCTTGATAACCTGTCGGTAAATTCAAATCTAGGTGAATTTCTACCAAAGAAAGACATCCATTAGATATGAATTGCATCAATAATTAATATTCCCTAGGAGGATGTTGGATAAAAGCTTCTCCTTTATGTAAAACCAGCTCCTACCCAATTTGCTCCCTATAGCTATTGCCAGAGCAGAATCGTGATAGGCCGTTGAGCGCCCAATTCAATACTTTGCGATCCTGCATTGTTTTCTAGGCAGCATTGCTAACGGTCGGGACAGTCGAGCTTGGACTCAAACGGTTCATACTTTGTTTGACTAGCAATTGCAGAAATTCCGATCGCTGATTTGCATCAAAGACGGCTTTCAGTTTTTGAACCAGTCCATCAATCTGGAAAGGAGCTTCTGAACCAGCGCTCAAACTCTGCTCTTCAAGATACTCAACTAAGCTCAGTCCTGCAATGCGGGTCAAGTAAGCTGCGCTAATCCCTTGTAGGGTGCCACCCGCCACATAGGTAAGAGCGTGACTCTTGAGCAGGGGTGCGATCGCCTGAGTTGCCATTTCTACAAGTCCGAGCTTCACCATCTGGCTGGACAGGTTAGCCATCACGGTTTTCGCTTGATCTAGAGAGAATTTTTGCTGGTAAATAGCGCCCAAGTCAATCACAAGTTGGGCATTGATTGTAGCCGTTGCCAAGAGGTCAAGGCTCGGAACCGGGTTGGCAAAGGCCGCTCCAGCTGCAATCCACTGATATTGCTCCAGAATAGGGAGCGCCCGCTGACGACGTGCTTGATTCAGTTCAGTTTGCACCTTAATGCTCAAAGCTTGAGCCTGTCGCTTAACCGTCGCCAAAATTAGCTGTTGCGATTCGTTAGCCAAGACGTGCTGAAGCCGCTGCTGCAACACACCAATGTCGGGAGCAGGCTGCTCAAAGTGTTCTGTAAACGTTCCGTCGGCTTGATGTTGACGAACCTTTACGGGAACAGGCTGCGCTGCGATCGCCATCACATCTGCCGCCGCCAACAAACCCGCCGTGCGATCGCGAATTTGCTGAAGAATAACAGGGCGATCGGCTATCAAATGCTGATCCTGCTTGTTAAACAGCAGTAGAATCCGATGATTTTGCTTCAGCAGTTGCTTGAGGGTTTGAAATTCTGAGTCTATCATGTCTCCTGTGGTCAGAAACAAGACCAAATCAGCATTTTCGGCCTCTTTGATCGCAGAAGCTGCCTTGTAAGATTCTGGCTCAGCCTCATAGGTGTCGGCTGATTGGATTGTGAGAGATTCGCTGCTGCTCAAAAGCTGTGTCAGCGTGGTTTTTCCTACCGATCGCCCACCCACCAAAGCCATACGGACAGTTGTGCGTTCCATCTCAGTTGCTAACTCTGCAACTTGCTGACGCAGCCGCAAAATTAAGGCCGCCGTCTCAGGCAGATCTGCATCTAACTCAGTGGAAAGATAGCTGATTTGGGTTTCTACATCCGCCAGCGCTTTTTCTACAGTGGCGCGATCGACAGGCGTAAAAGGCAAGAGCGGGCGCTCGACCCTACGCTTTTGGTTAAGCCACCACAGCCCTGAACCCAGAGCAACTGCCCCCCAGACCGCACTGCCCCCCCAACCCATGATGTGGGGGTCAACGCTGCCCAGCAGCCAAACCCCAGCCGTTAAACCCAACCCGCCCAGCAAGAGCGGTTTTTGCAATAGAGGAACCATAGAGCGTTACCTAATCACCTTTGCTACATTTAGCAAACCACCGAAAAATCTAGATTGAGTAGAATGCAAACCCTTCTTCACTTTTTGATTTTTAGCTTCATGCTTTTAAAGGTGGGTTTCAGCTTTTTGTTCAGCTTGTTTTAATCTGCCTGTCACAAAAACCTGATATTGCAATTTCTTGAGATCAATCCGGCTGAAGCTTCATTAAAATCCAGTTCTATGTCCAGCATAACTCGCCTATCCACTTCTATATAGGCGGGTTTCTTCCCTAAAATTGTCTCAAAAGCCGTTAGATCCCCACATATCAAAGCCTACAAAAAATCCTGTATCTCTAAAAGAAATACAGGATTCAGATAAACGACTCAGCTTAGTTGCTTCGTCCAGTGATTTGGTGGCGGGGAGCGGATTTGAACCACTGACCTTCGGGTTATGAGCCCGACGAGCTACCAGGCTGCTCTACCCCGCGTCGCCTCATTGAGTATAGCAACAGAAAGGTGAATGCGACAACTCATTTCAAAAATTTCGTGTTTTTGTAGATTGGATGGCTTGCATGAATGCTTTTGAGCAGGCGTGAATGGCTTGAAGGTGAAGGCATATCGCCCTTCAAGCAAAAGCCGATGCAGACTTCTGACAAAAATGGCTCTGAATCAATCAGAGCCATGAATGGGTATGCGTAAGAATTTGTTGCGTTTCAGCCTACAAGCAATTACCGAATCGAGCCTTCCAGGGCAGCAGTGTCAATAGGCTTCATCAAGTAGAGCCGCAATAGCTGGCTAGCCGTAGAAGCATAAACAGGCAGCTTTTGGAAAAACTGGAGGAGCTTGGGGGTATTGGAAGAAGCGATCGCCGTTAGCTTCTCATTATTTTTTGTGCAGCGATCTAGCCGCTCAAAGAATTCTGGGTGATCAACGTTTAAGACTACCGGGAAGACGCGACCCGTTGCTTCATTCGTCTTGCGGATGACATGAATATCGTACTCGCGTGCATCCAAGCCCAAAACCGCATAAAAGCCCGATCGCTGGATGTCGTTCAAATACATCGTGGCAAAAACCGACAGCAAGAAGAACCGACACCAGAGCTTTGCCTTCCAGTCGTTGAGGATCTGAGGTTGAGCCTTCATAATGGCATCGAAGAAATCGCCGTGACGATTTTCGTCCTGACACCAGTTCTCAAAGAAGTTGAAGATCGGATAGACGCGGTTGTCAGGATGCGCTTCTAAGTGGCGGAAGATTGTAATGTAGCGCCAGTAACCAATTTTTTCGGACAGATAGGTCGCGTAAAAAATGAACTTAGGCTTGAAATAGGTGTAGCTACGGCTTTTGGTGAGAAAACCCAAATCAAGCGACAGATTGAAGTCTGAGAGGGCCTTATTCAAAAAACCAGCATGACGGGCTTCATCGCGTGACATGAGCGAAAAACATTCTGCCAGCAAAGGGCTTCTGTCTTTCAACTTACGAGCCAGCTCTTTGTAGAGCAAAAAGCCAGAAAATTCTGCCGTGCAAGACCGCTCTAAAAACTCTACAAACAGTTGGCGGGTTTCACCATCAATATGTTCCCAAGATTGTTGAAACACGTCGGTGCGGACAAAGTGGTGGCGATTATAGTCCACTCGGAACTCTTCCAGAATGGCTTTTAGCTCATCCTCATTGACCGAGATGTCCATGTTTGCCATCTCCTCGAAGTCGGTCGTGTAAAACCGGGGAGTGAGGATGGTTTCTTTGGCCGGAACTTTCACCCCAGGTCGAAGCTCTTGGAGGTCAGGTTTTTTTAGAGAATCTACCATGTCTATATTTACTCTCTCTTCGGTCTTGCGTTCAAAATCTAGCTGCTCAAACCTTATATCTTGCCAGATAAGCACCGACTGAAGCGTGCTGTCTGGAAAAGATGGAAGCCTGGAGATGTGGCTAGAGCTTTAATAAGGCGCTTTCACATGCTTTAGTAGCATACCAAGCTTGTCAGGCTGGCTTGGCGGTCAAAACGTTAAGAGTTGCAACATTGCGCCCAATGACAGTGCGCCTAAGAGATGCAAGCTTCTACAAGATTTCTTAAATTAGTTTAGGCAAACTAGTGACAGTTTGGACTAGATATGTCAACTTATGGCGAGATGATTTGATTATTGCCGCTACCAATAGCGTCAGGATTTGAATTTGAGGTTAAAGTTACAGGTCAGCAGTTGGTTGTTGTGGGAAGGTATGAAGGTGGCTTTGAAAATCCATTGGCTGCTGCCAAGCTTTTTGGGCATCTGTTGCTTGGCGGCTCCAGCAGAAGCAGGACAATTGTCCTCTTGGCGGTTTGACCCTACCCAAAACCGCTTAGAGTTCAATACAGATGAGGGCGTGCAGCCTCGCGCCCAGTTGTTAAGCGATCCAACCCGGCTCGTGATTGATTTGCCGGGAACGACGATCGCTCAATCGGCGATTAACCAAACTGTAGGCCGAGAAATTCAGCGGATTCGAGTGGGACAGCTCGATGCCAACACAACGCGCATTGTGGTAGAGCTGTCTCCAGGCTACACGTTAGACCCTCAACAAATTAAATTTCAAGGGGTTTCTCCGACCCAGTGGACAGTACAACTGCCCACGCCTCAGGCAGTAGATTCTGTAGCAGCCATTGCCCCTGTACCTGCTGCCCCCCTCGCCTCCAGTTCTGCTCCCAGAGCTGCTGCTACTAGAAATTCTGCCTCCAGAAATTCTGCAACCCCTAATCTGCCAGCAGCGGAATCTGCTGAGGATTCCACCCAGATTGAGAGTTTGCAGGTGACGGCAGACGGGTTATTTGTGAGAACGAAGGGCGCTAGACCGGATGTTGCAGTCGATCGGCGCGATCGCCAAACCATTCGAGTCACCGTTAGCAATGCGGTATTGTCCCCTCGGTTTACCGAGCGAGATATTGCCGTTAACCGCTATGGCATCAGCCGTTTGGAACTTCAAGCCAGCGATTCTGATCAGGTGCAGATAACGCTCCATGTGGCAGCAGATAGCCCTGACTGGCTGGCTGCTGCCAGCGGCGCTAGTGGCATTGTGATGCTGCCGCAGGGTGGCATTGCGGCTGTAGCTGATTTGAAGGTTCCGGCTCCTCCGCGATCGAGTGCGTCTGAACCGACTGCTCCAGCGACCTCAGCGAGAACCTTTCCACAACCGCCTCGGCAGCCTTCTACCGCCGATCGTCCTGCTGCTTCTACATCTTCTAGCGCTTCTACAGGTCGTAGCGCTTCTACGCCGCCTGAGCAAACTGAGTCTCCTGCCATTGCCACCATTCAAGGCATTGAGGTTAATCCTACGAGCAATCAGCTCGTGGTTCGTGCCGATCGCCCCGTTACCTATAGCGGTCGGTGGCAGAGTGGAGTTTACCAAATCACCTTATCGCCTGCTCAACTGGCCTCGAATGTATCCGGCTCTGATATCGGTGGAGCCAACAGCCCTGTTTTACGGGCGCGGCTGCGGCAACAAACTGACCAGACCGTTGTGATCTCGCTCCAGCCTGCTTCAGGCGTGCGGTTTGGCACTTTGAATATGGTTAGCCCACAGTTGCTGGCTCTAGAAATGCAGCGATCGCCTGTGTCACCTGTGGCTGACCTCTCCTCTAGTAGCGCTAGTTCTTCATCTCGCAATATGGCAACCCTGCTTTCACCGACTCAGTCCGTGAGGCAGCCCAGCATTCCCAGCGGACGGTTACGGGTGGTCATCGATCCAGGTCATGGTGGCTCTGATCCGGGAGCCGTGGGAATTGGCGGGCTTCAAGAGAAAAAAGTTGTGTTGGCGATCGCAGAGCAGGTTGCATCCTACCTAGAGCAGCAGGGCGTGCAGGTAATTATGACGCGCTCTGACGACAGCGACGTCGAGCTAGAGCCTAGAGTGCAAATCGCTGAGCAAGCCAACGCCAGCCTGTTTGTCAGCATCCATGCCAATGCCATTAGTCTCGATCGCCCGGAGGTGAATGGCATAGAAACCTACTATTTCTCAAGTGGTGAGCAGCTAGCGCAGGTCATTCAGGACAGTATTGTGCGGGAGACAAACATGAATGACAAAGGAATTCGCCAAGCCCGCTTCTATGTGCTGCGGCGTACCTCTATGCCTGCGGTCTTGATTGAGACAGGCTTCGTTACCGGGAGTGAAGACGCGGCGCGTCTGGCTGATGAAGGTTTTCGGAATCAAATGGCAAGGGCGATCGCTCAAGGTATTCTGCAATATGTTCAGCAAAATTCTACGGCTTTCAATCGCTAATCCCTAATTTACAAAAGTTTAAGGGTGTTTTTGGTGGTGCGCGCCACCAAAAACACCCCGCATAAGGGGCGCGGAGCGCTCCTACAAAAATCTGGTTTGATTGTCAGATTTAGAGCTTCACATCACTCACGCTATTGGCAGGTTCATGCACCTGCGCCACAGGCTGAGTCACGCGAGTGGCCTGCAAGAACGGCGTACCCAGAACAGAGCCATTTGCCAGCGTAAAGAGGGGATTAGACAAAATACCCGCCAAGGAAGTGGCAATGAGGCAGACGATAAGCCCCACCTGTAAAGGACGCATACCGGGCAAATTCCACTGGATGGGCGGATAGTTCTTGACGGCCTCAGACATTTCCTCTGGCTCTTTCACCACCATCATCTTGACAACACGAATGTAGTAGTAGATCGAGATGACGCTCGTGACTAAGCCCACCAAAACCAGCCCATAGGCTCCCGATTGCCAGCCTGCCCAAAACAGGTACAGCTTACCAAAGAAGCCTGCCAACGGCGGAATACCGCCCAACGACAATAGACAGAGACTCATGCATAGAGTCAGCAGCGGATCTTTTTGATATAAGCCGCTGTACTCAGTAATCTCATCTGTTCCGGTTCGGAGGGTGAACAAAATAATACAGGCAAAGCCGCCCAGGTTCATAAACAGGTAAACCATCAGGTAAAACACCATGCTGGAATAGCCTGCATCGGTACCGATGATGAGACCAATCATGACGAAGCCTGCTTGAGCGATCGAGGAGTAGGCCAGCATTCGTTTCATGCTGGTTTGCGCTAGCGCCACCACATTGCCCAACACCATGCTCAAAATAGCCAGAGCAGTTAAGACAAAATGCCACTGCTCAATCACCGTCGGGAAGGCGTTGACCAGCAGGCGAATGGCTAGGGCAAACCCTGCGGCCTTAGATCCAACCGATAGAAAAGCAACAACAGGTGTAGGCGAGCCTTCGTAAACATCTGGCGTCCACTGGTGAAAAGGCACCGCCGCAATTTTGAATGCAATTCCAGCAATCACAAAGACAAGCGCAATCACCACGCCTAACGACTGTTCTCCACTGTGAGCCACCATGCTGGCTGAGATTACGCCCAGTCTTGTTTCTCCTCCTGAGAGGCCATAGAGCATCGACATGCCGTAGAGGAAGATGGCAGAACTGGCTGCCCCAATAAGCAAATATTTAAGCGCTGCCTCATTCGATCGCGGGTCGCGCTTCATGTAACCCGTGAGCAGATAGGAAGAGATACTGAGGGTTTCCAACGAGACAAAAATCATCACTAACTCGTCGGAGCCGGACAGAAACATGCCCCCCAAGGCCGCCGTGAGCAAAATCACAATGAATTCGGCTAAAGAGGTTCCAGACTGCTCGACGTAGCGCACCGATGTTAAAACGGTGATGGCGGCAGCAAGTGCGATAATGCCCCGGAAGATGACGCTAAGGTTGTCGCTGTTAAATCCCCCGAGAAACGCAATTGGAGTACTGCTGTCCCATTGCAAAACCAGGGCAGCGATCGCACCCAGCAACCCGGCGATCGCCAAATAGGGTGTCCAGCGTCCGGAAGACCGTCCTGTAATCAGATCAACCACAAGTACTATGAGCAGAGTGGCAATCACAATTGCTTCTGGCAGAATCGCTCCGGCATTCAACTGAGCGGCAAGATTGGCAAAGTCCATAGGAATCTGGCAAGGTGGGTAAGGTCATCTATGAGTGAATCATACCGTGGGAACTTGAAACTCTGGATGTAAATCTGGCAGACTCCCCCGATCAATCCGCAGAATTCATCCTAGTTTTTGCTGATATCAACTATAAAGGGATTGAAGGGGTCTGTTGTCAGGAGGTTAATCAAAGCTCCACTTAGCTACAAAAGGCTTCAGTCAGTTCGATTTATTAAACCGTTTAGATTGTCGTTGGAAAACCATCGATCCCATGTCAACTCTTGTCATTGTCGAATCTCCCACCAAAGCCAAAACTATCCGCAACTATTTGCCCAGAGGCTATCGTGTCGAAGCCTCTATGGGGCATGTGCGGGACTTGCCGCAGTCTGCCAGCGAGATCCCAGCCTCAGTTAAGGGGGAGGAATGGGCCAAGATTGGGGTGAATGTAGAGGCAAATTTTGAACCTCTCTACGTCATTCCGCAAGATAAGAGGAAAACTGTCAAGACGCTGAAGGAAGCGTTGGCCGAAGCTGATGAACTAATCCTGGCCACAGACGAAGACCGCGAAGGCGAGAGTATTAGCTGGCACCTCCTACAAGTTTTGAAACCCAAAGTGCCTATCAAGCGCATGGTGTTTCATGAAATTACTGAGGAAGCCATCCAAAAAGCGCTAAAGGATTGTCGCAGCGTTGATGAGCAGTTAGTGCATGCTCAAGAAACCCGTCGCATTCTCGATCGCCTAGTGGGGTACACGCTATCGCCCTTGCTCTGGAAAAAGATTGCCTGGGGTTTATCGGCAGGACGGGTGCAGTCTGTCGCTGTGAGGCTGCTAGTGCGCCGCGAACGCGAACGCCGCGCCTTCCGCAAAGGAACTTACTGGGATTTAAAAGCCAGCCTCAGCAAGGACAAAATCCCCTTTGAAGCCAAGCTTGTCACGCTGCGCGGTACGCGCATTGCCACGGGCGCAGATTTTGACGAGGCAACCGGAGGGTTGATCAGCGGTCGCAATGTGCTGCTGCTAGGTGAAGCAGAGGCTTTGGCGCTGCAAGATCGCCTCCAGGACAGCACTTGGACTGTCACCAATCTAGAAGAGCGTCCTACCACACGCAAACCCTCGCCACCCTTCACCACCTCGACCTTGCAGCAAGAATCTAACCGCAAACTGCGGCTGTCTGCCCGAGACACGATGCGCACGGCTCAAAGCCTTTATGAGCAAGGCTATATCACCTATATGCGAACGGATTCTGTGAATTTGTCGCAGCAGGCGATCGGTGCAGCTCGAGAATGCGTCGAGCAAATGTATGGCTCGGCCTATCTAAGTCCAGAGCCTCGGCAATATTCCACCAAGAGCAAGGGCGCGCAGGAAGCCCATGAGGCCATTCGTCCTGCGGGCAGCACCTTTCGTACCCCACAAGAAACAGGGCTAAAAGACCGAGAGCTGCGCCTGTATGACCTGATCTGGAAGCGTACCGTTGCCACCCAAATGGCGGAAGCACGCCAAACCAACATTACCGTCCAAATTCAAGTAGAAGACGCTGGGTTTCGAGCTACGGGCAAGCGCATCGATTTTGCGGGATTCTTTCGCGCTTATGTAGAAGGCTCAGATGATCCAGATGCGGCGATCGAAGATCAAGAGGTGATTTTGCCCAGCTTGCAGGTCGGAACACATCCTGAGTGCCAGGAACTAGAAGCGATCGATCACGAAACTCAGCCTCCTGCCCGGTATACCGAAGCTTCACTGGTCAAAACCTTGGAAAGTGAAGGCATTGGTCGCCCGAGTACCTATGCCAGCATTATCGGCACGATCATCGATCGCGGCTATGCCCAGATGACCAACAACAGCCTAGTGCCGACCTTCACGGCATTTGCGGTCACGGCGCTGCTAGAAACCTACTTTCCTGAACTGGTAGATACGCAGTTTACGGCACGTATGGAGC
Source organism: Coleofasciculaceae cyanobacterium (assembly GCA_036703255.1). Taxonomy (GTDB): domain Bacteria; phylum Cyanobacteriota; class Cyanobacteriia; order Elainellales; family Elainellaceae; genus Drouetiella. Next base: position 30,061 of record DATNPL010000158.1, read on the forward strand.
AGACCCTAGACGAAATTTCTACGGGCGAAGCCGAGTGGCTGCCCTATTTGCAGAAGTTTTATTTGGGGGAGACAGGGCTGGATACGCAGGTTAAGCAGCAAGATAGCCAAATTGACCCCAATGAAGCCCGCAAGATTGTCTTAGAAGGGCTACCTGCAAAAGTCCGCATTGGTCGCTATGGCGCTTATCTAGAAGTAGATGGTGACGAGGGCGTGGTGAAAGCCAACATTCCCCTTGACCTCACCCCTGCCGACCTGAATCAAGAGCAGGTGCAAACGCTGCTGCGGCAGAAAACCGAAGGGCCTGACAAGCTAGGGTTTCATCCTGAAACAGGTGAGCCTATTTATCAACAGATTGGCCCCTATGGCCCTTACGTGCGGCTGGGCGACGAAAGCGAAACCAACCCCAAGCCCAAACGAGCCTCGCTGCCCAAGGGGGTAAACCCGCAGGATGTCACCCTGGAGATGGCGGTCAATCTGCTGGCCTTACCGCGTTTGCTGGGGACTCATCCCGATACAGGAGCCAAAATTCAGGCAAATCTGGGGCGGTTTGGCCCTTATGTCGTGCATGATCAGGGCAAAGAAGGGAAAGATTATCGATCGCTCAAAAAGGAAGACGACGTGCTGACCGTCACCCTAGAGCGTGCCCTAGAGCTGCTGAATGAACCTAAAGCCGGACGGCGCAGCAAAGCTTCTGCAACGCCGCTCCGAGAGCTAGGCGCACATCCCGAAGATAGCGAACCTGTCAATATTTATGACGGTCCCTATGGCGCTTACATCAAGCATGGCAAGGTCAATGCTTCCCTGCCAGAGGGCGAAACAGTCGAAAATATCGCGATGGAAGTTGCCGTCCAAGCCTTGCTGGAAAAAGCAGGCACCAAGAAAAAAGGAGGGCGATCGACCAGCAAGTCGTCCGGTTCTACAAAATCCTCTGCTGCGAAAAAGACTACGAAATCTGCGGCAAAGACGACAAAAACCACGAAATCAACGACTGGCACCACCCGCAAATCAACAAAGTCTGCGAAGACTTCAAAATCTGAAGAAGCCTAGCCCTCCGCCCCTAAGTCTGAGCAAAATTCTCTTAAGGATCGTAAATTAACTTGTAATAGTTTTTTGGGAGTGTCGCGCGGAGCGCGCCACTCCCAAAAAAAGAGTAGCTTTTATTTAGGGTAAAGGCTC
>DATNPL010000161.1:0-6001 GCA_036703255.1 Coleofasciculaceae cyanobacterium
AACCGAGTTGAGCGATGTTTTAACCGCCTCAAGCAGTTTCGTCGAGTTGCCACTCGCTATGAGAAAAAGGCTGAAAACTACCTTGCCATGCTGACTCTAGCCTCTATTGTCTTGTGGTTACAGTTTTAAAACACGCCCTAGGCTGGGGACAAGATAACCCCGCCTTTCGCCAGCTTTTTACCTCATTTTTCCTGCCTGAAGGAACGCTGGAGCAGTTCCGCTGGTTCAATGATTTGCAGCGTGTTTCTTCCTCCCCAGATAATGCTGCAAAGTTCTTTAGAGAGTTTCTTCGGATCAATGTTTGTGAACAGGCTGCTCAAGTGCGAGTTCCGACCTTAGTTCTCCATGCTCAAGAGGATGCATCCATCCCATTCAATCAAGGACGGATGCTAGCAGCATTAATTCCCAACGCAAAATTTGTTCCTCTACACAGTAAAAATCATATCTTGCTAGAAGAAGAAGTAGCTTGGCAGCGATTTCTTAGCGAAGTTCATGAGTTTCTCGATGATGCTCAGCCCATCCCCACAGATCCGCACAAGCCACAAGCATCATCCACAGAACTCAGTCGCCCCACCTCTGAAATTGAATCTCAACTAGCCGCGCAGCTTACCGATCGAGAACAGGAAATTTTAGAGCTGATCGCTCAGGGACTCAGCAACACTCAAATTGGCGATCGACTCGTGATCAGTCCTAAAACGGTTCGCAATCACATCACCAGCATCTTTAGCAAAATGCAGGTCGCAACGCGAGCAGAGGCGATCGTTCAGGCGCGGAATGCAGGGTTTGGGACTTGACTGGGACTCTAGTCCCATCCTATGGGCTGAAGTCCTACGTTGCGGCTCTAAAAAGATGGGGCAGGGGTCTCATGCCCAATAGGGGTACTGTGGCACAAGATAGAACCATGCAAGAGAAAAGAAAAGGCAACACAAACCCAGCCAGTTCTAAGTTCTTGCCAGGTTAAAGTTCATTTCTGAGCCATGCATTTTTGCCTGGCGATCGACTTTTCAGATTTGTAATCTCACTCAATGCAATCTGAATGCTCTCACCTCGACGAGAGAGCAATAACAGGTTGTCGCAGGTCTTCAGTCTCGCTGCTTTGGCAGGAGGGCTAAGTTTCTGCTGCAACAAATTCAACTCACTGTTCTTTTACTAATTCCAAAAGGAGAAACACATCATGGCTAATGTTGTAAGAGCAAGCAATGTCAAAGTTACCGCAATTAAAGCTGGCGCAGACAACTTCTTCGAAGGACCAGGTGACGATCTTTATGCACGAATCACCAGTGGTGTATTTGGAGAGCATAACCACAACATCACCAAAAGCAACGGTCAGAATGCTATAGACGTGGGAATGTTTACTGGAGAGACAGGTAAGGTCAGCACAGCCAGTATCTTTCCATTTGAAGGTACACCGACAATCACGTTTGAGCTTCGGGACTTTGATAATCGTCCCTTTCAATCTCATCAGGACAATTTCGATACTACTGTGCTGAAGACCTCCTACACAGGTACTGGAAATGAACCCGTTGTTGGGGCTGGATCATTCTTCTTTGTCAACTTCTCCAATATGAATGGTTCCCAGTACAAACTGGAGTACAACATCAACAAGTTCTCCACCAGCGGCAAAGTCGCCTCAGCAAAAGGTGGCGCGATGGACGGTCGCAATACCGACGGTACGATGGTCGGACTGGGCGGCAAAGACATCATCAACGGCAACAACGGCGATGACCTGATCCTCGGTGGCGGCAACAGCGACAGCTTGAATGGCGGCAATGGCGATGATGTCATTTTCGGCGGCAAAGGCATCGATCGCCTCAGCGGCAACGCAGGCAAAGATACCTTCATCCTGGCTCGCAACAGCGGACTCGACACGATCCAAGACTTCCGCGTCGGGCAAGACCACATTGGCTTGGCAGACAATCTCACGTTCCAAGACTTGAGCTTCGTCAAAGGTTCGGGCGGCACGATCGTCAAGGCAGGCAACCAGCAGCTAGCCCTACTCGACGGCATCAATCCCAACCAGCTTTCAGCCTCTAGCTCTGTACAATCTGACCTCACCAGCATTAACAGCTTGGTGAGTGCAAACTTGGCAACGATCAAAGCTTCGTAAATGGCGTGTAACAGAACGGGCATCGATTTTGCCTCTGATTAGATGCCCGTTCTACTCATCGTTCGATCGCCCCTCTTCCTCAATCACAACTCAATTATTCAGGAGACTAGTCATGTTCAACTCAATGCATCATCAATCGACGAACGTAGACATTCCTACATCTGATGAAACACCACTGGCTGGAAGAAGCCCAACACGCCAAATTAGATACCTTAATGGTCAAATCGATCGCCCAAAAGCTCGACAAAGCCGCGATTCAGCAAGGCATTGAAGATTATCTGGCGATCGGGGAATTCCTGGAGGGCGGCTTGATGATGCAGGTGCAGCTTGATATCGAAAGTTTGCAAACCGCAACAGGGCGGGTGTTGACTGAAGCCGAAAAGTCTGAAATTGAAATTGCCCAAGCTCAAGCTTACCGCTGGACGTTCCTAGAATCTGGCATGACTCATCCGAACTTTGCTCAGACGCTCGATGAGCTAAAGTCAGCGTCTAGCCTTTAAAACTTCTCGTAGAAAACATTACCTGTGACATTAGTCTAAACAAAAACGATTAAGCTATCACGCGGGTACTTAGCAATCCTATCTGACATACCCCAAGGTATAAACAATGTCAAATTTGCTACAGCCTACTTCCCTACTCGATCGACTACAGGAGTCTTCGATCGCCTCAGATGTCCTACTACCGCTATTAGCAACCCATCAACTCATTCCTAACTTGTTAGGTGAAAGCATCATTGCCCAAGCCATCGACCTCATCATCTGTACCGCAGAAGAAACCACTCAAGCCTGTACTTCTTTTTACCAACAGCGGGGCTTGACTTCAGTACAGCAGCAGTCTGAGTGGCGATCGCGCTACCGCTTAACTCAAGACCAAACCGAAGCGATCGCTACCCGTAACCTGAGATTAGAGAAGTTCATCGAAACCACTTGGGGACATCGCCTCGAATCATATTTTCTTCAGCACAAACACAACCTCGATCAGGTGATTTACTCGCTGATTCGTCATCGCGATCGCGACCTGCTCAACGAACTGTACTTCCGCATCGTTGAAGGCGAACAACCCTTTGCACAACTCGCTAGCGAATACTCACAAGGTCAAGAAGCTGAAACGGGTGGACGCTTAGGTCCGTTTGAGATGACCTCCCTCAACCCCGACCTTGCCCAACTGCTGTATTATGCTCCACTTGGCGAGGTGCAGTCGCCGCAGCAGTTTGGCAATTTCTACGCGATTGTCCGTGTTGAGCAACGGCTTCCAGCTCAGTTGGATGACCAGATGCGTCACCGTCTACTGCAACAGCAGTTCGATCGCTGGTTTCAAGAGCAGTTGCGCCAATTGCCCGACCTCGATCAGCGCTGGATGGGTGTGATGTCACAAGCTGTCTAAGGAAAGTGTGATGTCAGGCATTAACGATACAGATTTAGTTTTTCGCTCAATAAAAACCGAAGGTTATTCAACCCAGAAGACATTGCGATGAATTTGATTTCTCTGCGCCAAGCCCTGCATCCTCAGCAGTCATTGTCCAGCCTCAGCGTCGGTCTAACCACAGGCGCGATCGGCGTTGTCTTCGATCTGTCCTATGCAGTGCTGATCTTCTCCGGCAGTCTCGCCAGCCATCTTTCAGCAGGCATTGGCTTAATCCTCTTGAGTGCCGCTACCACTCGCATCGCGATCGCTATCACGAGTTCCTTCCCCGGCATGGTTGCCGACTTGGGCAGCGTTCCTACTGCAATTCTCGCTTGGAGTATGGGCATGGTCGTCAAGCAAATTCCCGCAACAGCTGCGTCAACTGAAATTTTTGCAACAGTCGTTGCCACGATCGCCCTTACCTCAGTGCTGACGGGACTCTGTCTGCTGCTGGGCACTCTACGGATGGACAGTGGGCTAGGCGGTTGCCACGATTCTAATTCTCCTGCACCCCTGGGTTACAGCAATGCAATCGCAACAGTAGCCGCAGATATCAAATTCTATTCGTTAATCGACACAAGGAGGCAACCCCAATGAGTGAAGAATTTTACCCGATGCCGCTAATGACTAATATTGAAACTAAAAAAGCGATCGCCCAACGATTTCTTGAACTGGTCAGCGAACACAAGATTACAGAACTGTGTGAAATGGTTTCTCCAAGCTGGAGAATGCATGGAGGCCCACCCAATCTCTCGCCAGGGTCGGATGGAATTCGAGAGCTGTTTGTCACGTTCGGCACAATCGAGCAGCAATGGATTGTTGAAGACGTAATTGCGGAAGGCGACAAAGTTGTGGTGCGTGCTACCAACCTCTGTCGACAAGAGAGTTTTCTTGGAATTCCGGCTCACAATCGGCAGCAGCAGTTTACGGCAACGTTCATTCATCACATCACGAATGGAAAGATTGTGGAAACCTGGCGAAATGCCGATGATTTAGGGCGACTGCTGCAACTAGGAGCACGAATTGAATCGGATTCTGATTAAAGACTAGGGAGACTCATATCTTGCACCTTGATATGTGAATCTCAAAACCCTGAGAATTGAGCAGAGATTCAAGGCGTGACACTTCCAGCAACAGCAGTAGAGTCACCAATTGAGGCAGTAGGAGATGTAATGCAGACTCAGCAGCCTTTGCCCAATCAATCAAGGGTGTGGAGGAGGCAGAAGACAGGTATGCCCAATGTGCTAGCAAATAAGCAGTCAACGATAGAATCAGCCAGCGATACATGCCTTGAAGCGTTTGCTGTCCAAAGCGGTGTAAGCCAAAGCGATGTTTTGCCGTTTTGAACCATCCCTCGATTTGCCAACGTCGCTTACCCCACCAAGTAATCGTGCTGGCTTTGAGCGCTCTGGTCGAAAGGACATAACGCTTCTGCCATTTGCCGTCCCGTTTAAGGTAAAACCAAGCGATCGTCACCGTCAGGTTCAAGTCTTTGAGCTGCACCTGAGAGCCAGCTTTGTGCAAGGCGCAAACAGAGCGACCATCCGTGAGTAGGCGGTCACAGCGCACTCCAACCATTAAATGATGACGAAGTTTGCGCACCCCTTGAATGAACTCGACGCTGCCAAAGCCTGTATCCGCCAGCACCATCACCCGATAGTGCCGTGTCAAGGGCTTGGGTAATTGTCCGATTAACCGCAGCGCCAACTGAGCCGGACTGCGAGAGCCTTTGCCCCGGTAAACGCGTAAGCTCCAAGGGACTCGCCATTGTCCTACGACCAGGTAAAGGACAACCAAATGCAGTCCTCGTTTGCCCTGCAACACCGATAGCAATGTCTCAAACGCCTTGAACTTACCGCGCTTTTCTAGCGTCGTCAGATCCACAATCACTTGCAGCCAAGGACGGCACCCTAAAGGTCGATAACCCAGTAACTGTGACAAGATATAGGCGCGAATGGCAGCAATCATATCTTGAGTAGACCAGGACGACTGGTTAAAAAACCGACTCAGGGCACTGGGGGATTTTGCTTGACTGTAAGCGGGTAAAGGTTGCCCTTGTGCCTGGAAAAACAGTCCTAGCATCGCTTGTAAGTTTGCCTGCTGATAAGGAGTAGGCATCAATTGCATCAAGGTGTAAACTAGCCCGTGGGCGTGGGCAAGAATCGGTTTCATCGGTCTTGCAATCTATAACTTTCACGCCCTTTTCTCCCATCTTTCTGCACTCTGCACAATCCGTTCATTTGTACTGGTGCAAGATGTGAGTCTAGCTATATTGAGTTCATTAGACTGATTCGCAGAGAAATTGGTTAAAGTGGATCTCCTACAGCCAGGAAAACAATCATCATGAGTAAACTAGACGAAATACGAGAAGCATACAACCGTAGCCGCAAAGCTAGAGACTCTCAAGCAGTAGGTATTCTATCAATCACCATCTCGGATATTCAAGCTGCCGAAAAGCGGAATGTTGTAATCACAGATGATGTAGTTATT
>DATNPL010000193.1:0-118953 GCA_036703255.1 Coleofasciculaceae cyanobacterium
TCCATCTTTTAGGGTTTTGTGGAGCGCTCAGCGCGCCACAAAACCCTTATTTCGATCTGAGGAGATGCGGGCGCTGAAAGGTTAGCGTATACGCGTCCTATCCAGGCTATTATTCTCACGGCAGTTGCCCTATTGGCTAGAGCGTTATCTAGAAGACAGTCTCCAGAAACCGATCGATCGGATAATCAGGAGGTAAAAAGCTTAGGGTAGCTAATTCTGGGTCAGCGTTAAGTGTTGCGATCGCCAGCGAAGAGGAGCATGAACCGAATCTTCAGCAGTTCTGATTTCTTTCAGCCAACGGATGGGGAACCCTTGCGCTCAGTCGTCACAGAGTCCCAGGAATCCGTGATTGTGGTCTGGTACATCAAGCCAGGGCAGACCATTCCCGCCCACATTCATCCCAATGGGCAAGACACCTGGACTATTTTGTCGGGTAGAGGAGATTATTACCTTGATCAAGCAGGCAGCACAAAGCCGATCGCATCAGGCGATATCGTGATTGCCCCTAAGGGAGCGGTTCATGGCGTTTTGAACAATGGCGATCAGCCCCTCGTCTTTGTGTCCGTCGTGTCGCCGCTCGAAGCAGGCTATCAACCTGTCTCCCTTGAAGAGCCATCAGAAGATCTGTTAACCCTGCATCCTTAACGACTCGGCCTAGCTCTGGAGCATATGAAAGGGTTGATTCAGTACCTCTACCAAATCAAGCTAGATAAAGCCATTCTCTGGTGCTATCTAATTTGGTATGTGACGATCGTCTATTTCTATTTCGACCCTACCTTGAAAATCTGGATCAACGCGATCGGCATTAGCGCCGTGATTGGAACAGGTCTGCTGCTGAGCGTATCTTCAGGGGCAGCCAAAAACCACTGGCAAACCTTCAGGCTCTACCTGATGCCATTCTGCGTATCGAGTTTCTCTTCTTTGATTAAAGATCATGGTTTTTTTGTGTTCATATCGCCCAAAATCAGTGAAACGATCGCATCAGCCTCATGTTGCGCTCTATTTCTATCTACAATTTGGGTGATTAAAACAGTAAAAAATAGAGCTGCCTAAAGCTTTTACCCAGGAGAGCTTTTCGAAGAAGTGAGCTAAGCCGACTTCTTCAAAAAATGAACTCCCTCAACTGGCGCGCTTAAGCCTCATCGTAGCCTTCAAGATCGAGCAAATAGATGTAGGGTTCAACCATTTCTGGACGTTGAAACGCGATCGCCCGCAGCAAGTGCCAGTCGTTCAACCCTTCAAAAGCATTGCTGTATTCATCTTGCTCTAGCCGAATCGCCAGATCAGCAACTTCTTTTTCCGTAATGCTAACGACATGCTCTTCCGAAATATGCAACGTGTTCATCGCTAACCCCCCTCAGTTTTGCGGATCTGTATCAACACTGTAGAGAGCAACCTCTCCATCCATCCTACTCGTTGCTCAGTGGTTATTCGGGCGGACTTTGACTTCTTCCATAAAACTTTGCATACGGCTTAACACAATCGGCTGAATTTCATGCCCCATTTCCTGCTCGTAATACTCAACAAAAGCTCCCACTTGCGTCAAGCTTTCTCGCACCTGCTGAGCAGCGCGCAAAGGCACCACCGCATCTTGCCGCCCATGAACAATGAGAACGGGCGGAATAGGAGCGGCAGAATTGACCTCTAACGGAGCATGGAGATAGCCACTCAAAACCAGGAGTGCGGCTACAGGCATCTGCAACCCGATATCTAAGGTCATCGCTCCCCCCTGAGAAAATCCGCCCAGAACCGTTCGGCTTAGGGGAATTCTGGTGGTTTGCTCTAGCGATCGCAGCCAATCCATCAGCTCTGAACGACTTTTTTGTAGCTCAGGCTGCTGGCGAAACTCTGGCCGACTAAAAAAGCTGTAGTCGTTGGGTAAGCCATACCACATCCGGCCTTCAGGCGAATAGGGATGTGGAAAAGGGGCTTCTGGAAAGAGAAAGAGATAATCGGGCAAATCTAAATAGGTTGCCAATGCTGCCACATCTTGGGCATTGGCACCCCAGCCATGCAGCATGACCAATATCCCTTGCGGCTGAGCGCTTCTAGCAGCAACAGAAATCACGTTTAGCGGCATAAGCTCTCCCCATCTAGACAAGGTCGTTGCACACAGCCGTCTTGGATGGCATCTTGCAGCAGACAAATTAGATCACGATCGCGCCCACCTAAATTTCCGCACAGCAGCAGCCATCGCAAATGCGCCTCTGTACCGGGAGACAGCTCACCACTCTCCAAAACCATCCGGACAATTGGCTCGATCGCATTTGTTTCAAGATGGCGATCGGATGTTGACGTGACTATCATGATGCACCTGGAAACAGGACAGACGAGAATTCGACGAGAATTCATAGCTAAAGCTTCAGGAAGCGACCCGCGAATTCCTGAAGCAGCGTCAAGATCATAGGTAAACGATCCCTGGAGGACGGCTCTGAGCGTCATTTTGCGGTGGATAACGGCAATCTTTCCTGCCAGAGTTGGTCGATCGTGACAAAATGATAGCCCTGTTGCAGCAATTGGGGAATAAGTTGTGCGGCTGTAGCTGCCACATCTTCTCCGCCACAGTAGCCGTCATGCAACACGATCAACGAGCCGTTCTGCGTCTGTTGCACCACGCGTTTGACGGTTATATCGATGCCGGGACGCACCCAGTCTTCTGGCACCACACTCCACATCACGGGGCGATAGTTCCACTGCTGCAAATTGACCAGCGTCTGTGGCGTAAAGATGCCGTTGGGTGGGCGCACATCTCGGATGTTCTTTTGCACATAGGCCAGATCGAGATCACAAGCCTGGGCGATCGCCGCTTGCGTCTTTTCAAGCGAGGCTTTCAGCGCCTGGCTCGAAAGTCTGGGAAACGATACGTGGTGATATCCATGCAGCCCTAGCCAATGCCCCTGGAGCCAAACGGCTCTGGCAATTTCGGGCGATCGCTCCACGCAGGCACCTAGCCAAAAAAAGTTTGCCTGCACCTGATACTGCTCTAACACCTTCAGCAGCGCCGGAGTGAATTGAGCGTGGGGGCCATCATCAAAGGTGAGGGCGATCGCCTTAGCATCGGCACAGCCTGACCAAAGGCAACTTGGAAAAGCAGGCTTGAGCAGCTTATGAATCAGCGGATAAATCGGAGCAAACTGCATAGACCAGAACAGACATATAAGTTAAATTGTCTTTGAAACAGCTTGTGGCTGCCTGTCCCCGCAGGCAGATTGCTCTCAAAATAAATTTCATAGCTAAAATCAGCAGGGCAAACTACCTCGGCCATCATGCCTCGGATTTATTGCCGTAAGCATGCCGCACAACATTGCCACTGTAAATTGTGCTGTTGCTATAGGCTGTGCTGTTGCTGTAGCCCGTTTTGCAGGCCGACCCGCTAGCTTGCCTTGCCCAAGCAGACTGCATAACAGAGACTAAGACATCGCCATTTAGAGGTTTGACCAAAAAACCGTCCAACCCCGGATTTTCCTCCTGATGTAGCCAGCTGGGTGAATGGGAATCTGTGAGAGCTACGATCGTCGTTTTACGAATATCCGATCGCTGCCGAAACTCGTTGACCAGGCTTTTCGACCAGCTCTGCTGATTTCCTGCCAAAATAATTAAATAGGGTGGGGCTTGGCTAATTTCTGCGATCGCCTGAGTGGCAGAATGGGCAATGACCCACCTGCATCTCAATTGAGTCATTAAAAATTCTAGCCCTTGAAGATGCTCAGAGTCTTGGCTGAAGACCAAGACATAGCTTTGTGGTGATTTCATACCAGGTAAGACACGCTATTCGACAATATAGCCCTCTGGCTTTACCCCATATTTATACAATTGGAACCCCAAAGCTATTCTTTACAGGAGCTTGGGTGATTTATGAGCAATTAATAACTTCCAAATCTCTTAGTCTTTACCGATAAAATCTCTTAACTATTCTCAGTAGATTGCAAAGTCCTTCAGCTTTTAGGGATTTGTGGCGCGCAGGGCGCGCCACAAATCCCTAATTTTCGATCTACTGATTTTTCAGGAGTTGGTAGGGGTATTTAAGTCAAGTTTTTTGTTGAGCGATCGCTGTGATGCGCCATTTCAGGGGCGATCGCCCCTGAAATGGCGCTACCGTTGATTTTAGACTGCTGATTTCAGACTGAAGTCCTGAAGCAGGTTTGCCCAAAACACAAGATTGGCTTTCGGAAGTTTTACTCCCAAAAACCAACCTTTAGAATAATGAGGAAAAGGTTAAGCTTTGACCTTAAGATCTTCTGAAGTTTTCAACAGAATGCTCTCCCAATGAAACACTAGAGTAAGTGCGTCAAATTAGGATTTGCCTGAATTTGCTTGAGCACTTGCTTAATATCTTGAGTTCGATCTTTCTTAACAATTAGCGTTACCTTTCCATCCCGCACCACAACCGTGTCTTCCAAGCCAATTGTCACAATTAACTCATCTTCATTGGATGAATAAAGCAAAGCACCTTGGGTATCCAGCCCAACATGCTGAGACAGTTCTACATTGGGCTTACCGTTTTTCAAAAGGCGATCGATCGCGTTCCAATCCCCCAAATCGTCCCAGCCGAAATCAACGGGTAGAACATAGGCTTTTTGAGTCTTCTCCATCACGGCGTAGTCAATGCTCAGCTTAGGCAAGCTGGGATAGCAGGACGCACCTTGCGCTTCGAGCGGCAGCAGAATCTCAGGAGCATAGGCGCGCAGTTCTGCCAGCATGACGCCAGCCGGGAAGACAAACATGCCGCCATTCCAGCTAAACCGTCCCGTTGCCAGAAATCGTTCAGCAGTGGCTAGATCAGGCTTTTCGGTAAACCGACTGACCCCATACCCCGCAAACTGAGGCGCTTCTCCGTATAGCCCTGTCTTCTCGCCTTGCTCAATGTAGCCATAGCCCGTTGAAGGATAGGTGGGGGTGATGCCCAGTGTGGCGATCGCGCCCTCTGTTTTGGCTAAGTCTGAGGCGGCTTCGAGGGTGCTGCAAAAGGCAGCTTCATCGCCAATCCAGGCATCGGCTGGGAAAAAGCCAATCACGGCATCTTCACCGTAGCGACGGGCAATTTCTAGCGTTGCCCAAGCCACTGCGGGGGCAGTGTCGCGTCCTTCACTCTCCACCAGTAAATTTTCTACAGGCAAATGGGGCAACTGCTCCTGTACCCCAGCTTCTAGATGTCCGGCTGTAATCACCCACAATCCTTGCCAGCCGCCTGCCAAATTCAGGAGTCGATCGGCAGTGGCTTGTAGTAAACTCTTGCCGCTACCATCCAGACTTAAAAACTGCTTGGGGCGCTGTTTGCGGCTAAGGGGCCAAAAACGCTCTCCTTTACCACCAGCAAGGATTACGGGGATCATAGCTATCTTCAACCGTTTTCTAGAATTCCGCCTCATCCTATCAAGGTTTCCCACACTTCCTGGTTAACTCAGCGGCTTTTCACGGCATCTTCAAGCGGAGTTGGAAAATTGTGAACCTTGGCGAAAAAGCAGCCTTGGAACTCTGGCAATGTAGGCTAAGTCAGGAAGGGTAATGATGCCTCAGGCTGGCCGACAAACTTGCTTCTGAGGAAAGAGGAAGGTGTGATCGGCATCAGGCTATAATCACGGAATGTTACACACAAAACTACATGATGCGACTCTGTAGGCTATTTTTGTTGAGCAAGTTGTTTGAAGCATTGAGTCTTCGAACCAGCCGCCCATCATCGCAATAGTTGCTGTAACGGTCGGCTATGGGGTGGTTGACTATCCAAAATGGGTGAGTCATCCAGAACGGGTGAGTCATCCTGGGTTAGTGGGTCATCTGGAGTAAAATGGCAAACTGCGACGGCTGAGTCGCTTGTTCCCAAGGCTTTTAGGCGTGAAGTGGAGAATCTAAAGTTGGAAAAAAAAGCTGACTCGCAGCAAAATTCAGTGGAGGTTTCCAGTCTGGGAACAGGGGGCACCACAGTTCTCCTCTCACCTGTCTCTGCAACGTCGGAGCGATCCACAGCCCCAGAAGTGCCAGAGCTGACGACGCCTCATCCCGGCTTTGTGCAGGGTTTATTGCGAACTTTGATGATAGGTGGGGTGGCTGTGCTTTCAGCTGCCGTGGGCGGCGTGTTGGCGCTGACGACACCCCTTCCGGCTGCGATCGCCCCTCAAGGCAGCAAGCCCATGTCTTTTGAGGAGATCTGGCAGCAGGGGTTGGGGAGCCACCAAATCGATCGCCCCATTAACATTTTGGTCATGGGCATTGACCTGCCTCTAGATTTGCCCGACAACAGCCTCTCCAACGATGTGTTTTCAGGTCGGAGCGACACAATGCTGCTGCTGCATGTCAATCCTGAAGACAAAACCGTCAGCGTTTTATCGGTTCCAAGAGATACGCAAGTCTCGATTCCGGGCGAAGGAGTTGAGAAAATTAACTATGCCAATGTGGTTGGGGGTTCAAAGCTGGCAGCTCAGGTCGTCAGCCAGAATCTAAACGGAGTGACGATCGATCGCTATGTGCGCGTCAGCACCAATGCCTTTCGGGAGATGGTTGATTTGCTGGGCGGCGTGCGGGTGTTTGTGCCCGAAGAGATGAAGTACACCGACGAAACCCAAAAGCTATATATCGATCTGAAGCAGGGCTGGCAGACGCTGAACGGAGAACAGGCCGAGCAATTTGCCCGATTCCGTCAAGATGATAAAGGCGACATTGGTCGGGTACAGCGTCAGCAGCAGCTCATTCGGGCGCTGCGCGAAAGCATGGCTAACCCGGTCATGGTGGCTCGTTTGCCTCAGGCGATCGAACTGTTTCAGAAATATATTGATACCAATCTCTCACCGCAGGAAATGCTGGCTCTGGCAGGCTTCGGGCTGGGTTTGAAGCAAGATAACTTTCGGATGGTGATGCTGCCGGGTCGCTTTAGCGCTCCTGATGAATTTGTAGCCAGCTACTGGCTAATGGACGACAGCGCCAAAGACCAAGTGATGAGCGAATTTTTCGACCTCAGCTCAGTCGCCGTTTCTGATCAGCAAAGCAGCTTTACCAATACCCGAATTGCGGTTCAAAATGCCTCCAATGATCCAGAGCTAGGGGGTCGCGTGGCGGACTACCTCCTGAATCAAGGCTTTAGCAATGTTTATGTGATCGAAGATTGGCCCGATCATCAGCCCCAGACGCAAATTATCGTGCAGCGGGGTGATTTGCAGGGGGCAAGTCTCTTAGAAGGCACCTTGGGTATCGGCCAAGTTGTGTCTGCTTCTACGGGCGATTTGCAATCTGACTTTACCCTGCGCGTTGGCGATGATTGGGAACAGCGATCGAAGATCTAGCCCTATTCGGTTTTTTTATGTGCGATCCTAAGGCTGCAAACCCCATGTAGACTTGAAGGGATTCATCTGACCGGGTTTTAGCGCGTTGAGTAGGTAATGTAACAGATCTGGCACATTGGCAGCCATTTGATCTGAAGTTTCCCCTAGACTAAAGGTTTCACCTGGCCGACCCGTTTGGCTCAGGGATGCAGTTCTTCGGAGGTTTTTTATGAACGTTTTGCTTCTGTATCCCCTCTTTCCCAAAAGCTTTTGGTCATTTGAGAAAACCATAGAGTTGCTTGGACGTAAAGCGATGTTGCCGCCCTTGGGGTTGGTGACGGTGGCGGCTATCTTGCCCCAGTCCTGGGACTTTAAGATGGTCGATCGCAATGTTCGAGATGTCACCTCAGCCGAGTGGGAATGGGCAGATCTAGTGATTCTTTCTGCCATGATTGTGCAAAAAGAAGATTTGCTAGGGCAAATTCAAGAAGCAAAACGCAGAGGCAAGCGGGTAGCCGTTGGGGGGCCTTATCCGACGGCTCTGCCCCATGAGGTATCAGCCGTGGGAGCCGATTACTTGATTTTGGATGAAGGCGAGATCACCTTGCCGATGTTCGTTGAGGCGATCGAGCGGGGAGAAACCTCGGGCACTTTTCGCGCCAATGGTGAAAGACCCGATGTGACGATTACGCCCGTACCTCGCTTTGACCTGCTGGAATTTGATGCATATGCCGAGATGTCGGTACAGTTTTCGCGGGGATGCCCCTTTCAATGCGAGTTTTGCGACATTATTGTTCTCTATGGCCGCAAGCCCCGGACTAAAGCCCCTGAGCAACTGCTCAAAGAACTCGATCGCCTCTATGAGCTGGGCTGGCGACGCAGCATCTTCATGGTGGATGACAACTTTATCGGCAACAAGCGCAACGTGAAGTTGTTTCTCAAGCAGCTTTTGCCTTGGATGATTGAGCATGACTATCCTTTCTCTTTTGCCACCGAAGCTTCGGTAGATTTGGCGCAAGATCAAGAAATGATGGACATGATGGTGCAGTGCAACTTTGGTGCCGTGTTCTTGGGAATTGAGACTCCAGACGAAGCCAGCCTCACCCTCACCCAAAAGCACCAGAACACTAGAGATTCGCTGAGTGATGCGGTGCATGCCATCACGCGATCGGGTCTGCGCGTCATGGCAGGATTCATCATTGGCTTTGATGGCGAAAAGGCAGGGGCGGGCGATCGCATTGTCAAATTTGTTGAACAAACCTCCATCCCTACGGCAGTCTTCAGCATGTTGCAAGCCTTGCCGGATACGGCGCTTTGGCATCGGCTGGAGAAGGAAGGACGCATGCGCAACCAGTCGGGTAACATCAACCAAACCACGTTGATGAACTTTGTGCCGACTCGGCCTTTAGAAGAAATTGCCCGTGAGTATGTCCGGGCTTTTTGTGAGCTGTATGACCCCGTAAAATTTCTCGATCGCGCCTATCGCCACTACTTGATTTTGGGTGAGGCCACCTATCCTAAGAAAGGTAAGAGAGCCAAGAAAGCCTTTAACTGGGTTGTGATTCGAGCCTTTATGATCATCTGCTGGCGGCAGGGTGTGGTGCGCGAGACGCGCTGGCAGTTCTGGCGCAATCTCTGGAACATGCAGCGCCTCAATCCGGGTGGGATTGCTCCCTATTTGGCTGTGTGCGCTCAGATTGAACATTTCTTGGAGTATCGAGCTATTGTTACCCGCGAGATTGAGGCTCAGGTGGCTGAGTTTCTAGAGCTAGAAGCCCAGAACAAAGCTGAGACTCGAGCAGAAGCGATCGTCTAGGCTCTATTCCTTACGCATCTTTGAGTAACCCAGAACCGCTGTGATTCTGGGTTTTTTCTTGGGGCTTTTCTTTGAGAGAGGGCGAGATGATCTCCCATGAGTCACTCGGTTTATGTTGCAATTGATTACTGTCTGTTGCGCTCCTCCGCAAAAGTTTAAAAAATATCTGCTCAAGATATAAGTTAGATGAACATAGTTAAACCAGAACAAGGCAAGTAAAATTGCGTATTGTATGTTTGTCAGCAAGTTTTAAAGCACCGCTGTCAGACAAAGGGGCTAAACAAGAAAGGCAAAAGGTATGAATCTGAGGCGTTGGCTGCTGAGACTTTGTACATTATCGATTCAGCACAGATTTGCGCTCGGTCTTTTGCTGTTGATTGCAGCCAGCTATTGGGGCAATCTTGCACGCTGGACTCTGTTTTTCAACATTGATTTTATTTTCGGCTCGATCGCCGCCTGGCTAGTGGTCTCCCTATATGGGGTGCGATGGGGCACTCTTGCAGGCTTTGTCGGCGGCATTTGCACTTACTTTCTCTGGCATCATCCTTACGCAGCGATAATCTTCACCTGCGAAACGCTATTTGTCGGACAGTTGTTTTACCGCTATCGCCAGAATATTGTCTTGCTAGATGGCCTGTTTTGGCTGTTAGTTGGAATGCCCCTGATCGGATTATTCTATGGCGTGGTCTTACGAGTTGACCCAGCGCAGGTTGAGATTATTTTGTTCAAGCAGCCCATCAACGGCATTTTCAACGCGCTGATTGCCAGCCTGCTGCTGACCTATTTACCGATTCACCGCTGGTTGGGTCGTCCTCAGCTCGTGAGTACACTCACCTTTCGGCAAACCCTATTCAACGTGCTGGTTGCCTTTGTATTGCTGCCGACCTTGCTGTTGATTGTGCTGGACAGCCGTGATGTTGTGGAAAACATTAGAACGGAAGCTCAAGCAGAACTCAGTGTAGCTTCAGGACATGCCACTGCCGAACTGCGGTCTTGGTATCAGGAGCATTTGCGATCGCTGGATGAGCTGGCCTATCAAGTCACAGATACTCAACTGGCACAGTTCAGCTCCCTAGATCAAAATCTAGCATCGACTCAGCGACGGCTGACGGATTTTGTCAATCTCGTCGTGTTGGATGAAGTGGATATCCCGGTACTGTCTGACGCGACTATGGCCTTCGTCCCTTTAAGCAATCAGCCCTATTTTCAAATTGCCAAAGACACGCTGCAACCGATTTTTTCTGATGTCTTGCCCAATTCGCTACCGCCTACCCTGATTTGGAATGTCCCGATCATTCAAGACAATCGCTTAAGCGGGATGATTATTTGCGAGATTGCGCTCGACAGCATTAAGGCCATCTTGGAACGCAATGCAGAGGAACAACAGGTTGATATGACGCTAATAGGGCGTAACGCTTCAGCCCTTGCCAGCACGCTACCCGATCTCTTGCCCGGTCTTCCCTTCGATCGCCGCCAAAATGGCACCCTCGAATGGCTCGGTTCTCAGACCTATCAGTGGTTTCCGACGCAAGCTAGCCCACTCGTCATGGTGCGCTGGATGAAATCTTCCTTTGTTCAGGAATCGTACATTGTGACAGGTTTGCCTTGGACGCTGATTGCCGAATTTTCTGCTGCGCCAAACGTGCGCTACATCCAAAGTATTTTTTCTCGAAATTTGGCTATTGTGCTGGCGATCGCCAGCCTAGCGCTGATGTTTTCGGCGTTGGTTAGCCGTCAAATGGTGCGCCCGCTGTCTCAGCTCGCACAGGCAACGACCAACTTGCCCGACAAGCTGCTTGCCGGAAGCCCGATCGATTGGAGCGAGAGTCAAGTGACTGAAATTGCGTTTTTAGTCCGCAACTTTAGAACCATGTCTACCCAGCTCTCGCATCAATTTCAAGAGGTGCGGCAGGTCTTGAACTATGAGTCTCTGTTAAAGCGCATCACCGATAAAGTCCGCGATAGCCTGGATGAATCCCAAATTTTGCAGACTGCTGTGCAGGAGTTGGGGCAGGGGTTGAGTGTAATCTGCTGCGATGCGGCACTCTACAACATAGAACAGACGATATCTACAATTTGTTATGAATACACCACGCTGCTGCCTCCGGCTCAGGGAGCTGTATTTCAAATACTGGATGAGTTCTCGGAGGTCTATACGCATCTGTTGCGAGGTGAGTACTGTCAGTTTAGTGCTATTTCTCCCTTTACCGTTCGTTCCTTGGCTAAGCGGTTTACGATTCTGGCCTGCCCGATCGTCGATGACCAAAGGGTACTGGGAGATTTATGGCTGTTTAAGCCGCGAGAGAAGGTATTTAGTGATGCAGAAATTCGGTTAGTGCAACAGGTGGCGAATCAATGTGCGATCGCTCTGCGTCAGGCAAGGCTCTATCAGGCCGCTCAGATTCAGGTCAAGGCTTTGGAAGAGTTAAATCACCTCAAGGATGACTTTTTGAGTACCGTTTCGCATGAGCTGCGAACCCCGATTACGAATATAAAAATGGCGATTAAAATGCTGAAATTGACAAGCCAGGAGGAGCGACGAGAAACATACTTTAAGATCTTGGAAGTGGAATGCGATCGCGAAGCTGATTTGATTGACGATTTACTGGATTTGCAGCGACTAGCATCGGGCACCACAGCCCTTAACTTAGAACCGATTTATTTGCAGGACTGGGTGACGCATATTGTCGAATCTTTTCAAGAGCGCACCCGCAACCGGGAACAAATTTTGCAGATCGAAATTCCGGATGAGCTACCGATCATTACCTCCGACTCTCTCTGCCTGGAGCGGATTTTAACAGAACTGCTCAACAACGCCTGCAAGTATACGCCGCCGGGGGAGCAGATCAAAGTTTCTGCCAGAACCGTTGCTAGTGAAGTGCCGGGTGGCGCGACCCGAGACAGGCCATCTGCTGACGGCTATTCCCAAACCCCGCTGTTTGTCTTAGATGTGTGCAACTCAGGCGTAGAAATTCCTGCCAGTGAACTAGACCATATTTTTGAGAAGTTTTATCGGGTGCCGGGGGGCGATCGCTGGAAACAAGGCGGCACTGGGCTGGGGCTGACGCTGGTACAAAAGATGGCGGAACACTTGGGCGGCAGTATTCATGTAGCCAGCGCTGCCCAACGAACCTGTTTTACGGTTGAACTCCCTGTTGTTCTTTTTTCTAGCAAAATAGAGCGCTAGCAAAATAGAGCGCTGCCTGCCGTGATTCCAGTTATGCAGCTTTTTGCCCTGACCGCTTAGACTGAGGCTAGTCATTCAAAATCACTTCATATGCATTAGTGAGAGGGTGAAGTCATGGCTCTTTTAAGAAATAGGTGGCTGTGGCGGCAAGCTTTGCATTTCAAGTCATGGCTTAGGCAACTCGACTCCTCTCGCTATTTAGCGCAGTATGTTACTTTTATTTACCTCTTGATCAGCGTTGTTTGGATTGTCTGGTCTGATGCCGTTTTAGCTTCATTGTCTGCATCGACAGAGGCTCTGACCCGGCTGCAAACCCTCAAGGGCTGGTTTTTTGTCGGCTGTACGGGCTTGCTGCTCTATGGGTTGATTCGGCAAGGGGTCGAACGGCGACGATATAACCATCGGCTGCTCCAGAGCATCATTAACTCCACCCATGATGCCATTTTCGTCAAAGATATTCAGGGTCGTTTTCTAGTCGTGAACACGACTGCGGCTCAGCTACTCGGTTCGCATCCTGATGAGATTGTGGGAAAGAAGGTCGATGATCTTTTGCCACCGCAAGAGACTCAACCCCTGCAATGGGTTGAACAAGAGACTTTTAGAACGGGACAGCCGCAAGAAATTGAGCAATTGCTGACGATCGAGAATCAACCGCGCTGGTTTTTGGCGATTCAAAGCTTATGGTTAGACGATCGCTCTAGACCGATCGGGATTGTGAGCATCACCCGAGATATCACGCGGCGAAAGCAGGCAGAGACGGCGCTGCGAGAAAACGAAGAGCGGCTCCGTTTGGCGCTGACAGCGGCGAACCAAGGACTCTATGACCTCAATATTCAGACGGGCGAAGCCATCGTCAATTCAGAATATGCCACGATGCTGGGCTACGATCCAGCCAACTTTCACGAAACCAATGCGGAGTGGCTCGCGCGGCTACACCCAGACGATCGCGAGACGGTTGCTCAGATCTACCGAGCCTATATCGCTGGCGAGATTTCAGAATACAAGACAGAATTTCGCTCGCTGACCCAGACCGGGGAATGGAAGTGGATTCTTTCTTTGGGAAAAGTTGTGGCCTGGAATGAGCAGGGTCAGCCGCTGCGGATGATAGGTACCCACACGGATATCAGCGATCGCAAGCAGGTAGAAGCCGAGCTACAGCGATCGCAACTGCTGCGGGTCGAGCTAAGGCTGCTGGAAAACATTTTTGAGATCATTCTTGCAGGCTATTGGGATTGGGATATTCCGGGCAATCGGGAATATTTAAGTCCGACCTTTAAGCGAATGTTTGGCTATGAAGATCACGAGTTGCCCAACCGACCCGAAACCTGGCAACGTCTGATTTTTGCAGAAGATTTGACCAAGGCAATGGATAGCTTTGAGCGGCATATTCGCACGCGGGGACAAAGCCCTTTTTATAACGAAGTGAGGTATCGCCATAAAGATGGTTCGACCATTTGGGTGATTTGCTCGGGGCGGGTGATTGAGTGGGATGCTGAGGGCAATCCTCTGCGGGCGATCGGCTGTCATATCAACATTAGCGATCGCAAGCGCGTTGAGGAAGCGCTGCAAGATAGCGAACGTCGCTTCAGGGCGGTGTTTAATCAACAGTTTCAATTTATGGCGATCCTCAACCCAGATGGCACGGTCATTGAAGTCAACCAGACCTGCTTAAAGATTACAGGTATGGCGATCGAGCAAGTTCTGGGATGCAAATTTTGGGAAACGCCCTGGTTTAATCATCGGCCCCAGATACAAGCCCGCTGGCAGGCGGGAATTGCGGCGGTGACTAGCGGTGGCGATCCAGTGACGGGAGAAGTAGAGTACAGTCTGGCGGATGGCACCACCCAGTTTGCCACTTACGCCATCACGGGCCTCAAGGATGACAGGGGCAAGGTGGTCAACATTATCGTTGAGGGAGAAGGATCAGACTTCACCAAGCGTAAACGAGCTGAGGCTGAGCTACAGCACACCAACGAACAGTTAGCCCATGCCAATGCCGAACTCGCCCGCGCCACTCGTCTCAAAGATGAATTTTTGGCCAGCATGAGTCACGAGCTGAGGACGCCACTCACCGCCATTTTGGGCATGTCTGAAATGCTAGAGCGCAAAATTTATGGCGAACTGAATGAGAAACAACAGCAATATGTTGAGATCATTTCCCAGAGCGGGATGCATTTGCTGACGCTGATCAACGATATTTTAGACCTGGCAAAAATTGAGACGGGCAAGCTAGAACTGCATGTAGCACCCACCTCCGTTCAAGCCTTATGCAGCTCTAGCTTGAGCTTTGTCCAGCAGGCTGCCCAAGAGAGAAATATCAAGCTGGAGACTTATATTCCGCCAGAGATCGATGTGATCCAGGTGGATGAGTTGCGGATGCGGCAGGCATTGATCAATCTGCTCAGTAATGCGGTCAAATTTACGCCAGAAGGCGGAAAGGTTTCTCTAGAAGCCAAGCGCGATCGCCTTCAGCGGATCATTCAATTTAATGTTGTGGATACGGGCATCGGCATCGCTCCAAACGACATCCCCAAACTGTTTCAGTCTTTTGTACAAATTGATAGCAGCCTGAGCCGTCAATATGATGGCACAGGGCTGGGGCTGGCTTTGGTCAAGCAAATTGTGGAGCTGCATCAAGGCAAGGTCGATGTAGTGAGTGCGGTGGGGCGAGGCAGCTGTTTTACCGTCACGTTACCCACCTATGCAACTTGCGACCTCATGCCGAAGGCTGACTCCAGGCTGGCTGAGGCGGAACCGAATTTTGCAGGGCGATCGCTGTCAGCGCCTGACGCTCCCTCTTCAAAGTCATTGCTTTCAGAAGCTTCGCCGGGTCAGCCTCTAATCTTGCTGGCAGAAGATAACCAGGCCAATATCGACATGTTCTCGCATTACTTATCGGGCTGTGGGTTTCGGCTCGTGATTGCCACCCACGGGCAAGAAGCCGTGGATTTGACCCATCAGCATCGGCCAGACCTGATTCTTATGGATATTCAGATGCCAGGGATGAACGGCCTAGAGGCGATCGAGCAGATTCGAGCCGATCGCGCGTTGGCTCAGGTGCCTATTATTGCGCTGACGGCTTTGGCTATGGCTGGCGATCGAGAAAAATGTCTGGCGGCAGGAGCGGTGGAATATTTTGCCAAGCCTGTTTCTCTCAGGCATTTGACGCTGACGATTGAGAGTCTGCTGTCTGGCTCACGCTCTGGAGCCAATGCGTAATTTAGCACTGGGTCGTGGTCTTCACGTAAGGATTTTTTGTGGCGTAGGGCTTTGCCCTACGCCACAAAAAATCCTTACCCTTTTAGGACTACCCAGCACTATAAGGCATTGCTTAATCCGGCCATAAAATTTATGTTGAGAGGCGCGTGCCTCTCAACATAAATTTTATGGGTTAGAGCACTGCTCGACCCAGATAGGGCTGCAATACATCAGGGACTTGCACCGTGCCATCGGGCTGCTGATAGTTTTCCAAAATAGCGGCCATCGTGCGACCG
This sequence comes from Coleofasciculaceae cyanobacterium, assembly GCA_036703255.1. Taxonomy (GTDB): domain Bacteria; phylum Cyanobacteriota; class Cyanobacteriia; order Elainellales; family Elainellaceae; genus Drouetiella. Next base: position 15,751 of record DATNPL010000193.1, read on the forward strand.
ACCGCTAGGCCAGAACCATTGAGGCTATGGACAAACTGCGTTCCTTTCTTGCCCGCCTCTTTGAAGCGGATATTGCTGCGACGCGCCTGAAAATCCATGCAGTTAGAGCAGCTAGAGATTTCCCGGTATTTGCCTGCCGAGGGTAGCCAAACTTCGATGTCGTAGGTTTTGGTGGCGGCAAAGCCCAGATCGCCCGTGCAGAGAGAAATGACGCGATAGGGCAGCTTTAAGGCTTGCAAAATGCTTTCGGCCTGCTTCAGCAGCGTTTCATGCTCTTGCTCGGAGGTATCTGGGTGAACAAACTTAAACATCTCGACTTTGTTGAACTGGTGCAGACGGATGAGTCCGCGTGTGTCTCGGCCATAGCTGCCTGCCTCGCGCCGAAAGCAGGGAGTATAGGCACAGTAGTGCAAGGGCAGCTCCTCAGCCGAGAGAATTTCGTCTCGGTAGAGGCTGTTGATTGCCACCTCAGATGTGGGGATGAGCCAGAGATCATCGCGATCGCACTTAAAGGCTTCTTCGGCAAATTTGGGCAACTGCCCTGAGGCCGTCATCGACTGACTGTTTGCCAGAAAGGGGGGAATGATCTCGGTAAAGCCTGCCTGCGTATGCTGCGCCAGCATGAACTGAATCAAGGCTCTCTCTAAGGCCGCACCAGCCCCCAGCAATGCCACAAAGCGGCTTTGGGCAATTTTGGTAGCACGCTCAAAGTTGAGAATTCCCAGCTTTTCACCGATCTCCCAATGGGGCAAAATGTCGGGATTAGCGGGGATGTACTCGTTGCCCCAGCGGTGCAGCTCTACGTTTTCGTCTTCGTCTTTGCCGACAGGGGTGGTGGCGCTGGGCAGGTTGGGCAGGGTGAGCAAGATTGCCTGAATCTGCTCTTTTAAGTCTTTTTCGCGCGGCTCTAGGTTCGCTAGCTCTGCCTTGACCTGGTTGCCCTGATCGCGAAGCGCCTGAATTTCGGCCTGGACTGCGGCATCAGCAGACTTGGCTGCGGACTGCATCTTTTGCCCGACGCGCTTGCCGATTTCGTTGCTCTCGGCCTGAAGCTTCGATCGCTCCATTTCTATCTCGCGCTGCTGGCGATCGAGTTCGAGAACGGGCTGGATATCGTAGCTGCCCGATCGTGAATTGAGGCGAGCTTGAACTTGCTCTGGGTTTTCCCGTAGCTGCTTGAGATCGATCACGGTCATTCCTTCGGATCGTTACCAATAGATCAGCATAGCTTTTATGGGGGCGATCGGCGACGGAGATTGGGAGATTTCTATGAAAGAGGCAGTAGAGGATGCTTGAAAAGTTCAACTATCGGTAGCGAAACGTTTCAGGTTCCCCTTCAAAAGCTACGGTGTACACAGATCTCAGACAAGATTTCAAAGTCCTGCAAGATCCCCCTGAATCCCCCTTAAAAAGGGGGACTTTGATTCCGGTTCCCCCTTTTTTAAGGGGGGTTAGGGGGGATCAAACCCATTGCAGCCAACAATAAAACACTTGTGTGCACAACATAGCTTCAAAAGGGGGACTTTGAATTCATTTTCCGGCATTGCTGGAGGCAAGGCTAAATGCCCCCTAATTTCCCCAATCTTGAAGGACTTTGAGTTTGGGCAGTTCCTCACAATGGGGAGATTGGGGGCGAAATTGCCAGCTCTTACCGCACCAGTATCGTCATATATTTGCCGTTGCCAAAGGGTAACGGAATAATGGGCGTGAACTTGGCGCGATCGTCCGTTAATCGCTTGACGTAGCATTCGTTGATCAAATGCGTCACTTGGTCGCGGGTGCCAATGATCCAGAACTGCGGGCGATCGGCAGGATGGTCTGTCAGCAGTTCGTTGAACTCTGTCGTCATGATGAATTACCTTGCTAATGGGTATTTGTAGAGAAGAAAAGCTTAAGGCGTGGTTCGCCAACCACTTTGTTTTTGCATTAGCAAGGCATTCGATGACTTAAAATCAACTCAGCCAGCCTTCTGCGTGCACAGAACGGCAGGTTAGCTGGTGGGGGTCGCGGCAAACTTCCCTCATCAGCGTCCATACCTTAAGCTCGTGTCACTGGCGTCTCACCAGTTCGGGAAAGCATAAAATAAAAGCGGGTTCAATGCAAGCGTACTGAGGAATTTGTTACAGCTTTTGTCAGAATTCTTTGATGTTTGAAGGGTGGGGCGATCGGATCGGTGGGGCGATCGAGTGGGTTCCCCGTTCTCTCTAGGGAAGCATCGTGAAAACAGTTGGAAAGTTTCTGCCTATCTCGCTAAATTGGCCTACTATAGAAGGCTCTTGCGCTCCACCGGATTTAAAATGATATGCAGAAACCATCTAGCTATCCACCTCATTTGGGGTAGATATGCAGAAACTTTCCCGCTAAAAAGAAGTTCGGCATCACGGAGGGTATGCTATGACTCTTAGCCCGGCTGAGCAACTCGCCCACAGCACGGTTCGAATAGAGTGCGATCTCTCGTCTGGTGGAATCGGCACGGGCACGGGTTTTTTTTACAGTTTGGACCGTAGCGGGGATCAGCACATTCCTGTAATTGTCACGAATAAGCATGTTGTTGAGGGCGCGATTCGTGGCCGCTTTCTCCTGACGCTTCACGACGGGGCTGACGGCCCAGCAATTGGTAGTTAAACAGTCTTTGAACTAGATAATTTCCAGAGCAGGTGGATTCCCCATCCTGACAAAGATGTAGATCTCTGTGTGATGCCGATTGCAGCACTACTTCGTCAAGCCGAACAATCAAACACTAGGTTCTTCTTCCTCACATTGGACAAGGATCTCATTCCCAGCACTTCCGATCTCGACGACATGCTTGGTTTGGAGACCATAGTCATGGTTGGATACCCAAACGGGCTGTGGGATCAGACAAACAACCTGCCCATCTTTAGGAAGGGGGTGCTGGCGTCTGACTACAAGCGCGATTGGAATGGGAAGAAGGAGTTCCTGATTGACGCTGCATGCTTTCCAGGTTCGAGTGGCTCGCCGGTACTTTTATTTGAGGTTGGAAGCTACCAAACTAGAAACGCCTTGGTTATGGGATCTCGCATTAAGCTGCTGGGAATTCTCTATGCAGGACCCCAGCACACCATTCACGGAGAAATCAAGGTAGTTACTGTTCCGACACAGCAGAAGCCTGTATCGGTTGCGACCATTCCGAACAATCTTGGGATCGTTATCAAGGCCGAACAGCTCAATGCATTTGAAGGAAAGCTCAAGTGATGCCGAATCAGGTCGAGGAGGGTATTTCTTTCCCCCTCCCACACCACCCATCATGAGGGTTTGCAATAAGCAGTTCAGAAGTTAGACCATGTAGGGTGCGTTGCGGCTTAGCAAACGCACCCTACATGGAAACGCTAACATCATCCTTCGCACGTAGTAACTCTAATGCTCCAGGCTCTATATACTAGATTGGAGACATAGCAATAATGATAGGAAGATACGAACATTGACGGTACGTTTGATCGATCAGAACGTACCCTACATGCTATCAGCAACGTCTGAAGCCAAAGCCGATTCAATAGATTTCTGTCTTTGCCGTCTGCGATTATTACTACGCTTGATTTACCTACGATTGTAAATTCATCTCAAGCACTTTTGTCTGATCCAGTCAGCGCAAACCTATCTGTATGACTAAGATGGCTACTATTACAATTCGTCCACTCTCAACTGAAGATATTATCTCTTGTGCTCAAATGATGTCACAGTCTGAGCCTTGGCTTACTCTTGGTCGTAACTACAAAGCATCGTACCAAACAATCAGTGACCCAACTAAGGAGGTTTATCTAGCCGCCATCGAGGAGACAATTGCAGGGTTTATCATCATCAATATGGCAGGAGCATTTACTGGCTATATCCAAAGTGTATGTGTAAACCCAGCATGGCGGGGACAAGGTATTGGAACTCAGATGATCAGTTATGCCGAGGAGCGAATCTTCCAAAGCGTTCCCAATGTTTTCATCTGTGTATCTTCCTTCAATCAGAACGCGCGCAAGCTGTATGAGCGATTAGGATACAGCGTTATTGGTGAGTTGCAGGATTACGTTATTTCAGGAGCCTCTGAGATATTACTTCGTAAAACGATCGCACCTTTGACGGTATTTTCTCCTTCAACTGTCAGTAGCTAACCAGTCTAGCGCAGCAGATTGTTGGGAGCGATCGACTAGGATCGAGAGGCTAACGGCGATCGCTGACCTTCACCGATTAGCTAGCTTCGCCCTGGGTTGAAGCTATGCAGAGAAATTATCGGTCAAGCGTGAATGTTAAACTTGAGACAGCGTGATTTCTAAAGCCTTTATTCAGGAACAGGGTAATGGACGACTCCGGGAGGAAGAGCAACGAGTCGTTGAGGAACTGAAGCATCGTGAAATACCCTTCACGTTCTACACCGAAAAGCGCATTCATCGCAGGCAGCTCATGCTGGATAGCGAGTCTTTAGTCGTTGGAGATATGCCTTGCATTGCTGGAGCCTTGCAGCAACTTTCCATTCCCGAACCCGAACCCAACGATTATCCAGTTTCGCTGCATGAGTTTTTACATCGTCGTGTTTGGCGATCGACGCTTAGAGAACTGGAGCTAGGGCTACGAGATGGTCGTTATCCAGCCATGTTTGTGAAACCAGCAACACGTCGCAAACGGTTTACAGGCTGTGTATTTGAGTCTGAATACGATTTGTCTCAAGTGTATGGAGTGTCACGTCAAGAAAAAGTGTGGTGTTCGGAAGTCGTCACCTGGCTTAGCGAGTACCGAGTTTATGTTGTTCATTCCGAAATCAGGGGTGTGGATCACTATGCAGGAAATGCAGATGTTCCGATTAACTTGGAAGAGGTGCGTCGAGCCATTCAAGCCTTAGATCAAGCAGGGGAGTCTTATGCGGGCTATGCGATCGACTTTGGGGTAGTAGCTTCCGGTCAAACTGCCTTAGTCGAAATGAATGATGGTTTTGCGATCGGTGCATACAGCATTGATAGCAAGAACTACACTGATATGATTTGGGCAAGATGGGAAGAGCTTCTGGCACGCCTGCCAGGATGTCTCGAAAGCTTGATATGCTGATAAGTCGGATGCCCTGTTCCGTCAATCCCTTTTATCAGCGAAATTCATGTCTGCACTCGTTGAAGCCCCCCCTGCTTTCCCGCTTGCCGCTGTTGTCGGTCAAGAAGCCATCAAACTAGCGCTGCTGCTGGCGGCGATCGACCCCAGTTTAGGCGGCGTGGTGATTGCCGGACGGCGCGGTACTGCCAAATCGGTGATGGCAAGAGCGCTACATGCCCTGCTGCCGCCGATCGAGGTGATTGAAGGCTCCTTTTGCAACTGCGATCCCAACCGACCCGAAGAATGGGACGACGAGGCGTTTGAAAAGCTGAATGCCTCTCCCTCGGAAGAGCCACTGCCGACTCGCGTGATTCCCACCCCCTTCATTCAGATTCCGCTGGGTGTCACCGAAGATCGGCTGCTGGGTTCGGTTGACGTAGCGCTATCGATCAAGCAGGGCGAGACGGTGTTTCAGCCCGGACTTCTAGCCGAAGCCCACCGGGGAGTGCTGTACGTCGATGAGGTGAATCTGCTAGACGATCAGGCGGCAAACTTGCTGCTGTCGGTGCTAACAGAAGGGCGAAACCAGATTGAGCGAGAGGGCATCAGCTTTCAGCATCCCTGTAGACCGCTGCTGATTGCCACCTACAATCCCGAAGAAGGCGACCTGCGAGAGCATCTGCTCGATCGCATTGCCATTGCGCTCTCAGCCGACTCTGTGCTGGGTCTAGATGAGCGGGTGGAGGCGGTCGATCAGGCAACCGCTTTTGCAGAATCTCCCCAGGGTTTTCTCCAGCAATATGCCGAAGATTTAGACAGCCTGCGCACCCAAATTATTCTGGCGCGGGAATGGCTCAAGGATGTGCAGATTAAGAGCGAACAAATCGCCTATCTAGTCAATGAAGCCATCCGGGGCGGCGTGCAAGGCCACCGAGCCGAGCTGTATGCGTTGCGAGTCGCCAAAGCCCATGCAGCGCTAGAAGGCCGGACTGAGGTGATTGCGGAAGACCTACGCAAGGCCGTGGAATTGGTCATCGTGCCGCGATCGACGATCGTCCAGCAGCAGCCCGATCAAGAGCCGCCTCAGCCCCCGCCGCCCCCACCGCAGCAAAATTCTGAGCAAGAGCAGGACGACTCCGAGGAGGAGGACGAAGATGAGGAAGAGGACGACGAGAATCAACAGGAGCCGCCTAGCGTCCCTGAAGAGTTTGTCTTTGACCCAGAAGGGGTGATTCTTGACCCCTCAGTGCTGTACTTCGCCCAGATGGCATCCCGTCAGGGCAAATCCGGGGCGCGCAATATTATTTTCTCGGACGATCGGGGTCGCTACGTTAAGCCCATGCTGCCCAAGGGCAAAGCGCGTCGTATCGCCGTTGATGCCACCCTGCGCACAGCAGCTCCTTACCAAAAGGCGCGTCGTCTGCGGCAAGAGCAGGTTATCAATCCGGCTCCGTCGCGCAAAAAGGTATTTGTTGAACAGTCGGATATTCGCGCCAAGCGGCTGGCCCGCAAAGCCGGATCGCTGATTGTGTTTGTGGTAGACGCCTCCGGCTCAATGGCGCTCAACCGCATGAATTCTGCCAAGGGTGCGGTGCTGCGGCTGCTAACCGAAGCCTACGAAAACCGCGATCAGGTGGCGCTTATTCCCTTTCGGGGAGAGCAAGCCGAAGTGCTGCTACCGCCCACGCGATCGATCACCGCAGCCAAACGACGACTAGAGCGCATGGCCTGTGGTGGCGGTTCTCCGTTAGCACATGGCTTGACTCAGGCGGTGCGGGTGGGCACTAACGCCCAACAGTCTGGCGATATTGGTCAGGTGGTGATCGTGGCGATTACGGACGGGCGAGGCAATATTCCCCTGGCTCGATCGCTGGGCGAACCCATCCTCGACGACGAAAAGCCCGACATCAAAGCCGAGCTGCTCAGCATTGCGGGCAAAGTTCGCGCCCTTGGCATGCAGCTTTTGGTGATTGATACCGAAAATAAGTTCGTCTCAACCGGATTTGCCAAAGAGCTTGCCAAACATGCGGGCGGCAAATATTACCATTTGCCGAAGGCGACTGACCAAGCGATCGCGGCCATGACGCGGGGTGCGCTGCGAGATATCAGCCGCTAGTCTGGTTTAGTCCAGTATTCTAGGTAGAGTGCCTCAGATTTTTGCGGCGATCATGACCCAGTCCAATTTACTTAAACTCGCTCAGCAAGGAGATCCAGAGACGATCGCCCGTCTGTTGAACCGCAGTCTGCTCCCTCGCGGCGTCTCAGCTAAGATTCTGATTCGGGAAAGCTGCCTGAAGATTTTGCTGTCTTCGACCCGTCCCCTTGAGCAGCAGGCTTTCATGCAGCTTTTGCAGAAAGAAATTAGCGATTGGGACATCAGCACCATTACGCTGGTTAAAGTTTACAGCCAGCAAATGGGGGAAGGGGTGCCGTCTTGGGCACAGGATTTTTCTCTCTCACCTAGTAGACCCGATTCAGAAGCTGAAGAACCGGGCGGCGCGATCGTCAAAGTCACAAGCGCCATCGTCAAGGTGAATGCGGATACCCACGACTTTTTGGCGACGTTGCGATCGTTCAATCTCAAGTCCATTTTTCCCTATCCCGATCTCCTCAGCCTTGATCTCTATCGCCACTATGCCGTTAGGCTGCTGCTGTTTTTGGGGCTATTTCCACTGATCGTCAATTTAGTGGCCGAGCAGGTTAGCGTAGCACAAACGGCATGGCTGCTCGGCATTTACTACGCCTGTATTTGGGCAGTCGTGCTGCATGACCTGATCAAGCCCACCCAATTTTCTTGGGGAAACGCCATTCAGTGCGTCTTGTTCACCGCCTTTATTGGCATCCCTATCCTGCTGCTGTTTCAAAAGGTGCCGCCCTTTAGCACGCTGTATCAAGCCATCAACGAGGGCGGCCTATGGGGCAGGCTGCTGGGCTTTATTTTTGGGGTGGGGGTACTTGAGGAAGTTTGTAAAGCCCTGCCTATCTATCTGCTGCTGCTACGCCGAGGCAAGCTTGGCGATCCGCATACGGCAGCTTTTTATGGAGCCATGTCGGGGTTAGGGTTTGCCATTGCCGAAGGAGCGGCCTACTCGCTGCGCTATGCCTTTGGCTTCAGTCAGGGGCAGTTAGGGCTAGGTTCATTTGTGGCGGCCAATACGATTCGGTTTGTCTCGCTGCCGTTGTTTCACGCCATTCTGGCGGGGATGGTGGGCTACTTTATGGGGTTAGCGGCGGTAAACCCCTCACGGCAAGGGGCGATCGTCCTGATTGGGCTGGCGATCGCCGTCGTGTTGCACGGGTTATACAACACCTTTGCGGGCAGCATCGCCGGACTGTTTATCATTGCCTTTACCATCCTGCTGTTTGTCACCTATCTGCGGCGCAGTCGGCAAATGGTTGATGAGATGCAGCAGGCAGAACTCAGCCGACGGCAGGAGTAAAGAGGCTCAGGGCAGACGCGATCGGGTGGGCAACCAGACTTGACAAGTCCATTGGGGCAGGCAGCATTTCTCCTCTAAAATCGAGCAGTTGCACAATCAACAGGTAGGCAATGCTGAGGAGAACGGCGATCGCCCCGGTCACAATCGCCACAAATTTTTGTCGATCCATAACTAGCGTTTCCGTTGATAATGAGGTCGTTGATCATCGTTGAGCGTTGGGTACTCTTACTCTAGCCTGACACAAAATTTCGCTTTAGTTTGACGCAGGAAAAATCTATGCTGAGCCGTGGTGAATTGACTTTGGCAGAAACGGTGCAGCCCGTAGCGGTGGTACAGACGTTTGAGCTGCAAAAGGTTTACCGTACCGGATTTTGGCTGAATCAAAAGGTGACAACCTTAAAAAATTTCTCACTCCAGGTGTTTCAAGGTGAAACATTTGGGTTGCTGGGACCCAATGGAGCAGGCAAAACTACGCTGCTCAAAACTCTGCTAGGCATCATCCGTCCGACTTCGGGGCGAGGCTTGCTGCTGGGGAAACCTCTGGGCGATCGCTCGATTAAGCAGCGGGTGGGCTATCTGCCCGAAAGCCCCTATTTCTATGACTACCTGACGGGCTGGGAAATCTTGCAATATGCCGCAGGACTGTTTCAAATTCCGGCAGAGGTGCAGCGCCGCCGCATTCCCGAACTTCTAGAAATGGTGGGCATGGCGCAGTCGGCAGCCCGTAAAAAACAGTTGCGGCAATACTCCAAGGGCATGGTGCAGCGCATTGGCATGGCGCAAGCGCTAATCAACGACCCAGAAGTGGTGTTTTTAGATGAGCCAATGTCGGGTCTTGATCCGTTAGGACGCTACCAAATTCGAGAAATTATCCTGTCGCTCAAAGAGCAGGGCAAAACCATTTTCTTCAACAGCCATGTGCTATCGGATGTGGAAAAGATTTGCGATCGTGTTGCCATCTTGGCTAGGGGCGAACTGCTTTGCTCTGGCTCGATGCAAGAGCTATTGGGCACTGCCGATCTCTATCAGGTAAAAATTCAGGGCGGCAATCCAGAAGTGCTGCGGCAATGGGTGCCCGATCTAGAGTTTCACGACAACCACTGGCAGGGGCATCTCAAAGGCGATCCGCAAGACCTGCTCTCAACGCTAAATTTGATGGGTGCCACCCTCATTGGCATGAATTTGGCGCGGCCTTCGCTAGAGGAATTTTTTGTCCAAACGCTGCGCCAGCGGGGCATCCAAACCAGCCAATAAGTCAGAAATTGAATGGCGATCGCTATCTTATGATTAAGTAGCTACTCAAATAGCCATCTTTCCAACATGTCTGATTTTCTTCCCCAATATTCTATTGCTCAGGCGCGCGAACAGCTAACCCAGTTAGTACACCAAGCTGAACAGGGAAATCCTGTAGAACTGACTCGACGCGGCAAGCGGGTTGCTGTGATTCTTTCAGCGATTGAATACGATCGCTTATCTCAAAAAGGGGGCTTTGGTAAGTCCTTGGCCGCATTTCGAGAGCGGCTAGAAATCGAAAAAGTTGACATTAACCCAGATGAAGTTTTTAGGGATGTGCGCGATCGCTCTCCAGGGCGTGAGGTCATTCTGTGACAGCTCGGTATTTGCTAGATACTAATATTCTTTCAGAGCCGCTGCGTCCTCGTCCCAATCCTATAGTGATCCAACGTTTGATCGATTGCAGCGAAGCATTAGCAACAGCATCAGTGGTATATCACGAAATTTGTTTTGGCTATCAGCGATTGCCAGATTCAAGAAGGCGGCGTGCCATTGAGGCATACCTGCGAGAGGAAGTGAAATCCAAACTGGTGATTTTGCCCTATGACACGGAAGCGGCAGAGTGGTATGCCATAGAGCGGGCAAGATTGGTGAGCCTGGGGCGAACCCCACCTCATTTGGATGGGCAGATCGCGGCGATCGCCGTTATCAATGATCTAATCTTGGTCACAAACAATACTTCAGATTACGCTGACTTTCAAAACCTGCAACTGCAAAACTGGTTTATCGCCTAATTTCCTGAGTCGGGAACGGAAAGTAAAATTCTTTTCTGTATGAGTAGAATGCGTTGTTCTAGATGCTTGTTACTCAGGATTTCAAGCTAGAGCAATAGTTAAATATATTCAATTGCGTCATTGGCATAAAGTCCGCTTTGCTAAGAAGCCGCTATGAAACAGTCGTAATGACAGCTCAGGAATTTGAGTGTATGTTAATATGTAAGCAATTACGTAATTGCTTACATAAATATGGATTTTTATTCGCAAACGGGAAAAGTTGCTCTGGGTAGCCGCCTGCGCCGCCTGAGCGAAAAACTGACGGAAGATGCGGTCAAGATCTACGATCTCTATGGGGTAACGCTCGACCCCAAATGGTTTCCTGTCTTCTATGTGCTTTCCCATCAGGAGCGCGCCTCAATCACTGAAATTGCCCAAATGATTGGTCACTCTCACCCGTCTGTCAGCCAAATTGTGAAAGAAATGAACCGCAAAGGGCTGACTGTACTGGATAAAGATGTTGAGGATGCCAGAGTCAGCATTGTGAGACTTTCTGATCAAGGAAAGCAATTGATGCCTCAGTTCAATCAGCAGGTTTCTGATGTTAACCAAGCCGTTGAAGAACTTTTATCGGAAACACAGCATGACCTCTGGAAAGCAATGGAAGCGATCGAATTTCTTCTGGCAAATCGCAGCTTTCTAGACCGGGTTCAATCCGTCCGCAAAGATCGAGAACGTCAGCATACTGAGATTATTGACTACGCTCCTGAATTCCACAGCGACTTCAAACGCTTGAACTGTGCGTGGATTGAGCAATACTTTAAGTTGGAAGCAGCCGATTATCAGTCTCTCGATCACCCAGACGAAAAGATTTTGCACCCTGGCGGACATATTTATATGGCGGTTAACAACGGTGAAGTTGTTGGGACTTGTGCCTTGATCAAGATAGATAACGACACCTATGAATTAGCTAAAATGACAGTTGCAGAAACGGCCAGAGGCAAGGGAATCGGCTGGCTGCTGGGGCAGGCAGCAATCCAGAAAGCGCGTGATTTAGGGGCAAAAGCAATTTGCCTAGAGAGCAATACTGTTCTAGAACCCGCGATCAAGCTGTATCGGAAATTAGGATTTCAACAAATTGTCGGTCATCCTTCGCCCTACGAACGCTGCAATATTCAGATGGAGTTGAAGCTGTGAAGAGATGTGAGCAGGCTCGTTCTACTAGCTGTTTTCTAAATACTGGTTAATATCTTCTGTCATTTGCGTCAGCGCCACTTCGGTACTGAGACGAATGCGATCGTCCCGCAGGGTAATTAAAACCTTGGCGGCAAACGGGCTTGACCAAATATTAGGATTGCAGAAAACCTCAAGAAAAACATCTCCCGTGTGGCGATACTCCATCGGCTTCTGAGGCTTGGGCTTGTTGCCGCTCCCTGCGCTCTGAGCCGTCACCTTAAGGCTATCCATGAGAGAGGCGATCGCGGTCTTCAAATCTTGAGCCGATGCGGGCGTAAAGCTAAAGGAAACGGTTCCTTCGGGGAGATTAAGGCGAAACGGAGAAGATGACATGCTGATTGATTCAAACGGTTGGTTTACTCATATTAATTGGCGAGGGGACTGTTCTAGAAGTGAAGTCCTCTTTGTAGATGATTTTATGGGGGTAATTTATGCGCGATCGGGATCTAGCTTACTCCTCAGCTCATCTTTGATCCGACTCAAGATAGAGGCTTCATCGAGGGAGGCCAAAATACGGCTGACAATTCCCTTGGGTGTTTCCTCGCCCCAAGATGCACCGTTCGCCAAATAGGTTTTAGCCACTTGGCCAATAACATGAGTTGAAACGCCTGCAACCCCTGCTTGCGTTAGGGCAACAGACAGATAAGGAGCCAGAGAAATGCCGCCCGTGGCGGGAACGGATAAGCCTAGCAAGCTCTTGAGAGAACCCAACCCCAACGTGGCGATTAGCTCACTGGCCGTAATGCCACCCATGCTCAGAGCAATCTTTTGCAGCATTCCCACGGCTCCCTGCTGGGTCAGGGGAAAGCCATAGAGCCGCGACAGCGTCAGAATGAGCGCAATATCGACTACCGTAGCGCTGAGCAAATCAAGTACAGTCACCGGATTGAGGGCGATCGCCACAGCCTTTGTCATCACGGCATTCCAGATCACCTGATTGGCGGCGCGATCGCGGATTTCTAGCTTACGCTGCACCAACTGCTCATTCACATCATCGGTATACAGCATGGTGTTGAGCGCCACCAAGGCTTTGCCTTCCCGCTGCAAGATTTCTAGAATCTTCAGCTTCACGTTTTGCACATCAGGAGCGCCGTGACTCATCCGAGTCAGCAGCGTTCCATCTTCTCGGCGGACGGCTCTGGCTACCAAGGGCGAGGCGGCAGCCATGACGATCTCATCAGGCGACAGCAGCTCTTTGACCCGCTCATCTCTAATCTTTTCGTAAATCATCTGGCGATCGGCTTCTGGATACTGATCCATCTTGTTTAGCACCAGCAAAATCGGCTTGCTGGCTTTACGCAGTTCCGATAACGCCTCAAACTCGACGCGGGTCATATCTCCCGCTACGACAAATAGAATCAGATCGGCTTGCTTGGCTAGCTTCCGCGCCATCACTTCACGGGCTTCACCCTCCACCTCGTCAATCCCCGGTGTATCAATCAGCTCGACCTGCGAGGTGCCTAATCCAGGCAGAGAAACCCGCCAAAATTCTCCTTCAGGCTGGGCGCGCCACTGTGCGGTCTGAATCTGCTGCGTTACGCCATGCACCGCGCCTGTTTCAAAGACTGCTTGCCCTAGCAGCGCATTTAGCAAGGAAGATTTGCCCCGTCCCACCATGCCAAATACAGCAATGTGAACTACCTGGCGATCGAGCTTATCCAGCATGGTTTCCAGGCTGTGAATCTCTGTTTCTAAGCCCGACTGCTCTTGAGTGCTGAGATCCAGGTTGCTAACTAACTCGCGCAACACATCTTGTGCCTGTCGGTAGTTTAGCTCTGCCTGAAGGTCGCTAAAGTCGTGAAGGGTATAGTCTAGTTCTCGATCGAGTTCGCTATCAGACATCATGGCGATCGCCAGTTTTGGGGCAAGTATTTTAGAGGGCCGATATCAAGGAGACAGATGAGCCTTTAGCCAGTTGAGCCAGCGAGAGCAGTTGGATTTGGACATTCGCAGGATGCCCTCTCAGACCGTTGTATACGTGATTTGCTGAATCGCAGCCCTGCTAGCACTGGAGTCCAAGCCATGATGGCTTAGCGTTGCTCATCTGACTCTATCCTACTCACCTGTCGAGCGATCCGACTCAGTGAGCGATCGGGCGCTTCTTCCCAAATGCAAATGATGCGATAGAGATGGTCAGTATTTCGCAGTCGAAACTCTGTTTCAATCGCGGCAGCATAATGGATACAGTTTGAAGAGCGATCGCATTGCAGTATCTAGAAAGACGATCGCTTCTCTAAAGTATCCTCGATCGATGCGTTGGGGAGTGAGGCGATCGGTGTATCATCTCGAACTCATGCCGAGCGTAAAAGCCTGACAAAACCCTCCTGCTCAAAATGTCGGTCTGTGGTCAATGCCGCTGTCGTACCCCGCTGACGCATCAACACAAAACTGACTGCATCACACAACGAATAGGTTTTGTCTGGGCGATCGAGCAAAAGCTGCATGGCTTCTCGATGGAGTTGTTCGTCTACCCAAACTGTTTCGATGTCTGGAGTATCAAGCAAGGCCATAACAAAAGCGAGAACTGCAGGACGAGGAAACCGACGGATCAAAGCTAAAGCGATCAACTCAGCTAGAACATAACTATGCGTTAAAGACCTTTTGCTTGCACTGTTAAGTAGTTGCACGGCCTCATAATGCTGCGGTTCATTCTGATGAAGGTAGCACAATAATCCTGACGTATCTAAAAGCACGGATTGATCTTGCTCCTAATCTTCATTTGCATAGGCTCTTGCAAGATCAGCATCAATACTTTCATTGTCTATACCTGTGGCATACCCAAGACCGATCGCCCCAGCGTGATTCCTAAATCTTTGCCGCGCTTCTTCGGGTTGAGATGCTGAAGGCAATGCTCTGTTCACATCGTTATTTTGACGATTGAGTACCGTAACGATCCACTCTGCAATGGGCAAACCGACAGCATTAGCCTTTTGCTGTAGATCTGCGTAGACTTCATCACTGAGTTCCAGGGTTAGTTGTTGGCTCATGTCTACCAAGGAGTTCGACGAATCTACGAGCAATTATAGCTTTTGTCTTACCGATCGTCTTATGGAACCATTCTCTTGCTCGATCGCTGGTGTTGTAGATTTAAGCGATCGCTGATTGCTATTAGGGTATGGTTAGCGATCGCCCCTCTAAAGTATCCTCGATCGATGCGTTGGGAAGTGAGGCGATCGAGTTGTGGGTACGGTTTGCATTGAATGCGATCGTCACATACCGTCTTTACTGGAGTGTTTAAGCTGCCGAACGGTGAAGCTCAACAGCGGTCGATACTATGTATATCAGTACATCAACCATGATCTTGTGTTCGTCCGTTGCAGCGCAGTTGTATTAGCCTGTAGTGCAAAATGACTTGAATAAATAGTCAAATCTAATTTAGAAATCATACAAAAGTCTACCTTCAAGCTGGATAGCTTCAACTTTGGACTTTAAGAGAGACTCGAAGGAGGTTTGTGTCTCTAGAAGAAGTACAAACTCCTTTAAGGTGAAAAGCACAATGATTTTTTGATTAAGTGCTTTTTGAATATTAATAACTGCCGCATCGGTATAGCCAGATGCTGAAATGAAGATACCACGAACATCTGTTCTTTCAAAAAGACGCATGACGTGCTGTGCTATGTCACCAGGGCCTAATGCTTCTTTCCACCACTTCATTTCAACGAGATAAAGATAACTACTGACCTCAATTGCCCCATCAATTTGCTGAATTATTCCTTCATTATTTTCCCCTTTAATGGTGAAAGCTTCCCTAACCAAAATTCCCTCGCTCTCAAAGAACCTATTCAGGATACCTTCTAGCTGTTTTCCTCGATTTTTGGCGTCACCTTCTTGATAAAGAGCGATTAACTCTGATCTAATGTCTTGTCGCTTTTGCCTCTTTTGCTTGAGTTGCTCAATTCTAGCTTTTTCTTCTCGCTGACGTTTCTTCTTTTCTTTTTCTAGCTGTGATTCATAGTTCTGCTGCAATCTTGTAAAAGAATCCCTAACGTTCACTTCTTCTCTAACTTTGGCTACTAACCCTGTCGCTTCCATTTGATCGTTAGGCCAACATCTAGAGAAATCATTGAATTCAACAACCCTTTTTACGATTTCCCTTCTTTCACGAAGCGCAACATCGCCAGCGTCATTAATCCTTACCAGTACGGTTCTAGCAATCTCATACTTATTGATACTGCTTGCATCCTTTTGAAGCCTGTCACTTAAATCTGCTAGAAATTTATTGCTGACCCCAGCACTAGAGAAAAAAATGAGAACATCTTTTTTACTCTTGCATAACCTTGGAATTGTATCTACGAGAAGATTTAGAAGATCAGGTGGAAAGTGAAAGACTTGACCGCTCATGCTTGAAGTTTTTGGAAAGGGTAAAATAGTTCATTTAGTCTTAAGGTAAGCAAACCGAGACTAATACCAGCATTAATTATACCCTCGCCAACAAAGTACCCGCAAAAGCAAGTGTTCATAACGAAACAAATCTGTTTGTGAGGTTCATACTTTATCCTAAATCAATTTGAATAACCTGCCGCAGTAAAATATTAGTCTGCTGAGCAATTTCACCATTGCCAAAATTTCTAGAATTCTAACCCCACAACTGCCGAGCCGTTGAACCCAATCGCCCCAGTATCAATCTAAAAGTGAACGGAACTGTCGCCAGCAAAGAATAAGCAGGCTAATTATTATTAATCTGAAAATTTCTGCCTATCTACTCGATAGAGAATGATGACTAGAAAATTTCTGTCTATCACTCTAAATTGGGTAGATATACGGAAGTATTTTAAGTGACACACTAACTTGGGCAAATAAGCAGAAGTGGTTCATATTTTTTTAAACATAATCTCTAAGCAAGACAGAGTTTAAGAAAAGATAAAATGATTCTGTCTGCTTGACTTCTTAATTGGATATGAAGCAACAAGATTCAGCCGATCGCCTTTCATCTTCAAAATCCCTCTCTCGCCTAACTCCGTTGTACCCCGATCGCCCCATTCCCCACAGTTTTAACAGGTCTTCCATCCGATCGCCACCCCTCACAATCCGATCGCCCCCTCTCCCATCACATTGTCATCGGTCAACATTCGATTGCAGGACTGACAAAGCCATTGCAGCTTCTACAATACGATTGTGAGTCGATGCAAGACTATTGCAGCCGTTACAAAGCCATTGCGATCGGGCACAATGCCATTGTTCATCTCACTAAGCCATTGCAGCTTGACGCAATCCGATCGCAAACCTCCGGTACCTCAAAAAGCTTCTAGCTAAAGCATTTTGCGGCTGGATTGGAAGGAAGAGCGATCGCTTTGGGTAGGTAGAGAATGCGAATTGAGAAGAGAAATTTGAGAAGAGAAATTTGAGAAGAAAAGCTCAAGGTGAAACTGTTCCTTCATGGCGACTATGCATCTACAGTAGAGTTAGGCTTCACATAGTTTTTGGGAAGAGCTTACTTTATTGGTGAACGAATAAGTCCATAAGGATGGCAAACAAGTGACAGCAGATCATACAGAAGGCACAAGATTTGTTCAAACCACATTAAAGATCATCGGTGGCAAGTGGAAACTCCTGATTTTGTGGCACCTTAAGGATGGAAAAAAGCGCTTTAGTGAACTTAAGCGACTCATCCCTGAAGTCACAGAAAAAATGCTAATACAACAGCTTAGAGAACTAGAGAGAGATGAAATTGTCGATCGCAATGTTCAATCTGATGTACCGCTAAGAGTTGAGTACTCGTTCACAGCGTATGGAGAAAGTCTGATGCCTGTGTTCATCCTGCTTTGTGATTGGGGACAGAAGCATGTAAAACGGATGGAGCGCTGATGTATTTGCGATCGACTGAGCTACTGTTACTGGGTGCTAGATTCTTCAGAGACAGCATCCCCCACGGTCGATTGAGCCTCTGCTGCCTGTGCCCGAGCTTGAGGATTTTCCAGCACGACTGCCTCGTAAGGCACAACTCCAGACATCTCGCTATTTAAGCAACGAGCCGCCTCATTTGAAAGATCGAGTGAGCGATCTTGTAAATAAGGCCCTCGATCGTTAATGCGGACAATCACTGAATCCTGAGTCTGTTGATTAGTCACTTTCAGGTAAGTATCGAAGGGCAACGTTGGGTGTGCTGCCGTCATCTTCACAGGGTCAAAAGTTTCGCCCGTAGCCGTGAGGCTGCCAGCAAATAAAGGGTCATACCAAGAGGCATTTCCCTTCAGCTGTTTTGGGGTCAGCGTTAGGGCATGCATTTGAATTTGTGCTTCTGCGATCGGGATAGGAGCAACTTCTAAAGCCAGACGCAAATTGTTGATCCAAGAAATAGCTAGGAGTTCTGGGTTGCGATCGAACTGAGCCGCTAGCGCTGAGTCAATTTGGAATAAAGTTGTTTCCCCCACTTTGCCAAGGGGGACAAGATTTTCGATCGTCGCTCGTAGGGTTTCTGGGTCAAATCCAGAGATTTGCAAGGTTTGCTCTATCTGTTGAGCCAGTTCTCTCGCCTGAGTTTGGGTAGGCAAGTTGGCAATGGTTTGCCCTTTTACCTGAACCTGAAACACCGTATCAAAGGCTGGCTTAGGCATCATTTCGTCAGCCGCCAGACAGTCTTGCCGATGGTGATCGGGATGAATCTGTAAGGTTCCCCCCCCTTTGACGCTGGTCATGGTCTTAGAATCGATCGCCTCTGCTGGAGTGGAAATGAGCGATCGGGGATTCTGGATCTGGACGACTGCGATTAAAGGGGCATCAAACTTTAGGGCATCGCTAATGCCAGAAGACCAGCTAGAAATGGCTTGAACAAACTGCAAAGATGGGCTAGGAACTGAAGTCAGGGGGCTTGAAGCAGCCTCTGGTTCTATGGGCGAAGCTTCTGCGCCTACAGCGCCAGCAGAATCAGAGGGTGTAGCGCTAGAAGATTCAGAGCGAGGGGGCGTCTCAAGGCCAGAGGCAGCCACCTGATGGAGTGAAGCTGTGCTTGAAAGCATCCCATCAGGTTCTGCACCGGAAGGCTCAAGCGATAGCGGTTCGGCCA
This sequence comes from Coleofasciculaceae cyanobacterium, assembly GCA_036703255.1. Lineage (GTDB taxonomy): Bacteria > Cyanobacteriota > Cyanobacteriia > Elainellales > Elainellaceae > Drouetiella. The sequence continues at coordinate 34,461 of DATNPL010000193.1, forward strand.
ACAAATCGGGGGCTGATTGCTGCTTCTGTGTCTGCAATTCCTGCGGTAATCCAGAGTCAAGTATGTTGCTGGAAGACTCTGCGAAGGCGACTAACACATAGGTTGAGTTGCTGTAGTCAGACGGTATATCTACGACGCTGATCATAAGCAAAGCTTGTTTGAGAGAACCCTGATGAAATGGCTAAAGGTCTAGACCGCTCTCCGAGCAAAACGCTAGAGAGTACGATTGTCAACCGCCTGGACATGCTAAAGTCCTACGGCTTTTGGCTGAACTTTGCCAGCTTCTTTTGCCGCTAATGCTACAGGAATAATTCAAGCATACTGGACTGAAGGAGAAATCTTCATCGAGAATTAAAGAAAAAGATATTTCGATAAAGGGGCTTTCAATTGTACGGATTTTGAAATATGCAGATTACTACAGTCCGATCGTCATCGATTCCGGAAACCTACCCCAACTTGGCCATGCCTTCTACAATCTACTTATCCTGCAACCGATCGCCCATTTTGCCCAAAGCCGTCTTGCTCAAAGCCCTACAGAGAAGCCATCATGCCTGACGCCAATCCAGTTTCGCAATGGGACAGCTTGCTCTGCAATTTAGGGGCATGGCAAGGCTCCTTTAGTACCTTTTCACCGGAGGGGAGATTAAAAGACGATATTCCCAGTCGGGTGACCTTAGAAGGCATCAACGAAAGGCGAACCGTGCGGCAGACGATCGAACAGTTTTCTCCTCAGACAGGCGAAGTGAACTATCAGAAAGTTTTGGAGTACAGCACTCTAGGTCGCAGCATTTTACTGTTCGAGGCTGGAGATTTCTCCCAAGGATCGATACAATCTGCGCCGTTTTCTGAATTTGGCGCTGAACTGGGCTTCATTCAGGGCGATCGCCGTCTGCGTTTGGTGCAAATGTTTAATAAAGACAGCGATTTATCTAGCCTGACGCTCATCCGAGAACAGCGACAGCAGGCAGAAATGCCCTCCGAAACGCCGTTTGAAGCAGCGCCTTTGAGCGTAGAGCAACTGGTGGGAGATTGGCAGGGGGAAGCTGTCACCCTTTATCCAGACTGGCGATCGCCCCATCGCTATGGCACAAGCTTATCGGTTCAGGTGGAGGGCGATCGATTGGTGCAGCAGTTGACAACGCCTGAGATGATTTTCAACTCTGTGGCGACCATCGGAGGCTCCATTCTACGATTTGAACAGGGCAAGTACCCCATTCAGGTGTTGCTTTTGCCAGGGGGTGCGTCTTCTAATACTCCTACCCAGCTTCCCCGAGGGCAGCCTTTCTTTTTAGAATCCGGGTGGCTTGTCACCGAAAACCTGCGGAAACGCATGATTCGTAGTTATGATGCCCAGGGCGGATGGAGCAGCCTAACGCTGGTTACAGAACGAAAATGTCTTTGAAGCTAGCGATCCTGAGAGTCTCTTCAGAATTTTAGTGATCAAAATTGCGCAGATCTTTCCTGATCAAGTAAAAACCCTTAGGTATAAAGAAGTGGTAGATGCACCCTGATAAATCCCTGGCTTCTGGTCGGGGATTTTTATTTTCTTCCAGAATTCTTGACTTTCATCAATTTTCTTCCTGATTCCATCCGCATCGCTGGGTATAAGGGAGTGGTAGATGCACCCTGATAAATCCCTGGCTTCTGGTCGGGGATTTTTATTAATCAGCAAAATTTTATACTTATCAAGTCCGGCTATAGCGGTATGCAAGGTGACGGCAGGGACGTTTTTGTAAGCGCGTCAACAAAAAACGTCTCCGTTCCAATACCTGTAGCCATACTTAATGTAGCGCTACGCGCTTAGATCCAAATGAGTTATTTTTTGAAAGCCTTGCTACGCGAGGCTTTCAAAAAATAACCTGTCCTAACCTAATTGCGTAGTGCCATATCTTGCGCTAGCGTGTGCGTGCCCCGTGCGCCACACGCTAGTGCTCTTGCCAGTTAGGGCTTTTGGCTCAAGCTTTGGGGCGGTTGCCTAGAGTTGAGACCGTTCAAGTTGGGCAGCATTCCGATTTACAACACGATTTACAAATGGAGGTACTATTCTCTAGTCGTTGTCTTGCAGGCGCTAACGATGAATCGTCCAGTCGGGGTCACTATTGTTGCAACACTGCAACTGATGGGAGCTGTTCTAATTTTGATGGGGAGCTTAGGAATTCTGTGGTTTAAAGATGCGATCGCTCAAGAGTTTTCTGATGGGTCAGGAGCGACCCCAAACAGCAATTTTGTCATGGGCTTTGGTGTTTTTCTGCTTGTCTTGGGATTTCTGGGCTTACTGCTGGCCTATGGGCTGTTTATGCTGCAAGCCTGGGCTTGGATGGCGACACTGGTGCTAGAAGCGCTGAAAACCTTGAGTAACCTATCGACTGTGGCAACAGGTGTAGGCAGTCGGGGTATTGCAGTCTTTCAATTGGTGATTAGTGCAGTGTTGCTCTACTATCTGCTGCGATCGGAGGTAAAGCGAGCCTTTGGTCAATAGCATGAAGCTCGCGCTTACACTCCTTTTATCGCCCTGCCCTAACCTCCAATCGGCTGTTCAGGGGCGGCTGTCTCCAACGCATCTTTTGCCGACAAGCCATCGTCTTGAGAGCCGAAAAACCACAGCGCGGCAGCAGCCTCGGCGCGAGTGACGGTCTTCTTGGGTTGGAATAAGGTGGTGTAGCCAAAGGCACGGCGAATGTTTGCCAAATCTCCATTTTGGTAATCGGCAATGACGGCACGCTGAGCTTTGGGGTCGATTTTGGCAGCATCTTGGAAGCCCCAGGTTTGCTGGAGAGCTTCTAGGTTAGCGTTGGGAAGCGATCGCCTAATATCGACGGGCACTTTCCAAAGAATCATCTCTTCCCGGGTGAGCGGTGCATCAGGACGGAAGTTCACTGGGGAACCGTCGCCGGATAAAGCGCTCGTAATCAGACCCGCATTGGCTAACCCTTGAATCACGCCAAAATCCTGATCGCTACTGGAGATATCTGAAAAAGCGGGTCGATCGGTGGCGGTGCCTAAGCGCACCTGACGGCTGGTTTGATTGGCGTAAATTTGGTTATTGGCTGTGACCAGCCAGCGGGCATATTCGCGGCGGGTGATGGCTTGGTTGGGCTTAAAGGCTGAGTTGTCAGAAGTTGCGCTGCCAGAAGTACTACTAGAAGAGCTGGGCGATCGCAAAGGCAATGCTCCCAACTTTGCCAGATCGACAATATAAGGTTGAATTTCTGGAGGAGCCTGATCTAGATCGCTATAGGTTGCGGGTGTCGCTGAGCGAGGTGACTGCTCTGCATTGGGCTGAGCCTGAGGTGATGAGGCGGCCCAAGTCGCAGGGGGTAATGGCCCAACGAAATTGGCATCACCTGGCTGCGGCAGAGAGCTAGCGCTGGTCTGAGGGGATGGGCTAGAGGCTGAACTGCTAGAGGCTGGACTGGGCAACTGAGCGGAGCTGTCTATAAATTGATAGCTCAAGGTAAACTCTGTTTTACCTGATGTTTCACCTGATGCGTCAGAGGCATCTGCGGTAGTCGAAGGATTCGCAGGAGTCTCTACCGTGACCCGCAAATTGTCTCGTGAAGCTACGATCGCCCCAGAATCAGCGTTGGCTGAACCCAACTGCCAACCGTCGGTTTTGAGCTTGTCTTGGTAAAACTGGCGCACCTGAGCGCTAGAGTCAGCCGTTGCCCACTGAGTTTGAGTTGGCTGAGTCAGCTCCCCGGTTGAATTTTCAGAGCTAGACTGCGGAGCCGCAATCAGCGTGGCATTGGGGTAGCGAGGAATTTCGCCTGGGAATCCGGCAGGTAGCTGTGCGACGGCATCACCAGGGCTGGCGATCGGCGCAGCAGATGGCTCAACTGACCCAGGACTCTCTCCCAACAGCGGATCAGCCGCTAGCGATCGCTCCAGGTTTGCCGCCCAGGGCGTGTTGGTACAGGCTCCCAGAGGCAAGAGTCCACAGGTCAAAAGACCTATCCATAAGGCAAAAGACTTTAGTGATGACATGACTGAGCCACTACCTCAAGCTCTAGATTTCTAGGGGGGCGCTAAAACAAGACCCAGCGTTCTACCTTTCCACACTACCGTAAATCGATGTCAGACCGCAGGTGTGCTTTACTGAACCGCCAGGTGAGGATAACCGCTGCAATCGCCAACCCGATCGCCAACCCCCACCATAGCCCCACGCCTCCCCAGCGTAGCTGAAAGCCCAGAACATAGCCGCTGGTTAGCCCCACGCACCAGTAGGCAAAAATGCCAATCAGCATGGGAACGCGGGTATCTTGAATGCCTCGTAAGGCTCCGGCGGCTGTCACCTGAATGCCATCTACGAGTTGAAAAACTGCCGCAATGCCGAGCAGCGTTTTTGCCAAGTCTACGACTGCATAATTTTCAGGATCATGCACATCTAGGTAAAGAGAAATAATCGGCTCTGGAATCATCCAAAACACCAGCGCCATCGCCATCATGAACACTGCGCCGCCGCCAATGCCGAGATAGCCAGACAGCTTGGCTCCTTCTGGATCTTGCTGCCCCATTTGCTGACCAACTCGGACAGTCGTCGCAGAGGAGATGCCCAATGGAATCATGAACGTCAGCGCGGCGGTCTGAAGCACAATTTGATGCGCTGCCAGTGTCACAGTGCCCAGTTGCCCCATCAAAAGGGTGGTGAGGGTAAACAGCCCAGTTTCTACGGCTGCCAAAATGCCAATGGGCAATCCAATCTGGACTAAATTCCAAAACACACGCTTTTCAAACCGATGCAGGTGATGAAAAAACCTATAAGTTTGTAACTGAGGCTCCCAGAGAATATAGCAGGCCAGCGACAGGAACATCCCCCATAGAGATAGAGTGCTGGCCAAGCCAATCCCCACAATGCCCAAGGTCGGCAACCCCAGCTTGCCCAGCATCAGCACATAGCTGCCAACCCCGTTGAACAGCGTACCGCCGATCATAATGACAATGACCGGGCGGGGGCGGGAGAGGGCCGAGACAAAGTTTCGCAAAACGGCAAAGCCTAAGGCAGGCAGCAGCCCCCAGGCGATCGCTCCCAAATAAGCACTCGCTAGGCGAATGTTTTGCGCTTCTTGGCCTAGGAGCTGCATCAGGGTGCCCCCCTGCAACAGCAGCAGCGTACTCGGTACCGCGATAAGAGTGGCTAGCCATAGCCCTTGGCGAACTACATGACTCACTTCTGGGGTTTTGCCTGCCCCATATGCGGCAGCAACCAAAGGACTTACAGCCGCCAAAATTCCTGTGCCAATCAGTAACAGGCAGGTAAAGAGAACTGAGCCGAGTGCCCCTGCGGCTAGTACCTGCTGACCTAAAATGCCCATCATTACGGTATCGACAAACCCGGTAGCGGCTTGAGTTAACTGGGCACCTGCCAGAGGGATCGCTAAATGCAGCAGGGCTTTGGATTCTCTAACAAATTGCGATCGGGTCAGGGTAGATTGCATGGATTGGAAGGTGAAACTGATCAATATAGAGCCTTAGAACCCAACAAACAGCATGTTATGGCTCTGAAACAGTATTGAGACTAAGGATCTGTCATGAAATAACTTTGACACTCACTGGTTAAGAGAGCTTATAAATTCGAGCCTTTCAGAAGCATCCTGTAAAAGTTATTTCGTTACAAGCCCTAACCTGATTGAGCCTAGCCTTGAGCCTGCCGTGACAGGTTGAGAAGAGGGGGGCAGAAGCAAAAGCCTAAGCTTTTCTCGCCTTACCCAACTCCAGCAAGATGTCGCTTCACCCAGGCTAGTGATTTCTTACTGAAAAATATTCTCATTTGTATTGACACTAATTCTCAATAATAGATATAGTATTTGAAGTGTTCTCCTCTCAAAGGATCGGCAGGTGGGACGACGAAAGCTATACGGTATGTAGCCTGTAGTCGTTCCCCCTTTTTTCTGTTGACACCCATGAGCTTTAGAGATGGCTTTAAAATCCATCAGATATTTACAGATAGGCTTTTATAAGCGCACACTGCTCGAAAAATATCAACCCCTAGAATCAGCAGCACTCCAATCTGCTCGGCCTAGACGGTAGACAAAGCAGGCATCGTCACCAAATTGCCGGGATTCAACAAATTGGAATCCGAGCCGCTCGTAGAAGCGATGGGCGCGAGTATTGTTAGCCAGTGGATCGATCAAGACAGCCGTCACCTGTGGATCAGCGAAACATCGAGCTAGAGCAAGCTGCATCATGTTTGTTCCATAGCCTTTACCTAAATCAGTTTCTTCCCCAATCCAAATATCAATAGCGCGAAGATTCGCTGAAACATCTCCCCAGTAGTGGCTATCTTCTAATGCCGGATCAATAATTTGGATAAACCCAATGGGACGGTTATCCATTTCAGCAATTAATTGCTCTCGCCATTGAGGCGTGCGATGAAGTTCTATTTCCCAGTGCCAGTCATCGTTGGGATCTGAGGCGACAACGTGAGGTTGTTCATCCCAATGCCGCAGCAAATCTAAGTCAGCAGGCGTAGCAAGACGTAAGTGCATCACAACTTCTTGGAATATGAGATTTGTTGAAGTTTCAATTATTGGGGTTATCGAGTCATAAGCCCCTGCATCGTGAGGCGGTAATGTCTCCACTGCAAGCCTCTCACTGCAAAAGCCGCATTTCCATAGGCTGAGTCTCCAGAGTTAGCCAGTCAGCTTCCTTGGCTATACTACATATACTACACGAAGGGTGGCTCAAACATCCATAGCGATATTCTCAGCGTTTAGGACGGGAACATTTTTGAGGGCGATATAGTAGCGCAAACTCAAGGCATTCTACGAGCTGAGACGATCGCCAAATCACCCTGCAACGCATCCCGTACAGTTTGCACCACAGCCTGATCAGCCTGAACGCCTGAACTGTATTCCATACGAAATAGCTTTTGCAGGGTGCTACAGACGATCGATCGCAGGATTTTGATAGTCCAGCAAGAATAAGATAGCCCAGCTCTGCGGATTTCTCTAAGCTAAAAAAGTGACGTATCCGGAGAAACTATGACACATTTATTACACATTGATTCGAGTCCGCGTGGTGATCGATCGCACTCTCGCCGGATGACTCAAGAGTTTGTTGAGCAATGGCAAAAAGTTTACCCGAGTGATACTGTTACATATCGAGATATAGGACGCAATCCGATTCCGCATGTGGATGAAGCCTGGATCGCTGCTGCATTCACGCCACCCGAACAACATACAGCCGAGCTACAAGCAGCGATTCGCCTCAGTGACCAGCTTGTAGATGAATTTTTGTCAGCAGACATGTATGTGATCGGCGTTCCCATGTACAATTTCAGCGTTCCCAGTGTATTCAAGGCTTACATTGATCAGATTGTTCGGGTTGGACGCACGGTTGCTTTTGAACCCGATGATGCGACCAATGCCTTTAAACCGTTGGTGTTGGGTAAGAAAATGTTTATCGTTGAGTCAAGAGGCGATTCTGGCTTTCAACCGGGTGGGCGGTACGAAAAGATGAACTACCATGACCCCTATCTCATCACCGTTTTTGGATTTCTCGGCATCACGGATATTACCTTTATTCATGTTGAAAATGATGAATATGGGGGACAAAAATTAGCAGAGTCGATCGCAAAAGCTCGGACTCAAATTGCCGAGTTGACCGCAGCCTAGTTTGCTACGGCAAAAGAATGGGATGAGAACACCATCTAAGGAGGCTTTATGACAACGGCTGACCCCTTATTTTTCGCATTGAAGCTGTCTGCGGTGCTGGGTTGTGGGCTAGTCGCAGGTGTCTTCTTTGCTTTCTCAACCTTTGTGATGAAAGCTCTGGCTCAACAGCCCCCCGCTCAGGGTATTGCCACCATGCAGTCAATCAACATTACGGTGATCAACCCTTGGTTTATGACAGCCTTTCTGGGCACGGGCGCGGCTTGCCTTTTTTTAACCGTGTCTTCAGGGTTAAAGTGGCATCAGCCAGGTGCAGCTTACGTGATCATCGGTAGCCTGCTCTATCTCGTGGGTACGGTGCTCGTAACGATCGCATTGAATGTGCCGCTCAATGATGCGTTGGCGCTCGTCAAACCCCATAGCCCTGAAGGCGCAAATCTGTGGGCGACCTATCTGGTGAACTGGACATTTTGGAATCACGTTCGGACGGTAGCGGCTGTGGCGGCAACGGCCTTGCTAACTCTGGCGATCAATATTTCTGACCGTTAACTATTGACATTTTTGAATAGTACATTTAGACTAGTCATTAATTAACTGGACGGTTAAATATCACCGAGTTACAGGTCTGCTGATCGATTGAACCTCAACTTTGCTGCCTTTGCCGACTGGGTGACGAAGTTAGCTCAACTTTTTGAGAGCAGGTTGCCCACAATTTTCCTAAACTGCTCAAAAAACTCGATCGCCCAGATAACTCTCTACGAACGTTGCAAGCAGAAGATCAACACACGCGATCGCAAAATATTAGGACGCTGTAGGTTGCGATCGCTCCACTCCCAGGAGAAACAAAATGGTGAAACAAAATTCAACCACTGATACTCAATCGGATACGCAATCAGGTGCTCAATCAGATCGTGAACTCGTGATTACTCGTGTCTTCAATGCACCGAGAGATCTAGTATTCAGCGTGTGGACAGAGCCAAAACACATCGAGCAGTGGTGGGGGCCAAAAGGCTTCACTACCCGTGTCGAAGCAATGGATTTTAAATCGGGCGGCAAATGGCGATATGTGATGTGTGGGCCAGATGGCACTGAGTATCCCGGCAGCGGCGTTTTTCGCGAGGTTGTCCCGCCCGAACGCATCGTCACCACAGATGAGTTTGACGAAGAATTTGAACAAGTTACAACTATAGATCTCCCCAGCGGCGCGATGGTCGTTACAGCCCTGTTTGAAGATCTGGGCAACCAGACCCGCCTCATTCTTCGCATCATGCACGCCACAGCAGACGATCGGCGCAAGCATGAGGCAATGGGTGTTGTCGGCGGATGGAATTCCAGCTTTGATTGCCTAGATGAATATCTGGCGGCGATCGCAGAAGCAAAATAGTATCCGCAGATGATCCTTGTGATGTGAGATTCATCTAAGCAAAACGAGTTTTGCTTATCGCCACCCTACACCGAAGTAATCCAAGGAAATAGAAAGGAGAAAATCATGGAAACAACTACGATACAACATGAATCCACCATGCCTGAGAAACCACAGAAAGAACATCAGTGGTTACAGAAGTTAATTGGGGAGTGGACGTATGAAACCGAGGTTTCGATGGAATCTGATCAGCCTGCTGAAAAGGCGACAGGCACCGAAACCGTCCGCTATCTTGGGTCACAGCCTAGCGCGTCAGGCGGACTCTGGATTGTGGCGGAAGGGCAGGGCGAAATGCCGGGTTGTGGAGAGATAACCACACTGGTGACGCTGGGCTATGACCCGCAAAAACAGCGCTATGTTGGCACTTGGATCGGATCGATCATGACCTACCTCTGGCTGTATGACGGTGAGCTGGATGCCACTGAGAAAATGCTGACGCTCAACTCTACTGGCCCGGCAATGACAGGTCAGGGCAAAACGGCAAAGTACAAAGATGTCATGGAGTTTAAGAGCGACAATCACCGGGTCATGACCTCCCATGTGTTGAATGATGACGGACAGTGGCATTCGTTTATGACCGTGAATTATCGGCGGAAGTAATTACAGCAGGTCAGATCTAGGTAGAGATCTGACCTGCTACGGTTCTTTTATCTCAAGCCATAACCGTTGGAAGCTAGTTTTAATGACCCATGAGAAGAACGTGTTCAACCTCACCTCTACCTATGTTGTGCTTGGAGATCAGGGTGAAGCTATTCCAGTTGCTGTAGGCGATCGCTTTTATGAAGACTTGGAGCAGAAATTTGGCGACTTTAAGGGCAAGCGACTGGTCTCATATTACACTTTCGCAGAGAACTGGGAGAGCTGGGAGATGCATCCTGCTGGAGATGAGATTGTCTGTTTGCTCTCAGGTCAGGTCGATCTGCTCTTAGAGCAAAATGGTGCTGAACATACCCTCCGCCTGAATGCTCCAGGAGCCTATGCACTGGTGCCGCGTGGCATATGGCATACTGCACAAGTTTATTCTCCTAGCTCTATGTTGTTTGTTACACCCGGGGAAGGAACTCAGCATCGAGCTAGAGAGCAATAAGGGGCATGATGCATTCTCCCGAACACACCATTCTTTGGCGAAGACTAGATTTGCCTGGACATGATATTTGTAGCCTGTGGAAATCTGCCAATGGCTGGCAGCTATCCGGTAAAGCCATTTTCCTGTTTGAGCAGATGCCGTGCCTGCTTGCCTATGAGGTCAGCACTTCTGCCGACTGGCAGACCCGTACAGCTAGCATCTCAGGTCATGTGGGCAAAACAGCCGTTGCACTCACGATCGCCCCCCTAGCCAACGGGCATTGGAGCGTGAATGGAGTAGAAGTCCCGACTGCCGCAGGCTGTGTCGATCTGGATCTAGGCTTTACGCCAGCTACTAATTTAGTAGCCATTCGCCGTTTGTCGCTCAATATTGGAGCGCGATCGCCCGCATCAGCAGCATGGCTTGACTTTCCAGATTTCAAACTGAAGCAGATTGAGCAGCAATACCAGCGCATATCCAGCCATGAATATGCCTATGTTTCTCCTGACGCAGGCTACGCAGCAACGTTAGAGGTGGATGATTATGGCGCAGTTACGCGCTATCCAGATCTGTGGGAGCAAGAGCGATCGCACTGAGTGCTAACAATGATGCAAGTTCAATGCCATACTCCAAACACCCTGCTCCAAATTCATCTGCATCAGTTCTGATAAAGTTGAAACAATCATTGCTGAGAAGAGAGTAGAAAAGTCAATCGCGCTCGGTTTCTGTTGAAATTTCTCAGAATTGATGAGGACAAGTGCAGCGCAAGACTTTTCTAACATCCCTTGAGTAATGTCTTGTTGTTGCTTCTGTGCCAATCTTGCGCCCTATGACTCAGAGAGCCATCTACCCCAATTGGGTCATAGCTTGGGGAGCCGCAGCCCGCTCGGCCGCTGTAACCGCATCGCCATCGCGTCGGGCAACTTGGGCAACGTCTGATTTTGCCATGATTGGTGCGCAGCCCACCTTTAGCCCCAGTCAGCGATTTGTGCTGGTGGGCGACTGCTGCTTCGATCGCGCCCTATTGCTCAAGCACATAGAGAATCAAGTAGAGGATGCTGAAAGACTCAGCGATCTGGCGATCGTGGGGCGGCTCTGGGAGCAGAAAGGTAGCCAAACGCTGAGTTTGCTAGCCGGATCGTTTGCTCTAGCGGTATGGGATCAAGAGCAGCAAACCTTGTGCTTGGGGCGCGATCCGGTCGGAGCCAAAACCCTCTATTATGTCCTGAAAAAAACAAGTGCGGCGGGCTGGGCTGCGCCTCGGCTGCGATCGCTCAATCCCTACCATGCGCGAGAGCTTGACCCGATCGCCCTGCGTGACTATCTGAGCTGTGCATTTGTGCCCGGAGCGCAAACGCTTTGGCAGGGCGTGCGAGAGTTACGACCGGGCACCTGCCTCGGCTTTCCAGACGGCCAGCCGCAGCGCTACTGGCAGCCTCAAGAGCACATTAGCTATGCCGATCGCTCAATCGATTGGCACGCTCAGCAGGTGCGCGTTCTCTTAGAGCAGCTGGTGCAGCAAGCGCTGCCCGTGGGCGAACCCGTAGGAGCCTACCTTTCGGGCGGCATTGACTCTAGCTGTGTAACGGCGATCGCATCGCGACTGCATGATTACCCTGTACACACGTTTTCAATGCACTTTGGCGCTCAGTATCCCAGCGAGATTGAATTTGCCAACCTTGTTGCGGCCCATTGCGGCACGCAGCATCACATTCTAGAAGTTTCGCCGCAGCAAATTTGGCAGCTTTTACCCGAAACGCTCGCGGCTCTAGATGATCCGGTAGGAGAAGGGCTGACGGTGCCAAATTTGCTGCTGGCGCGATCGGCCAAGCAAATGGTGGGGGTGGCGCTCAATGGTGAAGGGGGCGATCCCTGCTTTGCGGGTCCCAAAAACAAGCCGATGTTGCTCAATAGTTTATATGGCTCAATTCAGGGCACAGCCGATCCGGCATCCGCCTATCTGACTTCTTTTCAGAAATGTTTTGTCGATTTGCCGCGCTTGCTCAAGCCTGAACTCTGGGAGATCCTCAAAGAGGTGCCTTCTGTTTTTGCCGCCGGATTGCAGCAGCAGGACACCACATTTTTGAATCGGCTGATGCTGCTCAACATTGAATTTAAGGGCGCAGACTACATTTTAACGAAGGTGAATAATCTCACGGCCGCTGCCGGACTAGAAGGGCGATCGCCTCTTTTTGATCCGCGTATGGTGGCGCTGAGTTTGCAAATTCCACCCGCATACAAGCTGTCAGGGGCGCAAGAAAAAGCCGTCCTCAAGGCGGCTGTGGCTGACCTCTTGCCCGATGTCATTGTGAACCGTCCCAAAAGCGGCATGGTGATGTCGATGCAGCAGTGGTTTTTAACCCATTGGCGGCAGCAGGCGCGATCGCTCTTGCTCAATCCAAGAGCCGCTATTGCACCCTACCTGAATCAGACACTCATTCGCGACTGGCTCAACTATCGTGGTGAGGTTTTTCCTCGCTACGGGCTAAAGTTGTGGCTGCTGGTGACGTTGGAAATCTGGCTTCAGGAAAATCGCCGCTAGCCGAAACTATCGGAGGCAAACACATAACCGCCTCCATAGCTCATGCCATCATCCATCACAATTAAACCGTCGCTATTCTGCGGATCGCCACTCTGAGCCAAGCCATAGTTGACCACGCGCAACAGCCGCTGTGGCGCAAACGATTCTAGTTCTACAAAATGGCCTGCATCTAGCCACGCTTGTTCTTGAGCCGTGAGGCTTTGCCGCACAGCATCCGGTAGCTGACCTGCCGAACGGGCGATCGCGTCAGACTTTTGCAGAAAGAAATCCCGGCCTGCCAAGATTTGTCGGGGAGAAAGACCCAAATCGAAAATCGTTGCGGGTTGATTGGCAAACCAATCGGGACTCGACCGCAGTTGATGCACTAGACTCACCCCCGCAGGGCTGGCATCATGCAGCACATAAACTTTGAGATCGGCATTGCGTCGCAGCATTTCCATCACGGTATCAAAAATGCTCTGGGGATAGCCGTTGATGCTAAGAATCGCGCAGTTGTTTTCAAAATGAACGTTGTTGGCAATCAGGAATTGCGCGATCGCATCACTCTCACAAACAATTGCGCGATCGAAACTATAGGCGCTCACCTCAGGATCAACACTGGTTGCATCAGGGTTGATGGGCAGCGTATTTTGGCGAGGCTGAGGCAGCAGTTTGTCTAATCTCCCGTTCACCGCTTGCCAGCGTCGCAACCACTCCTCACTCAGCGCAGCTTCGACCAGAAAGACTTCCCCCAAGCTTCCCTGACGACGCTTTTGTAAAATACCGAGCCAGAGGGAAGACAGCCCTAATACAGTCGTCACCCCATACCCGATGAGCAGGTTCTTTGACAGGCTATGGGTTATGCCGATGACTAAGATGATCACCCCTAGAATCTGGAGATTATTAGCGTTGTCCTTCCTCCCTCTCGCCCCTAGTTGCAGAGACTTGCTGCCGTTAAAGAACGCCGCAATCCAAAGCAGATTGTAAACAGCAGAAGCAACTAAATAGGCAATATCTTGGGCAAAAAAAGCTGCCACAATGAAGTTAAGAAATAAATAGAAAATTACCCAGCCCCATCTGCCTTTAGAAGCCCGAGCCTTGATCCGTCTGTCGATGAAGTACAAGAATTGTTTCGGGGTAAAAGAGAGAAGATTATGGTTGGAAATATCTTCGATCGCCTTCTTGAAAAACGGATCGGTGAAGGCCAACTTTTTATCGGTCATCCCAGCAGGTTCAAAGACAAACGTATGGTTACACCGCTTGCAGCGACCTGAATTCCGGGTGCGATCTTTCAAGATATTATCAGTTCCACATGCAACACATTTCATTCCCATTGCTCCCGATGTTCACTCTAAAATAGTTGTCCGTTTAACAAGATGGAATAATCTTCTCGCTGCCGAATTAATCGATGGTCGTTAGCTGCAACCAGCACCTCAGCCGGACGAGGCCGATGCAGAAAATGGGACGACATCGCATAGCCATAGGCTCCACTGTCTAAGATGGCAACGGCATCACCAATTTTGAGCATCGGCAACTCACAGCCTCGCCCTAAATAGTCTCGTGAATAGGTCGTGTTGCCGCAAATATCGGTGGGATGTCTCGACGACCCAGAAGCCCAAGTCGTGACGGCTCGGTAGCCTCCATGCACCGCAGGCACCGATAAATTAGCCACCGTCGTATCGACCCCGACAATTTGGCGATCGCCCTGCCATTTCACAGCCACAACTTTAGCCAGCAAGACCCCACACCCGGCAATCACCGCGCGTCCGGGTTCAATTACTAGCTCTATAGGGCGCGACAGAGCCGCTAGCTTTTGCCGCATGACTGCCCCAAACTCAGGCCAGTCAAACGCCGCTCCCGATCGATAGGGATAGCCAAAGCCCCCGCCAAAATCGAGCATTTGCCAGTGGGGCAGCCGCTGGGCGATGGCGATCACCTGATCAATCACCTGTGTGAAAGCTGCCGTGGCATTGGTTCCGGTGCCCCGGTAAAAGTGAAGTCCTGTGAGGGTCAGCCCATGCTGCTGGGCAATGGCGCAGGCTTCCTCAAATTCGGCAGGGCGTATGCCAATGCGGCTTTCTCCCGTTAACTCAGGAGCATTGAGGCGCAGCCCCAGGACGGGTGTGGGCGATCGCGCCGCCGAACATTCGCCAAACAGCCGTAGCTGCGACAGGCTATCCAAATTAAAGCGATGGATATTCCAGCGGATGAGCTGCTCTAGATCCTCCCGGCTAAGATTGCTGCCGCTGTAAACCATTTGGGTCGGCAAAAATCCGGCCTGCAATCCTAGAAACACATCCCCTGGCGTATTGGCATGTAGCCCCCAGCCCTGCTGCCGGATGAGCTGTAACAGCGCAACATTGCCATTGGTGACGCTGGCAAAGTGAAACTGCGTCTGCGGATAGTCAACCGATCGCGTAATGTGGGCAAGCGTTTGGCAGAGGCGATCGCTCTGATACACATACAGGGGCGAACCGTAAGCAGACAGCAGCTCCTGCATAAGCGCCTGCGAGAAGGGAGGCGCATGAATGATTTCCGCAGGTTTAGCTTGAGTCTCGCCAGGTTTAGCAGATCCAGATTGTGTCATTGCAGCCTCTTGCGATAGCTCCAGATACGCTGCCCGATCGCAGGCGGCAGCCAAAAGACATGATCGAGCGATCGCGAAACCGGAATTTCGCCTAGCACCTCTGTTCGCCAGACTTGCCACATCAGCAGCAGCCAGAGGTTATTGCCAATATAGCGATCGCGCATAGCCACTCCGAGTTTGCCAGATAACATTGCATCTGCCAAATGCGGCTGCCAGCGATTTTCTGACCGCAGCACCTTGGGGTTGAGCCACTGACCGATCGCACCCCAGAATTCACGGTAATACCAAACCTTAAGCGGCACACCCATACCGCGCTTTTCCCGCCAAACAATTTCGGCAGGCAGCCAGCGTTCAGCCGCTCGTTTGAGAATGTATTTCTCACAAGCACCTTGCAGCATCAGCTCTCCGGGCAGCTGAAAAGTCCAAGCAGTGAGGTCAGGATCGCAGAAGGGCGATCGCACCCATAAATCATGGGCAAATCCTAAGGCTGTGGCTCTGGGCTGGATGTTTTGCGCCCCTTTGAGCATGAGCGAAGCCCGCCGCAGCCGAGCTAGCAGAGAAGGGCAGGCTGTAGCATCGAGGGCATCTTGCAGGTAAAGCGTCAAATCATGAGCTTGAATGCGAGCTAGCAGATCGGCAGAAAAAATTTGCGACTCGTAGCCCCAAAATCGTTGAAATGTTCGCAAATACTGCTGCTCAAAAGTTTCTGCTGCCACAGGATGCTCTGGACGATACACTCCACCCGCAATCACAGGTTTGTTTGTCCATCCGGCAAAGAGCTGATCGCCATTTTCGCCATTAAACACCACTCGCACATCTTGCGCTGCCGCTTGCTTGAGCAAGAATAACGGAGCCGTTGTGCCATCTCCATAGGGCAAATCGAGCGCCTGAGCCGTTGCGCGAAGCACTGACAGCAGGCGATCGCCCGTCGCGGCAACCTGGATCAGCGGAATCTGAAACAAATCGGCTACCTGCTGAGCATAGGCCAATTCAGAATAGCCTTCAACCCCAAAATCGAGCGCATAAGCCCGCACCTGCAATCCCGCCTCGACCAACAGCGCCGTCACCAATGAGGAATCAATGCCGCCCGACAGCAGCACGCCCACGGGTTCATCAAGCGGTAAATCTGCCACCTGTCGCTCAATCGCCTGCCGCAGCAGGGCCTGCAATTGCCCAACGGCCTGATCCTCATGGCGCAGCAGTTGCGGGGCTTCCCGCCACGCCGGATCAAGCGATCGCGTCTGAGGTGGCGATAGGGTATGAGCATCCGCCATCGACCAAGCGATTTCACTGCCCGCTGCCACGGCTGCCACTTGTTCGAGCGGCGTTAAAGGAGTCGGCACATAGGAAAAACAGGCCAAACCATGCAGGGCGATCGGATTAATCTGAGGTGTCGCAATGAGGGGTCGCAGCAGTTGCAAACGAGTTGCAAACCAAATCGTTTCTCCAAGCTGCATCCAATACAGCGGCACTCGCCCAAACGAATTGCGCCCCAGCCGCAGCCCTTGTGTTTCTATAAAAGCCCAAGCATCTCCTGGAGAATCTGTTAGAGGATCGGTAAGCTGCGATCGCCCACAGGCATTCAGCGTAACGCGATCGGCGGTCAGTTCCGTCGCAGAAGCGATCGCCCATGCGATTGGGCTGTCCGACTCGCCCTGCCGGATAAGGTAGTTAGGAGCCAACCTTTGCAACGTTTCTGTATGATTGCCTAAACCCCAGTAGCCCAGGAACTGTGAAGGTTTGCCGATCGCACCCATCTCTACCCATCTCCTACACCCTACCGATGAATTTTTTTTGGAGAGGGGCGCTCTGCGCCCCTCTCCAAAAAAAATTCATCCCAAGCCTATTGCACCGTGAAATTCTGGGTGCTGAGGACGCGCTCATCTAGCAGCAGCCGCACTTCCCAATCTCCCTGCGGGGCAGTCGCACCCAGATCATAAAAGCAATACGTATTCCAAGTTGGCGTGTTGATGGAACGGGTTTGGTACCGTCCTTGATGCACAACCTGACCACTGGGATCAATCCAGTCACATTGCAGCGAAAGCTGGCGATCGATCGGTGCTTTTTCTAACGTCACCCGATAGTAAACACGAGGACTCACCTGACGGCTGACTTGAGTCAGATTATCACCGCTTGTTTCGGACAGCGCAATTCGGTCTTGTCCTGCTACCACTTGAGCGGTCTGCTGCTGCTGGTTTTGCCAAAATAGAATGCCCGCACTGATGGCAACGATGGCGATCGCTGTTGTGGCAATCACCCCCCAGCGGTTGCGCTTTTGCCGTTGTGCCAATGCTTCCCGGCGACGTAACTGCACCAGCGCATCTTCTAGCAGGTCGTCAGGAAGATTCAACTCTTGCAAAATTTCTCTCACCTGCTGCGGAGACAGTTCTGCCTCCCGCTGCTGCGATAGCTGAGTGATCTCAGCAATCACCTGTGCAAGTTGAGTTTCGGTGAGTTTAGGCTCCATAAAGCTTGACCCAGGAAGATCGATGAGGATTTATAAGACTCTTTATTCTTGCATTGATAGGATCTCTTTTCTGAAAACTTTACTTCATCGCTTCATCCCTTCATGGCTTCATCAGAGGATGCTCAAGCGCTAACGTTACTCGACTTTTTGAGTTTGTTGCCAATGCTTCATTTCTTCATCAATGAAGTGAGTCACTAAATCTCGGTACATTTTTTCAATGGCATCAGAATTTAGCCCTTCCTCTTCTGCCCAAGCACGACGCTGCTGCAACATGGCCTGAAAGCGTTCAGGTGCTCTGACGCTGGTTTCACTAGTCTTAAATTTTGCAGCCGCTTTGACGTAGCTAAACCGTTGACCCAGTAATGCAATAACTTGGCGATCGAGCCGATCAATTTCAGCTCTAATCTCTGACATCTGTTCACATTCGTCAGGCGTTTTCATATGACAAGCTTTAATGGATAGGCTCAACTCGGCGTGTGCCAATTGTAGCCATGAAATTATTTTGGCAGGTGCGCTCCGCGCACCTGCCAAAATAATTTCATAAAAACATTGCTGGCTTGGCGTATATACCTGCGGCTACATCAAGCAGGTAACGTATAGCGACTTGTGATGGCTGCCTTAATGCAATCGCGACTTTCGCTAGCTGATAGTTGAGAATTCTCGACCTCAGCCGCTTCATCCGCTAGCGTATCGTCTTTAATAGCTTCTCGAAACCAGCGAGAATAATCTTGCTGCTGCAAGTGATGCAGCCAAGTGTCTTCATCGACACCTTCTGCCAATTCCATGAACATCATCAAATTTTGGGCTTTTAAGTTCAGTTTAGCTTCTGCCCCGCGAAAGTAAAAACACTTATCTGCACCCAGTTCACCTTCAGCGTAGTTTCGCATGTGGCGACGACGTTCCACACGGGGCGGGGTAATGTGAAAGCAAAATGGCTCATTATCCTCTTGGCGATCCCAAGTCAGCACTTCACCTGAATCTAAATGCTCAGGTAGCAGCCTGGGTAAGTCACATCCAACCGTGTTGCAAAAGCTGGCGATCGTCTCATGGGGCGCTTTACCGACTGCAATGACCCTATTGACAAGTGATAAAGCTGGAACGGCGACGTGATCAGGATGGACTGTAATCAGCAATAGGTTGCTTAAAGCTTGGGGCAGGGTGAGAGAAGCAGGGTGCCAGGAGGCAGGCAGCATGTGATGCGCCTCATCGACTACAATCCAGTGCGGCCGTCCTGTGCGCGCTCTCAATTCCATCAGCGAAGGTAGCAGCCCAGCGAAGAAGGCAGGTCGTTCGTCTAGCTTGACACTGAGCAGATTAACAATCACGCTTTGGTCAGGTCTGTTGAGCAGATCTAAAACCTCACTAATATTCGGAGGCTGCTGGCTGTCGCCCAAAACTATGGCACCTTCAAAGCCTTCGTAATCTCCTTCGGGATCAATGATGCAAAACTGATAGGACTGCTCTGCCAGCCGTTCTAGAATGCCCATCGCTAAAGTTGACTTGCCGCCTCCAGAGGTTCCTGCCAGCAGCAAACTCGTCCCATAGGGCTGCAACTTTACTTCCATACCCTCTTTGTCTGTACCCAGCAAAATTTGATGGCGATCTAGCGATTCCGCAAACTCTTCCAGATCGGACGCTGTAATCTTATCAATTAATTCTGTAACGCCTGCCCCTCGGCTTTGCTGAGTTACCCAATCTGCCCGGTCTTTCAGCATCGATAGCGCGTTAGCAACCGCCACCGAAAACTCGCAGACTTCTAGTAACGCATGATCATTTTCAGCGTCGCCAACCGCCACCACATTGTGAGGAGACAGACCCATATGAGTTAGAGCAGCTTTCAGTCCTGACGCTTTGTTAATGCCGGACGGCAAGACCATAACGGCTCCCTTGTTAAAGATGACTTGCAGTTCCAGCCCTAGATCGCGAATGGTTTCTAAAACAACGGTTTCGTGAGGATGCCAAGTTGCGACAATAACCTGTCCTACCCCTAGCGGCTCAATGTTGCGCGCTTGCAGGGCTTGAACGAATGCTTCAGGGGGGCGATCGCCCAAGGGCTTTTGCTCATGGGTAGCTGGAAAATACAGCAGCGCTCCATTTTCCGCCACAACACAGTCAAACAGATCCACTTGGGGAAACGTTTGGCACAGGTCATCCAACTGTCGCCCAGTCACAAGAATCAGTTTACGCCCAGATTCCTTCAGACGTTTGAGCGCGTCTAATGTCTCCGAAGAAACCTGGCTGTCAGTTGCCAGAGTGCCGTCATAATCGGTTGCAAGAGTAAGGTAGCGCATAGGGGTGCCTGAAAATTTACCTACAGAATGGGTCTAAGTCATTTTTGCGATGGTCTTTTAGCCTGGGGTTGTCTGCCCAAGTTAGCTATGTATTCACCTAAAAGGTTTTTCAAAAAAGCATTCCGCTCTTTCAAAAAGCCTCTGGTTTGATCAAATCCGCGATCTCAAGAACGGGTTAACTCTGCATACCCTTGGATGTTTTCGGGTTCAAACTGGCGCAGGATGCTTGTGGCTTGCCGAACCAGATCCTCAGTACCCTTGACGATAATCAGGTACTTTCCAGCATTGAGACGATTGCGATAGGGAAGGGCATCACCGCTACCGATCGCCAAACCAACGCCACCCCCGACAAAATATGCACCCAAGGCACCCGATGCTGCGCCCAGTAAGCCACCCAAAATGTGATTTCCAAAACTCCCGATCGGTAAAAGCTCGATACCCGATAGAAGATTAAAGGCGTATCCTGAAGCGAATCCGAAGGGGACTAGCCAATATATCAGTCGTTTCGCTCCTTTACTCGCTTGCTGAGCTGGATCGATCAACCCATACTCATCTGCACTTTTATAACCACGGCCCAAGATGTCGAACTGGTTTCTAGATAGCCCTTCTTGCTCAAGCGCTGAATAAGCAGCTTCGGCCTGATTGCGATTTGATAGAACTGCAACGAGATAATTCATCATGACCTCAGTATTGAATAGATAAGTTTAAATCGAGGAATGGGAATCGATTAAAGGCTGAAGGATGAGGGCGATCGCTCCCACAGCTACGAACGATAAAGTGACCCAAAACAAAGTTAAATTTAGCCGCATAAAAATCTCCTCGTAGTGTCTTCCTGAGCTGATTGACTGACAAAACTCCTGAAACTGCTACTTTTGCGTAGGCTAGCTTAACCCAACGAAATCTTGCTATTGTTGAATACTTTTTATCTTCATTCATTCCTCTTCAAAAAGAATGACGATACTAAGCTATTAAAATTAACTTATTAAAGCTTGCCAATACATTCCATCCATCTAAAGCATGAATGCCTGCTTTTGCAGGTGCTTGAAGATATTCTGGTAGATACTTTTCTCTCTTTAGAAGTACCTAAATCGCAAATCTCTCTTGCAATTTATCTCACACCTAGCTAATAGCTTTTTAAGCTTGGCAAAATCATAGAGTTGAGCAGAGATAGGCGTGTCGTTCTGACTCTATTCTGACTCTATCAGCTGGAGAAAATTTATTAATTGTAGGGTGCATAAAGAATGAGGCATTGGATTTCTAAAGGTCTATAGCTTAAGCATGATGCTTTCCTACAAAAATATTTTTAAGCTGTTTTCATGACTTCTAAGGATTTCTGTTAGCTATAGGAGCTTATAAAGAATGACTCAGCTTATTGAAAAAATTGAGCGATCGAACAACCGTTCTAGCGATCCTAGAAATCAAGAGGTCATTTATCCTGTTGCAGATCCGCAGTACGCAGATCTCGCAACGCCTATCAATTCTTCACCGCTTGTACGGGCGTTTGTCAGCAATCTGTCTGCTTATCGGCATGGCTTATCGCCTTTGCGGCGAGGGCTTGAGGCAGGTTTGGCTCACGGGTATATTTTGGTAGGCCCTTTCGCAAAATTCAATCCTCTGCGCTACACCGAAAGCGGCACGCTGGTTGCCTTGCTCTCCGCTCTGGCCTTGGTTTTAATTTCGAGTTTTGCCATTGTGCTTTATGCCGCTAGTAATCCTCCTGCGCCCCTTTCAGCAGTAGCTGCCCCTGCTCCTGATGCATTTAAGTCACAAAAAGGTTGGAATGAGTATGCAAAAGGGTTTACCTTGGGCGGTGCCATAGGTGCGATCGCAGCCTATTTTATACTCGCGAACTTTGATGTGTATGGAAACTTCTTGACCTTAATTGGAGCAAAATAGTCTGCTCAGCAAGACCCTATTTTTGAGCAAGATTCGCTACAGAATAGCCACAAAGATTAGCCTCGAAAAAGTTTTCTTAGCAGGAATTAAGATGCATTTAAAGCCAATTGCTCAACAGGTTGTGGTTGTGGTAGGCGCGTCAAGCGGGATTGGGCGAGAAACGGCTTTACTGTTTGCTCAGGAGGGCGCAAAAGTTGTGATTTCAGCGCGGAGTGAGCCAGGACTCTCATCTCTAGCCGATGAAATTCGGCAAGCAGGAAGTGAAGCAACGATCGTGACAGCTGATGTCTCTATATTCGAGCAGGTAAAAGCGATCGCTGATAAAGCCATTGCCATTTATGGGCGAATCGATACTTGGGTTCATGCCTCTGCGACTTCCGTTTTTTCTACTTTCGATCGCCTAACGCCAGAAGAATTTAAGCGCGTGATTGATGTCAATTTAATGGGGCAAGTGTATGGAGCGATGGTTGCTTTACCTCACTTGAGGCAAGAGGGAGGTGGCGCACTTATCCATATTTCTTCAATGGAAGGTCGGCGATCGCTGCCTTTTCAAAGCGCCTATTCTTCTGCGAAACACGGCATTGAAGGTTTTCTTGAATCTTTGCGGGTTGAGCTAGCCCATGAGGGAATTCCGATTAGCGTCACCAGTGTCAAACCTTCGGTAATCAACACGCCTTTCTATAACAATGGCAAAACAAAGCTAGGCGTTAAGCCAACTGGAATTCCGCCTTACTATCAGCCTCGTCTTGTCGCGAAGGCTATTCTCCAGGCGGCTGAACATCCAACCCGAGATGTCATCGTCGGAGATGTAGGTAAAGTTTTAGATGTATTGCAGCGGCTCTCCCCCTCATTGGTTGATTCTCTGCTTCTACTCATTGGATTTAAGGGGCAAAAAACAAGTGAATTAAAAGCCGAAACTGCTGCTCATAATCTTTATGAGCCTGTACCTGAAAATGACACTGTTGAAGGAGATTTTGGTTATCTAGTCGTGCCTAGTCTTACAGATTGGGTCGATCGCCATCCACCGATTAAGTGGGGAGCAACAGCATTGATTGGTTTGGTAGGAATCGCCTTAGTCACTTCAAAGATGTTCAGCAACAAACAAGTCTAAGTCTCATCGCTATTGTTCTACATTCACATAACCGAAGGGGTAACTCATGGAAGAGCTTACAAACCAATCTAGTCAATCCAGCCCATCTAGCAGTTCCGACAGCAGCGTCAGTGAAACCGAGCGCTGGGCCTCTTTAATTGGAGGAGGAACCCTCGTCTTAGCGGGGCTGAGGCAAGGTTCTTTAAGGGGTATTCTGACCGCATTAGCAGGAGGCACTCTTGTGCATCATGGTGCAACCAGCAAAAAAAGCATCAAAGAAACCGTCGGTGATGCAGTAGGTGCCAATCAAAGCATCAAGGTTGAAAAGTCGGTGACCATTCAGAACAAGTCGCCTGAGGAGCTATATCACTTTTGGCGAAATTTCGAGAATCTGCCTGCGTTTATGAGGCATCTAAAGTCAGTCCAAGTGATTGATTCAATGCGATCGCATTGGGTTGCTAATGCCCCCGGCGGTGTCAGTATCGAGTGGGATGCTGAAATCGTGAACGATCAGGAAAATAAGCTGATCTCTTGGGCTTCGATCGAAGGTTCAGACGTCGATAACGCTGGCTTTGTTCGGTTTCAAGCTGCTCCTGCCGGACGCGGAACTGAGGTCAAGGTTGTATTGGAGTACAGTCCGATAGGGGGCATTTTAGGAAGCGCGATCGCAAAACTCTTTGGTGAAGAACCTGAGCAGCAGATCGGAGATGATTTGCGACGGTTCAAACAACTGATGGAAGCTGGTGAAATTGCTACGACTGAAAATCAGTCTTCGGGGCGGGGTCGCGACGGTACAAGCACTTAAGGCTATATAAACACTATTTAGGAGGGACGTAAAATGCCTCTCCTAAATAGTTAGCCACAAGATTGAATTAGGGTTCTTGAGGGCTGCTGTAACCGATAACCGCTACTTTATGGCGATAAACCAGCTCTGCGCCATACCAACCTGTAATGCCTAGCAACGATGCCACAATTAAAGAAACAACCAATCCAATCGGAACAACCGCATCGGCTGGATTGTCCCAGCGGAGTAGCCAATTTACCAATGTCAACATGAGTGCGGCAACATTGCCTACCATGTGCGCCCAACCTGCGCGACGTTTACGAACGCGATCGATCTTCAAGAAATCGAGCATTCCAGTCAGAGCTGCCAGAAGACCGCTAACAAACCCGGCTCCAATTAACCAGATTGATGCTCTTGCCCAAAAAGCATCTGTCGTCAACCAATACCCTAAATCAGTGCCAAAGGCTCCTACCAAAAAAGCGATCGGGAAAGTGACAAGGAGAGGATGGAATGGATGACCTGCCACAGCTACAGTGCTAGGAACACCGCTATCTCGGTATTCTTCCTCATGGCTTTCAATCAGCGGTGGAATATTGGGAGTTTTCGTCATGGCTTTGCCTTGATATCAGTTGACTAAATTCTCCGAAAACACAGAGGATTTGTACATCTCTCTCAAGGGATATCCCAAAAGCTGAAATGAGCGATATCTGAGTGAATTGAGTAGGTAAATCTAAAGGGATGGGAATTGATCAATGACTGACGTTGCTTGAATCAATAATCTGCCTTTTTCGACATGCAATTCTTGCAGCCAAAACGTCACGCCTTTGATATCAAAATTACGAAATTCTAGCAGCTCCGTAATTTTCTCAAGGAGTGCTGCTAAAAAAGTCAAAGAGAGTCCCTGTCCTTCAGCCGAGAGAATCTCTAGAGCGATACGCTGACCGTTTTGCTGAAGAAAAGGTTTAGCAATGGCTGACAAGCTGATCGATTCACCCGTGGTTTGAACAAAAAGATCGGCTTTAATAGCCATCTGATTGTTGCCTAAGAGATTGACTTTTGCCTGATGAATATCGATCGCCTGCTGATTTCCTTCTACCTGCACCTTTATGTTTTGCATTCGCTGATGCAAATAGTCTGATGCTAGAGCGCGATTTAGGTCAGTTTCTGTGAGAATAATTTGAGCCTGGGCATCTGTAGGCTGGGTGAACTCAATTTTGCCAAATGCTGCACTGATCGGATTCACATCAACGCTATTAGTACTTAGCTCGATCGATTCTACGCGCAGGTCTTGTTTCATCACCAAGCCTTCACCCGAAATCTCCACAGAATCAACCTTGCCCTGCACCAATTTAACCGGATCAGTTCGGATGTCAACATCCATTTTGTCAACTTCGTCGAGCTGGCTATTAATACCTAGTTCCACTACTTTGCTCAACGCTTTTTCTCCCAAATCGGGCTTATTTTCTGTCACTTGGAAGTTTCCTCAATTAGAGCAAATGAGTGCGATCGACAAATTTTTGTCCTGTGGGAATCTTATTTTTCATCCCCACCTTTGTTTAAAATAGCGATCGCATCAGAGCTATCCCTCTAGCTAAAGCCATAAGCCAGAGGTCAAAACCAGAAATATTTCTCCAGAAACACAAGGCTTGTGCCCTAAAAGTCAGGCGACTGCTGTAAGGGCGCAATTTGAGTCAAATATCATCAGGCCATCACTGACCTTTTACCTGTTCGCAGAGCATTTTCACCGCAGACAAGAGTTGGTCAGAGTCTATGGGCTTTCTAAAGAAGGCATCAGCGCCTGTGTTCATGGCCTCGTCCTTATTCAAGACCGATGAGGCTGTCATCAAAATAATGCCAATTTTGGAGACAGCAGGGTTGCGGCGAATTCGCTCAGCAACTGAGTAGCCAACCATGTCAGGCATCAGCACATCTAGCAAGACGATATCGGGTCTCAAAGCGTCAACTTCCTCGAGTGCTTCCCAACCACCGCTGGCCGTGTTGATCCGATATCCCTCAGCTTCTAGAAGCGTTTGCAGCCAGAAGGTATTATCTTCAATATCGTCAACAATGAGAATATGACACACAGGAATTACTCTGAACATCGAGAACAGTCTACACCCAAAGCTGTATGAGGGAAAGCAGAAGTTGAGTTGAGGGGCTAGTTATGGATGACAGCTACCCTGCGTACATAAGCTCATTTTGCTGTATCGTAGGTTCCTTGACCGCTCCAATTCCAATTCCCAATTCTAAAGGGACTTATTTGTAAAGCTTATTCCTAGAAATTGCACTAGGAATCCAAGATTGCAGCGACGGCATCAATCTCAAACAGCATTCCTTCCACCGCCAGTCTGGGCACAGGAATCAACGTACTGGCAGGCTTGTGTTCTCCTGGCCACATTGCATTCCGTTCGGCTGAGATTAAACGTTGTTTCTCAGCATTGTGATCCACTGAAAGTACCGTGATTTTTACAACCTGTTCGGGTGTTGCCCCAATTGCTGTCAAAGCGGTACGGAGGTTGGCAAAGGATTGTTTCAGTTGAGCTGCGAAATCAGCCGAGACTGAATGACCGCTTTCATTTTCCCCCAGTTGTCCTGCGATATAGACCAGTTTCGTATGGGCAGGGACAACAGTAACCTGGGTATAGCCGTAGTGAGAGGGATCGTGTAACCCAACTGGATTAATATGCTGAATAGCGAGAGTCATGGCTCACCTCCGGAATAAAAGGTCTAGTCTACCTTCATCAGACTCCTCTCTGGCCTCAGAGTATTCTTGCTCAAAAGTATTTTTACCCATTGTGAAAGGTGCAAGTTACACGAAGAAAAATATTTAGGATCATCATAAGTATCCTGTTTGACTTTGTAAAGACTGTCCGATGGGGCGTCCGGCTAAGTTATGAGAATTTACTCAGCGATCGTTTCTTTCCCGATCGCTGAGTGAACGCTGGGTCTGGTTCATGTGCAGGCTTTTGGTGAAGCAAGCTGTGATCAACTGCTCAAAGTTAGAGTAAAAGTTAGAACGCGTGAACTAATTCATCATAGTAATGCGATCGTTCACTGGGAAGATAAACGGTTTGCCGTAAGGTTTGGTGCTTGAGGTGAAACGATCGCGTAATGGCAATGCGGCTGAGGAAATCTAGATCGTGAGAAATAACCCAGAGTGCCCCCTGATAGTCATTTAATGCTGTAACCATTTGATCAACAGTGGCGATATCCAGGTTATTGGTTGGCTCATCCAAAATGAGTAAATCCAGCTCTGAAACCGTGATCAGGGCGATCGCCAATCTTGCCAACTCTCCACCGCTCAAAACCGCCGCTGATTTGTAGACATCGTCGTTAAAAAACAGGAAATGTCCTAGCTGCTGCCGCAATAGCTGATAGTTGAGCGCTGGATTAACGCGATGCATGTTTTCTAGCACCGTTTGGGCGCGATCGACAAACGCATAGCTCTGGTCAAGATATAGAGTGTGCATGTTGGCTTTTTGCACATCGCCTTGCACAAGTGCTGATGTTGAGTCAATTTCCAGAATGGCTTTGACTAAACAGGATTTCCCCGAACCGTTGACACCCGCGATAGCAATGCGATCGCCACTGGATACATGAAACTGAATATCTTTCAGTAAAAGTCTATCTTGAATCCATAAACTCGCCTGGTTGACTTCTAGGAGACTCCTATGCTTTTGACTGTTCTCCTCAATTTTAATCCTTGTTGCCTTATGCGTTCTCAATTTTGTCTCTGACACTTTTTGATTAGCAGTTGCGATCGCTTCATCATACTTTACCTTGAGCGTTCCTGCCGTTGCTTCAGCCTGTCGCTTCAAACCTCCTGCGATAATGCGGGGCATGTCTCCATTGAGTGCCCTTTGGCGACCGTTACGCCGAGACTGCGCCGCTCGTTCCAGTTCTTGTAAAGCGGCGGCTTTGGTGCGTTTCAGTTCTTTGCGGGCTGCCTCATGCGATCGCGCCTGCGCCGCTTGCTGTAGCTGCTTTTGTTCTCGATAGAGCGAAAAATTGCCGCCATAGAGATGTAATCCTGCTGAGGTCAGCTCCCAGGTGGTATGGGCGACCTGATCCAGAAAAAAAGGCTTGTGCGAGACAATCACAAATGCCCCCTGAAACTGGCAAAGAAACTGACGCAACTCCTCTAGAGCCAGGTAATCTAGATGATTAGTGGGTTCATCCAGAAGCAATAGATCGGGCGATCGCGCCAAGCCAATGGCTAGAAATAACTGGGTCAGTTCTCCACCGCTAAGACTTTGCATCGGTAGCATTAAGTCCAAGGCTGTGCCAAACGTAGTTCCGAGCAGGTGTTCAATCTCCCACCACTCGTGAGAGATGGCGCTGAGAAACTCCAGGACAGATGTTGACTCAAGCGATTCTTGAATCGTGCTAATCTGCGGCAGATAATAGGTTGAGCTATTGCGAGTCACTGACCCTTGAGTCGGCTGTATTTGGCCTGCCAGAATCTTGAGTAGCGTCGATTTGCCGACTCCATTAGAGCCGACTAAGGTGATATGGTCATTTGCTGAGAGACTCAGATGAATTCCCTGAAATAGCGTTCGGGTGGAATCCAATTCGTACCGTAAGTTCTCAGCAATTAAGCAGGGCTGACGATGGTTTGACATCCGCCACCTCCTTGCGAATAGATTGCAAAGTCAGGGTGCTGATGTAGCAGCACCGCAAGTTCGGGAAAAATCGAGTTTGGGAAAAATCGAGCGTCAGAGCGCGAAGGGTTTCTGCAAATTTTCAATACAGATTTGGCATGAGTTGCGGCATAAGCCCACAAAGTTGCCTACAGAATTACCAATGGCGCGATCGCTGAATTTTAGAGCAAGAGGCTACTTCATTGTTTGCTGAGTTGAAGAGTTTGCTGAGTTGAGGAGGTTAAGTCAGAATGATTTTCTTGTCATACTACATGATACTACAGATTGCAAAACAGATCTCGAATTGCAAAATCGCAAACCTGGCTCCGTGCTTTGCACCTGCGGGCAAACAAAAGTCCCCCAGAATTGGGGGCGAATGCAAAACATTTGATACTTTTCCGACATCCTCCTCTATCGGGCGTACTGCTCGACGGCCAGCACCAGATTATCTGTCCAGTGCTGGGTTAGCTCTGCGCTAGCAGCTTCTACCATGACCCGAATCACAGGTTCAGTGCCCGAGGCGCGCACCAAGATTCTGCCCTGATCGCCCATCGCTATTTCAGCTTGGGTGATCGCCTGTTGCAGCAGATCGCTCTCTTGCCAATTGAGACGGCGATCGCGATCCTCCACCCGAATGTTGCGCAGAATTTGCGGATAGGTCTGAAAGCTATGGCTCACCAAATCCGCTAGAGAAATACCCGCCTGTTGCACCAATGCGGCAATGTGCAGCGCAGTCAGCAATCCATCTCCCGATACGCCATAGTGTGGGCAAAGAATATGACCCGACTGTTCACCCCCTAGCTTGGCTCCGCGTCTCACCATTTCGGCATGGACATACTGATCGCCCACATCCGTGCGAATCAGACTGCCTCCCTGCTGCTGCCAGGCGCGCTCAAAGCCCAGGTTTGCCATAACGGTAGACACGATCAGGTTATCGGGAAGCTGATGCACTTGGCGTAGCGCTTGCCCCCAGAGATACAAGATGTAGTCGCCATCTACCACTCTACCTTGAGAATCGATCGCCAAAACGCGATCGGCATCGCCATCAAAGGCAAAGCCCAAGTCTGCCCGATGATTAATCACTGCCGCTTTCAAAGGCTCCAGATGGGTTGAGCCACAGTTGACGTTAATCCGATCGCCATCTGCTCGGTTATGCAAACAAATCACCTCAGCTCCCATTTGGATAAAGGCGATCGGCGCAACTTGAGTGGCTGATCCCCAGGCCAGATCCAAGACGACTTTCATGCCGTTGAAACTAACGTTAGGCAACAGCGGCCGCTGAACGGCTTCTAAGTAGCTGCTGACCAACTCAGGACGGTGGTAGCTGCGACCCCATTGCAGCGTAGGGATAAAGTCGCTTTCGCCCCGCAGCGCCAGCTCAATACGGCTCTGTAGATCTGTAGAGAGCTTGCTGCCATTTGCGCCAAAAAATTTAATGCCGTTGTCTTCGGGAGGGTTATGGCTGGCAGAAATCATCACGCCGCCGATCGCCTCTGAAGTATGCGCCAAATAGGCCACAGTCGGGGTCGGGCACAGACCCACATTCCAAACCTCCAGCCCAGCGGCAGTCAAACCCGCAGAAAGCGCCATAGCCAGCATGTCGCTAGAGTTACGAGAGTCTTGACCAATAATTATTTTGCCCTTACCCAGAGCAGCATCATAATCCGTCTGGAGAATTTGCCCTGCCCAAAAGCCAACCTGCATGGCGAGCGGAGCCGTTAGCAAATCTCCGACTTTGCCCCGGATGCCATCTGTGCCAAATAAGCGGGACTTGGGCAAATTCACGGTTCCCCAACTGTGAGGATTCCATGACGATGACGAAGACGGACTTGAAGAGGCAGAAGATAACACCATATTGACTTGACACTCCATCACATCACACGCTCGGAGCATAGCACAGACCCTGAAAAAAGGATGAGACCCCCTGTGCAGATTTTTAGACCAACCTGCGCTAAACTTTCGGTGCCGTAAAAAATATGCGTAAATACACGCAATTAATGTGGCTTATTTTTCCGTATGTGTCTTTGAGCTACTGAGGTAACGGTAGTCAATAGCGCAGATCTTTATAGATTCTTTAGAGATTCTGTCCCTAAATTATGGATGCGATTTCTCACAGGCTGCGGGGTTTAGG
Organism: Coleofasciculaceae cyanobacterium; assembly: GCA_036703255.1. Taxonomy (GTDB): domain Bacteria; phylum Cyanobacteriota; class Cyanobacteriia; order Elainellales; family Elainellaceae; genus Drouetiella. Next base: position 64,967 of record DATNPL010000193.1, read on the forward strand.
GGCGATCGCCGCTATATTTCACTGCCTGACGTTGCGTATCTGTGAGGTGAGGCAACTGCTGCTCTGTAAAAGAGAAAGCACGTTCAAACTGCAATCCGGCTTTCTGCATGACTCGGATAGAGGCTTTGTTTTCAGCCAACGCCCAGCTTGAAATCCGCTGTACCTGAAGCGCTGTAAAGCCTTTGTGGATGAGCGCCTTTGAGCCTTCAGTGCCATAGCCTTTGCCCCAAACCGATCGCCGTAGTCGATAGCCCAAGGCAATTTCTTCAGGCGTGGCTAGATTGAGATCTATTGCAAACTGACTTTCGATCGCCGGAAACAGGTGAAACCAGCCCATAAATTGCTGACTCGCCTTCTCATGGGCTGCCCAAAGCCCAAAGTGAGGATATCTGGCGTAGTATCCGAGAATTTTAGGCAACGCCTGGTTCTGAATCACGTCTACTGGGGTAGGCGTGCCGCCGTTAATGAAGCGCATCACCTCAGGATCGCTGTCTAGCGACACCAGATTTTCCACATCATCTGGAGTAAACTGCCGCAAAATCAGGCGCTCTGTTTCTAGAAAAATATTCATGATTGCTCGGAAAAATGGTTTCAATCGAATATGGTTTCACGCATCACAGCCATGTACGCTAGTAATGATTAGAATTTGACCTCTTATTCCGACAAAGCTGAGATGATTTCCACGGACGGCTCTTCTACTGGCACGGTTCAAGAATTTCAGTGGAGTTGGCAAAAAAAGCCCGTCACCGTTGTCTACGAGACGTTTGGAGCAGGCAAGCCAATTTTACTGCTACCCGCACTGAGCAGCGTGTCTAGCCGCAGTGAAATGTATGGCTTAGCCGAACAGTTAGCCCAGCACTATCAGGTTGTCATTCCAGACTGGGTCGGGTTTGGGCAGTCTGCTCGTCCGGCCTTTGACTATCGTCCTGTTCTCTATCACAGCTTTCTCAAAGACTTTATCCGAGCGGTGTTTACAGAACCTGTGGTGATTATTGCGGCAGGGCATGCGGCTGGGTATGCAATGCAGATGGTGGCAGGTGTGCAACGGGGAGTGGTGCTGCCTGTCTCCTGGATTGTGCTAGTGGCTCCGACCTGGCGCGGGCCGCTGCCCACCGCAATGGGCGATCGCCGTAAGCTCTACAGCATTTTGCGTTTCCTCATTCGGCTGCCGCTCTTGGGGCAGTTTCTCTACTGGCTCAACACCCTACCGCCGATTTTGCGCTGGATGTACGGACGGCATGTGGTGGGCGATCGCGCTCACCTGACCCCTGAGCTGATGGAGAAAAAATGGCGCACCACCCAGAAGCGAGGAGCCAGGTTTGCCTCAGCAGCCTTTGTCACGGGAACGCTCGATCCGGTGCATCGCCGCAAGCATTTCTTCGACTATTTTCAGCCGCCGCTGGCTGTGCCTGTCTTGGTGGTAATTGGAGAGCAAACGCCGCCCAGATCTCTAGAGGAAATGGAGATGCTGGTGCATTTCTCTGGGGTGGGCTTGCAGGTTTATCGCATGCCGGGTTCTCTGGGGCTGCATGAAGAATATCCGGAGCAGCTAGCGGCAGGCATTTTGCCGTTTCTCAAAAAATATTTGTCAGGTTCAGGGATGCGGTTTTAACTCAGTTTTAACTTTCCCTCACCCTGATTCTCTGCCCTCCCTCATCCTGAATCGAAAGTTGGGCAAGCGTCACTATGCTGCCCGATCGCACCACTCTCCTCCTCACTGAGCCTTTATGGGATCGTCTACTGTTACCGTCACTGTTCCTGCTACAACCGCCAATCTGGGTGCGGGGTTTGACTGCTTAGGGGCAGCCTTGAGTTTGCACAACCAGTTTGCTTTTTCGCTCTTGCCTGACAAGCAGCCGCGATCGCTTGTAATTGAGGCGATGGGTTTAGAAGCAGAGCGGGTCGCCACTAACAAAAGTAATCTGGCCTATCAGGCATTTCTCAAGCTGTATGAGTATTTGGAGCAAGAGCCTCCAGCTGTACGGCTAGAGATTATGCTGCAAGTTCCCCTGGCGCGTGGGCTGGGCAGTTCGGCAACGGCGATCGTGGGGGGGCTAGTGGGGGCAAATGCGCTGGCCGGATCGCCCCTGTCTTCTGAGCAAATTTTGGCATTGGCGATCGAGCTAGAAGGACATCCCGATAATGTAGTTCCGGCACTCATGGGCGGCTGTCGGCTGTCGGCCTCTGATCTGCGATCGGGCGCAGATCCCGCCTGGACAATTTGCGATATTCCCTGGCATGAAGAAGTGATCCCGGTGATTGCCATCCCCAATTTTGAGCTGTCTACTGCCGCCGCGCGGCAAGTGTTACCTGCTGAGTACAGCCGCGCCGATGCAGTGTTTAACGTGGCGCATTTGGGTCTGCTGCTGCGCGGTGTACAGACTGGTCGGGCAGACTGGCTGCGAACGGCTCTACACGATCGCATTCATCAGCCCTATCGCCAGACTTTGATCAAAGGCTTTGATCAAGTGCAGAAGGCGGCGCTAGATGCGGGAGCCTATGGGCTGGTGATTAGCGGCTCTGGCCCCACGCTGCTAGCGCTAGCCTCTCCTGAGCAGATGGTGGCCGTAAAGACGGCGATGGCAGAAGCCTGGATTGCGGAGGGCGTTAGCGTTCAGACCAGGATTTTGCAGATTGATCAGGCGGGAGCCGTCGTGAAGGCGTGAAAAAGGCGTTGCTGATTTCATAGCTGGGTTTTCATGGCTGGGTTAAACAATGCCTAAAAAATATAGGATGACTACAAAGTTGGTGTAAAGATTCATAACAAAAAATTATAATGAATGCTACGCTACCTTCTGCGAGATATACTGTCATCCGGAAAAGGATATTAAAGTTTTGTAGCTATCCTCAAGCCCACCTGCCGAATTGGGAACGCGCAGATTGGTTTTTTCCGACTGAGACAGCAATGCTGATTAACAAAGCAGCGCTATGAGAGAACACGAAGTAACAATACGCTCCAAGGCTGACTCACGAGATGGGGCGGCCTTTTTTTTATTTAGAATTGAGTGCAATCCCCTGCTTGCTACCTGCGATTCACCCGATCGCCCTCATCCGGAGAACTCACCCATGCCCAAAATGCCTCTCACCGCAGCGCTAAAGGAATGGGCGATTGCAGTCGATGCCTTGACCCAAGGCAGCACAATTTTGCTGTTGCGTAAGGGTGGCATTCGGGAGCAGTCTTTTGCGATCGCCCATGCTCACGTTTGGCTTTATCCCACCTATGAGCATCAGAAACCTCATTTGCTGAAGCCAGAGTATGGCCGTCAGGTTGTGCCCGTCGAGTCGGGCTGGCATCCGGAAACGGTGCCGATTCAGGCTTGGGCAGAGATTACCCATGTTTTTGAAGTATGTGAAGGGGAAACGATCGCCGCACTGTTGCCCTTCCACATTTGGAATGAAGCCTTTGTGTCAGAGCGGCTGAAGTGGAAAGCGCGATCGCCCCTCTCGGTCTTGCTGCTACGAGTCTATGGATTGCCTCAGCCTCAGTCTATTCCCTACCGCGCTGAATATGGCGGCTGCAAGTCTTGGATTGAACTGCAATCCAAACTTTCACCGGAGATAGCAAAGCCTGTGTTAACAGATGATGCATATCGGGAGCAAGTGGAGGCGATCGCGCTTCTCGTAGAGGCTGTGGGTATAAAGTCTGTGGGCAATACATCACCTAAAGTCTGCTGATCCAATCTTAGAGTCATGTCCCATCCAAGATAACGTGATCAAAGACAATATGGGACACCTTATGCAATCCTCAACGTTTGAGTAAACTCACGTCAAAGTCTGCACTTGGGTGTCCCATTTAGATGCCTCTTGCGATTGGAGAGTTCAGTTTAACTTTTTCCAGAGAATCAATCCTAGAGAATCGATAGGTGATTGTTGAACTCAGCACTCAAGCATTGCTTCATTAAGCTTTACTCAGTTGCTTAAAGATGCTACCTTCACCCATCAGATCTTCAGAACTACGCTTTCTGCTGAAGTTATTTTGCCGACTTAGATTGACCTGCCTCCATCGGATTTTCAATGTATTTGAAATCTGGTTCAGCATTCCAATCTCCCCGCTGATCACCTTCACCTTGAGACAGGTTGTAGTAGATATCTACAGTCTCGTCGGGCTTGATATTGCCAAAGAAAGGATCATCAAGTTTGCCCATTGAATTGAGAGCCTTCATGAACATCTTGGTGTGTGAGATTTCGCGCGTTAGCAAATGGACGAGCGCGCTTTTTGTCCCTTCATCTGGAGCCAGTTTAATCAGCGCCTCATAGGTTTGTCTTGCCCCAGCTTCGGCAGCAATATTGGCTCGCAGATCGCGCACTACATCGCCTCCTTCATTTATGTATTGCGCTGTCCAAGCTGAGCCTTGGCTGTCTAGGAAGTGAGGCCCCATGCCCCGTACTGCAAACAAACTGCTTTTAAAAGCATCAGTTTGATCGACATTTTTGGTGTGAGATTCGATGAGTTTGCCCACCATTTCTAGATGCCCAAATTCTTCGAGTGCAATGTCTTGCAGCATGTCACGAATGCCTGCATTTTCGACATGGAAGGACTGCACCCAATACTGCAAAGCGGCCGTAAGTTCACCTGTTGCGCCCCCAAACTGTTCGAGCAATAGCTGAGCAAATTTGGGATTTGCCGCATCGATCTTGACGAGATGAATGGGGTCTTTTTTGTGGAAAAACATGATTGAACTCTCCTAAAGGATCGGAACATTTAAGTTACAAACTAAATTGCAAAGTATTAATGTCCTTATGGAGTTCAGCTTAAAGAATCGGCAGCTATAAACCCTGTATCATGCGGCAGAACTGGGACTGGCAGAATCCGCTAAAATCCTTAACTTTAGGCACATCTAGCGATTTTCTATATCGAGTGGAATAGGTTGCGACATGGGCATAGGTATAGTTCTCCTTGCTTTTGAAACTACGACGTATTTCATTGTGTTGGGGCTTGGAACTTTTAAAGATGGGTGATGGCTCACCGGGCAGATGCAGACACCAATCACGCCCAAATGCTTTTAATCAAGCCACAATAGGAGAACGATCGCCAACAAGCTGCTATACCCATGAACTCGGCGGAAAATTTTAATGACAAAAGCTTGACTGATAAAGGCTTAGCCGACAAAGGCTTCACTGATAATTGGACCTACTTAAAGGCAGAGCTTCAGTGGCTCGATCGCATGCTGATGGTGGCTGTAGCGCGACAGAAAAAAGACACCAAGGATATCGATCGCATTGCCCAATCCAAAGCCGATCGCGCTACTAGCCATTGGTGGAAAGGCGTAGTTTCCCTAGAAGGCAGCGGAGCCTATGATGAGTACCGTCAGCCCAGCCAACCCGTCGGCGTTCCCAAGCTAACCCAATCACAACAGCTTGAGCAGCGTATCCGAGCCAGTCGGCAGCAGGGGATTGTGCTGGCGCTGCCCGCGCTGGGCGATCGGCTTCAGCTCACCCCTTTTGAGAAAAACCTCGTTTTGATGAGTCTGGCTCCAGAGCTAAACCGTCGCTATGCCAAGCTATATCGGTTTTTGCGGATGGAAGAAGCGGCAGTTAAGACAGATTTGCCCAGTCTTGAGCTAGTGTTGCGGCTGTTTTGCCGAAACGATACGGAATGGCGATCGGCACGCGATCGCCTCATGGCCAATTCGCCGCTCAGCCGCTATCGCCTGCTGCACCTGTTGCCTACCCCCGAAGAAACGCTGCTGAATTCCTCGCTGAAGTTAGAAACAGCGCTGCTGAATTACCTGGTTTCAGAACGACCCACCTTAGAAACACTGGAGGATTTGCTTAACCGACAGGAGGAAATGCAGATCACCACATCTCCATCTGCTCGTCCTTTAGGTGTGAAGCAAACAGCAATCAAAACCGAGTGGAAAGACTTGGTTTTGCCTCCGTCTTTATTAGAATCGCTGCAATATTTGGCTCAGCGCCTTCAGAGTCATGCCCAAGCTGAGCAACGCTGGGGATTTCAGTCTCCTTCTGCGGGCGTTGTGACGCTGCTGACGGGCGCAAAAGGCACAGGCAAAACGATCGCGGCGCAAGCCATCGCCCATGTCCTGCAAACGCCTCTGGTTCAAGTCGATTTGGCTCAAGTAGCTGCACAAGACTATGCCCAGCTTTTGCAGCTTCTGATTCGCCAAGCGCCGACCGTGCTGCTGATCAAGTCCGCTCACCTCTGGCTGGGGCGATCGCGCCAGGTAGAATCCGCAGCGCTGCATCAGTTTTTGGCACAAAGACACAGCCAGCCAGTCCTAACGCTGCTGAGCGTCCTGCCTTCCTGCATAGTTCCAGCAGAGTGGCGATCGCAAATAGACTCAACGCTGGCTTTTCCCCGCCCCTCAGTCAGCGATCGCCTGCTCCTCTGGCAGCGCACCTTCCCGCCTCAGGTGCCCGTTGCCACAGAGATAGACTGGAAAGCGTTGGCAAAGCTTCCTCTGACGGGAGGAGACATGGGTGCGATCGCACAGGATGCCATTCTTTATGCAGCGGCGATTGAGGCTCCGCAAGTAAGCATGGCTCACTTGCGCTATGTCTTGGCGCAGCGTGGAATTAAGCTCTAAAGAACGAAAATTAAAAGCGCTACATCGGGCTACAAAGCTCAACGAGAATCCCATCCTGGTCGCGCACATAGGCAACGGTCTGTCCCCAAGGCTTTACCTTGGGTGCAGTTAGGGCGATCGCGCCAGCTTCGACCGCGCGTGAAAAAGCTGCCGCCACATCTTCTGTGACAAACCCGATCTCCATGCCAGCCGGAGGAGCTGACAAGCTATTTCTCTGAAAGCCTTCGGGCAGATTAGATTGCGCCAAGTCATTGCAGGCAAAAGCAAGCGTGGTTTCGCCTGTTTCTATTTCTGCATATTGATGCGTTTCATCGATAAACCGCTGCGTTACGCCAAATGCCTTTTTGTAGAAGGCTACAGATTGGACAACATCATTGACGTAAAGGATCGTGTAGGCAAATTTCATAGCGCTGGCTTGGGGGTGCGAATTCTGGGATTACGTATTCTGGAGCGGATTTAGTACAAGGATACTATAAACTTTAGCTGATCCAATCCGCAATCCCGTAAAAGATTGGAGTGAGCAGCAGCGCTGGCAAAAAAGAGGCCACGCGAATTTGCCCCATTTGAAGCATATTGAATCCCAACGCCATAATCATCAAACCGCCCACTCCGGTAATGAGCAGCACTTGGGGTGCATCGGCTGGGTTGGGCAACGCCTGAGCCAAAAATCCGGCAGCTAAGGACATGCCGCCCTGGTACAGCAAAATAGGCAACACGGAAAAGCCAGAGCCAATGCCATAGCTGCTGGTGAGTGCGATCGCTGCCAGTCCGTCCATTGCAGCCTTCAGCGTCAAAATCGTATTGTCTCCCGTTAGCCCATTATTCAAGCTGCCAATGACCGCCATTGGCCCAATGCAAAACAGCAAGCTAGTGGCAACAAAGCCCTCTGTAAAGCTGCCTTTGCCCTTAAATCGCCGCTTTAACCAGTCGCCCAAGACCGTCAGCTGTTCCTCAATCTGGCAAAGTTCTCCGAGCAGCCCTCCAACGACGATCGCCAGCAGCCCGACAATTACTCCTGCCACCTGCCCTGCCTGGACGTTACTCAGCTCACCCGCCATGCTAATGCCCACATACAGCACAATTAGCCCCACACCCTGAGTAATCACTTTTTGCATGCGTAACGGCAACCGTCCGTGCAGCAGTAGCCCTAATCCAGTGCCCAGTAAAATTGTGGCAACGTTGATCCAAGTGCCGCTCGTGCGTGTCCAAAAGTCGAGTGCCATAGAGCAACAGCTAGAAAAGCAGCAGATAGACCATAAAAAAAGAGGGTGATTACCCTCTGTAGATGATAAATCAAGGCACACCCAAAAACGCACGCATTGAGAAACGCATGTATTAGAGATGCGCGAAGTATATGAAAGGCGTTTTGAGTATCTAGTAAGCCAGACCCATACTGCGAGTGGTTTCTGCGCCCAGATAAACCCGGATGCTCAGGAAGTCTGTGGGACAAGCTGTCTCGCAGCGCTTGCACCCAACACAGTCTTCTGTGCGAGGTGAAGATGCGATCGAACCTGCTTTACAGCCATCCCAGGGAACCATCTCCAAAACGTCAGTAGGACAAGCCCGAACACACTGGGTGCATCCGATGCAGGTGTCGTAGATTTTGACTGAATGAGACATTGATATAGCGGCTCCAAACTAGTGATGTTAAGAGTCGTAATGTTAGCGGTCTCTACATGAGGCTATCGCACGATCGCTAAACCCTCAGATTTGACCGAGTCATAACGTTCTCCACTCGAGACTCAGTTTACAGCAGTGGTTTTACACACTTCTGTAAACGGTGAAAAAACTTCAAAGAATGTAATATCTGAGGGAGAAATCCACTTTACTGTCCAAAGAGGGATGACGCCTAAGGCTGCAATGACTCAAAGTGACGTGAGTGCAGACGATCGTCAGAATCTTAATTTAACCTGTCCTTCTTGAGAAATTAAGCCGATCGCCTCATAATCTGTTGTCAATCCCTAAATTGGGTGCAACATTCCATTTGAAACGCTGGAGATATACACATGGGTTGGTTAAGCAGAATTTTCCCCGGACTCAAGAAGCCAGCGACTCCTCCTGTGGTCGCAAACGCCACCACTCCAACCGGAGAAACCATTCCTCCGGCAAAGGTGGGACTGGATGGTGAGTTTGATGAGAGCGGTTTGGCTAAGCGCGTCGTCGTGGCCTTTGATGACGATGCTCAATTGGACGACATTGAAACACTTTGGGTCGCCCAACTGAGCGGCCAAGTTGTTTTGAAAGGCAAAGTGCCTAGCCAAGAACTATTGGACAAAGCAGTATCAGTAGCTTCTAGCGTTGAAGGAGCAGAGGGCGTAGACACCAGCGGCGTCACAATTGGTTAATCGCGATCGGTTAGCCACTATTGATTAAGGGTTCTTTCGGCACTTTGATCTTGCGATCAACGCTCTGAAATAATGGTCTGAACCCACCAGCTATTTTTTGGAAAAGGGAATATATGGCCCTTTTCCAAAAAATGACTCCCTGAAAGCCCTATGCGAATATCAGATTGAACTTGAACGAGGCAGAACCCTATGGGACTTTTTGATCAGATTTTGGCAGCGATCGACAATCCCAGCCAGCAAGCAAATCCCGACCAGCTCAGCACTATTTTGCAGACCGTGCAGCAAGCAGGCAGCGCTCAGGGTGTACAGCCCTCTGCCACAAACGATGTCGTCTCTATGCTAGGTGGCTATGTGCGATCGGCATTGCAGCAGCAGGCCGCAACAGGGGGACGGGGGCAGGTAGAATCGATCGTTAATCAGTTCGGGGGCACAAGTCCCAGTACGGCAGCGCTCAGCGCCGTTTTCAACCCTGCACAGCAGCAGCAAGTCGCGCAGGCCATCTCTCAACGCACGGGCATCAGCGCTGATGCCATCTTGGGAATGCTGCCGATGCTGATTCCGGTGGTGCTAAATTTGCTGAAGTCAGGGGCAGCCAATCAGTCAGGAGCAGTCCGACCAGCAGGACAGGGTAGCTCTAATCCTGTACTCAACTCATTTCTAGATGCAGATGGCGATGGCGATGTAGATATTGCCGATGCCATGTCTATGGCAGGACGATACCTGGGTCAGCGATAACTTGAGTCCGCGATAGGATTGAGAAGCCCAGAAAACAGAGCTTGGAGCGTATGGAAAGCGATAAAGATACGGCGATCGAACATCAGCAGGTGCCTATAGAGCATCGCAGCCTTCATGATTTTCTCTATAGCTCGACCGATGAGCATGGGGTGGCTGAGGCAACTATCGCGATCGAAAACGGGGGGGCGATCGAACCCTGGCAAAGCTGGTGCGATCGGGCGGCAAATGCCAAAATTGCTGGGGTTTATGCAGTCCTCAACGCCCAACAGCAAACCCAATATGTTGGCTATTCGCGGAATGTATTGCTGTCGCTGAACGGGCATCTGGCACAGAATGGCGCAGAGACTTGTGCCTTTGTGCGGGTGCAGCCGTTTAAGTTTCCCAAACGCACCGAAATGGAGCAACTGCGAGATGCCTGGATAGAGGCGTTGGCTAGCGTGCCGCCCGGAAATGCAGAAGCGAACGAGTGCTGGGCAGGCACCATTGGCGAGGTGGCGAAGGCTGCCATGTCTGAGGTTGAACGCCATGCCTATGAGGAGAAAAAGCTGAAGCTGCGGAAAGCGATGGCTGACGGTCAACTTAGTAGAGAATTAGATCTCCAGCCAGCAGCGGATGAGCGCCAGCAAAAGTTGGCGGCAGCGGTAGAAAATGATGACTGGAGCAGTGTAATCCAGACGCAGACCCAGGAAACGGTCTAAAGCTCACGAACTTGATTGAATCTAGATTTCGGCAGATGCGCTCCGCGCATCTGCCGAAATCTAGCGTTTTGCATGAGCTTGCAGGATAAATTTCGCCAATTCACAAAACCCCTCGGCTTCAGGGGCTTCCGTGATGTAAGCAGGCTGATGTGATAGCTGTGCCGCATAGTCTCTGACGTTTGCCACGCCAACGGAGAGGGGAAAGCGATCGCCATCAAACAAACTCTCATCATTGGGGCTGTCGCCCACGGTAACAATTTCGGTCGGCTGATAATTTGGGAAATAGTGGCTCAGGGCTTTGCTTAGCCCGATCGCTTTGTCTTGGTGGAGTGGCTTAATATGGCATTGGACAGTGCTATAGGTAAATCCTAATCCCTCCGCCAGACAGCGATCGCCCATAGCACGCAGCTCCGCAAGACCCAGCCCAAACACATCAAATGTCCAGTCGGTCAGGCGAAATTGATTGTCTACAGACTCTTGAATCTGCGGAAATTCGGCGCGTAGCTTATCAAACATTTCGGCAAGACGCTGCCGATGGTTAGAGTCGATCGCACCTAAAAACTCTGGCTCTGCTCCATTTCTATGGGAAGAAAAAACGTCGTGCTCAGCGCTATTACGATAGAGAATGCCGCCGTTTTCAGCGATCGCCCCCACTACAGGCAGGTAGCTAGCAATGCCGTTGACCCAACCTGCCGATCGTCCGGTAATAATGAGCACCTGTATACCAGCCTGCCCTAAGTCAGCGATCGCTTGCAGTAGAGCAGGCGTAAACTTTCCCTGCTGGGTCAGCGTGCCGTCCATATCCGTAGCGACGAGACGAATCGATCGAAAAGCCTGAAGTTTCAAAGGCTGCATTCTTGCTCTCAGAGAATCGATGCAAAACAATATAGCTCTACAAGAGCAGACAATTTTATAAAACTTTTGGGTTCAACTGCTTAAGCTACAGAACCAGAATTGTAGCCATTCAAACCAATTGCAATTAGATGCCTAGATGAGAGTCTTCTCATCCTGGGAATCGCTAATTAAAGCTTATATAAATTTCATTCGCAATTCAATCAGGGTCAATAAGATTAAGATACAGTTATGGAAAGGTTAAGTCTCCCCTTAACGATGACACGTTAATCCTGGTGAATGATGCAAGCCTCCTCAGTAGAGGCTCCCTTTGTCTCAAACAATACCAAGAATTTAGGGAAGAATTCTTGCATGAATGCTTAGCTTGATTAAACCATCTCCATACGTCCTTGGAGCCTTTTCATAGAGTAAGCAATAGCAAAGAAGCAAGACATAAGGTTTCTCTCTGCTCACATTAAACTGCTTAGATAGAACCCGATTGAAGGGAATGTAGAACAAGTTCCAATCAAAGAAAAGTGGCTACTTTTCTTCCTAGCCTAATTAACTGATACATCTTCTTTTGTAGGGTGCAGTTGAATGGCAGAAAGTCTAATCCTGGAGTTGGGTTATGTCGATACTAACTCGACTGCGAAGTTTCAAACATTTTAAGAGTTCTGCCAATCAATTGGTTTTTTACATCCAAAGTTGAAAACCACGAATAATTTTTTCGGAGACAACCTTTTCATGCTTTCAATCTACTTACGCAAAGTCTTCCGACTTCTAATTGTTTTTGTGCTAGGAATTACCCTGATAAATTTGGCTATTCAGACGGCAAAGATTTTCATGGGGTATGACAGCCTCTTAGGGCTAACAAGGCTATTTGATATAAACAATGAAAATAGCGTTCCAGTCTGGTACTCTAGCGCTACCTTGCTACTCTGCTCTTTTTTACTCTGGCTTATTTCTGCCACTAAAAAGCGTCAAGATGAGAAATACATCAATTATTGGAGAGGGCTATCGATTATTTTTCTATTGTTATCCATAGATGAAACTGCTAGCATCCATGAATTACTGATTCCATTTGGTTCTGTTGTCAACACTAGTGGTTTTCTGTATTTCTTTTGGGTTGTGCCCGGGATCGTTTTTGTCCTGAGCGTCGCCTTAATCTATCTAAAATTTTTGATGGCGCTCCCTACTCAAATTCGACGTTTATTTCTTGCGGCTGGAATCGTATATGTTTTGGGTGCTGTAGGGTTAGAGATGGTGGGTGGACACTATTTCGATTCATACATTAGAGAAAATTTAACGACCGCTTCTGCATGGACTAACTTCTCAATGGCCAGCATCTTAGCAGTTGAGGAATTCCTTGAAATGCTAGGTATCCTCATCTTTATTTATGCCCTATTGTCATATATCAAGTTAAATCTGATCAATATTGAAATCTTTTCTCGTGAGCATCAGCCTAGCCCTCAACTGGCTCAAATTGATGAGTTTCAACGGCGTAACTCTCGAGATAAATAAGCTCAAGATAAATAAGGCAGAGCTAAAATTCACATCTTGACTTTGTCCTGGCAAACTTCGTCGGATCTATCTGATTTCTAAGAACAAATCAAACAGCGACAGCACAATTTCCACCACAATCAAAATCACTACATACCATTCCACGCGCAGACCTGTATTATGCTGAAGCAAATTCAGTACTGTTTCTGCCGTCCGAGAAATTAGATCTAACTTACGCTCTAGGGCTAAATGCCGCTCACGAATCTCGTACTCGTTTTCGAGTCGGGCATAAAGCCGCTCTAAATCAGGTGAAGAGTCCCACAGTAATTCTGGCTTGTCAATAATTTCAACCCGTCCGACAATTTTGTGCTGAATCGTCAACGTCCGGCCAAGCTGTCGGAGTAGCTCTTTACCCCAGTGCTCGTCTTTGGTACTGCGTTGCAGGCTGTCAGCAAAAGGTTCAAGCTGGTCAAATACTTTAGCTGTTCCCCCTTCATAGTGAGCCAGCACAACGCTTTTGCTCAGCACATCTGCCACAATTTGAATCCGTCTGACATCAAACTCTTGCAGCCAGATCGTGCCGTTTTCAACCCTACCGCCCACGTTATCTTGCATCAAGATAGCTTCTTCAGTTTCAGGCGTGGTAAACGGCTCTATGACGAGCGGCTGAAGGTAGGATAAAAAAGAGGCTTCCTCAACCGGATCTAATCCAAATAGAACAATGGCTCCGTAGCGAAAAAGCACTGCGCAACCCCGATCGCCTGCTCCAACCACGAGAGGCAACGTTGCCAAGTAGCCTGTCTTTTCCAGTGCCTTTAAGTCCAGTCGCTCTCCCAAAAACAGAGCGCGACCTTTAACCATGACCCTATCAGTGAAGAGTAATTTCTCCATACTTAAATTATGGACGGTCTTCTCCTGATAAAACAGTGTTTAGCGTAGCCGAAAGCGCTGCGTTTAGCCAACTTAGCCCATATTTAAATCCAGATAGGGTAAAACACGGCAAAAAATTATCCGATCGCATCTGTCTGTTTGTTGACTTCAGGCTGATAGTAGTCTTGCGTTTGAACCGTACCGATGCGATCGCGATCTTGATTAATACAGGCAGGACTTTTGGCATATTGGCAGACCCTTGCCCACAGAATAGCACGGGTGCCTGGAGAGCCAGTGGCAAACAAGACGCGATCGCCGCCAATCATTTTGATAATCTTAACCTGGCATTTAGGGCAGGTCTGCACTCCAGATTCTGTCATGGTAAAGCTTCCTTTCTGAACAATAAGCCTCGCTGAGCAGTAGATCTGAACACTGGAACATTGGCTGAGGGATTATCTCCTACGCTTTGTACAGGGCAAAGCCACTGGACTGTATCCAAAATATAACCTGATCATGCCGGACAGAATTGGGCTGCGTCATCCCCCTCAAGAGTACTGATCAGATCTCCGTGTCTTTTCAGGTTCAGAGGTGTTTTTTAGATAAGCTTATCGCTTGTATTCTAAAAGAAGTTCTGATTTTCGGAAACCATTTAGCATCAATTACATAGCCATCGATCTTCTAGCAGAGCAAACACCCGTGATAATAACGATGACCTCAACGGTATGATTGGGCACGCTGGCAAGAGAGCATCTACAATCTCTGTGCCAGAAGCTTATGGTTCTTGCTACCTCTGTTATTCCGCCGATCGCTGCTTCCTCTCTTCTCTCTGAAGTGACAAAGGATCTAGCAAGCGACCAAAACGCGCTTCGCATCAAGAAGCTGATGCTGTTTGCCTGCACTCAAAAATGGGAAAACGACCCCCACTGTTTGCAAGAGGTAAACCTTTTAGAGCTGGTACAGCGCCTATTGGCGATCGCTCCTACTCTAGAGCAACTTCAGTCGCGCATTCACGGCATTGCCAACTCTTTGAATAAATCTGCTGAATATACGCTGATCGCTAACGCCATCATCAATCGAGTCAGCCGACTTTATCTAGAAACTTGTCCTATGGGAGCAGGGGCCGGGGCTAAAGACTACGAAGCAGTCGCGCAAATTCTAGCCTGCGATCCCGATCATTTGCGGATCAAAAAGCTGCTGATTCTAGCCAGCAAAAATATCTGGGAAACGGACGCAAATCGGCTTAATGCTTTGCCATTTCTAGAATTGGTGCAAGAAGTCCATGACCTGACGCCAACTCTAGAAAGCCTCAAAGCTGTGCTAGACAATTTGGCTAAAACATTGAGCAAAAAAGCTGAATATGAGGCGATCGCAGAGCGAATTTGCCTCATTTTTCAGTCGCTTTATTTCCTCAACCTGGCGACTCCAGCTCTGGAGATGCTGGATATCACCTTGACAGAAGGCGTTCTAGAGACTTCACTAGGGGCTTCGTCAGAAGCTCTATCGGCGGCTGAGCCTTCCTGTGAGGCGATTCAGCCTAACCAGCCCTATGCTTATATTCGGCAGCAAGCCCTGCCAGATTTCTTTGATCTACGGGTCAGTATCATGCAGTCTGCTAACCCGATGCGGGTGAAAATTTTGCTCTTTACGCTAATGCACGAAGTGTTTATGCCGGGGGCAGAACATGATTCGTTGCTCAAAAATCATGAGCTAGATGATTTACTGCAAATCCTCCTGCAAACCCACAAACTGCTGAGTGACCTGGAGTCTAAGCTGCTCAGTGCGGCTGGATCGCTGCAAGAGTCAGACGAATATGCCCAGGTGGCTCAAGTCCTTTTGCGATCGCTCAAACCTTTCTACACCTACCTACCGCTCAAGGCGGGTCTGCCAACTTCCGCCGACGAAGGAGCGACCAACATTGTCAGCGTAGAAGCGGGTTTACCCGGCACGACAGAGCCAAACTCTCAGAAGGGCGATGGCTCTCCAGCGGCTCGACCTGACCATACTTGCCAAGTGCTGACATTCGAGCGGGCGATCGAAATTTCTGAGATTCAAGCAAGGGCTGCAAGTCATGATTAATGCCAACGAACTGCTTAGACGCTATGGTGCAGGTGAACTCAGCTTCTGTGGCGAAAACCTCACAGGGGTGAATCTGACCCGCGCTGATTTAATTGGCATTAATTTACAAGAGTCAGATCTTCATAGCGCTGTTTTTGTTTTGGCTTATCTCAACCGTGCCAACCTAACCAAAGCTAACTTGATGGCTACCCGCTTAGGGGGTATTAACCTCAGCCAAGCCAACCTCGTTCGCGCCAATCTACGGGATGCCGATCTGCACGGAGCCATTCTTCAGGGTGCCGATCTGCGGAGCGCCGACCTTACCCTGGCCAACTTGCTGGATGCTAACCTGATCGATGCTGATCTTCGTAATACCAACTTGAGTGGAGCCAACTTGACCGGAGCCTGTTTGCGGGGTGCCAATCTGCGTGAAGAGAACCGCAAGTATTCTGCTAATTTACGGGGAGCCACCCTGAGAAAAGCCGATTTGCGCGGTGCTAACCTGACCGGAGCCGACCTGGCGCGAGTTGATTTACGCGGTGCCAACCTCAGCGAAGCCACCTTGCGGGGGGCAGATCTCAGCGGCGCAGACCTGACGGAAGCGACCCTCAAAAGCACTACACTCACCGAAGCTAACTTGGCTCGCGCTGTCTTGCGGGGCACCAATCTCATGAATGCTAAGCTAGAGCGTGCTGATTTGACAGAAGCGGACTTAGCCAGCGTTAATTTGCAAGGCGCAACCCTTGCAGATGCCAAGCTGATACGCGTGCATTTGGCAAAAGCTAACCTAACACGCGCTCGACTGAATCGGGCTGACCTCAGCCGCGCCAATCTCTGGGGAGCCTCACTCCGCGATGCTCACCTCATCGAGACTTATCTAGCCAGAGCAAATTTTACCAATGCTGATTTGACCAATGCCAATCTGGTACGAGCAGAAATGAGCAGCGCTAATTTAACAGGGGCAATCTTGACGGGCGCAACTCTGCCCGACGGCCGAATTCAACCCTAGGCACATGGCATGAACTCATATGCCACAGCGTTGTCTGCTGTAGCTATAGTCACAAGTGTTGAGATGGAGGCATTTTGTGGGCGCGCGCCGCGCGCCCACAAAATGTCTTAAGCGTAAAGGCTACGCCTGTAAATTCTTCAACCTTATAAGGCTTGAGGAGTGCAGGATGCGCTCCTAGAAATATGCCAACTAGGGCGGCAGTTGCTATATCTTGAAGATCTGCGACTAGACCTATTGCCTCCGCCAATCTGGTTGGTAATTTTGTGACTCGGAAACGTTTATTTCAACTGGTAACTGCAATTCTGGGCTTATGGCTGCTGCTGGATCTGGTATCTCGCTTAGGCGCTGAAGCGCTTTGGTTTCAGGAAGTGGGTTATCTTCCAGCCTTCTGGCTTAAATTGCAGACTCGCCTGTTGCTGTGGGCCGCTGTGACGGGGCTTTCGGCTGTTTATTTATTCGGCAATCTAGCGTTAGCCCAACGATTAAAATACTCTAATGCTCCTACCGAAATTCGCCATGACGAGGAATTCACAAAGCGCTCTCTAACTTCAGTCAAGACTGCTTCAGTCAAAGCAGCTTCAGCCAAAATAGCTGTGGCTAAAACAGGGGTGCAATCAGTTGCTCTACCGTTTGCTGCATCCCCTGCTCTGGGATTGCGATCGCTCCTTGCCATCTCCTTGGGGTTGAGTGTGTTAACAGGTTTTTTACTGCTGTATTACGGTCAGCTAGCCGTCTCCTATTGGCAAGAGGGGGCTGTGCTGTCCAGCCCATTTGTGTTTCGCCTCAATCCGACAAATCTTTGGCGAACCGCAACCAGGCTGATGGATCAGATAGGGCTGCTAGGTGGAGTTGCGGGCGTTACGATCGCTCTCTTAATTTATCCTCGCGTCTTGTTGAGGCCGATCGCAGGAGGATTAAGCCTTTTGTTGGGATGGCTGTTGTCAAAACAATGGGCCGTCCTGCTGCAATACCTACATTCCACCCCATTTAATAGTTCTGAACCCTTGTTTGGGCAAGATATTAGCTTCTATGTTTTCGCTCTGCCGCTTTGGGAACTGGTAGAACTGTGGCTTTTGGGTTTGCTGGTGTATGGCTTCATTGCCGTTGCGCTGACCTACCTGCTCTCCGCAGACAGCCTCAGTCAAGGGCGCTTTCCAGGATTTTCTCTGGCTCAACAGCGCCATCTGTATGGGGTTGGCAGTGGCCTCATGGGTGCTCTTGCTTTGAGCTATTGGCTCAGCCGATATGAACTCCTATATTCGCCTCGTGGGATTGCCTTTGGCGCTAGCTATACCGATGTTGTGGCTCAATTGCCCATCTACACAGGAGCAAGCCTGCTGGCACTGGCGATCGCGGCCTATTTTCTATGGCGGGCGGTCTTTTGGCAACCGAAGTTTCATCGTCACTGGGTCAAGATTGGATTGGGGCTGTTTGGAATTCTGGCTATTGTGGGCGTCATTGTTCCCGAAGCCGTTCAATCTCTCATCGTGCAGCCGAATGAGTTGGCGCGCGAGCGTCCATTTATTGAGCGAACGATCGCTCTAACCCGTCAAGCTTTTGGGTTAACAGCCATTGACGCCAGCAACTTTAACCCCGAAGGAAACCTGACAGAAGCGGATTTGACGGCCAATGATCTGACGATTCGTAACATTCGTCTGTGGGATCAGCGACCTTTGCTAGAAACCAACCGTCAGTTGCAGCAGATTCGCCCCTACTACCGCTTTCCAGATGCCGATATCGATCGCTATACCCTGAAAGCTGATGTTTCACCTCAGTCCTCTGCAACTTCGCCAGAGCCATCCCCTGACCCATCTGATACTGCTACTAATGCTTCTACTGAACAGCAACAAGTGCTGATTGCCCCACGGGAGCTAGATTACAGCGCTGTGCCCCAGGAAGCTCAAACCTGGGTGAACCGTCATCTCATCTACACTCACGGCTATGGTTTTACGCTGAGTCCTGTCAATACCGTGGGTGCAGGTGGATTGCCAGAGTATTTTGTCAAAGATATTACGGGGGGTGAGTCTGGGGCACTGACGACCTCTAGCCCTGCTATCCGAGCCAGCATTCCCATAGGGCAACCTCGCATCTACTATGGCGAGATTGCTAACACCTATGTTATGACTCAGACGCTGACGCGAGAGCTAGATTATCCCAGCGGTAGCGACAATACCTACAATGTCTATGATGGCCAGGGGGGTATCAATATTGGCTCTTGGTGGCGACGGGGACTGTTTTCGGTGTATCTGCGCGACTGGCCTGTGCTGTTCACCCGCGACTTTTTGCCCAATACCAAGGTGCTGTTCCGACGCAATATCCGACACCGGATTCAGGCGATCGCCCCTTTCCTTCGCTACGATAGCGACCCTTATTTGGTATCAGCCAATGTGCCAACATCCAGCGCAACCGATCAGAATTATCTTTACTGGATCGTAGATGCCTATACGACAAGCGCTCGCTATCCCTACTCTGATTTAGGCAGTGAGGGAATCAACTACATGCGCAATTCCGTCAAAGTGGTCATTGATGCCTATCATGGCTCTGTCGATTTTTATGTGGCTGATCCGAGCGATCCCATTATTACGACCTTCTCTAAAACCTTTCCTGACTTTTTCAAGCCGCTCAACGCAATGCCGCCTAGCTTGCGCAGCCATCTGCGCTATCCAGTAGATTTTTTCAAGCTGCAATCAGAGCGGTTGATGACCTATCACATGACTGATCCGCAGGTGTTTTACAACCGGGAAGATCAGTGGCAGATTCCCAATGAGGTCTATGGCGATGAGACTCGCCCGGTGGAGCCATACTATGTCATTACCAGCCTGCCCTCCGTACCGTATGAAGAGTTTATGTTGCTGCTGCCCTATACGCCTCGGCAACGGACAAACTTGATTGCCTGGTTGGCCGCGCGATCGGATGGCGAGAACTACGGCAAACTGTTGCTCTACATTTTCCCCAAAGAACGGCTAATCTACGGGCCAGAACAAATTGAAGCGCGAATCAATCAAGATCCGGTCATCTCTCAGCAAATTTCGCTCTGGAATCGTCAAGGTTCACGGGCAATTCAGGGCAATTTGCTCATCATTCCGATCGAACAGTCGCTGCTGTATGTGGAACCGCTCTATTTAGAAGCCGCTCAAAACAGTTTGCCAACCTTGGTGCGGGTCATTGTTGCCTACGAAAATCGCATTGTCATGGCACCTACCCTAGAAGAAGCCTTGCAAGCCATCTTTAGACCCCAGGTTACGCCAGATGCAACGATTATTCGCCCCGTCGAAGAACCTGCGATCGCAAATTAGGGTTGTGCAATTGATTCAATTCGTGATCCAAACTACTCCAAACGCTTTGCAAAAGATAGCTTTGCATGCAGCTTGCGAAACCCAACCGATTCGTAGAGCTTTTGTGCCTGATAGGAGTTTTGGGCGTCTACCCCCAACAGAGCCGTTTCCATGCCTTTTTCCTGAAGCTTTTGCAGCCCTGCCAGCAGCATAGCGCGCCCCAGTCCACGCCGACGGAAGCTATGTCTTGTGCCCAAAATATGGATACCGCCCTCTAAGCAATTGCGGTGCTGGTTATCTTCTATGTCAATGTGGCAAAAGCAAAAAGCGGCAAATTTTCCATCCGGTGCGATCGCTACAAGATCAAGCTCTGGCTGGTAATCGGGCTGTGTCAGCCAATGGCTGTGTTCAGCGACCGTGATGGGGTGAGATCCCCAATGATCATTAAAGCTTTCGTTATGCGCCTCAACCCAAGCCGCTGCATCCGCAACGCCTTGGCTATGAGACAACCTAAAGCCATTGGGAAACTCTGGTTTGTCAATTGGCTCTGCGAGCGATCGCGCCATGCGAAAAAACTGTCGCTCTAGCTCATAGCCGCAGACTTCGTAAAGCATTCTACGATTGCGCTGATCTTCGCGACAGCCCAGATAAAGCTTGGCGGCCAGCCCCCGCTCTGTTGCAAGTGCCTGCATTCGCACCTCGCCCCAGGCAATAATGTCAAATTCTAAACCTTGATCGCGATGGTGAGGATGAACGTGAAACATTAGCCAACCTGATGATTCAGGCTTGCTAGAGGCTTCAGGCACCCAAAGCTCTGCGATCGCAATTAGCCGCCCCTCTGCATCTTCCCACAGGCGCAAATCCCGCACGGGGTCAAATCCAGGTTCAGCATATTCAGCCCTTAACCCAGACACAGAGTAATAGCGCTCAATGCGATCGAACTTAGCGCAGGTATTTAGCAAGTGAGCGATCGATTCTAAATCAGCTTCTCCTATATAGGAGCGCACAATTAGCGTGTTCATAGGGCGCAAATTAGAGCGAAAAGCAGTGGGCACAGGTGAATAATAAGAATCAGTATGTCTGACGTTCGGATCAATTCAGTGTAAAAAAATAAAGTTTGAAACATGGCAGGCTTTGCCAATCTCTATCTTTATTTCATCTATGACCTTTCAACTTTAAAGAAGAGGATGGGCTTGCCATCTATAAACCTTTTCTCTACTTCTTTCATGCCAATTCTTTCGACAACTCTTTGAGAACTTAAATTGGGACGATCGCAGCTTGCCAAAAGATACGAATAGCCAAGGGTGCTAAAGCTGTATTCCAATATTCGGGTTGCAGCCTCTGTCGCAAAGCCTTTATGGGTGGCATGGGGCAGCAGAGCATAGATTAACTGAGGCTGTTTTTCTTCAAAGAAATACCATAAGCCTACGAACCCAATCGTTTCTTGCTCATCTTGAGTCTCAATAAACCAAAGACCAAATCTCTTTTCATCAAAAAGCTTTTGGCTCTCCATTAACATCTCTTTAACTTGCTGCAAAGAAAAGACTTCACCATCACACAAGTATTCTCTAACATAGGGATTAATAAAGATCTGATGCAACAGAGTTAGCTCGCTCTCTAAGATAGGTTTCAAGCGGAGTCTCTGAGTTTTAAGTATGAGGTTCATTTCATCTTTTTGCATTGAACTTTTCTTGTTTTGATGGCGTGGCGATCGCTGCTCATGCCCTGTACTCATGCCCTTATGCTCATACTCATCCAATCTAGGCAGCAGTCTTCGGGCAATAATTTCTCGCGGTGTAGCCTGATAAGCAAATCCTATGAAACCTTATGAAGCTTCAATTCTGGGTTGCTATCTGCTTTTGTAACCTTCCGAGAATTGCTCATTCACCCAAAACTCATGGGATTGGTCTGATTATACTACATATACTACAAATATTACATAAGTCCTTTCATCAAGATTTGAGTGGGAGTGGTTCCTATTGTGAGGAATGCTTTGACCAAGTCATATTCCCCTTGGGGGTACTTTGCATCATTCATTAAATAGCCATCGCACTGTTGGATATCTCTAGCGAAGGCAGATATCTCTAGCGAATTGAGGTTGAGCTTGACCTTCTTAAATTATCGAAGAGTCAGCAGTGTACACTCTCTCAATGACCTGAAGGAACTCGAAGGGACGTATGAGTGAAAACGCGAAGAACCAGCTTCTAGAGCTACTCAAAAATCTTGGCTGTATTGAAAATTGTGCTGATTTTCAGTCTGCTTCTGCATCTACAGCTCTTTCTCCTCTTCACCAGTCCACTGTAGTCGTAAGATTTCCAGATGGTCGTACCGTTGAAGGAACTGGCCAAGGGAGGCGTAAGTCTGAGGCTGATATTGCAGCCGCACAAGTTGCCTTGAATACAGTGCGTAAAGATCATCCAGATCTCGTAATTCACTGGGATGCGTTGAATGTAGAGGCGCAAGCAGGGGATGCACTTATTAAGCTAGGTGTATATCTTTCAGCCGATTTAAAGAGTGCAGATGATAAATCAAAATACCTACAAAGTTTAGAATCCGATTTTTACCTGGCAAAAGTATTTGATCAGTGGAAAGCTCAAGGAGATCCAGACCTAGCGGTATGGGGTACTCACTTAGGCGAAAAGCGAAAAGCTACGTTAGTTGAAGCATTGCTATGGCGGCGTTTTGGGAGTCAAGTTATCACGAACCAAGCGCCTATACAATTACAACTTCTATTGAGAACTTTGCAATAAAGTCTTATGAATTGAGTTTTGTAGATTGAGTTGTGGGCTAAGCTGTTGCTGCTAAATACGGTCATGCCCATCTGAGCGAAACCTGAGCACCTGATGAATGAGCATCTGGTAAATCAGCGAAGGAAGCACTACCTCAGCCCCACTTCAGAAGATAAGATTTAGGGGACAGAGCAAACCTTGCTTATTAAATCTCAGAGTCCGAGCTAAAGATGGACATCCTGATTGTTGAAGACGAACCCGAAATTACCCAGCTCATCCAGATCTATCTAGAAAAGGAGGGGTTCAACTGCCGTACCTGCCGAGACGGGCTAACGGCAATGCAAATGTTTCAAGATTATCAACCTGATCTGATTATTTTGGATCTGATGATTCCGGGTATGGATGGCTTAGAAGTCTGTACTCGCATTCGGCAAAAGCCGGGCAGCAAAGATCCCTACATTTTGATGCTGACGGCAAAAGGTGAAGAGATCGATCGCATCATTGGCCTTTCTACGGGCGCAGATGACTACATGGTCAAGCCTTTTAGCCCTAGAGAGCTGGTTGCGCGTGTGCGGGCTTTGCTTAGGCGAACGCTGCGTCAGGGTGGGCAAACGCGCGCCTTTCAAACACCCCACTTCTCTGCCGATGTCGATCAACGAGTTGCGACACGCCAAATGGAGGGCGGCGAATCAGAGCTGCTAGAGCTTACTACTTTGGAGTTTGATTTGCTCACCACCTTCATGAGCTATCCTGGGCGAGTGTGGAACCGAACTCAGCTGATTGAAAGGCTTTGGGGTAGCGACTTTTTTGGCGATGAGCGTGTAGTAGATACTCATGTAGCGCGTCTCCGCAAAAAAATTGAGCCTGATCCAGCCAATCCAACTTTTCTCAAAACAGTGATTGGCGTGGGTTACAAGTTTGAGGATATCTCTAGCTGAGGATATCTCTAGCTAAAGAGAAGTCTGAATCATAGGTCGTTGAGGACAACTTTTAAGGAACTTTTAAGAAGGGGCGCAAGGTGTGGCCTAAAAATGTCTTTATCTTTCCTGTCTCGACAGGCGTTAGACCCTTCTCTGCAATGATTTTTTGACAAGAAAGGGGAGGACTTTTCGATGAGAAAAGTCCTCCCCTTTTCATACTTTCTTCCGAGAAACCAATGCCTTAATCACGAATTCAAAGCTGATGATTTGGACTCACTCTCAAGGCTTTGGCTCGCCTCATTCCTCAAATATCTCCTCTGAGTCAATTTGCTTCAGCCGAATGTGTTTCCGCCCTAAAGAAATTTCAAATTCATCCCCTGGCTTCAAATCCATCTGCTTCGTGTAAGCAGCTCCAATCAGCAAATTACCATTGGCCTGAACCGTGATGCGATAGCTGGCACTTCGCCCTCCACGGCCGTTACTGGTCTGCTTACCATCTAGCTCAATTTCCTTCGCTTCTAGAAGTGCATTATAGAACTTCATCATATTGACGCGCTCTACACCATTCTTTGTAATCGTGTAGTAGCCGCATTGCTTAGCCTTCTCTTCTTTGCTGAGGTTCTCTAGTTCCTTAACTTTTGCAAGGAGTGCTTCACCTAACAGCGGCTCAGTTCTTTTCTTCTTACTCATTAGCCTGAATCTATATCAAATGATGAAAAGTTTTACATTGTTCTGTAAGTTAAGACCCAATGATAGCGCTTATCTATTTGCTCTACCCTAGCCCTCAACGACTATATTACCCTGCTCTTGATTTTTTTATTTAAATTAGGTTGAAGATGACTCGTTTTAATCTAATTTCTAATAGTTACGATAATACCAGGCGGGTCTCACTAAGAATTTTGATCTAATCTATTGCGATCGCCCTTCTCATTTTGTTTACAGTGCTATTGCTGTAATGTCAGGAGGAACTTATAAAAGTTAAGTCTAGGGGCTTGCAGTTGAGCAGCCCAACAAGAAATAAGTTGGCGGAATCAAGTTTTGTGGCAGCTCTAGAGAGTGACAGCACTAGAGAGATGACGAAACTGAGCAAGATTGTAGAACGGCTTTCAATGATTTTTAAGATAGGTTTTACTGGGAAATCCTTTCCTTTGGCTGTAAGGTTGTGCCTGTGAGGTTGCTCAATTAGGTCATGTATAGGTTACGTCAGTCGCTTGATTTAATAGGGAACTGGGTTGAATAGTAAAACATATTGGCAGGTAAGCCGATAAACTCGATGAATAGAAAAGAAAACTGCTGATTCCGCCCAATGAAACTAACGACTCGTGGACATTACAGCGTCAAAGCATTACTTGATTTGGCTTTACAACCCCGATGTCAGCCCATTTCAGTTAGAGCTATTGCCCAACGCCAAGATATTCCAGCTCCCTATCTAGAAAAACTGCTGATCGAGTTGCGCAAGGCAGGTTTGCTCGAATCCGTTCGGGGTGCGCATGGGGGCTACCGACTGGCGCGATCGCCCGCCAGTATTTCATTGGGGCAAATTTTAGAGGCTGTAGGTGAAGCAGTTGAGCCTTTGCCTCGCTACGCTCCTGAAGCTGAGCAAGCAGAAGATTGGGTCACGTTAACCCTATGGCATCAGATGCATCAGAAGCTAAAGGAAGCGCTCTACAACATTATGTTGGAAGACCTTTATTATGATGCCCGCAGCTGGCAAGCCACCCAGGGAGCATCGACAAGCTTCGTCGTTTAACTTTGTCGTGATAATAAAGGTCGTGATAATTCAAGTGGTATTGCGCTTGGGTGGGCAGAAGAAAAGCCGCTTGAAGTTGAGTGGTTAGAAAGTTGCGATCGTCTCCCTCTTGACATTTCCCTATCCTTTTCGTCAAAATTGTATACTGATCGTTTATCTATACTGCTCGAATCAGGTTTGAGGTCTAGCGAGTTTTCCAGACCTTACTAGAAATGCTTGAGCCAAATTGATTGGGACTGTGAAGCGTGAGTTAGGTCAATCCAGCGTGGTTCAACCAAGCGGGTTGCCTATCGGACTTTCAGAGTTTAGGGTCGATCGAGCTACCTGTACGGCACAACTTAAGGCAAGTTCATGACATACGCAATTATTGAGACAGGTGGGAAGCAGCTTAGGGTCGAACCCGGTCGTTTTTACGATGTAGAGCGGCTTGCAGTTGATGAAGAAGCATCTGTAACCATTGATAAGGTTTTTTTCATTGACAATGACGGAGAAGCCTCGGTAGGTCAACCTTTCGTCGAAGGAGCGACTGTTGAGGGAACGGTCTTGCGGCATTTGCGCGGTCGCAAAATTATTGTTTACAAGATGCGCCCCAAGAAGAAGACGCGCAAGAAGCAAGGGCACAGGCAGGAACTGACTCGCCTGATGATCAACTCTATTTCTGTGGGTGGCAAGGTCGTAGCAAGCGAGACAGCCGCTTCTGCGCCATCTCCAACTCCAGCAGCAGAGCTTTTTCCTGAGGAAGAATCCGCAGAATAGACTGTTCAAGCTTCAATCAGCTTAAAATCTATCCAGCTTAGAACTTGAAGACATCGTTAGTAAGAGGCAGGGATTCACATGGCTCATAAAAAGGGAACAGGAAGTACTCGCAACGGACGGGACTCAAATGCTCAGCGCCTCGGCGTCAAGCGTTATGGCGGTCAGGTTGTCAAAGCAGGCAATATTTTGGTGCGGCAGCGAGGTACCAAGATCCATCCTGGTTCAAATGTGGGTCGCGGTAGCGACGATACCTTGTTTGCGCTAGTGGATGGAGTCGTAACCTTTGAGCGCAAAGGTAAGAGCCGTAAGAAGGTCAGCGTTTATGCTGTGGCGGCAACTGAAGCTGTGGCTGAATTAGCCTAGCCTACAAGCTGTAAAGCTGTAAGACTTTAAAAAGCGGAGTTTGCATAGACTCCGCTTTTTAGCGGCTTGATCTTTCAGTCAAGCATTTGGCAAGTCAATCGTTTGGCACTAACTTAAGGAACGTATCTAAATCATCGAACGAGCCTGCATAAGTCAATGTTGGAATGTCATACCCTTTAAGGCTGACGGTATGTTGCTTAAATAAATCAGGACTTATTCCTGATTCTGCCAAATACTGATAGGTCGTTTCGCCCAGGGCAATGTCTGAGCCGATTTGCTTCGTCGAAGATTCCAGCCGAAATGCAGCGTTGACGGTATCGCCCAAAGCGGTATAGTCTGGGCGATCGCCCGTGCCCGTGTTGCCTACCATTGCATAGCCTGTGTTTAAGCCAGCCCCAATGCGGAGAGGAAAAGGCAGAGGATAGCGCTCATGAAGCTGGCTAGTCATTTTGTGCATGGCGCTGAGCGCGCGAGTAATGCGCACCATTTCTTCAGGGCTAATGCCTTGTGCCCCATGTATCCAGACTGCCATCACGGCATCGCCAATATACTTATCGACCCAGCTTCCATATTCACGGATGATATCGCCTGCACAGCGAAACCAGGTGCCAATCACTTCAGACAGAATTTTCTCATCGAGTTGACGAGTCATGCCTGTAAAGTTGCGAATGTCAACGACTAAGACTGAGATCAGGCGGCGCACATGGAGGGTGGCTGTGGCCGTGAACTCTTGCGAGTCTAACCCAACCCCAGACTGATTCAAATATTCAGTGTCAGGTGTGTAAAACTCAAGCTCGGTTTGCCCAAAGGTGAGGCGATCGCCATTTTGCAGCGTCACAGGAACGCTGACTCTTCTGCCGTTGACAAAAGAACCATTACGACTGCCCAGGTCAATCAGATAAAACTCGCCTGTCTCCATGCGTTGCAGCATGGCATGGTTGCGAGAGATCCAACGATCGGGCAAAACAAAGTTGTTATCATCTCCTCGCCCGGCAGTCCAACAGCTACTGCCTACTAGCGAGAGATAACGGCTCCCCGATTCAGTTCGCAGGATTAAATGGGGAACGGGTTGTGCAGTTGCCACACGCTGAGAAACCATTCGTGTTTCCGGATTGGTATTATCCTGACTCATTCAACGCAAAAAGCGATCGCTTCCAGCTATTGCATTATAGGAAGACTTCATCTGAAATAAACTCCGGATTAATCACTAACTTCTTCATCCAAAATAACATTGCTTTGTAAAATGCCCTGCGGATATGTAACGCAATGTGCAGTTTTAAGGCAATCTATTGTTTCCTGAAGCAGATTCGGACAAGCCATACTCCTTCAGCCGCTTGGCTAAAGAATTTGAGCGATCGGCATCTGATCGAGCATTTGACGAAGAAAGACTTGAGCCATCCTTCCACGGGATTAAACGTTGTCTCAACTATATCCTGACTCTAGGCATGAGTCGCCACTACCCAGAAGAGACCATCGACTAAAATAGTACTGAATACTGCACCACTAAAACCCCACCAATGGAGTTGATGTAGCCGCAAAGGTAAACTGCTGGCTACTATTAGCACTAAAGCAAGGGCGATCGCACAGCCAACCCCCCAAGGCGTCTGGATCTGCATGACTGCACTTTGAAAAATCGGTTGAACTAGATCTGGCTCTACCTGCATCAATTGCCGCCACTGCGGGATGAGATTGACCAAGTAAAAATAGAGATCTGTCACTGACGTGCCAAATAGCGAACCCAGATAGAACCAGTTGCCTATCTTATCTCGACCCATCATGAGGCTAAGCCAAGCAAAAGGCAGGCCGATCGACTCGATCGGCAAGTGCAATAAAGGCTCCCAGCGCAGCCAGCCCCAATAAACTGAGCCAGCTAGCCAAGTCCAGGTAAACCCCAACATCAAATCTCCCCAAAGAGCTGTGGCACTGCGGTTACGCAAATACAAGCTCAATCCAAACCACCCCCCCGTCATCACCAAACTTAGCCAAGGAAAAGCCCGCACCAGAGGAGCCTGAAGGAATACAGGAACAGATACCAAAAAAGCGGCGGCGGCGAACAGCAAGCGAGCCTGCCGAAGGCGATCGCCTGCCTCGTCTGTCTGAACGGGGAGGGCCTCTAAAGCGTTTGAATAGAGATTTTCAGAAAAGGGGGTGAAGGAGGACAAGATTTTCTAATCAGTCAGTTCAACTTTCTTAACATAGCATGAATACATCCCCCAGGGGGGCATATCTATTCTCACATTTTATCGAGCTAATGATCTACTGCTTAATAATTTCAAGCCTAAGATAAAATTTTTTTGAAGAAGATGTCCCAAGCTGGGCTTGGAACGAGATAAGCTCCTAAGCTGTACCTGGCATAGCGGTTTTAAAATCGTTTGAGGAAAGCCCCCGGAACGAGTGTGGTATTGCAGCTTAGGTTATTTATTTTTGAAGAGGGCGCACCCCTGACAAAAATAAATAATAGGTTTGGAGCATTACACAAGAAGCCAATTACATTAATAAACTGCTAGGTAACACCGTGGATCTGATTCAAGAAGTCTTTCGAGCGATCGTTCTAGGTATTGTTCAAGGCATTACCGAATTTTTGCCCATCAGCAGTACGGCTCATCTGCTGGTCTTCACTAAACTGTTTGGCTGGTCAGATGTCGGACAAAAATACTTTGTGGATGCCATTCAGTTTGGCAGTGTCATCGCGGTAGTTTGGTACTTCTGGTCAGATATTCGACAGACCCTGACTGGAGCTTGGTCAGCCTTTCAACAAAAAGACTGGCAGCGAGAAGAGTGGAAGTTGTTTGTTGGCATTATCGTGGGTACTCTGCCCGCTTTGGTGGTTGGGTTCATCCTTAAAGACGTTTTGCCGGAGAGTGTAGGGGTAATTGCCGTGATGTCTATCGTCATGTCGCTGTTGCTTGCCCTTGCCGAAAAAATAGGCAGCCGCAAGCGAGGGTTTGAATCGCTGCAAGTCATTGACGGCATTCTAGTGGGTTTTGGGCAAATGATTGCTTTACTCCCAGGCGCATCTCGTTCTGGCTCGACTCTGACCGCCGCCCTATTTTTAGGGTTAGAGCGTCAAACTGCCGCGCGGTTTTCTTTCTTGCTTGGCATCCCAACTTTGACGATCGCAACCCTCTATCAAGCGGGCAAAGCTTTTGGCAGTGCCGACAGCATCATTTCCTTGGTGGCAGGAATTATCTCAACCTTTATTTTTTCCTATTTGTCGATCGCGTGGCTGCTGCGCTATTTGCAACGGCGTAGCACCTGGGTGTTTGTTTGGTATCGCTTAGGGTTTGGGGGGCTACTGCTGCTGGGCTTGGCGCTTAATGTGATCAAGGGCTAATCTTGCCGAAAAGCTATTTTATGACCTCGTCTTGCTTAGCGCTTCTTTTGTCTTTCCTATGTTTGCAGACGCTTGGCTTCGCTTTGTTGAAGCAGTAGAGCATCCAAATTAGCCAGCACTCTAGCTGCTAGCTTAAGAGACATGCGGGCTAAAACGGGCAGCTGCGTCATAATGTCATCGTAGTCAGCGCGATTTCGGCTAATGCGCAGCCTTGCCAAATCGTTGGCAATCATCCGATGAAGCTCATTGCTGCTGCGATCGAAGTACTCTCGTACGTAGCGATGCACATCGCCATTTCTCGGTAAGTCTATGTCTAGGTGAATGCGGAGATAGTTTCTAGCGCGGATGAAAGCGGCGTAGTAGGCACGGCTGATGGTTGAGCGGAGGCGCGCTTCTTCTCCTGCGATCGAATTGGCGATTCCGGTGAGTTCCTCTGCCAGATGCAGATATTCTTCCCAATTAAAGCTCATAGAGTTTAGAGATGATCGACAGTCATCCGCGTCAAAGTTCCTGAAAATCTACATCAATCATCAGTCTACCTGCAACGGTTTCTGAAGCTTTGAGCCACCAATCTCGATCGAGTTCCCAAAGAATCTCTAGAGCTTCGTCGGCATCCAGATGCGTCGTGACATGAATCACCATTTCATCATCATCGGCGTTAGAGCCTTGAGGATGCACCAAGACTTCCAGGTACATCGCAGCATCGGGAAAACGTCGGCAAATGTGGGTCGGGGCTTCTAGGAGTAGAGGAATAATGAACGCATGCTGCTGCAAAAACCGCCAAATTTCTGGCGATCGCCGAAAGTGATAAATTTGCTCTAGCTGCTCAGCCTCTTCTAGAGAAATGATATGTACAGCCTGCGCAGGAGGAAGCTCAGCCATCCCATCTACCGCTGAAAGTCAGTATTAAAGTTAGCGATGCGGGCAAACTCCTTGGGTGAAAGACTTGCACCGCCGACCAAGGCCCCATCAATTTCGGGTTGTGCCATGATTTCATCCACGTTTCCAGGCTTGACAGAGCCTCCGTACTGAATCGTCACATTTTTGTTGTCAAGCTGACTGCGGATCAGGCCCACAATGCGAGCGGCCTCTCTAGCATCGCAGGTGTCTCCTGTCCCGATCGCCCAGATGGGTTCATAGGCGATCACAAGGTTGTTTTGATCAACATCGACCAAATCTTTCTCAAGCTGACCGCAGATGAGAACTTCTGTCTCACCCATGTCTCGCTGCTGCTTCGTTTCACCGACGCACAAGATCGGAATTAGCCCGCTTTCTTGAGCTGCCTTTAAACGCAGGTTAACCGTTGCGTCGGTTTCACCAAAAAACTGCCTCCGTTCGCTGTGTCCAACAACCACATAGCTCACCCCCATTTCTGTCAGCATGGGTGCGGATATCTCTCCAGTGTAGGCACCTGCGGGTTCCCAATGGACATTCTGTGCGCCTACTCTAATGCGAGTGCCATGAAGATTTCTAGACATGGCGCTCAATGATGTGTAGGGCGCACAGAGAACGATCTCGCGATCGTCTGGAGTTTCATCGATTTGATCTAAAAATCCTTGTAAAAACTCCTGGGCTTCCGCCTGAGTTTTATACATCTTCCAGTTGCCAGCAATGATGACCTTACGCACGAGTTAACTCAGTATGCTAAATGTAAAAATGGGTAAGCATGAAAATGATGCATCCTCTAGTCTAAGGCTTTGGGGGTGCAATCTAGCAAAGGAGTGCTGAATTTGAAGCCTCATAGATTTGCAGACCCGTGATTTGCAGACCCGTAGATTCAGAGACGCTGGCTCAGGCAAGACTCAATGGCGCTGCTGTTTAACTGAGGCATTGCCCAATGGTTGCAGCTACAGATTGCGCCAAGGCATCAAAGTCATAGCCTCCCTCTAACCCAAATAAAATGCGCCGGGTTACGCGCAAGCATTGAGCCGTGAAAGCTGCGTAATCTTGAGGCTGTAGGGCAATGTTGGCTAGCGGATCAGCTTGATTGGCATCGTAGCCAGCGCTAACAATCAATAAATCGGGCTGAAAACGCTGTAGAAAGGGAACAATGCTTTGCTCAAAGTGCGGTAAGTAGTCGGCAATCGTACTACCTGCTTGCATCGGAAAATTTAAAACATTGCCAGATTGCCCGCGCTCGTCAGCAGCGCCTGTGCCAGGATATTGTGGGAATTCGTGTAGTGAGCAAAAGGCAATATTGGCATAGGATTCAACGATCGCCTGCGTGCCGTTGCCATGATGCACGTCCCAATCTACGATGGCGACCCGTTCGACCCCAGGCTGCCGAAGCGCATAAAGGGCTGCGATCGCCGCATTGGCAAAAATGCAAAATCCCATTCCTCGCTCTGGCAAAGCGTGATGCCCTGGAGGGCGTGCCACCACAAAAGCCGCTTCTCCGGAGCGGAGGACTTGATCTACCCCATCTAACCAGGCGTTAACAGCCAGCAAGGCGACGTCATAGCTGCGGGGCGAAGCGACAGTATCTGGGTCAATATGGCCACCCCCCGTCTGGGATAAGAGCTGCACGGCCTGAACATAGCGATCGGGATGCACGGCTTGCAGGGCTTGGGTGAGTCGATCGCGTTGCGCCACAATAGGAGTGGGCAGTCGCCAGTCTAGGCGATTGTTCCAAGGCTGTGCCTTGAGCTTTTGGACAATGGCAGTGAGCCGCCCCGATCGCTCTGGATGGTAAGAACCAGTGTCATGTTCTAGAAACTCGTCAGAATAAAAAACTGGAAATATAGGTGACATGGCTCAACTCAACTTTCAGGCTATGCGTGCGTATTACCCGATCTACCTTCATGATCTAACAAAAAGTTAAGCTATAGAAAAGGAACTATATTTCAGTAGCTGTTGCGACAGTATTCCTTACAATCTATTCAGTTTTCCCTGAGTCCTCCCTGAGCTATTTCTATGAGTGCATTTGGTCTGGGCTGGCAACATCACTTCATTCAGACAAATAACATTCGTCTCCATTGCGTTATGCAAGGCGAGGGCGATCTGGTGATTCTCCTGCACGGATTTCCAGAGTTTTGGTATTCTTGGCGGCATCAAATTCCGGTTCTAGCACAGCATTTTAAGGTGGTTGTGCCTGACCTGCGCGGCTACAACGACTCCGACAAGCCCGATAGCGGCTATGACCTAGATACCCTCAGTCGAGATATTCGCGGCTTGATGGAAAATTTAGGATACCTCAAAGCCCATGTCGTTGGACATGATTGGGGCGGAGCGATCGCCTGGCACCTGGCTCAGAAATTTCCAGATGCGCTCGATCGCCTAGCCATGCTAAACGCTCCACCTCCCCAGCGCTTTGTGCAGGAACTGGCTAGCAATTTGGATCAGCTTCGTCGCAGCTGGTATGTGTTGGCGTTTCAGGTTCCGGCTTTGCCAGAATGGCTGATTCGGCAAAATCTCCGGAGCTTTGTCAAAACGCTTTTTCAAGATCAAGCGATTCGCAAAGGGGCTTTTACGGCTCAAGATACTGAGATTTATCAGGCAGCTTTGGAAAAACCGGGCGCTCTATCGGCCATGCTAAGCCACTATCGTCAGCTCTTATCGCCTCAGGTCTGGTTATCTAATTTGGGGCGATCGCCTGCTCCTATTTCTGCACCAACGCTGGTACTCTGGGGCGAAGAGGATTTTTTCTTTAGCCAAAAATTAACTGAAGGATTTGAAAATCTTGTGGCGGCACCGCTAAAGCTCAAGTTTTTGCCGCACTGTGGCCATTGGGTGCAGCAAGAAGCCCCGCAAACAGTCAATCGAGAATTGCTAGACTTTCTGCGATCGCCTCTGTAATTTTGCTTCTTTATAAATTTGTGTAACTGGATACCATTGCTATTTGTTGCCGTTTACTAACTTGCAGCGCCTTTTGCTAATTCTCCGTAATCACGCGGTTATTTTTACAAGATGGTAGCCCTTAAGCTTTATTTAACAAGATCTGGGTTCCAACCTTGGCACGTCGCATATGCTCAGCGCTGATGAATTAGTCTCCTATACCTCCGCTTCAATTGACACCTGCGCCAATGAAGAGTTGCAGCATCGCCTGAGCCTCTATCAGGTGTTTCTCAAGCTCTATGAGCATCATCGTGGCTTGCTAGATGAAATTCTGCATCTAGAAAACTCTGGCAGTAAATCCCTGGCAGGGGTTACCCTTCCTTACGTGCAAGGTGTGGTGTTAGAGGGTCGAGTTCACCTGGCAACCAATTTGTTGCAGGGCAAAACCCAGGCGCTAGTACAGCCTCAGCGAGTTTGGGTATTGGGGCGCGACCCGCACAAAGCCAGCATTGCTATTCAAGATAGTCGATTGTCTCGTTGCCATGCGGCAATCCAATACACAGCCGAGCAAGGATTCTTCTTAGTAGATTTGGGAAGCCGAAATGGTTCGTTTATTAACGGCGAACGCGTTTGGCGATCGACGCTCCTCAAGGATGGCGATCGGGTTCGGCTGGGCAGCCTGTCCTTTGTTTTCTTTGTCTGCCAAACCACGCAAATATTGACACCTCTATCGCCTGAGCCGCTGGACTACCCCCAATTGACTCACCCAAAGGCAAGGCGATCTGCCCGACCTGACCTATCAGAGCTGCGCCCTGTCGGGCGGGGCATGCCGTCTGAGGGGAGGGATGAACTAATGAAATCTCAACAGGGAACCTTTACTTTCATGCCCAGTGATACAGAGTCTTGAGGCGAAGCCCTTGACCCTGATCTCCCACCCGACTAAAATATCTGGGTCGTTCCTGGAATGTAATTTTTGAGTCAATCTATTGATCTGCCTAAAGTAGACGATTTTTTACAGGAATTAGCAGCGATCCAGCAGATTGGATCAAAGCGAATTGCCATATTGGGGTCGCGTCATGTACCTATCACCCATCAGCACCTGATTGAGCTGATGACCTATGCCCTTGTGCTTGCAGGCAACCAGATCATTACTTCTGGCGCAACTGGCACAAATTCGGCAGCGATTCGGGGAGCAATGAGAGCAGATCCTAATTTGTTGACGGTGATTTTACCCCAGAGCATGGAACGCCAGCCGCGCGAGTCGCGGGATCAGCTAGAGCAAGTGATTCACCTGGTGCAAAGTCCAGAAAATGATCATCTCTCTCTGGGTGAGGCCAGTGCCCTGTGTAACCAGGAAATCATTTCTCGCTGTCAGCAGCTCATCTGCTTCGCGTTTCACGATAGCCAAATTCTGCTGAAGACCTGTAGTGATGCAGAAGATCAGCGAAAAGTAGTGACGCTGTTTTATTTTGATTGAGATTAATTGGACTGAGATTTGTTCTGACTCACTGAAGTCCTGTGTTTGAAAACTCTAAATTAAAGGCTTAAGCAGAAAGTTTATGGCGTTATTGCAACAGCTTTCGGTGTCGGGCACCTTGCTCTACTGCATCGTGGCATCCGCAGCTTTAGTCTATTTTCCCTTTCTAGTGGTTGGATACGGCAGGGTTAAGGCGGGCTACGATGCATCGGCTCCTCGGGCGTTATTTGACAAAATGCCTGCCTTTGCCCAGCGAGCAACATGGGCGCATCAAAATTCGTTTGAATCTTTTGTGCTGTTTGTGGCAGCGGCTTTAATGGCCTATGTGACACAGGTGAGTTCGCCGCTGGCGGCTAAGGCCGCGATCGCCTATGTGGTAGCGCGTTTCTTTTACTCGTTGTTCTATATTTTGAACGTGCCCATTGGGCGATCGCTGATGTTTGCAGTGGGTACAAGCAGTATTGCAACGCTGATGATTTTGAGTTTGTCTCAGGCTAGAGTTTAAATAGGCTAGAGCTTGGACACGTTAGAGTTTCAAAGTCTTCATGGATAAATTGACCTATGGCTTCCAACTTCTCTTTTGATGTTGTCAGCGACTTCGATCGGCAAGAACTCGTTAACGCGGTTGATCAGACGACACGCGAAATCATTGCCCGTTATGACCTCAAGGACACTAAAACGACGGTGGAATTGGGGGCAGATGCGATCGTGATCAATACTGACAGCGAGTTCACGCTGGATGCAATTCATACCATCTTGCAAACCAAGGCGGCTAAGCGCGACCTTTCACTCAAGATTTTTGACTACGGCAAGATTGAATCTGCTAGCGGCAATCGGGTTCGACAGGAAATTAAGCTGCGTAAAGGCATTAGCTCAGAAATCGCGAAGCAAATCTCTAAGCTGATCCGGGATGAGTTCAAGAAGGTGCAAGGCTCTATTCAGGGCGATGCCGTCAGAGTTTCGGCCAAGTCCAAAGATGATTTGCAGTTGGTGATGCAGCGTTTGAGGCAAGAAGACTATCCCTTAGCGCTGCAATTTACAAACTATCGATAGTTTGTCAGCCTGCAAATTTTTACTGCGGGATCTTTGATGCCCCCTACACGTTGAAGGCTCTCAAAGGCAGAGTTCTGAGGGATGTCGCTTGAACAGCCTGTGAAAGGAGAGATTTTTTCTAGGGCGATGCTTGGATTGCCAATCAGTGAAAAATCCAGTCAAATTCAAGCGCTGAGAGCAAAGGTTTGGTTTGTAACCTCTCTACATAATGTTCTAATTCATACTCCGTTTGATTTAACCCCTGAAACCCAAAACCTGCTTGGGAAAGCGTCCATTCAGTGGCATGATATTGAATGAGAACCGCTCAATCTCGCTCAATCTGTGCCTCAGCTTTGTGGTTCAATTTCCACAGACTTAGGATCGTGAATTTAATAAACCCCAAGATTTTTTTGAAAAAGTAGGCATAGCCTGCTGCAAAAAATCTTTCAGGTCACTTTATCCCCGATCTCTAGACAGACTGAGCTTCGCTGTGTTGACCTTCTGATAATTGAGGACGCTTCCAAGGAGAACCATGTTTAAGAAATATATTTGGCTGATTGCGGTCACTCTGTTCTTTGCATTTCAAGGCTTTGTGGGTGGCGCGATCGCTGCTGAACTCGATGCAGCCACCCGAACTGTGCCGCTCAGCGATAGTGGAGAAACCGTTGTCTTGAGCTTGAAACAGGTTGCCCAAGGCAAGCGCATGTTCAACTATGCCTGCGGTCAGTGCCATGTTGGAGGGGTCACCAAAACTGATCCCAATATTGGTCTTGATCCAGAAACGCTGGCCTTGGCTTCGCCTGCCCGCGACAGCATCGAATCTCTGGTTGACTACATGAAGAATCCGACGACCTATGACGGTCTTGATTCGATTGCCGAACTGCACCCTAGCACCCAGAGCACCGATATTTTTCCTAAGATGCGAAATCTAACAGAAGATGATTTGGTAGCGATCGCAGGTCACATTCTGCTGCAACCCAAAGTAGTGGGTCAAAAGTGGGGCGGTGGCAAGATCTACTACTAAGGTTTAGTGTCTGAGTAGCCCCCAGACTTCTGACGATTCCGACGTTCTTACTCCTTATGGTTTCAATGCTTCGTCGATTGCTCTCTAAGATTCTGCTTGTACTCTTAATAGTCGGTGGCAGCGTCACGGTCGGCAGTTCCTGCGCTCAGGCTTCGATGGATGCCTATGTCTTGAGATATTTGGATGCAGCAGAACCCGTTGAGCTAGCGATCGACGAGACGCAAGCAACCCGATTGTTCTCAGCAGCGCAGTTGTCTGAAGGGAAGCGCCTGTTTGGAGAAAGCTGCACAAATTGTCATGTGGGTGGTGCCACATTGCCTGATCCTACCCAGCCGCTTTCTCTAGAGGCTTTGCAGGGTGCTACGCCCCCTCGGGATACGGTGAACGGGTTAGTCGCTTTTCTGCGCCAGCCCATGACCTATGATGGCAGTGAAGAAACGCCCTGGTGTCGGCAAATCCCAGAAAGCTGGCTATCGCAAGAGAAGGTAGAAAATTTGGCTGCCTTTATTTTAAGGGCGGCACAAAAAGCCCCAGGCTGGGGGACTTCTTCCTTTTGATACGCCATGAATGATCGCATTCAAGCTAAAATTTTATTTGAGAAAGAATTCTGCTTAAGTCTCCTGAGGTTTTTCATGAAGCTGATTACTAAGGTTTCCCGGAGTTTCAGTCTCGCCCTCTGCGCGATCGCGCTGGTGGTCGGCAGCTTTTTACTGGTGGTGTCTCCCGCCTCTGCTGATACCGTCACGGTCAAAATGGGCGCTGACAATGGCATGTTGGCATTCCAACCTGCAAACGTCACCATCAAGGCGGGCGATACCGTCAAATGGGTGAACAATAAACTCCCTCCCCACAACATTGTGTTTGCTGATAAAGCGATCGCCAATAAGTCTCATGACCAGATGATGTTTTCTCCTGGTGAGTCCTATGAGGTGACTTTTGATGCCCCTGGCACATATGACTATTACTGTGCGCCTCACCGGGGCGCTGGCATGGCAGGTAAGATCACAGTTCAGTAATTGAACCGTGAGTTGCAGTCGCTCTGTAGCTTGCCCTGTGGCTGTGTGTTTGTTTCATTGTATCTATAATGGCTGGAGTGATTTTCCCAATCTGGGACGGTGACTCCAGCTTTTTAGTGAGTGGTTTTTGCCCCTACAGGGTTTGGCTGAGATTGATTTTTTTGCTTAGATTAGAGAGAAAGCAGCATTCAGATTGCACATCGCTACATTAACATCTGTCTTCTTCACCTGAAATTGCTTGCCTCCTTCCCTCAATACTATCTTTTACGTTATGGCTGTTTTAAACCTTAG
Organism: Coleofasciculaceae cyanobacterium; assembly: GCA_036703255.1. Classification (GTDB taxonomy): domain Bacteria; phylum Cyanobacteriota; class Cyanobacteriia; order Elainellales; family Elainellaceae; genus Drouetiella. The sequence continues at coordinate 103,296 of DATNPL010000193.1, forward strand.
GCTGCGCCCCTATTTGCTGGTGGGGCTGTTCTTCAGTTTTTTCTTAGGTGTCGTTGTCTTTTCTTCTTTCGTCCCAACTGTTGCCTCTACTCATGCAGCTAATGCAGCTTCGCCGTCTTCGGTTTCTTTGACAGAGGGAACCCAAAAAACGGTGCTAGACAATGGCTTAGTGGTCTTGACCAAAGAAATCCATACGGCTCCGGTCGTGAGTGTGCAGATCTGGTATCGGGTGGGATCGCGCAACGAACCTGCGGGACAAAACGGCATTTCTCATCAGCTTGAGCATTTGATGTTTAAGGGAACGACCGATCGCCCCATTCAGTTTGGCCGTTTCTTTAGCGCGCTAGGCAGTCAGTCAAATGCTTTTACGAGCTACGATGAAACCGCATATTTTGGCACGGTAGAGAGCAATAAGCTAGAGGCGCTCCTGACGTTGGAAGCCGATCGCATGACCCATGCTTTGATGGGAGCCGAACAGCTCGCCAGCGAGAAAAAAGTGGTGATTTCGGAGTTGCAGGGCTACGAAAATAGTCCTGGCTATCGGTTAGGGAAAGAGGTGATGAGAACCGTGTTTCCCGATCGCGCTTACGGATTGCCTGTAGGGGGGACAAAATCTGATGTAGAGCGGTTTACCGCAGAGCAGGTGCAGGCTTACTACAGAACCTACTACAGCCCCGATAATGCCACGTTGGTGATTACAGGCGACTTTGACACTCAGGCAGCTCTAGAGCAGGTGCGCCAGCTCTATGGGCAGATTCCTAGACGGGCTGAAAATCGCCCCAGTGATGTGCCCCCAGGTGCAGGGGCTATGGCAACCCCCTCGCAGTCGTCGCCAATTGTGATGAAACAGCCTGGAAGTGCTGCATTGCTTCAGGCGGTCTATCCGCTCCCCGATATTAACCATCCTGACGTCCCTGCGATCGATCTCATGGACATGGTGCTGACGGGGGGACGCAGCTCTCGCCTGTATCAAGCCTTGGTGGAAACGGGCTTGGCAACGGGCGTGGGTGCCTATGCTGCCGAAATGATTGAGCCGGGTTGGTATAACATGTCGGCAACGGCGGCTCCAGGCAAAGATATTGCTGAAGTCGATCGCGTTTTGCTAGAAGCGCTTGCTGTACTGAGCGAGAAAGGGGTGACGGTTGAGGAACTCGATCGGGCAAAAACCCAGCTTAAGACTTCCTTTGTTTTGAGCAATCAAGATATTTCGAGTCAGGCGAGCCAGCTTGCCTTTAATCAGACAGTGACAGGAGACTATTTATATAGCGATCGCTATTTGGCGGCGATCGATCAGGTAACTCCGGCTGAAGTGCAGCGGGTGGCGCAAATCTATCTGGAGCCAGCCAAGCGTACCGTGGGTTACTTTGAACCTACCGTAATTGATGGACAATCGGGCGCTGGTAGCAGCTCTACTCGAGCGGTTGAGAGCTTCAATCCGGGTGCGCCTGTCGATCCGGCGGAAGTGGCGCGCTATTTACCGCCAATTAAGCCGATTGCAAATGTCAATGCTCAGCCGCTGCCGACGCAATTTAAGCTGGAAAATGGCTTGCGCGTTTTGCTGCTGCCTGATGCCGGGACGCCGATGATCAACCTTAACGGCTGGATCGATGCGGGATCGAGCTTTGACACTATCGACAAGGCGGGACTGGCCAGTCTGACTTCCGATAATTTAATGAATGGCACGCGATCGAAAGATGCGCTGACTCTAGCCAAAACCTTGGAAAACGAGGGCGCAAGCTTGGGTTTTAGCGCCCGACGCGAGGGCATGAACTTTGGCGGGTATGCTTTGCCAGAAAATCTGCCCACGCTGATTCAAACCCTGGCTGATGTCATGCAAAATGCTGCCTTTCCTGCCGACCAGCTAGAGCTAACCCGCCAGCGAGCGATCACGCGACTCAAGGTAGAGCTAGATGATCCGCAACAGCTAGGCTGGCGCGTCTTCCGAGAGGCCGTCTATCCTGCTAGTCATCCCTATCGATCGTTTGCGACACCATCAACGCTCTCGGCCATTACCCAGACGGATGTGGTTAGCTTTTATCAGCAGCACTATCGTCCAGACAACACGATTGTGACGTTGGTCGGTCGCTTTGATCCAGAGCAGGTTCAGGCGCTCATCACAGAGAATTTTGGCAACTGGAAGGCTGAAGGCAATAAGCCTACGCTGAATTTCCCCCCGGTTTCTTTGCCTGCTTCTATGACTGAGCTGACCCCTGTAATTCCCGGTAAAACAGAGGCTGTCACCTATATGGGCTACTATGGCGGCATTAACCGTCAAGATGCTCGATTCTACGCAGCGTTGGTGCTGAACCAGATTCTGGGGGGTGACACGCTTTCAAGCCGCTTGGGAACTGAGATCCGCGATCGCCAGGGTCTGACCTACGGCATCTACAGCTTCTTTCAGGCAGGGCTAGAGCCTGGGCCTTTTGCAATCTTTATGCAGACCGCTCCGGGAGATGCGCCTAAGGCAATCGACAGTACGATCGCCTTACTGAAGCAAATGCGGGAGCAAGGGGTAACTGCGGCAGAGCTGGATTCTGCCAAGCGATCGCTGATCAGCGGCTACTCGGTAGATTTGGCTGATCCCAGCAACCTTTCTGCTTCGATTCTAGATAACGATGTCTTGGGGCTGACGCTAGAGGAAATTCGTCAATATCCTGAGAAGCTGAATGCGGTGACTGCGGAGCAGGTACAGCAGGTGATTGCAGATTTGATTCATCCCGACAATCTCGTGATTGTGACTGCGGGGCCAGGAGATGGCAGCCCAACGGGAGGCTGATTAGTTCTCAGGATTTTTCTGAAAGCCAGACTCAGTGAAGCTTTCAGAGAAAATTTTGCCCTAACCTGATGTTTTGAGCGTCGCGCATAGTGCGACGCTCAATTTTATGGAAAGACGTGGAGCGCTCTGCGCGCCCTTCAAAATGTCCCCGACCATCGTGAATCCAGCTAACTAGGCTAGGCTTTTGGCTACGATCGGCAACCTGACTTGAAAACAGCTGCCGATACCCACTTGGCTGGTGACCGTAATTTCGCCACCGTGCGCCTTGGCGATTGCCTGAGCAATCGCCAAACCTAAACCCGTCCCTCCTGCACGATGAGATCTTGCCCGATCGGCGCGCCAAAAGCGATCGAAAACCAGGGGCAAGTGCGCGGGTTCAATGCCAATGCCTGTATCGGCGATGGCAACCCAGACCTCCGATCGCGTTTTGTACAGCATGAGGCTAATCTTGCCGCCCTTCGGGGTGTATTGCAGTGCGTTTTCTAGCAGGTTAGCAAACAAGCGATAGAGTGAGTTGCCATTGCCGTTGATCCAAACTGGAGTAATGTCTTCGGCTATAAGGGTGATATCTTGTGCGATCGCTTGGGGCTGTACCCTCGTAAGTAAATCCTCCAGAATGTCGTCTATGGGGATTAAGCGATGCGTTTCAGCATTGGGTAAGGCATCACTCCGAGCCAGCAGCAGCAAATCTTCGACCAAACTTGCCATCTGGCGGGTGGCGCTGGCGATCGCTTCTACTTTTTTGAAATCAGCAGGATGGATGCGTTCAGGATGGCTTTGTATCACCTCAGTGGTGGTTTGAATTGCAGTCAAGGGGCTACGCAGCTCGTGGGAGGCATCGGCTGTGAACTGCTTGAGCTGCCAAACGCTCTGTTCAATCGGCTGAAGCGATCGCTGGGTCAACCAGCTGCCCGTTAGCCCAATCAAGATAATCGCACTTAACCCCCCGATGCCCAATCCAGAGAGAAGACGGCTGAGTTCGTCTTCGATGGCCTTGGTCGATTCGCTCACCCGCACATAGCCGCGCAAATTTTCCTGAGTCTTAGGCTGCTTCGCGGTGTAAACCGCAATGGTAAAGGCGCGAAGATGCTGAGCAGGCCAAGTTTGAAATCCGGTGCCCCCGACTACGTTGGGCAAAGCCGAGCCGACAATCACTAGCGGCTGGTGCTGGGCATCAACCCACTCAATTGTTTGATTCGTTGCTCGCACATCTTGCCAGGGCAAATCAAAATCGCCATCGTTGTCGAAAACCGTAATGCGGCGCTCGACTGCATTGCGATCGGCTGCAATCTCGGCCAGACTATGAGCCGCCGCATCGGAAAGGACAATGAGCTGGCGATCGAAGCGATCGTATAGGCTTTGGGCAACGACCTGATAGACCACCGTAGTTGAAATTCCTACGACTGCCGCCATTGCGCCCAGATAGGAGAGCAGCAGCCGCCAATAGAGCGCTCGAAACTGGAGCGAACTGACAGGCGATCGGGTTTTTGCAGGTAAATTGGAGAGACGTTTCTTAGGAATGCTTGAGCCGATACCCCAAGCCGTAAACCGTTTCAATAAAGTCATCGGCTGCTCCTGCTGCTTTAAGTTTTTGCCGGAGGCTGCGCAAATGCACCTTCACTGTCTCCTCTCCGGGTGGATCACCGGATGACCAGAGATGATCGAGGATAACGCTGCGGCTAAGGACACGACCACTGCTGCGTAGGAAGAATTCCAGCAGGCTATATTCCTTGGGGGTTAGCGCCAATGGGCGATCGCCATAAGTGACTTCACAAGTCGCCGGATCAAGCCGCAGACTTTCCCAGGTGAGCAGTGGCGGCAGGGTAGAGCTTCCACGCCGTAACAGCGCCCGAATCCGCGCCAGCAGCTCTTTCAAATCAAAGGGCTTCACGACATAATCATCGGCTCCGGCATCCAGTCCCAGCACCTTATCGGTACTTGTGTCGCGGGCGGTCAGCATAAGCACAGGCATGGTATAGCCTCGCTGCCGCAAGCGCTGACAAAGAGCAATGCCATCGAGTCCGGGTAGCATCACATCTAAAAGAATTAAATTGTAGGGAAAAGCCTCAATCCAGTCCCAGCCTTCTAGGCCATCGGGCGCTACATCAACGGCATAATGCTGATCGGTGAGGGCTTCTGCCAGCGCCCCAGCAATGCGATCGTCATCTTCTACCAGCAGAATTTTCATCGCTCCGTTTGTTGTTGCCTGCAAAAAATTTGCTAGTCACACTCTAGCGTTTCGCGCGTCTCGCGTCCCGTAACCGGATTTTTACCCTGAGCCACTTCGCAAAGCAAGTCATGCATGTCTTCTCGCATTAGCACGTTAGTGAAATCGGCTCCCTCGATCGTCGCGCGGTTAAATTTGGCGTTAAAGGCAAAGGCACCTTCAAGCACAGCGTTGGTCAAGTTGGCTTCGACGAGTCGTGCAGAATCTAGCGTGGCGTTCGTCAAGTTTGCGCCTTCCAAGTTTGCTGCCTCTAGATTAGTGCCAAAAAAACGAACGCCCTCAAGGTTGGTATGGCTAAGGTCGGCGCTACGCATGTTGGCTTTTGTAAACTCGGCATCTGTCAAGTTGCGACCCGAGAAGTCTTGACCCACCAAGAAAGCCCGGTTGAAATCTTCAGCAAGTGCTACTGGAGCGCAAATAAAGCCAGCAAGGGCGATCGCCAGACTTAGCACCAGACTCAGCGCCAGACCTGCAAAAGAACGACATAAACTCATCATGATCGATCGACTCAAAAGGTTGAAGTGACTTGTAGAGATGATGCGCTGCAATAGCGATGTATACGAGAGCCTGACTTAAGCAGTGTCCTGGTTCAAAACAGCGCCAATCTAGATCCTACCCGAATCTGTTGTCACTCTAGAAATATAGCGGCTTGGGCTGAAATACCTACGCAATTGAGCCTTGCGCTGGAAGATCTATGACGGCGATCGGGCAACCTAAACTCAGTCACGCAATTGCAGCTCAACCTATGGCTGACGCCTCAGAGTTTTCTTCCGGTTCTAAGTCGCCCCAGACATCCAAACAAGCGAAGACATCCAAACAAGCGAGTTTAGAGCGAGGCAGACTGGCTGAAGATCTGGTAGCGCAGTGGCTAGTGGGGCAGGGCTGGGAGATTTTGCAGCGACGCTGGCGCTGTAAATGGGGAGAGTTGGATTTGGTGATTTATACCGCCAACCCCGCCAGCACCCAAACTCCCCTGGCTTTTGTGGAAGTGAAAGCCCGCAGCAGCGGCAACTGGGACGGGGATGGGTTGCTCTCAATCACGCCTCAAAAGCAGGAGAAACTTTGGCGATCGGCACAGTTGTTTTTGGCTGAACATCCACAATTGGCGGGTTTGCCCTGCCGCTTTGATGTTGCCTTGGTTGCTTGTCAAGAACGGCGATCGCCCTGGCGCAAAGAACCGAGAGAGAAGCCAGAAACTCAGCCGCCGATGAATACGCTAATGAACATGAGCCATGTTGAAATAGGCCGAGTCGAAATTGGAAAGGCAGTGGCGATCGCTCACCACTGCCTCATACTTCAACACTATATTCCTGGAGCGTTTGGCTAAATGGTTAATTAAGGGCTGCCCTTACGCTAACGTTTCTGGACAGTACCCTAAACCCTGAACAAACTGTTTGCGAAACTCCTCAATCTCAGTGCGATCGGGATTTCCATGAGAGACAACGGCCACCTGGTAGCGACGCATTACCTCAATGGGCGATTGCCCTGTCTCTAAGCCCCACATAGCCATCCGCACTCGAACTTCAGGCTCGTAGGGAATGCCTAATTCATTCAGAAATGCTCGTAAATCCCCGTCTTCTTGGGCATCTAAAGCGCGACCCAACTTGACCTTGACCACCCAGCCGTCGATTTGATGGATAACCGTCATGAAGCGAACTGGAAACCAGGGCATCCGATGCAGGTGTTCAACCACTCGTAACGTCAGGCTGGCATTCGCAAGGTAATAGATATATTCCATAGCGGTCAGTCCTGGCAAATGCTACTTCTTTATGTTCGCCAAGATCAATGCGATAGCCTAGGGGAGAAGCCCCCTATATGGTATGGGGAGGTTCACCCAATTTAGGCGAGTAGCGCTTCCCTCAAGCTTTCTATTTCAGCAGTTGCCTCAAGCGCTTCTAGCCTTGTCGCTGCTATGGCGATGATCATCGGGCTAAGGACATTTTTAAGGAGGTACAGAGCGCCTTCAAAAATGTCCCCGTCCTAATTGCTAGAAGTACAGCTTAAAACACTGATGCTGAAGAGGTTTCAAAACGCGACGCTGTACCGCTAAAGTGGTAGGCGTGCTGGTGCTCAAAGCGTTGGGCTTACCTGCATAACGCTGATATTTAGAAGTTCTGAGCCACAAACCATGCCATCCGATCGCCTTACAGTTTCCATCACAGGCGAGAGCCAGGGCGATAGCATTACGCCTGATTTGTCTCTCTCTGCCTACGATTACGTCTTGCCCGAAACACACATCGCCCAAAATCCGGTTTCGCCCCGAGATAGCTCTCGACTGCTGGCGATCGATTCTCTCACTTCCCACCAGCACCGCATCTTTCGGGAGCTACCAGAGCTGCTGCGCCCTGGAGATTTGCTGGTGATGAATAATACGCGGGTGATTCCGGCAAGGCTGTATGGTCGCAGAGTCGATGGCGCAAAAATTGAGCTGTTGCTGTTGGAAGAGCAGCAGCAAAACTGCTGGCTGGCGCTGGTCAAACCGGGCAAACGCATGAAGCCGGGTACGCAAATCGAATTCGGCGGCTCAGAGATGGAGTCTGGGCTAGAATCTGGGCTGGAATCTAGAGATGGCCCTGTTTTAACGGCAACCGTGATGGCGATCGATCCGGCAACAGGCGGCAGACTGATCCAGTTTGACTTACCGCCAGAGCGATCGCTCCTGCCGCTGTTGTCAAAGCTGGGTGTCGTGCCATTGCCGCCCTACATCACAGATTCTCAGGCCGACCCAGAGCAATACCAGACCGTCTATGCCGATCGCCCTGGAGCCGTTGCTGCCCCCACCGCAGGGCTGCACTTTACGCCAGAATTGCTCGATCGCCTGCAAGCAATCGGCATTCAGCAGAGTTTTGTCACGCTGCATGTGGGGGTGGGCACCTTTCGTCCGGTCGAGGTAGAAGACATTACGCAGCACAATATGCACAGCGAGTGGTTAGAAGTACCACCCGAAACTGCCGAGAAAGTTCGCCAAACCCAAGCCTCTGGGGGGCGGATTATTGCAGTAGGCACCACGGCAGTCCGAGCTTTGGAAGGAGCCTCCCAGAATGGCACTATCCAGCCTTACTGTGGCAGAACAGAAATTTTTATCTATCCCGGCTATCAGTGGCAGGTCGTTGATGGACTGATCACAAACTTTCACCTGCCCAAGTCAAGCTTGCTGATGTTAGTCAGCGCCTTGATTGGGCGAAAACGGCTGCTGGCGCTCTACCAAGAGGCGATCGCTCAGCAGTATCGCTTCTATTCTTTTGGCGATGCGATGGTCATCTTGCCAGAAGCAAAGCTTTGACCCAGCGCCAGAGGCAAAGCCGGAGATTCAGAGATGCAGAACTCGCAAAGGCTCTGGCGGAATCGCAGGAGCAGCCTGAGCAGATGGCTCCGGGGAAAGATCGCTGATCGAATCGGTCGTTGGCGGTTCGATCGCCTCTTCAATCACCGGAGACTGAAGCGCTTTGGCGGCTGGAGCAGGTTCCGTAGAGAGAGCTTTAGGCTCTGGTTCGGCAATCTGGATGTCTAGCTTCTCAGGAGGGGGCACATCAATGATTTCCGGCAGCTTGAGCAAGGAATCTGGCTCCTGGACTGGCTCTGGAACTAAATCAGGTGATTTTGTGCCACCCAGGAAATCCTTAGCTCGATCGCTCCATGCTTTAAAGAAAGGCTTGGCCTCTGCTTTGTCAGGCTCCGGCAAGGGAACGACTTGCTTCAGGCGATCGCGCCATTGTCGCAAGAGCGGCTGATCGGCGGGCAGGGGCACAATCGGCGGAGCGGCTGGGGCTGGCCTGTCGAGCAGATCAGGGGCGATCGGCTGCTCTGCGGGTGACAGTTCCAGGTTTTTGTCCTCCAACACCTTCTCCACGGCATCTGGGAGCTGTTGCTTAACTGTTTCCTCGATGTCTGCTTTAATTTCTGCTTCCATCTGAATCGGTAAGTCTGAGCTAGGTGCCTTCAGATTGGGAGCAGGCTCAACGTCTGGCGGACTCACGATCGGCGGCAGCAATTCTGGCGGCAGAATTGCGGGGGCTGGAGGAATCTCTGGCAGCGATTCTAACGTTGGCTCAGAGGCCGAGGGAATTTCGGGTTGAGGCTCTTCAGAGATCGGAGGTTCAGAGGTTGGAGATTCAGGGACAATAGGCTCGGTTGGAGATTCAGGGGCTTGAGATTCAGGAAATTCAGGGACAACAGGCTCGATTGGAGTCAGTTCAGGCAGATCTGGCTCGATCGGAGGTTCTGGTTGGTAAACATAGTCGCGATCGACAATGCTCCGCGCTTCTGCTGCCGAGAGTTCGCCCCGGACAAGCTTGGACAAGGTATCTGTGCCGCCGGGCTGGTAGTCAATCAGCCGCACGGTGTTGTTGAAAGCATTGGGGTAAGGATTGCCATTCTCATCCAATAGCTCTAGCTGTACCCAGGTTTTTCCAGGCTTAAGACCTTTGAGATAAATCGGCTCCCAGCGATCGACGATAAAGCTTTCGCCGTTAATGGTGCAGCGCACCTGCCAATCTAAAATGTCATCTTCCATATCTTGATTCGCCACTAAATGCAGGGGAGCGTTGGCGAGGTAGAAGTCCAGCATGATTGGCTCTGCGCCATAGCTGCCCTTAGGACGGCTGTAAGTCAGCAATGGCTGCTGGGGATCAGGATTATGCTCTGGAGTTTTGGTAAACACATGGAAGGTGGTCTGGGCGTAGGCTCCTTCGTTCTTGAAGCTTTCGTGCCAGGGGCGAGAGGCAAATGCGCGAATCGTGTGGGTTCCAGGCTCTAGATCTTTGAGGATCATCGGTTCGCTGGTGTCATACAAAGCCGTGTAGGGCTGGTTATCGACAATTACATGCAAATGCGGCCCCAGCCCAAACTCTTCGTTGAGAAACAGCGGCATATCTTTGGCCTGAAAGCGAACGGACACTTCGGTGTCCTGCAAAACTTCATCCGATCGCGGACTCAGAATCTTCACCTGAGGCTGGTATGCATCTAAATCTTGCCGCAGTTCCCGCAGGGCAATCGGGGGGGGAACCTCTGAGAGTTTTACCATCTGCGGCGATCGGCTAGAACTTCGGGCCGATCGCCCGCCCCCGCTGCTGGGAGCCGTGCTACAACTTCCTAACCCAAAGCTCAAAATGACGGCCAACAGCGCGGCCAATAGTCTTTGAGTGATGCCTGTCCTGTTTTTCCCCAACACGTTCCTCACTCCTGGGCGATCGTCAATCCCACAATTACAGCGTTTTCCGGTGATTTAACCTTAAAACTCTCTGTGACGCTCGGCAAGTTGTTTAAATCACGGGGAGGTTGTCCACAGGAGTTGTTAGTCTGGGGCGAACAACGGTTTTGCGTTTAAAACTGACCGTCGATCGCCTCTACACAGCGTTCACACAGCAAAGGATGTGCTGCTGACTCGCCCACATGGGTGGAGTAATTCCAGCAGCGATCGCACTTCTTGCCCTCCGCATCAACCACGCCAATGCCTAACGCATCCGATTGCGATTGAAACTTGGAGTCTGCAAGGCGATCGGGCGTTTCCAATAGCTCCACCTGCGAAGTCAAGAACAGATAGCGCAGCTCATCCACGCCATTGCTGCTGAGGCTGTCCGTGGGGTTCATGGCTTGCAGCTTTTGCTTCAGCGTCAGGTCGGGCACGTAAAGCAAGACCTTTGCCTCTAGAGAAGAGCCGATCGCCTTGGCAACTCTCGCCTGCTCTAGAACCTTGTTGACCTCCTGGCGAATGTCGCGGAGCTGTTCCCAGGTTTCTGCTAGCTCTGGCTGCTTCCAGGCGGCTTCTAGCTTCACCCAACCCGACTCAAACACTGACTGATAGGGCGTTTTGTAGGGCAGGTATTGCCAGATATCTTCAGCCAGGTGAGAGAGAACGGGAGCGATCGCCTTGGCTAAGTTCTCGATCGCGACGGCCAAAACGGTTTGGCAGCTCCGCCGTCGCAGGGCGTTCTCGGTGCTGATGTACAGCCTATCTTTAGCCGCATCTAAATAGAAGTTAGACAAATCCACAACGCAGAAATTCTGGATGGTCTGGAAGAAGCGGAAAAACTGGTAGCTCTCGAAGGCATCGGTCACGTCTGCGAAGATTTCCGTCATTCGGTGCAGCATATAGCGATCGAGTTCGGGCATTTGGTCGTAGGGGACAGCATCTGCTGGGTCAAAATCATGCAGGCTGCCTAGCAAAAACCGGCCAGTGTTGCGGATCTTGCGATAGACATCGGCCAACTGCTTCAGGATGTTTTTGCCCAGCGGCACATCGTTAGAGTAATCCACCGAAGACACCCATAGCCGCAGCACATCTGCGCCATAGGGCGGCTCTTCTTTTTGGTTTTTGCCACCCTCAATTACCACCGCCGGATCAACGACGTTGCCAATCGATTTGCTCATCTTGCGCCCTTGCTCATCCAAAGCAAAGCCGTGAGTTAGCACCGTTTTGTAGGGAGCGCAGCCATTCACTGCCACGCTGGTCAGCAAGCTCGACTGAAACCAGCCGCGATGCTGATCGGAGCCTTCTAAATACAAATCTGCGGGATAGGGCAAAGGCTCGCCGCCATAGGCTCCCGCCTGCAAGACTGCCGCCCAAGAGGAGCCGGAATCGAACCAGACATCCATCGTGTCGGTGCCTTTGCGGTAGGTATGCCCATTGTTGCGGTACTGCTCCGGCAATAGCTCCTCTACCGACATTTCCCACCAGGCATCTGAGCCTTTTTCGGCAAAGAGTTGCTCAACCCGATCGATCGTCTCGGCATTGAGCAGCGGCTCATTCGTGGCTTCGTCATAGAACACTGGGATGGGCACGCCCCAACTTCTCTGGCGCGAGATGCACCAGTCCGATCGCTCGGCCACCATCGCCGTGATGCGGTTTTCGCCCTGCGCCGGAATCCAGGTAACAGCCGCGATCGCTTCCAGAGCCTGATCGCGGAACCCAGCCACCGAGGCAAACCACTGCTCGGTGGCGCGATAGATGACGGGCTTTTTGGTGCGCCAGTCGTAGGGGTAGCGATGGGCATAGGTTTCTTCTTTGAGCAACGATCCGGCTGCGGTGAGGGCTTCGACGATCGCCCCGTTGGCATCCTTGAGGACGTTTAGACCCTTAAACTGACCCGCCTCATCGGTAAAGTCTCCGGCATCGTCTACAGGCGACAGCAGCGGCAGACCATAGCGTTGCCCCACCATAAAGTCATCCAAACCGTGACCCGGAGCCGTATGCACCAGCCCGGTTCCCGATTCGGTCGTGACGTAATCACCACCAATGACGATCGGGCTTTGGCGGTCAAACAAGGGGTGTTGATAGGTCGAATGCTCTAGGTCTTTACCCGTGACGGTTGCCTTTACCGTCAGCTCGGTCGCGAATAGCTGAGACAAGCGCTCTACTAGCTCGGTTGCCACAATCAGATACTTAAACGGCAGGTTTGCCGCTTCCACCACGGAATACTTCAGGTCTGGATTGACCGCAACCGCCAGGTTTGCCGGAATCGTCCAGGGTGTTGTCGTCCAGATGGCAACGCCCAGCTCTGTTAGGTACGGCTGCAATGCCGCCGCCGACTCCGACAGGCTGACCATGCGAAAGGCCGCGTACAGGCTGCGCGAGGTATGCCCTTCTGGATATTCCAACTCTGCCTCAGCCAAGGCCGTGCGAGAGCTAGGACTCCAATACACGGGCTTATAGCCGCGATAGATATAGCCCTTCAGCACCATCTGACCAAATACATGGATTTGTGCCGCTTCATATTTGGGCAGCATCGTTAGATAGGGGTGTTCCCAGTTGCCCCAAACTCCGTAGCGCATGAAGCTTTTGCACTGCTGCTGCTGCTGCTGCAACGCCCATGCTTTGGCGCGCTGGCGTAGCTCTAGGGGCGTGAGATTCTTGCGTTCTTCCGGCTTCATTTCTTGAAGAACTTTTAGCTCGATCGGCAAGCCGTGGCAGTCCCAACCCGGCACATAGCGAACTTTGCGCCCCTGCAAGAGCTGATATTTGTTGATAATGTCCTTGAGGGTTTTGTTCATCGCATGGCCGATGTGCAACGCCCCGTTGGCATAGGGTGGCCCGTCATGCAGCGTGAACGGCTCTCCGGGATTGTGCTCCGACAGATTCTCGTAAATTTTGTGGTCTGCCCAGAATTTTTGCAGTTCAGGTTCTCGTTTGACGGCATTGGCGCGCATATCAAACTTAGTCTGGGGCAAGTTGACCGTATCTTTGTAGCTTCCGGGTTCTGTCAGAGTCACGGCAAATTTATGCAAAAAACGCTAAGGACATCTTAAGGATTGTATCTCCAACCATTGTGGATTGCGGGAACTTCAAGCTTCAAATTTGCCGTTTTGTGAGAGAGGTGAATGGCCTAGTCAAGGTTCTAGGCTATTCGCTTGTTTCTTCAACGCTTGTTTCTTGAGGAGGCGTTGAGCTAAAGCCGCCCTGGCCTAATGGGAGGCGATCGCCCAGGAAGTTAGGAAAAGCGACGAAATCTTGAGGAAGATTACGGAGGAGTAGGCATTATCTGCGACCTCTGTCTAAATTGGAGAGAGCAAGTCTGTATTTTCACTGGCATATATTTTTCTGGCCTCTATTTTTACAGTCCATATATTCACGGCCTCACCGCCAAATCCTCTCCAAAATCAGCCATGCCTGCCTTCGAGAAGCCTTTCTCATCCGTGTCTCTACCTGCGATCGATTCATCCTGGCGTGGCTTAACTGAAGCGAGTTTATCTTGGCAGCGATCGCCCCACTCCAAAATCGCTCGCTCCGTATCCGGTAATCTGAGGCGACAGGCCGAGAGCCAAATTGGTACACCGCTGACTATTACAGACGAGCCGCCCCAAAAGCCTCGCCCCAGACGCAACTCAGCCTCGCAGCGCCTAGGGCAAACAACGCAGACTGACATTCGTCTGCGGCAGACTCTGAGCGGTGCCCTGACGCGATCGGACTTCTACAAGGCGCAACTCAGCTCTTATGTCGATGAATATCGCCTCAAGCGCATTCGAGCCGGACAGATTGTGCAAGTGAGCCTTAAGTCTGGCGTGTTAGATGCTGAGCTGCGCCTAATTGATGCTCGTACCCATAAGGTTTTGCTATATGGCGAAGATACCAGCCGCTATAATGCCTCCCCACGCCTGGTTTTTACAGCCAAGGCCGGGGTGCAGTACCGGGTGCAAATTAGCACTGCTTCCGGAAATAGCCCATCCAGCTATGGCTTCAGATCGTTTGGCAAAACAGGGAGCTACAGGCTACAAGTTGAGGCGATCGCTTCTGCTAGCCCCGACTTCAACTTTTTCTATGGATCAGGTTTAGTCAATGCTGCTGCTGCCGTTGCCCGCGCTGCGGGTCAAAGTCCTTTTGCTGATGCTGTGAAATTAGGAGGCGATCGCGCCCATCTGGATAAAATCCAGGCTCCCGCAGCTTGGGCACAGGGCTACACCGGACAGGGCGTTATTGTTGCAGTACTAGATGGGGGCGTGGATTATGACCACCCTGACCTGCGGCAAAATATTTGGTCGAATCCACAGGAAATTGCCAACAACGGCATGGATGATGATGGCAATGGTTTTGTAGATGATGTGCGCGGCTGGAACTTTACAGGTAACAATAATGATCCTGCTGATGCGCTCTCAGATGGGCATGGCTCTCATGTAGCGGGAATTATTGCTTCAGCAAATGATGGCCTTGGCTCTACAGGGGTTGCCCATAGCGCCAAAATCATGCCGATTAAAGTCATTGATGGCGAAAATACATCCGATGAACCTGTGGCGAAGGGCATTCGTTACGCCGTGCAAAACGGCGCTAGGGTGATCAATATTAGCCTGGGCAAAGAATCTAGCACGCAGCCGTCTCAGGCGCTTAAGGATGCGCTGCAACTGGCTTACCAAAATGGGGCGATCGTTGTGATTGCTTCGGGCAATCGGCGGCAAACTTTGGGCACGATTCAGCCCGATAATCCTGCTGCCTATGCTGCTGCTAACGGACTGGGAATTGCGGTAGGCGCAACGAATGGCAGTCGATTATTTACGGACTCTAATCCTGCGGGTCGGAAGCGATCGGCTTTTGTAGTGGCTCCAGGAGTCAAGATTCGGTCTACTGTAGCGGGTGGCTTCTACAGCAGCTATAGCGGTACTTCAATGGCAGCTCCCCATGTGTCAGGCGTAGTCGCGCTCATGCTCAGTGCTAACCCTAACCTGACTCCGACTCAGGTTGCCGAAATTTTGGCCGATACGAGCGATCGTCGTCTGACAGTTACGCCTTGAATCTTCACTGTAAATCTTAGCTATACCGCAGCGGATATAGAGTTGAAAACATATTTTGAGCTTATTTCATACAATCTAAAATACAGCTTTTACACCGACTAAAAACTATTGAAATACCTATTGTGTTTCCAGTTTTTTGATTGTATGTCAACGAACTCTGTATCCAGACTATCATTCAGACTATCTGGTGATTGAGCAAGTCATAAGATGCAGATTAGAGCCGCATTTGAAAGAGTACCCGCTCGTGGTATTTAACAGTATTTCTATCTCCACTATCTTAAGAGTTAAGTCTTAACAACTACAGCAATCTTAAATAGGAGGTGAACAGATGATAAGCTTAAAGCATGCATCTAAGTCTACTCTACTTGACTCATGGAAACGCTCGAACAATTCATTGCAAGCAATCGTGACTCGATGGAACTCAAACGCGCCCTTGC
>DATNPL010000198.1:0-31232 GCA_036703255.1 Coleofasciculaceae cyanobacterium
AAACTGCTGGCTTTGACCCGCAATATTTGTTGCTCTCGCTCTGCGATATTCATGGGAGACTGCTCTCAATGCGTGACTCTCCCTACTGTCTAGCTTGTTGAGTTTTCTCTTGCCAATGGCGAAAAAATAAAGACACTAACCATTTGTTAACGGTTCTCCCTATCATCACTGTTTTTGTTGCGGTATTGATATCGCCGCGATCGCCCCAAAGATATCGCCCACCCAAGAGACTCCAGTCTGTTTCTGGCTTCTAGGTCTTGAAGTTTTTCTCGTTAGACTGTTTCACCTTAGCAATCCAGCCTTGATGAGACTGCAAAATTTTGGCATAGGGAACTGAGGACTCAAACACTAGCGTCGAGAGGGATGGCGCAAAGCGATCGGGAAAGCCACGGTGTAGCAGGTCGGCAAGCCGCTGCCTGAGAACGAACTCAACAAAAAGCCCTGTCGTTGAGGGAAAGGCATAGTCGCCTAGCTCAACCAAAGCATGAGCATCCGGCTTGCGGCGAATCGTAAACTGTTCGATGGCTGCTCCTAGATGATCAGAATACTCATCCAACAAAGCATCGAAGATGACGACATCTTCTAGCGCCGCATTGCACCCCTGCCCAATCGAGGGAGAAACAGCATGTGCCGCGTCGCCAATTAGCAAAATGCTATCTCGATAGTGGTAATGACTACAGCGAATCGTCAAAATTCTCGCTACCGGACGTTTGACGAAGGCTTCTGCCTCTGAGGCAGGCATGCGTTGTCCCACTTCTGGGAAATGCTGCCGAAAGAAGTCAAGCACCGACTGTCCCGTTGCCAAACTGGCCACCTGATTGTTTTGACGAGAAAACAAAATAACGCCGCTCATCGAGCCATCTGGCTGGTGCAAAAGCATAACCACGGTGCCGTCTTTCATCCGCCAAGAGTGGATTTTGCCCATCTCTAGCGCAGGCTCCAGAACCGCATCCGATCGCGGCAAGACCAGTGATTTGTAGTCGGTGGGCGTATATTTTTGTGCAAATTCAAACAGCTCCGTGTTGAAAAATTGCGATCGGACGACCGATCGCGCCCCGTCAGCACCCACTAGCAGATCGTACTGGGCTATATGGGTTGGCAAGGTGAGGGTCTGCCTTTCAGGATTGATCTGCGTGCAGGGACAGTTGAAATGCAGGTTGAGACGGCTGGCGTCATAGGTGGCAGTTAGCTGATCGAGCAGTAGCATGACTAAGCGAGTCCGATCCAGCGTCATCAAGGGCTTGGCTCTGGTTGTCGATCGCGTCTTGCCATTGTCTTGGTGGAAATGGGTGCCCCACATCTCTAACCCAATCTGACGGATTGCATCCTCAATCCCTGGAATCTGGTTAAGGGCATTCATGCCTCGTTCGGTTAAAGATATGGGGAACGTTCTAGAAGTTGAGAATGAGGTGGTTCTGGGGTCGCTGAGTCGCTCGTAGAGGTCAACTTGGTAGCCGCTCCCTCGACGCAACAGGTAATGGGCGAGCAACACTCCGGCAGGGCCAGCACCGACGATCGCAATTTTTTTTCACGACTCCCTCTCTTTCTTATCGCCCCTACACTTTGGATCGTGGATTCAATAAAATCCAAACAACTCAAAAGTTTTTTGCAAGTGCTGCGCGGAGCACCTCCAAAAACCTATCACAGGTTAATAGCCAGTTTTGATGTTGTTGATGAGGTGATTCACCCTCCAGTTGAGCAAGGTTATTCCCAGAGGAAGAGGCAACGCCCCTTTACCCAGAACTTCTTACCCAGAACTTCATTAAGCGACACTATCACTGCGGCAATAGCTCGATTTGTGTTAGGCTCACTTACACATGAACGTTGCAATATCGCTGTCGCAACAGGACTGTGAGGCTTCATCTCATTCGCGCTGAAATTGAAGCAGGGGTCGCGATCGATATTCTGAGCGTTATGCAGACACTCTCAAGTGCTAAAGCTCTTTTGACCCAGGTGCGACTTGCATATTCGTAAAACCCTTGGCGAACAACCCGTTGCAATTGACATGGAAGTTTGCGACGACTCACACAGTAGATATCCTTTTTTGACGACCGATCGTTGATGATGCGGAACCCGCGACCTGCACCATGAGCGCAGGTATAGCTTTATCTTAAAAAATCACGGATTGATTTAATCGATCGTCCCCTCTTCCTCAGGACACCCCCCATGTTTAGTCGCTTCACAGATCGAGCCGTCAAGGTCATTATGCTTGCCCAAGAGGAAGCTCGTCGCCTCGGACATAATTTTGTTGGCACAGAGCAGATTTTGCTGGGTTTAGTGGGCGAAGAAACGGGGATCGCAGCCAGGGTGCTGGCCTCTCTGGGGGTTAACCTACGCGAAACGCGGCTTGAGGTTGAAAAAATCGTCAGTCGCGGCTCGGGTGCTGTAGCATCTGAAGTACCTTTTACCCCAAGAGGCAAGCGGGTTTTGGATCTCTCTGTAGAGGAAGCTCAGCGGTTAGGGCATAACCACGTTGGAACTGAGCATTTACTGCTCGGCCTGATTCAGGATGGGCAGGGCGTTGCGGCACAGGTGCTGGACAATCTGGATGTCGATCTCGAAGAAATCCGCGATCGCGTCATGCAGAGCATTGTCGAGTCCACAACGGTGCCTGCGGGTGGAAGCCAAAGTAAACAAAATCAGAACAGACAAGGTTCTCAAAAGACTTCAACGCTAGACGAATGCGGCACTGACTTAACCCAGTTAGCGTCCGAGGGTCGGCTTGATCCCGTCGTGGGTCGCCAGAAAGAAGTAGAGCGCGTGATCCAAATTCTCGGTCGCCGCACGAAAAACAATCCTATCTTGATCGGTGAACCTGGCGTTGGTAAAACGGCGCTAGCTGAGGGGTTAGCCCAGCGGATTGTCAATCAAGATGTGCCGGATACGCTAGCAGGAAAGCGCGTTTTGACGCTCAACGTCGGTTCGCTCATTGCAGGTACCAAGTATCGCGGCGAGTTTGAGGAACGGATCAAAAAGATTGTTGAAGAAATTCGCTCCTCCGGCAATGTCATCTTGGTAATTGATGAGATCCATACGCTAGTGGGGGCGGGAGCCGTAGAAGGGGGGCTAGATGCGGCAAACATCTTAAAACCTGCTTTGGCGCGGGGCGAACTGCAATGCATTGGGGCCACCACGCTGGATGAATACCGCAAGCATATTGAGCGTGATGCCGCTCTAGAGCGGCGTTTTCAGCCTGTTATGGTGGGCGCACCCAGCGTTGAGGAAACGATTTTGATTTTGCAGGGATTGCGCAGTCGCTACGAGCAGCATCACAACCTGGAAATTTCTGACTTGGCACTAGAAGCGGCGGCAAAGCTCTCCGATCGCTATATTTCCGACCGCTTCTTGCCTGACAAAGCGATTGATTTGATCGATGAGGCTGGCTCTCGGGTTCGGATTATTCATTCCAAGTCCTTTGCTACAGCCAAAAACCTGAACAAAGATCTGCACCAGAAGCTGCGCCAAATTCTCAAGGAGAAAGAGGAAGCTGTGCGATCGCAAGACTATTCGCTGGCTCAGGAATTGCGCACTCGTCAGGTCGAACTTCAGACCGATCTCCAAGTCGCCATGCAGTCGCTTGATGCCGTGCAGATTGAATCTCCGGTGGTCAACGAATCGGATATCGCCCATATCGTCGCATCCTGGACGGATATTCCTGTCAGCAAGCTAACAGAGGCCGAGTCGGAAAGCCTGTTGCAAATGGAAGATATTCTTCACCAACGGCTGATTGGTCAAGAAGAGGCTGTCAAATCCGTTTCGCGGGCTGTTCGTCGGGTGCGGGTGGGTCTTAAAAATCCTAACCGTCCAATCGCCAGCTTTATTTTTTCTGGCCCGACGGGTGTGGGCAAAACGGAGCTAGTCAAGGCGATCGCGGCTTCTTTCTTCGGCTCCGAAGCGGCCATGATCCGGCTAGATATGTCCGAATACATGGAGCGCCATACCGTTGCTAAGCTGATTGGCTCACCTCCGGGCTATGTGGGCTACAGCGAAGGAGGGCAACTCACGGAAGCCGTGCGGCGCAAGCCCTATACGGTCGTACTGTTTGATGAAATTGAAAAAGCGCACCCTGATGTTTTCAATCTGCTGCTGCAAATTTTGGAAGATGGCCGCTTAACCGATGCCAAAGGCCGCACCATCGATTTCAAAAACACGCTGCTGATCATGACTTCTAATGTGGGTTCAAAGGTGATCCAGAAGGGCGGAAGCGGGCTAGGATTTGAGCTTTCTAATCAAACTGACGCGCAGTACAGCCGGGTGGTGGCGATCGTCCATGAAGAACTCAAGCAGTATTTCCGCCCAGAGTTTCTCAATCGCCTAGATGAGATCATTGTTTTCCGGCAGCTGACCAAACCTGAAGTCAAGCAAATTGCAGATATTTTGCTGCGTGAGGTGGGAGGACGTTTGGCGGAGCAGGGCATCACGCTAGAAGTGACTGAGCCATTCAAAGATCGGCTGCTAGAGGCTGGATATAACCCAGAGATGGGAGCACGCCCCCTGCGCCGTGCAATCACACGGCTGCTAGAGGATTGTCTGGCCGAAGAAATTCTGTCGGGTCGCGTGAAGTCAGGGGATACGATCGTTGTCGATGTGGATGCCGCCGGACAAACCCAAGCTTCTCTCAAGGAGCTACAAGCAGGCAATGTGTAACCTAACGCATCCTGATAAGTTTGGCAGAATATCTCAGAAGCTAAAAACGACCACTGTAGTGACTAAGTTGGAGAATGGTTATGACTAAAGAGAAGAAAAGCAACAAAGAAACTAAGAAACCCAAGGCCAACCCAGATTCGGCTGAGAAGAAGAAAAAAGATCCGAAAAGATATAACTAAGGCTCCTGACAAAATTGAAGCCTAGAACTTTTTGGGAGCGTATGGCGGAGCCATACGCTCCCAAAAAGTTCTTCAAGCTATCTCTGTGAAGATCTTAAGCTTGAGATAGATGAACCTGGCACTGTAAAACCTTGCGTTAGGCACGTTGCGCTTGTCTTGGGCTACGTTCAACCGCATAAACACAGGTCGGCTGCTCTCGCCATGCTGTCTCTTTGATCAGCCTCATGCCGTTTTTCTCGGCAACCCGGCGCGAGGCAACGTTGGCAGGATTGATCAATGAAATGAGTTGATCAAAACCCAACTGATTAAACCCATAATCACGACAGGCTTGAGCGGCTTCTGTGGCTAAGCCCTGTCCCCAGAGGTCATGACGAATATGATAGCCAATTTCTACTGTCTCAAGGCCATCAACCTGCTGCATCACTAGACCACAATCACCAATCAGCTTGCCGCTTTTGAGAACGATCGCCCATAGCCCAAATCCATGTTGAGCATATCTCTGGATATTTCGCTCAATCCACCGCTGAGTCATAGGGCGATCGAAGGGCTGGGGATAGAACTGCATCACTTCAGGATCAGAGAAGACTTCAAGTAAATCATCGCTGTCTTGCAGCGTCATCTCTCGCAAAATTAGCCGTTGGGTTTCCAAGACCATAGGGCGATCGCTCCAAGATTGAGACTGCTACTGCGCCACCGTAACTGCAAATCGCAGCTCAAACGCTGAAAAACTTCCAGAGGTTACAGGCTGACCCTGAAGCACCAGTTCATAAGCCCCGGCGCGAGGAAAGGTAATGTTGGCGCTGGGTACACCCGATCGCCCCTCGACAGATTTTGCTGTCAGGCTGGGCTGCTGAATTGGCGTATCGCCCTGTTGTCGGGGCTGAGCATAGACTTTCAGCGTGCAGTTGCATTCTGAAAGTTGCAGCGGCGAACCGCCCCGCCGATTGAGTGCAAACCAAGTCAGGCTAGCGGCTCCAGCCCGAGGGCTATCGTTTGGCTCAATGTGCATGGTGCCGCCAATGCTTCCAGAAACCTCTACCTCATGCGCCTCGCTCCGCCAAGGGGCAACAGTCACGGCGATCGGCACTGCAATTAAGGCGGCTACGAGGAGGACACTATTTAACTGAAGTAGATTTAGCCTGACTGGACTTAGCTTGGGTAGATTGAACCGAATAGGGCGAAACATAAAATTTCTCCAAAGAAAAGATTTTCCAAATCCAGCGCTGCCGCAGGAGCAGAACGCCGACGACGATGGCTCCCAAGCCTGCGGCCAAGATTTGATTGACTCTAGCAATCTGCATGGCCCCCAAATAGTGAGAGCCAATCAGTAGGGTATGAGTCACGGCCAGAAGCAGAGCCGGGAGACTGAGCAGGTGCAGCGATCGCCACACTTTACCCAGCTTTTTTTGAGCGCCATCAAAGCTAGTAACGGCAGCTGGCAGCAGCAGTATAAGGGAAGACAGCCCCAGGGCGATCGCAATCTGGTGTTGCGGCAGCATAAAGAATACCGCATCCCAGTTCCATCCCCAGCTATGTTCTGCCATATGCGCCATATGCGCCACCGATAGAATGAATGCGCCCAACCCCAGCGCTCGTCGATATTGTAAGGGCGCTGCCCAAAGGCGGCTGAGGGGACGAGCCGCCATCGCCAGCAGCAGGCAGATCAGCGCTACATGTCCGGTGTAATCCACCATCGTGTCGCCTGTGCGGAGCAGGGTAAGAATGCCGATGGTAAGGGTGATCCAGCCACCCATGCGAAAAAGCTGACTGCGGCGATCGGCGCTGACTAACGAGGCCGACAAGCCGACACCCAGCATCAGAGGCAGCGTTCCCAGTCCAAACGCCAGCATCGTGGCCATCCCCTGCCCTAAGTTAGCAGTTTCGGCTGCTTTGATTTGTGCCGTGTAGAGAAATCCGCAGGGAATGAGTCCCCACACCAGCCCTAGCAAAAAGGGAGTCCAGCTATGCTGTGCCAGAGACAGCTTCACCATCGAACTGCTCAGCCGCTGATGCAGCTTGCCCGCAGCCAGAGGATGCAAAAAGGGTAAGTGGGGTAAAATCCCGATCTGAGCCAAACCAAAACCAATCAGCAAAAGACCTGTAACCACAGCCATGCCCCGCCGTAGCAGACTGCCGATGCCTGCCATTTGCCCGCCTGCCACCAGTACAGAGCCGATCGCCCCAATGCTTGCGCCTACCAAAACATAGCTCAGGATGCGCCCAAGATTGAGCAGCAGATGAAAGCGCAACTGCTGCAAAGTCGCCTTCTCAGCAGCAGCCGATGAACCCGTCAGGGCAAAGGCCGCCGTAATCGGGCCGCACATGCCAGCGCAATGTCCAAAACTTCCCAGGAAACCCAGACTTGCGATTAAAAATAAATCCAGCATTGGCAAAATTGGGATGTTCTCCTCACAAATCTCATTATCTCCCAAGCGGTTGTGGAACTTCTACCCAAGTACTGGCTTGAAGCGGTTCCCCTTGATACATTAAGGTTTCGTGGCCGTTGGCATTGAGACTTACGGTAATCTCATGCGCTCCAGGCGTTAAGCCGTTCAGATAGTACCAGTTACCGTAGAGACGCGTGATTTTCTGGCCATCTACATAGAGATGAGCATGCCCCTCGGTTGGGGTGCTGGCTTGATTCACATGCTCAGGGGCAAATTTAAAATTTGTCACCTGCACTTCTAGATTCCAGCCTTGCTGCGCGTCAGGATGGGCAATGAGCTGAACGACTGGCACAGGCTGATTTGCCGGAATATCGATCGCGCCATGCTCATGCTCTTCAGTCATGCCCTCGTGAGAGCTGCCTGCGTGAGAGCTATGCCCAGAATCACTATGGGCGATCGCCGCCGGAAACAGAGCTGTTGCCCCAAGCCTAAAGGGCTGAAACCCAAGATCTGAGCTGGTAGAACAAAGGCCGATCGCCGCAACAGAGGTGCAAGCTGCCATCGCAAGAAAGTCGGGAAATTTCATCGTCTGGTTCAACCTACTTTAAATGCTGCTGATGTAAGTGATCATGTTTAAGCTTTAGCCGATCGCCGTCTCTATGGGCTGAAGTTTTTGCAGCAGATTCAGGGTTTGCTGATAGGCCAGCCGTAAGCCCTGATGACAAAAGCAAGTTGCGGCCTGGTGCAAATCAGCGATCGCCGCCTGCTGTTCTCCTCTTTCCTGCCGGATTAATCCACGACTCAGGTAGGCTTGCCCATTGTCTGGGTCAAGCTGCAACACCTGAGAAAAATCGCTGAGAGCGGCCACAGCGTTGCCCTGCTGGTGATAGGCGCAGCCGCGATTGTAGTAGGCGCGAGTCTCTGGGCTGAACTGGATCGCTTGCGTAAAATCAGCGATCGCCGCCTGCTGGTTTTGTAGCCAAAGCTGTGTCAGACCGCGATCGGTATAAATCTCAGCTCGAGCAGTGCGATCGAGTGGCGAGGTCTGACGCAGTGCCTGCCCATAGTCCACAATCGCTTCCCGATAAGCAGAGAGCGCTGATTGCGCTAGCCCCCGGTTATAGTAGGCGCGGTAGTCGTGGGGCTTAATCTGCAAAAGCTGGCTAAAGTCTGCGATCGCATCAGCATATTGCTCGGCGCGATGGTAGGCTAGCCCGCGATTGAGATAGGTTTCTGTATCTCTGGGGTTGAGTGTTAAAGCCTGAGTGCAGTCAGCAACGGCTGCGGCATAGTTCTCTAAATAGATCTGAGCCAGACAACGATTGCTGTAAGCTGCCGCAAATGCACTATCCTGCTCAAGCGTTTGGCTAAATTGTTGGACGGCCAACGAATACTCGCCTTGCTGAAACGACTCGATGCCCTGGTAAAACCATTCTTTTGTGTCGAGTGGGTCAAGTGGAGTAAGCGTCTGTGCCTCAGCCGGAGCCGTGAGTAGCCCCAAGACAAGACCCAGCAGCGCTAGGGTCATCCCAACTCTCGAAGCAAGTCTCGTTAACGCATGTCTCATGCCTATTTTACTCAAGCGGTTTACCCAAAAGTTGTCTCTACAGCTTTGAATCTGGCGCGTCTCTGCCGATCGCCACACGGGCCTTCCACAGCTTCCGCAGATTGAGCAGCGCTACTTCCAGCCTTTTTCAGCCTGTTCTAAAACGTAGGTTGCCACATCGGCAATTTGTTCCTCGCTGAGTCGCCCTTTAAAGGCAGGCATGGCATTTTTGCCTCCGGTTACCTGGGTAGTGATGGCTGCAAGAGAAGCCATGTCATATTTTTCTAATGTTTCTTTTTTCAGCGTTTTTTGGGAATTGATGACATTTCCCCCGCCCACATGACAAGCAGCACAGTTGCTGTCGAATACTTTGGCACCACTCGCGGCATCGGCCAAGGCAGGACTGACTCCGCAGAAGGCGGTGAACATAAAGGTTACAAGTAGGGTGACAAGCGCGATCGCAAACCGGGTCATGAGTATGAATCTCCCCTCAAAGGATTTAAAGTCAACAGCCTCAGCAGTTATGGCTGATCTATTAGGCTGATCCATCACTCAGTTTCAGCAGCTTCCCCCCAACTGTCAAAAGACACCTTGTCAAAGATTGCGAAATGTAACGGATAGCCAGGGCCAGAGGGAGTGAGAGCCGGGACATTTAGGCACGTCCCAAAAATGTCTTAAAAAGAATGCCCACGGTGATGTCTGCCGTCAGCCTCCAGGCTAAACTACGTCATAGACTTTCAATAACTGTGACTCTCATGGCTCCTTTGCCCCCGCATTCGCCCAAGCAGCTTTCTCTCGGGTCGCTCGAAACCGAGATTTTGCAGATCCTTTGGACGCTGGGTTCTGCCACTGTGAAAGAAATTCACGATCGCATTCTTGCCGATCCCGATCGCGAACTGGCCTATGCCTCTGTCACTACTGTGCTGCGTCGTCTAGCCAAAAAAGGCTGGCTAGCCTGCGACAAACAGGATCGCGCCTTTCAGTGGCGACCATTAGTCTCTCAAGACGAAGCGCAGGTTTTGCAGGCGCATGATCGCTTGCAGCGGTTTTTGGCGATCGGCAATCCTGATGTGGTGGCTGCCTTTGCCAATGAACTAGACCATGCCAGCGCTGACAAATTAGAGGCGATCGCTCAACGACTCAAAAGCGCTCGTCAAGCAAGGGAGGAATAGAGATGCATCTAACGCTGATTTTAGTGGCAGTCCTGACTTCGGGCTTAACCCGCTTTTATTGGGGGCGATCGACAGATTGGAGCGATCGCTGGCAGCGTGCCCTGACCGCTTTTTTGCTGCCTCCTCTGCTGTTGCTGATGACGGCGATCGCCGTGCTCTGCATGGGCACCCAAGGGCAGATGCTGGGCTTGCCCGTTGGCTGGATTGGCTACCTGCTGGCGCTGGGCTTTTTGGCGACTGCGGTAGGGCTGCTGCTGCGGCTGGGAGGCCAGGGATGGCGATCGCTACGTCAAGTACAAACTTATCCCACCTGGGAACGAGAAGGCGCGATCGGCCATGTGCTCAACACAAACCATCTGTTTGCCGCCCAGATTGGCTTCTGGAACTCTCGGCTTGTGGTGAGCCAGGGCTTGCTCGATCGCCTCACCCCCGAACAGCTAGAGGCCGTGCTCACCCACGAGCAGGCTCATGCCTACTACCGAGATACGTTTTGGTTTTTTTGGATGGGCTGGCTGCGACACTTTACCCTGTGGTTGCCCAGTACAGAAACTCTATGGCAAGAGCTGTTGCTCTTGAGAGAGCTACGTGCCGATCGATGGGCGGCTCAGACGATCGATCCGCTGCTCTTGGCAGAATCCTTGCTGCGGACGGTCAAAGAAACGCCGCTGGATGCTGCTGATTTTTGTGCGGCCTTTAGTGCTGCTGCTCCCCTCAATCGATTAGAGGAGCGCATCGATGCTTTGTTAGCGGTGGCTGAAAGGACTGATGGGAGCGATCGCATTTCGCTGTTGGGACTCTGGGTGGCTTTTGTGCCGCTCTTAACACTGTTGTTTCATCAATAGCGTCAGCGTCACCCAACAAAATCTGCACTCAAGAGCGTAGATCACAGCATTTCCCCAGGAACCTTGCTCAGCGAGGCTTCTGGGGAAATACTTATGATTAACCGAACACAAAGCGCTGCAATTTCGCGCCGTAATTTCTAAGAGGGGTTATTGGTGATGGTTCATATGCTGCTGCTCCGGGGATAAACAGCCCCAGGATCGATCACTGGGGTCGTTAAGGGGACTATGCAAGGTCTATGAGTGAACTCAATAATTTATCTGAACTCAGTAATTTATCTGAGCTGAGACTAGATTATGCGTATCTAGCCTGCAACAACAGCAATATCGCTGTAGCTCATTGAAGCTTTATTGGAGAGCGTCGCAATTTGAAGCTGAGCTGAACTGCCAGAGCCATCGCGATCGAAGTATAGAGCACCCGTTGATTTGTTGTAGACAAAGTAGTCGTTAGAATCTGCGGCTTTAGAACCTAAGCGGAATTGAGAAGCTCCGATCGTTCCCAAAGACAAGTTAACATCGCCGAAGAAGAAGCCCTTGACCTTAAAGCCAGACTGCACGACGTTGATGTCGTCAGAGTAAGAGCTAAAGTCCGTGATGGTGTCAACGCCTTCGTATTTATTGTTGAACTTAAATTTGTTAAAGCCAGTGCCGCTGGTTAACACATCGCTGCCATAGCCGCCGATGATCGTATCGCTGCCACTTCCACCTGTGAGCGTATCGTTGCCATCTCCACCAGACATATAATCATTCCCTTCGCCACCAGACAGGTAGTCAAGCCCAGCTTCGCCGTAGAGAAAATCATTTCCAGACTCGCCGTACAGGGTGTCATTGCCTGCGCCACCATAGAGCCAGTCGTTGCCTGTGCCACCTGCTAGGTAGTCGTTACCAGAGTAGGTGGGGTTTAGCCCCCCGTACAGAATGTCATTGCCTTCGCCGCCGTACAGCGTATCACCCTGATTGCCGCCGTACAAAACGTCATCTCCGCCAAAACCATAAAGGCGATCGTAGCCATCGTAGTCGTTATAGCCAGAGCCAGCTCCAGAAGCGGGATAGCCATAAATTGTATCGTTGCTATTGGTACCGTACAGTTCGCTATTGCCGTATGCGCTATTGTCGCTAAGTTGGGTGCCACGAATAATTGCCATTTGAGTTACTCCTGAAGTGCTTTTGGGTTGTATGTATGCGTTGGAAGGGTTGCTTGTTGCTTGGCTTTCCAACTGCATGTAGACATATCGGGGGTAACGCAGGATGTTATGCAGTGGTTGCCATAACTTTGGAAAAAAGATGTTGCTTATTTGAGCCATGAATTTCGGCTAGAGGGGCACAGGACTCTTTTGCGGCTCAAAATGCGCCCAAAATTAGTTTCTCGATTTGACCTGGCAAATTGCTACAGGAGGTGATTCACTGCCTCACGCTTTGATTCAATCTGCGGTTAACCCTGCGGTTAAATCTCTAGTTACGCCTCTGGTCACGCCTCTGGGCTGTTCCCCTTTAGGCTGCTACAGTCAAGAAGAGCAGAATGCAGGAGAAGCGTAATGAAAAGTCAGCCCAGTTGGCAGACATCCGTGTTTTTGGCGTTGTTCGGCATCCTAGCGATCGTCGGATTAAATTCTTTTGTGATTATCAATCCGGGTGAGGCGGGTGTGCTGAGCATTTTGGGGAAAGCCACCGATGGAGCTTTGCTAGAAGGCGTTCACTTTAAGCCACCGCTGGTTTCTAAGGTCGATATTTATGATGTCACGGTGCAAAAATTTGAAGTGCCCGCCCAAAGCTCTACCAAAGATTTGCAGCAGCTGACCGCCAGTTTTGCCATTAACTTTAGCCTTGACCCACTTCAGGTGGTAACGATCCGCCGTACTCAGGGCACGTTGCAAAATATTGTCTCTAAGATCATTGCGCCGCAGACACAAGAGTCCTTTAAGGTGGCAGCAGCACGACGCACCGTAGAAGAAGCCATTACCAAGCGAGAGGAGCTAAAGCAAGATTTTGATATAGCGTTGGGCGATCGCCTCAATAAGTACGGCATCATTGTGTTGGATACCAGCGTTGTCGATCTGACCTTCTCGACAGAGTTTTCAAAGGCAGTTGAAGAGAAGCAGATTGCCGAGCAGCGGGCACAGAGAGCCGTTTACATTGCACGCGAGGCTGAGCAGGAGGCAGAGGCGACGATTAATCGCGCCAAAGGACAAGCAGAAGCGCAGAGGCTATTACGAGAAACCCTAACGTCGGAACTGTTGCAGAAGCAGGCGATCGAGAAATGGGATGGCAAGTTTCCGCAGGTGTTAGGGGGCGATGGCGCGATTCCCTTCATTAATATTGATCCGGGTGAACTACAGTCGGCGCACCCTAAAGTTCACCCAATCTGAGCGATGGGCACTTGGGCGTTGCTGATTTCGTAGCCGAATTAAGCTATAGGCATTTGAAAAAGGGGGTGGCGCTACGCGCCACCCCCTTTTTCAAATGTTACCGTCTTCGCCGATCGCCCGAAGAGGCCGAAGAAGATGCCGTGCGCAGACGCGGCTTGCTGCCCTCAGCGGCGGGTTTGTCTCGGTTGTGGGATGAAGGCTGGCGTGTAGAGGAGGACTGCCCCCGACCCGTTTGCTTCCGCTGATTGCCGCCATTGGGAATCGGCTCAGGCTTGATGCTGGGATCAGGCTCAAATCCTGGAACGATCTCTTGAGGGAGCGATCGCTTAATCACTTTTTCAATGTCTGCCAGCAGCTTGTTTTCATCAACACATACCAGCGACAGCGCTTCTCCTTCTGAACCCGCCCGTCCGGTGCGCCCAATGCGGTGGACGTAATCTTCGGGCACAAAAGGCAGATCAAAGTTGACGACATGCGGCAGCTCGACAATATCAATCCCCCGAGCGGCAATGTCTGTTGCGACCAAGACCTGAAGGCTGCCATCCTTAAATTTTGCCAACGTGCGGGTACGGACGACCTGACTTTTGTTGCCATGAATCGCCATTGCCGGGATGCCGTCATGGGAAAGCTGCTTCGAGAGGCGATCGGCTCCATGCTTAGTGCGGGT
The DNA here is from genome assembly GCA_036703255.1 of Coleofasciculaceae cyanobacterium. Lineage (GTDB taxonomy): Bacteria > Cyanobacteriota > Cyanobacteriia > Elainellales > Elainellaceae > Drouetiella. The sequence continues at coordinate 13,804 of DATNPL010000198.1, forward strand.
AAACACCAGCACCTGATACCAATTTCCCTGCTGGATCAGATGGGAGAGGAGGGCGTGTTTTTTGTCGCGATCGACCCGGTAGACCTTTTGGGCGACTAGCTCGGCTGTGGCGTTACGGCGTGCCACCTCAATCAGCACGGGCTGGTTGAGCATGCCTTCAGCCAGAGCCTTGATTTCGTTAGAAAAAGTGGCAGAAAAGAGCAGACTCTGCCGCTGTTTAGGCAATAGGGTAAGAATGCGACGAATATCTCGAATAAAGCCCATGTCTAGCATGCGATCGGCTTCATCGAGAACCAGAATTTCGATACGGGAAAGATCAACCGTGCGTTGCTGCACATGATCTAGCAGTCTGCCAGGGGTTGCGACCAGAATATCGACACGACCCTTGAGCCGCTGAATTTGCGGGTTAATATTGACGCCGCCAAAAATGGTCATGGAGTTGAGGTTGAGAAATTTGCCATACTCGCGCACGCTTTCCTCGACTTGTGCCGCCAGTTCGCGGGTTGGGGTGAGAATCAGCGCCCGCACAGGCGATCGACGGATGGGTTCATTTCTCACGGTCTGCTTAGAGAGCAGTTGCAGGATGGGCAGCGTAAAGCCAGCGGTTTTGCCCGTTCCGGTTTGGGCACCTGCTAGCAAATCTTTGCCAGACAACACGGCTGGAATAGCCTGCAATTGAATAGGGGTGGGTTCGGTATATCCGCGTGCGGTGACGGCGCGAACAATTTCATCGGACAGACCGAGGGCAGAAAAAGACATAGGACTCCAAAAATAGCATCGGTCTGTCGCCGTTAACGGCACCAGTCTGGGTCAGACAGATAGGAATTGAAAAATTAGCGGCGCGCAGACTGGAGCAAATGCCACAGTCTTGCATTTTAGCAGCAGCCTATGCCTATTTTACCAACTCTTAAGGGTGTTTTCATTTGGCTGGCGTTTTGAGGAACGGATTTGAGGAACGGATTTTTGTGGGAGAGGCAGAGCGTCCCTCCTGCCAATCTTGGCTTTGGCAAATGCTGATTCTCGCTATAGCGGCTGGCATTTACCCGATCGAATCAACCCCACACGACGCGCGATCGCTTCTCCTTGAGAGGCAAAAGGCCCCCACCGCTCTTTCTTCGGTGGATTTTCAGCGATCGCGTCAGAGGAACTAGACGGAGGAATATTACTGGGCATTCCTTCGTTTGGTATAATTTCATCCTGCACAAGATTACCGGGTATCACTTCACAGTGACCATCTGGTTGCTTAACGATGTACCAGGCTTCTGGGTCTGTCATCATTGCCTCATTGCAAATTGAGTAGATTTGCGAGTGGATTAGTATTTTTACTTTACTCCTTCGCCCAAGTTTCTTCATGAGTACGTCCTATGAGTTCTAAACAGCAAAATGCTGGCGATCCCGAAGAGCAGGCTTTTCTGGAGTCCCCGGATCAACCTCTGAGTCCGCCGCATGCGGATGAATCTGCTGTTCTGACATCAGCATCTGCTCCAGACTTGAGCCAACCGGAGGGCAAGCCGGAAAGTAAACCAGATTCCAATAAAGCAGGCTTTCGCCTCCAGAAAGCTCAGAAGGAAAACCTGCAAATTGTGGCGATTGCGCTCGTCTTAGCCGTTGTCATTCGTTTGTTTATTGCGGAACCGCGCTTCATTCCTTCAGATTCAATGGTGCCGACGCTGCTGATTGGCGATCGTTTGGTAATTGAAAAAATTGGTTATCGCTTCCACCCGCCGACGCTGGGTGACATTGTGGTTTTTGAGCCACCGCCCCAGCTACAAATTTATGGCTATGCTGCCGACAAGGCTTTTATTAAGCGGGTGATTGGCACAGCAGGCGACACCGTTCAAGTGAGGCAGGGCAAAGTTTATCTTAACGGTCAACCTCTCACGGAACCCTACATGGCTGAGCCGCCTGCCTACGAGATGGAGCCAGTAGAGGTGCCCTTGCACCAGCTCTTTGTCATGGGCGACAACCGTAACAACAGCAATGATTCTCACATATGGGGATTTTTGCCGCAGGACAATGTTATTGGTCGAGCCGTATTTCGTTTTTCCCCCATCGATCGCTTGGGATGGGTCAAATCAGCGCAACGGTAGGGGCGGGCTTAGCAAGTTATGGAGTAGAGAGGCATAAAGCTATCCGCAAAGCCCGCCCGTACAGAAGATTTGCACTTATTGAGTTCATATTTTTAAAGCAATCACAGATTCTTCAGAAATTTTGCAACTGAAGTTTTTTATACATGAACTGCTTTGTCAGTAAAATAGTTGTCCAGTAAAAATGACGACCCATTCTTGCTTTGTCGAAAGATATATTTTGCACATTGCTCAAAAAGCAATAGCCTAATTTATATTTAATTGGAACTTCCTTGACATAGCTGTTCTAATTAAATATATTAAGTGGAGAGCGATCGAATTTGCTAGGCCCCCATGCAAAGAGCGATCGCCATTAGAGATTCAACACAGCTTAGCATTTTGGGCTTGCCAATTGGAAGCAGAGTTTTGTAAATGAGGCGAAGAGCCATTTTTACGAAGCCTATTTCAACAATGCAACGCCAGAGATTGAGGTGGCTTTCAATCCAATTTTTGCCCGCAACGGCTGTTTCGCAGCATTCATCACCTTAGATTGTTGACTGAAATAGATGGCCCCATCTATTCCACAGCTACGGCATTCCATTAGACTTGCGTTCTGCAAACTTAGCTTTGCGACCCTAGTTTTATAGTGCCGTTAATTTTAGCTTTGTCCCAACTTTTTAAGGATTAATCATGGCAGGACTTGACTCCAAAGCTCATCAAGCACAAGATTCTTTTGCAGCGGATCATCAGGATCTCGACCATTCTCATGGGAGTAATTCTGGTCAAAAATCGAAAGGCTCTTCAGTGCTAGAATCTGAGCTGAACAATAGCCTGGATCAATCGCTGGGTAATGCTTCATCTGCTCAAAAAGCATCTTCTCAGTCGAAATCATCCTCGGATGATCATGATCACGCTCCTGTAACCAATGGTCAATCGACTCACGTTTCACTTGAGGGTCTAGAACCCGTTAAATCCTTTAACTCCAGCCAAGTTGCCAAAGTCAAAACTGCTAAAGATTTAGTGAATCAGGTCGGAGGCGATTTGGGAGATCTTTTGAATCCGGGTGGTGGCAAAAATACGGTGACGAGCGCCCGCAGAAACGATATTGTTTTTGGAGATGGGGGTGGATTTAATACCATCACAACTGGGGAAGGCAAAGATGCGATCGTCTTGGGCAAAGAGACAACGAACCGTATCTTCGACTTTGACCCAACGAAAGATAAATTCATTCTCTCAAGCGGCCTCAAGATGGAAGACATCTTAATCACTCAGGGGAAGAACCCAGGTAAAGGTGGACTCGATCAGCCTACCGATAGTGAGAATAATGCGCTGATTATTGATAAAAATGGAGGACACATCCTGGGCGCATTGACTTTCACCAAGGCCGCAGCGCTCTCTGCGAATAACTTTGCTCAGATCGATGACAAAAGCATTGTAGACTTTGTTAAGAATGATGCAGGCTTTGCATCCGCCAACGGGTTAGCCACTCAACAGGGGAACGGTCAAATTAATGGCACCACCCGAGACGATAAACTGGTGGGAGGCGCTGGAGATGATTTCCTTTATCTAGGAGACGATAGCTTTAGCGTTACTCCGGTAAAGGCAACCTCAGGCGCAAACGAGTTTCCGTTCAAGAACGATAGCCCTGGCACAACGGATCTCAAGGCCGAGCTGAAAGCAGGCGTGCTGCGGATCGATGGCACCTATCAAAATTTTGACGGCGCACCTCTCTTCAGCCAGGGTGAGACTGTGATTGACCCCAAAGCAACCATCCTGAACGGCTCCGATCCAGTGGCGCTAATCAATGGCTTCCTCAAGGTGCCTCAAGATGTGGAAGGGAACAAGATCTCTGGAACGCATCTGCACTTTAGCCCATCTGGAGACGATCGCGGTAACTTTGCAGATGCCACAGTCGTTCGGTATCTCACCAACACCCCAACCGATGCTAAATCGGGTACCATTACAGGTGAATTTGAGCTAACTCCGGAAGAACAAGCTGCGTTCTTAGCGGGTAATTTGTACACCAACCTCCATACGAACGTGGATACGGATGGAGATGGAAAGGCAGGATTCCCAACGGGAGAAAATCGCGTGAACTTCAATAAGAACGATATCCAGTTTGACACTTAAGCGAACTTGTGTGGGAGAGAGTGAGTAGATACGCCAAGTCTAAGCAGTCTAACTCACAAGTCTTACGCAATTAGAGCCTGCTTGAGGAACGTACAGCATTCTTCAAACAGGCTCTTTTGCACTGCGGTTTATGCTCAAAATCTAAGTTCCGCCAAGGAAATTTCGGAGGATGGTAGATCTTCACAAATTAGCAGATCAAAAAAATAGGGTTTTGTGGCGAACCAACAAAACTCTAAAAGCTGGATTTTGCCATCTGGACAAACGCCACCTTATTCTGTGACGGCAGCTTTAAGACTGCGGCAGAAAGTCTCGATCGCCTGTAATCCTTGATCGGGTGATCCTTCTGCGAGTCGTTTGACAAAGGCACTGCCCACAATCACGGCATCTGCGCCCCACTCTCTCACCTGCTTTGCCTGACTGGCTTGAGAAATGCCAAAACCCACACCAATCGGCTTGTCCGTTACGCCATGCAGTTCGGTAAGCAAATCCTGCACCCGTGACTGAATTTCGGTACGGATGCCTGTGACACCCGTGACGCTCACCAGATAGATGAATCCTTGAGAATGCTGGGCGATCGCTTCAAGTCGAGCCTTAGGAGAAGTGGGAGCCACTAACAAAATAATTTCAATGCCAACTCGAGTCGCGACTTGCAGCAGCCCTTCCACCTCTTCGAGCGGCAAATCTGGCACCACCAAACCGCTCACCCCTGCGGCGGCAATATCCTGTAAAAAAGTCTCTACGCCCCGGTTGAGAATGGGGTTGTAGTAGGTAAACAAGATAATGGGTGACTTGAGCCGAGGGCTAAGGTTTTTCAGCATTGACAGAATATCTTCTAGGCGCGTCCCTCGCTCTAATGCGCGGGTGGCAGCCGCCTGAATCACAGGCCCATCGGCCAGAGGATCAGAGTAGGGCACTCCTAGCTCAATCAAGTCGGCACCGCTGCGATCGAGCAACTCTAGGGCTTTCGCCGTCGTTTCCAAGTCAGGATCGCCTGCCGTAATAAAAGGAATGAGCGCACATTGTCCGCGATCGCGTAGCGCATCCATGCAGCCAGAAACAGAAACCATAGCCTCTAGAATTTTATGTGCCGAGATTTTTTAGTCGTCCCCCATTCTACGAGACTTCGGTCGAGAATTTGATGCCTTTGCTCAAACCTCTGCAAAACCTAGCTCTAAAGCCCACCTCAAAAACCCGGTGTTGCAGATCTCTGAGATGAATTTTTATTAGAGAGGCGCTCTGCTCTCTGACAAAAATAAGCGGGTCAAAAAACCAGATTCCGCTTGATGAGAAAGTATTTATGATCCTTGCTTATAATTTGTACAGGAATCTTTAGTATTCCTATAGCTTCTCAGTCAATAAACTGTATCAATAATCAAATTTAGTGATGCCTCGTATCCTTGTCATTGACGATGATCCAGCAATCTCAGAACTTGTTGCCGTAAACTTGGAAATGGCAGGCTACGATGTCAGCCAAGCTCCAGACGGTATTAAGGGTCAGGCTTTGGCGCTTCAGCTGCTGCCCGATCTGGTCATGCTCGATCTCATGCTACCCAAAGTCGATGGATTCACCGTGTGCCAGCGGCTACGCCGAGATGAGCGCACTGCCGATATCCCGGTGCTGATGCTGACCGCTTTAGGCCAAACGCACGACAAAGTGGAGGGCTTTAATGCTGGAGCCGACGATTACCTAACCAAGCCGTTTGAGCTAGAAGAGATGCTGGCGCGGGTTAGAGCTTTGCTGCGCCGTACCGATCGCATCCCTCAAGCCGCCAAGCACACCGAGATTCTGAATTTTGGAGCTTTGACGCTGGTGCCAGAGCGCTTGGAGGCCATTTGGTTTGAGAAAACCGTCAAGTTGACCCACCTGGAATTTGAGCTACTGCATTGCCTCCTGCAACGGCATGGGCAAACGGTTTCGCCTAGCGAAATTCTCAAAGAAGTCTGGGGCTACGATCCTAACGACGATATCGAAACGATTCGCGTACATGTTCGTCACCTGAGAACCAAGCTAGAGCCAGATCCCCGACATCCGCGCTACATCAAAACGGTGTATGGTGCGGGCTATTGCCTGGAACTGCCTTCCACTACGCAAAACACGATGCCGCAAAATACAATGCCGACATCGGAAGTTCAGCCCCCTGAGGCTGTTTAAGACCGTATCGAGTTTAAGGCGATCTCGATCTTGTGCCAAACGCCTAGAACAAATCCCCCGCCTCGGCTTTGAGATCTCGATCCATCAAGGCTGCTAGGGCTTTTTGGGGCGTGGTTTTTCCATTCAAAACCTGGTAAACCTGCCAAGAGACGGGGACAGCAATCCCCTCACGGCTGGCCAGATCAATCAGCACATTGCTGGTGCTCACGCCTTCGGCCGTACTTTGCAATTCTTCCAGCACTTGCGCTAGGCTTTTGCCCTGCGCCAGACCAAAGCCTACCCGATAGTTACGGCTCAATGGACTGCTGCAAGTCGCCATCAGGTCGCCCAAGCCCGATAGGCCAAAGAAAGTTTCGGGTTGTGCGCCCAAATGCGTGCCAATGCGGATGACTTCAGCCAACGATCGCGTGATCAGCGCAGAGCGGGCATTAGTGCCCAAATGCAGTCCGTCGCAGACCCCGGCAGCGATCGCAATCACATTCTTTAGCGTTCCTCCTAGCTCTGTACCTATGGGATCAGTATTGGTGTAAACCCGAAAGCGATCGGAGGCCAAGACGCTCTGGACTTGGGTGGCAGCCGTCAGATCTCGACTGGCAACGACTGTTGCCGTGGGCAAGCCCTGACGAATCTCTTCAGATAGGTTAGGGCCAGAAAGCACGACAACCGCATGGTGAGGGAAAGCAGCCTGCCAAATTTGAGCCGGAGTCAGTCGCGTTGCCGGATCTAAGCCCTTAGTGGCGCTGACAAGAACGGCATTTGGGGGCAGGTTTGCCGCCTGGAGGCGATCGACCGTTTCAGGAACGCCCTTCATCGACACGGCAGACACAACGATGCTGGCATCGGCGATCGCTTCTGCCAAAGTTAGCGAACTGCGCCGCGACCACAGCCGCACGTCATGTCCGCCAATTGCTGCCAATGAGGCCAATGCCGAACCCCAGGCTCCGGCTCCCAGGATGGCGATCGTTTGGGGTTGCCCATCGGCTTCCGGCTCTAAGCTTTGATCAGTAGACGCTACGCTCACGAAACCCCTGCTTACACAATGGTGATGTCGGCTTTGTTGCTATTTGGCCTTGCTGATTTTTGGGCATGACTTAACCCAGCTATGAGATTCATTCGAGAAGCACGCTCCGCAAAATGAATCCCATAGATAACATCAGCAACGCCCTCGATTGTAAGACGGGAATAGGCTATGCAGCCAGACCGTTGTGGCGCAGCAGCGCTGCCGTGTTAGGTTCACGGCCGCGAAAGGCTTTGAACACTTCCATTGGGTGCTTGCTGCCACCTGCGGCCAGCACCGTATCTCGGTAGCGGCGACCTACTTGTGCGATCGCCTTCTCATCCTCCAATCCGGCTTCTTCAAAGGCTGCAAAGGCATCGGCGCTCAATACCTCTGCCCACTTGTAGCTGTAGTAACCTGCGGCATAGCCGCCCGAGAAGATATGCCCAAACGCACAGAGAAAGGCATCTTCAGGCAGAGGGGGCATAACCGTGGTGTTTTGGGCAATGCGATGACGCACATCTGCCGCCGTCTCGCCCTGTCCGGGACGATAGCGATGGTGCAGCTCAATATCAACCCAGCTAAAGTGAATTTGCCGTAGGGTAGCGCTGCCGCTCATAAAGGTGCGGGCAGCCAGCAGCTTCTGGTAGTACTTTTCGGGCAGCGGTTCGCCCGTCTGGTAATGCTTGCCCAGGCTGAGCAGCGTCGGGCGATCGTAGCACCAGTTTTCCATAAACTGACTGGGCAGTTCCACGGCATCCCATTCCACATTGCGGGTTCCGGCAGCTTTGGCAAAGTCTACCTGGGTCAGCATATGGTGTAGACCATGACCAAACTCATGAAACAGGGTTTCTACTTCGCCAAAGGTCATGAGACTGGGCTTGTCATCTACGGGCGGCGTTTGGTTGCAGACCAGATAGGCGACGGGCAGCCGCACCGAGGCAGAACCGCCTTTCTTAGAACGGCTAATGCAGTCATCCATCCAAGCCCCGCCTCGCTTTTCTGCCGGACGGCTGTAGGGGTCGAGATAGAAATGGGCGATCGGCTTCCCTTGTTCATCGGCGACTTGAAAGTAGCGAACGTCCGGGTGCCATACCGGAGCCTCACCATCGGCTGGGGTAATGGTGACGCCAAAGATTCGCTTGGATAGGCTAAACAGGCCGTCTAGTACCTGAGCCAGGGGAAAATAGGGACGCAACTCTTCGGCATTGTAGGCAAACCGATCTTCCCGCAACCGCTCTGTCCAGAAGGTGACATCCCAAGGCTGCAAGTCGGCGCTTTCTTCAGCGCCTTGAGCTGCCGCAAACTGGCGCAGTTCATCCAGCTCTTTTTTGGCCGCCTCATAGCTAGCGCCCCGCAGTTCTTCCAAAAGCTTCTCGACGGCCTCAACGCTGGGAGCCATTTTTGCCGCTAGGCTGACCTCGGCAAAGCTGTTATGACCCAGCAGCCGCGATTCTTCGAGGCGCAATTCCAGGATGCGATCGATCAAAGGCCAGTTGTTCAAGTCGCCGCTAGAGGCGCGGCTAATAAAGGCGCGGTAGACTTTCTCGCGCAGGTCACGGCGGCGGCTGTGCTGGAGGAAAGGCAGGTAGCTGGGAAAGTCGAGGGTGAGCCGCCAAGGCCCTGCTTCAGGCGTGGCTGTTTCATCTCCGGCTGCGCGAGCCGCCTGAGCCGCCAGGGCTGTCCAGCTTGGGGGCAGTCCGGCAATCTCTTCAGGCTGGGTAAGGGTGAGGCTAAACGCTTTGGTGGCATCCAAAACGTGGTTGGAAAAACGGGTAGAAAGTTCGGCTAGCTCAAGCTGAATGGCGTTAAAGTGCTCTTTGATCTCGCCCTCTAAGCCGACACCTGACAGCTCGGCATCGCGTAACGCTGACTCGACAATGCGCTGTTGAGCTTCGGTCAAATTTTGCCACTCATCACTCTGCTTTAGGGCTTTGAACCCTTGATAAAGCGGCTGGCTCTGGCTCATGCGATTCCAAAATTGAATAACGGCAGGCTGCATCGTTTCGTAGGCTTGCCGCAGTTCAGGGCTGTTTTTAACGCCCATCAAATGCCCAATGACTCCCCAACTCCAGCCAATGCGCTCCTCAATTTGCTCTAAGGGCTGCACCAAGCCTTCCCAAGTCGGCACGACATGGGCTTCTAGGGCAGTCAACTGCGCTTCTAAATCTGCTAAGAGTTGCGAGATCGCAGGGATAATATGCTCAGGTTGGATAGCCTCAAAAGGGGGTAGACCTTGACCGATGAGAAGTGGATTTTCAGGATGTGCTGCGATCGCATTCATAGAAACTTAACCCATTCAAGATTGCACTCAGCGCAGATGAGAGCGCTCTCTTCACTTTAACATCGGGGCTTGAGCATCGGGACTGGCAAAGGACTCTCCGGAGAGGGTTTTGGGGTGTGCCGTCTGTTGCCCAGAGAATCAAAATACCGAGAAAATCAAAATATGAAGCTGGCAAATAACTCTTGCCTCTTGGCGGTTCTAACTTGAGTTTCTACCGTCTTGGACTTCTTGCCCAGATTAGCCTTCTTGCCCAGCTTTCTTGCCCAGATTGGCTTTTACCGCCAGAGCGAAGAAGGGCAGACCTGCGAGATCTGCCATAGCTTCAGCACCAGCGCTTCTAGACAAGGACTCAGCAACGCCACAAAAACGCCCTCGGTTTCTCTAGGATTCCCCAAGTCAGAGGTGATCCAGGTACCGCGTAGGCTCACCTCCACGTAGTCGGTATCGCAGCGACAGAGCGCGATCGCGCCCGACGCTTCATCCTTCATCATCTCTTCCAGCAAGGCTAAATCGGTAAGATCCGATCGCAGCAATACTGTGGCCGTGCTGGACTCAACCACGAGCCGTTGAGCCGTTCTCAACGCCAGCAGCACGCGTACCCCAATCCACTCCTCTGGGGATTGGGGCAACGGCTCCAAGTGCGAACCTGTTTCCATGAAAGTAACTTTCAGCATGCTGAAAAACTCCGTCGGTGATGCTTCGTTTTCTGGATGCCTAAGCGAGGCCGCTTAGTAAAAGATCATTGGCAATCAAGGTTTTTACGCAAGGGAAAGGGTATCTTGCCGCAGGTGTTCTCACTCAACAGGGTGAAACAGGATTGAACACAGGCTGAACCCCCACTTCCAGAAGGGTTGAAGCGGGGGTTAGAAAAACTGACTCAGGTTTTTCTAAATCCTCATGGCAAGGTTATTTCTAACCTATGCCCCCGCTAAATCATCTGCGTGCTCCATGCCTAACTGGTATCCGGCGATCGAATATTGGGTAATCGCATTCCCAGCGATCGGATACCCAGCAGAGATACGAACCCCTTGGGTAAATCGAGCAAAACTTGTGAGCAAAGGTAGTACGATCGCACCCATACCTGAGCCGTCAACAGACAGAATACCCCTGCGATCGCCCAACTCCAAGCTCCGCCCTGCATTAGCCCCGCCGGAGCTAATCTTGCCGAATTCGTTATGAGCAAAACCGCCAGCAAGCGCTTGGCGAATCTGCCATAAACATCTGAGGGAGAGTAGGTGTTGCATCGTCACATCCAACGCATGGGGCTAATCCTATCCGCTAAGGCCGCGTGTCGGCTTTGAGGAACGTAAAACTTGCATCTGACAATTAAGATACTACACTTGTAATATGAGTGTCCAGTCTCTGAGCAAATTTTGGCTGAGCTATGTTAAACAGAATTGGATGAGTGAAACGGAATCGGACGAATCTCATCGGCTTCTGCCTAAGCCTCAGCATCTGGCGCTGACTTAACCCCTTGTAACGGTAAACCCTCGGAGGATTTTGCAATGTACACAATTAATCGCACTGCCACCACAGACATGGAAGTCACCAGCATTCGTCTAGAGCGAGAGCTGAAGGAAAAGCTGAAGGATTTGTCAGGCAACCAGGGCTATCAGGCTTTGATCCGCGATGTGTTGTGGAACTATGTTCAGCAGAAGTCTGGCGACTATCAGCCCCTATTTTCCCAGAGCGACATTCGTGCCAGTATCGAGGCGATCGCCCAACGCGAGGAGCGCTGCACCCTCACAGGCACTTTGATCCGACCTCAAGAACCGATGTTATTAGGATTAACGAGCAATGGCGACATGGTTCCCCTCAGTGTCGGCAGCTTAAAGAATTAGAAGCAACGGGCGGCAGGCAGGCTCATTATTTTTTGCCTGTCGCCCTTATTCATCTGTCAGAAGATCGCAGATCAGCAGATGGACTCGGTAGAATTTGAAGGGAGTCCATCAGTAAGAGCTATTAACCCGTGAAAGCTGCCGTCATTCACACGCCGGGGAGTCCGGATGTGCTGCAAATTCAGCAGGTGCCTGAGCCAACGCTGCAACGCGATACAGAGCTGTTGGTGCGGCTAAAGGCAGCAGGCGTTAATCCGATTGATACCAAGCTACGCCAGCGAGGTACGTTCTATCCTGAGCAAATGCCTGCGATCTTGGGCTGCGATGGAGCAGGTGTGGTGGAAGCAATCGGCTCAGGCGTACAGGATTTTCGAGTGGGCGATCGCGTCTATTTTTGCAATGGCGGTCTGGGAGAGCACCCCGGCACCTATGCCGAATATGCCGTCGTAGTCGATGAAAAATTTGCTGCCCCCATGCCAACCTCCCTCAGCTTTGCAGAGGCAGCCGCAGTGCCGCTGGTGCTGATTACCGCCTGGGAGGCGCTCTACGATCGCGCTCGATTGGAAGCAGGGCGATCGGTGTTGATTCATGCTGGTGCTGGGGGCGTCGGGCATATTGCTATTCAGCTTGCCAAACTCAAGGGAGCCAAGGTTTGCACAACGGTTAGCTCTGCGGAGAAAGCGGCTTTTGTCCAGTCATTGGGTGCCGAAAAAGTAATCTTGTATCCTCAGTCAGATGTGATTGAAGAGATTCTAAAGTGGACGAAAGGGGAAGGCGTTGATCTCACTTTTGATACGGTTGGGGGAAAGGTTTTATCTCCGTCTTTTTCTAGCACTTGCATCTATGGAGATGTCGTGACTATTCTGGCTCCTGATTCCAGCATAGATTGGAAAATAGCACGCGATCGCAATCTTAGGGTTAGTTATGAGTTAATGCTAACGCCCATGCTAAAGGGATTGACTAGCGCCCAGCAAGCGCAAGCTAAAATTCTTAAACAGTGTATCCGATTATTTGATCAAGGGGAACTCAAAGTTCACGTTAGTCAAACCTTACCCTTGGAATCAGTGGCGATCGCCCATCGGCAGATTGAAGCTGGCTCAACGAGCGGCAAAATCGTTCTCCTGACGGACTCATGAGCGTTTCTGCTATCGCTGATAGGTCGATTATTACCTATAGCCCTGCCTATACGCTGGTTCCCACCTACGAATGCTTTAACCGCTGCACTTACTGCAACTTCCGTACCGATCCCGGACAAGATGAGTGGATGACCTTGGAAAAGGCAGAAAAAATATTGCGATCGCTACAAGCCCAAGGCGTTATTGAAATTTTGATCTTGAGCGGCGAAGTTCACCCCAACCACTCGCAGCGATCGGCATGGTTTCAGCGCATCTATGATCTGTGTCAGATGGCGATCGATTTAGGTTTTTTGCCCCATACTAATGTGGGCATCTTGAGCTATGACGAGATGGCGCAGCTCAAAACGGTCAATGTTTCAATGGGGCTAATGCTAGAACAAATCACGCCTCAGCTAACCGTTCACCGTCATGCACCTAGCAAAGTTCCTGCCGTTCGGCTTCAGCAGCTTGAGTGGGCAGGCGAACTCCACATTCCGTTTACAACAGGACTGCTGCTGGGCATTGGCGAAACTCAGCAGGATTGGATAGAGACTTTAGAGGCGATCGCCCATGTTCATCAGTCGCATCGTCATATCCAGGAAGTCATCCTCCAGCCCCACAGCCCCGGCAGCCAGCAGGCGCAGGTTGGGGTAGCGTTCCCCATAGAGCGGCTGACAGAGGTGGTGGCGATCGCTCGTCAGATTTTGCCGCCAGAGATTGTGCTGCAAATTCCACCTAATCTCATCCCCACCGCTGAGCAGCTTTTGGCCTGTCTGGAGGCGGGTGCCCGTGATCTGGGCGGTATTGGCCCCAGAGATGAAGTCAACCCCAATTATCCGCATCCTCAAGATCATAAGCTGGCCTCAGTTCTAGGGCGATCGGGCTGGCGGCTGCATCCCCGTTTACCGATTTATCCGCAGCATGATGCATGGCTGCCGCCGACGCTCCAGCAGAACGTTCGGCATTGGCGTGGGGCATTGATGGCGCATCAGTAGGTTTAGAATGACAGCCTATGGAGGTTTTGTGGAAAAATTCAAGGTGAACCCTTTGCCTGATGCTTAGCTGATTCCGCCTCATAGCATTTCAAGATCAGGTGTGCGAGTTTATCTAAATCATCAACTGATGAGATCACTACTCTTGACGCAGCTCCACCCATTGAAGCTGAAACTTCTTGCACTTCAAACTCAGAAGCAAGAGGTTGTATTTCTGCTAATGACAAGCGAGTAACAAAACTTTTTCGCTTAGGCGAAAGGTATAAGCGCAAGAACCACCAGTGAGGTGTTCCTACATGCACACCAAAGTAGGAAACCACATCTTTGTATTCAACTGGAAACTGGCTAGTAGTAGATGTAGAGGCAATAGCCTTAATTTTCTCAAATGCTTCCAGTTCTTCGGGTGTGGTAATCACTCTTGAAGGGTCTGACTCTGCTTCGCAGCTTTCAAGTTCTTCTGTTTCGACTGGCTTAACCTCTTCACTCAATGCAATTTCCTGAGAGAGTGAGCGAGTCATCAAGTCTACTAAGCTATTTTGAATTGATTTTGTAACAATAGACCGAAATCTTTCAATAACACGCTTATTGATCTTTCCTTCAATGCTACAGGTGGGAGACACCTTGCCAACTTCTCCTACCAAGAAGCGAATAAACTCTTCGGATGGCGATCGCAGTAAATCGCCTACTAGATGGGTCATACCTTTAACGTAAACCATCTCCTCAGCTTGTCTACCAATTGCAGCAGCGTCAAAATTGTCACGGTGGAAAAACTTCAAGTTTTCAATATCTTTTGGTTCATACTGTAAGACGTTAAAGCTGAAGAATGGCTCATCGTCCATGATGTTGTCACGACGCAGATCCGTAAAGAATCGATAGTCTACTCCATTTGTGACGATTCCAACCTTGGCTGATTCAGTCCAGGTAAAATATCGATGCAGTTGCCCGTCATGAGCTTCAGCTCTTTGACTACGTGCTTTAGCTTCTACTAAAATTACCATCGTTCCGTTGATGGACACGGCGTAATCTACTTTCTCAAACTGTCCAGACTTTTTAGTTGCCGCGTCGGAAATATATTCAGGTCTAACTTCTGTCGGGTCCCAAACGTCATACCCCAATGCATCAAAAAAAGGCAATATAAGCGCTTGTTTAGTCGCCTCTTCGCCAGAAACGTTGTCAGATCTTCTACGGACTTGTTCGGAAAGTCTAGCAATGTCTTCGGTGAATGTCATTTTTCGCCCTTGATACTGAGGCACTATTCCGCTAAAGTGCCCCGTAAACCGGGCAATCTAACTAAAATTTTGAAGTTTAAATGAGTTCCCTTTGTGCGACTTCAGTCATGACACGGCACAGCCAAGCCGACATGTCTGGTACAGAAGTAAATGTTCTAAGAGCTGATTTGAGTCCAACGAGTGATGAAAGTGTAGTTACACTAATGCTAGAACTGCAAAAGCATTCGATCGGCCAAGACTTAGAAATCCAATCAAACATGCAATACAGGGCAGCTGTGCTTTCGTTCTCAACTTCTAGAGACAACAGTTTTAGAACCTGATCAAACTCTCCCCAGACAAAATCCAGACATAAAGAAGTTTCATATGAAGTTGCCTACTATTCTCGACAGAGTTGGTTCGGTTTCAAAGCAAACGCTCATCTTGGCCTTAATGGGTCTGGTTGCCTGCACTGCGCTGCAGCAATCATCCAGTAAAACCCCTGGCGCTTCAGCAGCGAGTCCAGAAACCAGCACTTCGGCCAACGGGACTGAAGTGGAGCGATCGGTATCCCAAGCCGGAGCAGCTCAACCTAGCTGTAAGCTGGTTCAAAATGGCTTCGGCGCGTCAGGGCAGGTCGATGTGCGTGTGGAAGAAGTAGTGACTGGGTTGGATGTTCCTTGGGGGATTGCGTTTCTGCCCAACAACGATATGCTGGTTTCAGAACGCGCAGGACGGGTGCGGCTGATACAGAACGGTAACTTGCGCCCGCAGGCGATCGCCACCATCAACGTTAGCGATCGCGGTGAAGGCGGGCTACTGGGAATCGCCACGCATCCTGATGTCGGCAATAATCGATTCTTTTATGTGTATTTCACTGCGGATAATAACGGTACCCCAGTCAATCGTGTCGAGCGCTGGCAGCTATCACAAGATGGGTTAAGCGCCACTCGCGATCGCATCATTCTAGACAATATTCCAGTTGCCCAGTTTCACAATGGCGGCAGGATTCGCTTTGGCCCTGATGGCATGCTGTATGTAGGGACAGGAGATGCCCGTGATCCTGATCTTTCCCAAGATGTAAACAGTCTGGCGGGTAAGATTTTGCGCGTCACCCCGGATGGAGCGGTGCCCGCCGATAATCCTTTTGCCGGAAATCCTGTCTATATCTTGGGTATTCGCAACACGCAGGGCTTTGATTGGATCAATGCCTCCACTTTATGGGTCAGCGATCATGGGCCAAGTGGTGAACTAGGGCGATCGGGGCATGATAAAGTCAGCGTTGCTCAAGCCGGAGATAACCTAGGCTGGCCTACGACCTATCGATGTGAATCACAGCAGGGGCTGGTGACTCCTGCGATCGTTTGGCAGCAGGCTTTACCTCCCGGAGGTGCTGCCATTTATACGGGCGATGCCATTCCTGAATGGCAAGGAAGCTTTATCGTTGCAGCATTGCGAGCCGAACATCTCCAGCGGGTTGTGATTGATCCACAAACCAATCAAGTGCAGCTACATGAGGTGTATTTGCAGGGGGAGCAGGGGCGATTGCGAGAAGCCATTATGGGTTCCGATGGTGAACTGTATGTAACCACGAGCAATTGTGACGGTCGCGGCAGTTGTCCGCCTCAACAGGACAAGATTTTGCGGATTACTCGCTAGTGCTCTACGGCTATGAACTATACGAAAAAACAGCTTGCTCAAGAACTCAAAGTTCACTTGGAACATGAGCATGATCTTTCCACAATATCAAAATGGGCTTACAGAATATATCTAGACAGTCGCGAGTTGGAATCAGAATTAGTAGATATTTTAATGTTGCTCGAAGGCATGGATTCAAGTTCAGAGTTTGAACTTTCAGAGGAGCAACTAAGAAATCTTGTAGTTCAGCTAGAAGACAATTGAGCTGAGCTTATATGTATATTAAGGATGCTTTTTCTAGGACAATATCAGGACGTATAATTACCACTGATATCGGTGACTTCAAGAAAGGAAAATGAGCAAATACGATCAGCGCCAGTATCAACTTATGAAACTCTGTATAGAGGGTTTTGAAATTGGCAATGTAAATCTCCGTGTTTTGATTAGCTCTCTTGAAGGATTACTCGATGTGTTACAAGAGGCAAGCGAAGAGTGGAAAGCTTCTTTCAGAAGTGCATGGTGGACTCTTGAAGAAGTTTATGCTGTTGCTTCAGATCGTGGACAGAACTACCTATCAAGCGAAGAACAAGTTCTTGTTTACGAAGCAATTAATGAGATAAAACAATTGCTTGAAGATTAACTAGCAATAATTTTAGAGGGTTTCTTGAGGTAGCTGAATTAGGGCTTTGAAAGCAGCAATCTTACGGTATTGAGCAAAATATACAGCATTATATAATACAATAGTCCGGACAGTTTTGGAAGGGGAAAAATCGGGCTATGTAGACAAAAAGCTACCTCTCAGTTTAGGGTGCAGATATTGAAAACTAGCACCTGAGAAATAGCAGTATGGATATTCTACAAGCCCTCTTGCCCAAAATGGGGCATTTAGCAAACCACAGCAAAAGTTTTTGCTGAGCTTGATTCCCACGATTCTGCTGCTGTGTGGCAACGTCAACTTTACAAATTTGAGTCGCTATGGCGAATATTCTGAGAAGACGCATCGGCGACACTA
>DATNPL010000209.1:0-5701 GCA_036703255.1 Coleofasciculaceae cyanobacterium
TATAGAACCTATTTGAGATCTTAAGGAGAGGCTGCAAGCCGCTTAATCATTAGCCGGATAAAGCAAAGGTTGATTTTCGTCGTGGCATTGGCAAGCGTCCGCTCAAAGTTCTTGACCAGGATTTTACAGCGCTCCATCCAAGCATTCGACCGCTCAATGACCCACCGGGCGATCGCGGGGACGAATCCAGATTTGCCTTGTTGTGCCTTTTCTTGTTTCGAGGGCTTGGTTGACAACTCAAATCGAATCTTCGTCATGATCTGCGGATAAACTTGCTTAAGCGCATTCATCAAAGAGTCAATGTGATACCCGTGGTCTAACAGGATCGTAATTTTAGGAATATTAACTGGCTTCGCCTTAAAATAATCGATGTTGAGCGTCAGCATTTCAACCAGTCCGACATCATCCGTCACGTTAGCAGGTGTGCAGTGGGTAAAGAAGGGAAAGCCAAGGGTATCAACGGCAAGATGCCGCTTTATCCCGTTCGTTGCCTTGTAGAAACAATATCCCTTGGAACCCACCTCCGCGTTACAAGTGTTCTTCACGGCTTGCGAATCAATGATGATTAAGGTTGTCCACTTCGGTTTTTTTTAACCTGTTCTCGGACTTGTTCATGTAACACGCTCATGAGTTGTTCAAATACCCCTGCGGCGCGCCAATGCTTGTAGTGCCAATAAACAGTTGAGTAAGGCGGTAAGTCTCTCGGCAAGTCACACCAGTTACACCCATTTTTCAGTTGATAGAGGATTCCATTGACGATTTCTCGTTTTGTCCAGTTGGAGGGACGTGTTTGTTTCTTCTTGGGTAAGATGTCGAGCAGCAGGGGTTCAAAGATTTCCCATTCTGCATCTGTGAGGTCGCTGGAATAAGGCATGGCATCTCAATGAGGGAAGTTGGAGCACCTAATTCCTATTCTAAAAGATCTCAAATGGGTTCTATAAGCCTTTCCTACTATTAGCAGTATCCATCTAAGGTTCTGCGGTAGATTCTGCGATCGTTCTTCTCGCTAATCCCCGATGCAGTACTAGCATTAGAATCGCAAACGGCAGCATTACCATTGGAATGATGCCTAAGCCAAATCTGTTACCGATCCAGCCAATAGCCGTCGGAATACTAACCGCCCCAATGCTGCCCAAGCTGGTGACAAACCCGATCGCTGCGGGGACGATCGCCGCCGGAACTCGGCGCGGCATCAGCCAAATGGTGGTAGGGAAAATTGCGGCCAAAGCAAATCCCATCAGAGGTAAGCTCCAAAGCTGATTGGGAAACAGCCACCAAATGAATAACCCTGCTGTGAGCAAAAGCAGCGAGTAATCAATCAAGCGAACCGCTCCTATCGATTTCATCACTTGCCCCATACTCAACCGCCCGATCGTCAGCCCTAACCAGTAGGCCGTAACGCTGTAGCCCGCTACCGAGATGGGGGTTTCTCGCGCAATCGTTTGTACTGCATAAGCCCAACTTCCCAAAGCCGCCTCTGTGCCGACATACACCAGCAGCAGCAAACCTGCGATCAGAACGGTGGGTGTTTTCAAAGCTAGCCCTAGATTTGTACCTGCACTCTGCTCATCTGTAGACGGCGGTGACGGCATCAACGGCTGACGCTGTGAAACAATCCAAATCATGCCAACAACCAACAGCATCACAATGGCAGCAAATACCCCATAGGCCGATCGCCAGTTAATGCCTGAGGCAAGCATGGTTGTCGCGATCGCGGGGCCTAACAGCGCCCCAATGCCATAGAAAGCGTGGAGCAACCCCATAAGGTTAGCCCGACGATCGTGAGCAATAAAGGTGTTAATGCCCGCATCGATTAGCCCAATTCCTAAACCCAATAGGGTGCCTGTAGCAACCATGACCAACCAGTGCGTCGTTGAGGCGTAAATATAGAGCGCACTGGTGACGCTAACAGCCGCCAGCAAAACCATCCGAGCCAATCCGATGCGATGACTTAACAGGCTGCTCGTCAGGGCTGCGACAAAATAGCCGCTAATTTGGCTAAAAAATAAAGCCGTTACCGTTGCCGGAGTTAACTCATAGGTGGTAATGATAGAAGGCAACAATACGCCTAACCCACCCTCTGCAATGCCGATGGCAATAAAGGCATAAAACGCCAACGCGATGCCGATCCAGGCCGGAGGAGATTTATCCGTCATAGCGTTCTCTCAAGAATTCGTACATCTATCCCCTGCATGCCCGCACGCCGAGCAGCCTCCAGCCCCAAATCGCTGTCTTCGTACACAATGCAATCCTGGGGTGCCACGCCCATGCGCTCTGCCGCCAGCAAAAACATCTGAGGTGCAGGCTTACCCAACTCAACATCGTTGAGCGTAACAATGGTGTTGAAGAGTGAGCGGAGTTGAATCGTCTCAAGCGTCGATTCCACCACCGATCGCTGCCCATTAGAAGCAACTGCCATTGGCACTTTGCCGTAGTTCAGCCGCGCGATCGCAGCTACGGCAGGCACCTCTCGCACCTGATGGATTAACCGAGAGAACTGCTCCTGCCGTTCGAGATCTAGCTGGTGTTGATCAATCGTGCAGCCAAAGGTTTGATTAAACTCTTGAATAAACTCTAGAGCCGTTAAGCCCGTGCGCTTGTGAAACCAGTCTTCTACCAGCGCAGCCCCGTACTGACTCAGGGCGGCCTGCCATGCCCGAAAATGCACAGGCAGAGTGTCAGCCAGCGTCCCGTCACAGTCAAAAATCAACCCTGCGTAGGGCGGCTGCGGCGCAATGCGTTGATCGATCGCAAGTTGATCTAACACAAGAGGCAAGTTGGGTTGGGGCAGCTCAAGATCGACAACGCCTAAATTGACAGAATGGGTAGACATATATATCCCTGATCTATTTTGATCGACTTGATTTAATCTGATTAATTACTATGTTAATTTGTTTGTTAAGTAAACAAATTAATTTATCAGAAATTTCTCATGTCTGCTAACTTTGAGCCGATTCTAGCGACAAATCCCGCTTTACTAAAGCAGATCAACACCGCCCGGCTGCTGGAATTGCTAAGATGCCATGCCCCGATCGCCCGTGCTGAGTTAGCCCGCTTAACCGGATTGACGCGCTCCACCGTGACCGTGATTACCGCTGAGCTGATGGCTCAAGGACTCGTGCGAGAAAGTGGCGAAGTCTCGACTCCACGAGGCGGCGGTCGGCCAGGAGTGGGGCTAATGCTCGATCCAGAGGGGGCTTTCTTTATAGGAGCCGCGATCGAAGTTGAACACCTAACGGTCGTGAAGCTGAATCTAGCGGCGCAAGGGGTTGCCCGGATTCAACAGCCGCTGCTTGACACTGCACCCGAGCGAGTCCTACAACAACTCGTAGAGATGATCGCGCAAGTTCGCCAAGCCCAGCCCAAGGACGAATCTCGTTTGCGAGGAGTAGGGCTGTCCATTCAAGGCGTGCTGAACTTAGAGGGCGTTGTAATTCGTGCCCCATTCCTCGACTGGTCGGGTTTAGATCTCCGCCGCTATCTCCAGCCGCATCTCGATTTGCCCTTATTTGTGGATAACGATGCTAACGCTGCTGCGTTAGCCGAAGTGTATTTAGGTAGCGCCATGCAAAGTTCTAGCCTGTTCTACATTCTGATCAACAAAGGGGTAGGCAGTGGCATTATCATCAACAATCGCGTGTTTCGGGGTGCCTCCGGTACGGCAGGAGAAATCAGCGTTTTGATGAGCGATCCGCCTGGAGAAGATCACGCCGCTGAATGTGGACATCGGGTCGGCAAAGAAGACTTGTTGGATCGCTATCGACAACAGGGGGGCAAAGCCAATAACTTGTCTGAATTGGTAAAACAGCTCGATCGGGGAGAGGCGATCGCCCATGCGGTTGTGCAAGACTGGGCTGAGATTTTGGGACGAGGATTAGTGAGTGTGGTGAGTCTACTCAATCCAGAGCAGGTAGTGATAGGAGGGCCAGTCACTGTCTTATTTCCCTATGTTGAAGACTCGTTAATCAGTAGACTGCGAGACGGGATGCCGCGCCAAGGAGATCAAGGGTTCTTTAGCAATCCCAAAGCCCATTTGAAGGTGTCGTCGTTTGGCGCAGATGCCTCGGCGGTGGGGGGTGCGGTGTTAGCCTACCAATCTCTGTTTCGAGTGCCTGATTTGGTGTTATTACCTGGCTAGCTGTTCGATTGAAGGAAGGTACTGGAGGAAAATATGAGCCTCACCTGCGCTTACGCAGAATCACCCTATCCGAAGGGCGCTATATGTAGTGGGTTTTATTATGTAGTGAACTTTTCCCAAAGCTCTAGAAGCCCCATCTCAACCTCATAGCTAATAGCTAGGTTCTATTTCCTCAGCGTCGGGTCAAAATACTCAGACAGGATATCAAGTTCAGTTTTTGTCAGTCAAGCAGGGGAGAAAAGTGACATTTCATCCTGATTTTATTTTTTTGCCTTACCGTACTGATGAAGATGAGCTAATTTTTCTAGGAGCCAGATATGCGCTTAAAACTGAGCATCAGCGTTGTGGTTACTGTAGCACTCAGCACTGTAGCACTAGCAGGTTCAAGTTTATCTGGTTTGTCTAATGCACAATCGCCTTATGTAACACAGTTGGATAGCCCTGTTCGAGGTTTAGACGCGCAGGAGGTAGAGGATTTACTCAATGGACGGGGGGCGGGTTACGCTCGTACTGCCGAATTCAACAGCTACCCAGGTCCCAGACACGCCTTGGATCTCAGGCAAGAGTTAGGCTTATCCACAGAGCAAGAACAGCAAATCGAAGCCATATTTAGGCGCATGAATACAGAAGCTAGACAAGTTGGGCAAAACATTGTCGAACTTGAACAGCAATTCAGCAACACGTTCGCTCAAGGAGCGATTTCAAAGTCTGAAATTGAAGAGCAAACACAACAGTTAGCAATGCTATATGGTCAATACCGATCGATCCATCTACGCCCCCATTTAGAGGTTCAACGGTTACTTTCACCTGAGCAGATTGCTAAATATGATGAATTGCGAGGTTACAGTAATGCCTCGGTTCAACCTACTTCCCAGCCTCCAGCACGCCATCATTCAGGAGGTTGGTCATCCTTAATTGGAAGTAAAAGGCGCTGTATCTTAGCTTGGCTGCTATCAGAAAGCGTTTTGTGATGAAATTTCATCCTAGTTTTATATTTACCTGCAATACTGCTCTTCATCTTTTGTTAAGTCCTAGACTTGCTCCGTTATCCCTGCCCAGGAATTGCCGATGGCTCTCACTCTGAAACGCTCTAACCTATTGACAAGAGATCGCGTCGCCGGAACGTGCCTTAGCCTGTTACTGCTCATCACTTCAACTAAAGTACTGGCTCATGCAGGGCATGGTGACGAGTTTCATCAAAATCAATCGGCTCAATCAGCAGGTGCGATCGAGGTCGATAACATAACCGCAGAACGGATCGGCTTGAAAGTAGAGCCTGTTACCCGTCAATCTTTGGCCTTTGGGGTGCAGGCTACTGGGCAAATTGAAGCCTCTCCCAGTCGCAGAGTAGAAGTCACAAATCCTGTTGGCGGAACGGTCGTTAGGCTACTGGTAGAACCCGGAGATACGGTTGAAGCAGGACAACCTCTGGCCGTGATTACAAGCGGCGAACTGGCAGAACTGCGCATTACAGCCCTGGAAAACTCCGCAGAGCGGCAAGGAGATATGCAGCAGGCTCAAGCTAATTTGCGACTGGCTCAACAAAGCTACGATCGCCAGCAG
>DATNPL010000222.1:0-154661 GCA_036703255.1 Coleofasciculaceae cyanobacterium
CCCCCCCCCCCCCCCCCCCACCAAACCTATAGATTGGGCTTTTCTTCTCCCCCTGCTTCGAGCTGGGATAAAAAAGGCTGAGCCACGACTGCGGCCTGGATGCGATCGCGTAAATTGAGTCGCGTCAGAATATGAGAGATATGATTTCTGACCGTTCCTTCAGTAAGAAACAGGGCTTCGGCAATCTCACGGTTACTAGCGCCGTTGGCCAGCATTCTCAGCACCTGCTTTTCTCGGGGACTAAGCTGTGTGAATCCGGGAGGTGGCTGAGGGGATTGTGGCTGAGCTGCCGTTGGGTTGGCCATCATCTTTTCCAAAATGCCGGGACTAAACTGGGTATATCCGCGATGAATGGAGCGAATTACCTCTGCCAATTCTTCTGAAGGAATATCTTTGAGCAAGTAGCCTTTTGCCCCAACCTGTAGCGCCTCAGCAACGTATTTCGCATCGTCGAAGGTGGTAAAAACGAGAACTTTAATATCGGGGAAAGCCTGACAAATGATTTGGGTTGCGGTAACGCCGTCCATGATGGGCATGCGGATATCCATCAAAATCACGTCTGGCAGCATATCCTGGCTATTGAGAGAATGAACGCGTTCTATAGCCTGTTGTCCGTTGCCTGCTTCTCCAACCACTTGCAAATCAGGCTTAAGATCTAGCAATGTTTTTAAGCCCTCTCGGACAACTTCTTGATCTTCGACCAGGAGTAACCGAATCATATCTGGCAGTCCTAGATAATGGGTTCAAATAATAGGTTCAATACAGGTGAGCGTTAAAGCTTTCCCCGAACCGCCCACAAGCATGAGAGATGGCTATATTTTAGGAACTAATGCGATCGCCAGCAGCGCTGATTTTAGGAGCTACCTCTAGCGGCAAGCGGCAGCGACACGATGATGCAACAGCCCGCTCCAGGACTGCTCATAATATTCATCTCTCCGCCTAAAGCGGTAATGCGCTCTTGCATCCCTTGAAGACCAAAGCCAGAGCGATTGGCACTAACCAGAAAGCCCTTGCCGTTATCCTTTAGGGTCAGCCGCAGCTCGGCAGGGGTCGATTCGATTTGAATGGTGACAACCGTTGCGATCGCATGTTTGCAAATATTGGTTAGCCCTTCTTGCACAATCCGATACAACACAACGCTAGTGCGGTGAGAAAGCGACGTAGCCAGATGAATCTGACAGGTCGGTTGGAAACCCATCGTAATATGA
This sequence comes from Coleofasciculaceae cyanobacterium, assembly GCA_036703255.1. GTDB lineage: Bacteria > Cyanobacteriota > Cyanobacteriia > Elainellales > Elainellaceae > Drouetiella. Next base: position 1,209 of record DATNPL010000222.1, read on the forward strand.
AAATTCTGCGCCAAGAGAGCGATCGCCTCAGGGAGCGATCGTCCCTCTAAAGGGTCAAACCGCAAACCTGCAACAGATTGGCGTGTGGCTTCTAGAGCATCTGAGCCAAGCTGTTTTGCCTTGGTCAGAAAAACATAGGCTCGGTCTGGATCATCCTTCCACAGCGCTAAGGCTGTCTCCATTTGCACGTTCAAGCCGACTAGCAGATGCCCCAAGGAATCATGAATATCGCGGGCAATCCGATTTCGCTCTTCTAAGGTTGCCAATTCTTCGATTCTCAGGCTGAGCTTACGCTCTTGCTCTAGGGCAAGACGCAATTCTTGTTTAGCCGCCTCTAGCTCAGCTTCAATTAAGGTGCCATGCTCAGTTGTGTTTTCAAGCAAGATCTCCAGGTCGTTTCTTTCCTCTTGGAGCCGCTGAATTTGCTGCATTAAGTCGGCAACTTTGGGAGAGGGGGACAGCCCCATCGACGTAGATCGGTCAGGGAGAAACTGCGCTTCTGTCATCGCTTCTGGGATCGCTGGGCGACTTATTTTTTGGCGGTGCTATAACCCTAGCGCGGATTAAGGACGTTTCGGCTACAGTTGCAACAATCACAGCTACAGCAATTTTCAATTGCGTAAGCCACAGCTATTGTTTTGAGCTATTTTCTTAGAGGATGTTTGAAAAATCCAACTATGGGTAGCAAAACGTTTCAGATCCCCCTAAATCCCCCTTAAAAAGGGGGACTTTGAATTCATTTCCCCCCTTTTTAAGGGGGGCGGGGGGGATCAATAGGTGCCTAAAATCACAGCCGACCCCTTTTCAAACATCCTCTTAGAAGTCCTGCTCTGCACAGAAGTTTAAAAAATAGCCTATCCTTCATCCGTCATAATCTGATGTGATCTCAACCTCTTCTCTCGACCTCAATACGACCCCGTCAATTCCAGCCTCAACCTAATGTTTTCAAGCAGTGATAATTTGACCTTTTCGATCGTTTTACTAATCTCTATTTTCACGCTTGTGGGCTATCTAGTCAGGGTCTATCAAGCCACCCATCAGCTATCCCGCATTGATTTATCGCAAATTCCTGAAGAAAAAACGCTTTCTAGATCTCAATTCCCTAGCGTTTCGGTGATCATTCCTGCCTTTAATGAGGCAGAAAACATTGAAGACTGCGTGAAATCGGTTTTAATCAACAGTCGGTTGTCTGCGGATTTGCTGGAAGTTTGGGTGGTAGACGATCAATCCACCGATCGCACCTTAGAGATTCTCCAAACCTTACAGATGCAGTGGTCAGAACCCCGACTGAAAATTCTCTCAGGTCTGCCGCGTCCTGAAGACTCGCTGTGGAATGGCAAAAACTGGGCTTGTCATCAAGGATCAGAACAGGCGACGGGTGAATATTTGCTGTTTATTGATGCCGATGTTCGGCTTAAATCTAAGGCGATTGCTGCCGTGATTTTTGCTGCGATCGACAACCAGCTTGATTTCTTGACCTGCATTCCTACCGTTGTCTGTGGCTCATTAATCGAATGGTTGGTGCAGCCTTTAATGTTTATCAATGTGCTGGTTGCTTTTAACTCTCAATCTGTTAAAAACCCAGGAACAAAAACCACCTATGCTTTAGGCCCTTTCTTATTGTTTCGAGCCGAAGCCTATCATGCGCTAGGAGGGCATAGAGCCGTTGCCAATCAGGTAGCTGAAGATGTGGCTTTTGCCCGAAAAGCAAAGCTGAAGGGGTTCAAAATCCAGCATTTTTTGGGAAAAAATCTGGCGAGCTTGCGCATGTATCGCAATCTGTATGCCCTATGGGAAGGCTGGACAAAAGTTTTGTATGTGGGGGCAGAACGAAGTATGCCGCTGATGCTGCTGTTAGCCACGGTAATGCTGCTGATCTACACCATTCCCTGGATTGGGCTGGTGATGACGATCGCGCAGGTGCTGAAGACGCCGACGCTCTTTCATGGCCTGGAAGCAGGATTAGCAACGTTGGCGGTTCTGTTGCAGTACTTAATCAGGCGGCGAGGTTCGCAATCGTTGGCAACTTCAACAAAATATTGGTGGCTCCAGGGAGCTGGCGGACTGCTGATTGCGGTGATGGCGATCGTTTCTATCATCAAGGCCGAAACGGGCTGGGGCTGGACTTGGCGAGGGCGGAAGCTATCTCGTGAGTAGAGGGGAGATGGGGTGATGGGGTGATGGGGTAAGGTGAAAAATTGTACAAGACGGATGGCTAATACTTTTCTATTTTGAAAGCAGCACCATTTTTTTGAGAGCGTCATGGATACAGTGAATCCAATCTTTAAAAGTTCTCCGCGATCGGAAGTTTTGGCAGGAGCCAAAGCCATTTTTCCATTGGTAGTCGGCGCGATTCCGTTTGGCATTATTTTCGGCACGTTGGCCGCAGGCAGCGGTTTATCTTTTGCAGGTACGCTGGCTATGTCGGCGTTTGTATTTGCGGGTTCGTCACAGTTTATTGCGATCGGCCTGCTTGCCGCTGGGACGGCTGTCCCGATGATTATCTTGACGACCGTTGTGGTGAACCTGCGACATCTCCTCTATGCGGTGAGTTTGGTACCGCATTTGCAAAAGTTGTCTCACTTCTGGAAGCTGCCGCTGGGGTTTTTGCTCACAGATGAGGCGTTCGCTGTGGCGATCGTGCGATATGACCAGCGAGATCCCTCTCCTTATAAACATTGGTATCACCTGGGATCGTCGCTGTTTATGTATGCAAACTGGGTGCTTTGTACCTTTATCGGTCTTACGGTAGGTCAGAGAATACCCAATGCAGCCAGTTGGGGCTTAGATTTTGCCATGTCTGTCACGTTCATTAGCATGGTAATTCCCTATGTCAAAAATTATGCAATGGTGATAACGATCGGCGTATCTGGGTTAACGGCTCTCTTAGCGCATGGCCTACCCCATCAGTTGGGCTTGATGGTGGCAGCAGTCGCGGGTATTACGGCAGGAATCATCGCACAGCAAACTCAATAGCAAGAGTCTCTAAACCTATGAATGAATTTCTTTTGATTGGCAGCATGGCGATCGTTACGTTTCTAATTCGCTACCCCGTGCTAGCCATGAGTGGCCGAATCAAGCTGTCTCCCAAGTTTTTGCAGGTGTTGGCCTATGTGCCGCCTGCGGTGCTAACGGCGATCGTTGTGCCTGCGGTGCTGATGCCAGAGGGCAGCCTCTCGTTCGATCACACCAATGCCCGCCTGATTGGAGCGATCGCGGCCGTCATTGTCGGCTTCTGGCACAAAGATTTGCTGCTGACGATCAGCGTCGGCATGGCTGTATTTTTGGCATGGCAAGGGCTGCTAGTGCTGGCGGCAGGTTAGCCCTGACCAGAGGGCAAGTAATGCTGCATCGCCTGATCAATAAACTTCTGCCAGGTTTCGTTGGGCGTCCAAATTTTATCCATCTCTGCTTTTGCAGCTATGGCATCTACGTGCTGCTGCGTGACGCGATAGAGGTAGGTAAAACCAGACACGCGCATCTTCCTCGCGCAGTGAACAAAGACCTTCCGCTCTGTGTTCTCCTTCGGATGCATCCCAGTTATACACTGAGTATTTCTACTCAGTGTATAACTTTAAGACCCGTTCTATATATGCTGGGATAATCGTTTCACATCTAGGAGAGTCAAAGCATGGACACCGATAAACGGCAACAAATACAAGAGCATGCCCGTGCTATCGCGGCTCTACTGTACGACGAAACCGCCCCTGAACAGTTGACAACACTCGAAGGAATCGAGCAAGCCGTTTGAGGACAACGCATTAAGCTGTCGGGGGCGCAGTGGAAAGCGGAAATGTTCCTCAAGTTCTGCTCCACCGTTGTGCTTATCTCAATGGGCAGTTCTCAATTTGAGACTTACAAGACTGGGATGCACCCAGAAGATTACTGTCGAGAAGCGACCTGAACATTGGGCAAGCGAGAATCAATAAATCGATCCATCCAGCCCTCTAAATAAGCACGGTTGGCTAACTGCTGCGCTGGATCAGTTGTGTCGCGTGGGTGAGGCATCAGCCCAAATATTGCGGCTGTTGTCACGCAAAACATAGACTTTTGGAAGCTCAGACAAATTCTCACCCGCAGATCGTCATCTCCTCGTAGCCCCTGCAAGTAGACTTCCCGCAAATAGTCAGGAATGTAGTGCAGCATATCCTGCATCAGCAGCGTTGGCGGAATGCCTGCCCCCCCAATGGGCAAGGGGTCAGCAAATAGCGCACCATAGTTAAAATCGGCCTGGTTGTGAGAAATCTGCCCTGCTTGGGCATTGTAGGACACGGTACCAAAGAAGGGGAACGATCGAAAAAACACGGCCTCGACGTAAGGCACTGCCGTATCTTTGAGGAAAGTTAGCCCCACAGAGGCAGGAATAATGTCATAAACTTGCCCTTTAATCTCTACAGCATAGGTAATAGGGTCAGCCGCCGCTGCCACCAGCTCATCCTGAATATGCTGTACCACTTGAGCGATCGTCTGGATCTCACCGCGATCGTAGCGATCGGACAAACTCAAAAACATCCGGCTCATGACATTCCAGAACTGCCCTAGAGCGCTGTAGTAGCAAAGCATGCGAACCTGCTCAGGCAAAAATCCCGTAAACAGGCGATCGACTCCCTGCACTAACAAATCGCCCTGAATTCTTTTCTCAATGACGGCTCGGGCACGCTGGCTAAACTCCTCACTGTCTAGATAAGTATCCAGCCCCTCTGCGCCATGCCAAAGCATGCCTTTCATGCAGTATTCGGCAAATTCGTAGTTAATGCGATCGTGCCACCAGTGTTTCAACAGCTTCGGGAGCGTTACCTCGCCATTAAAATATTTGAAAAAGGGAAACAGAACTAAAAACTGGTGCTCAGCAATGTAGTTGAGGTTGCGCTGATAGGCATCCAAAACATGGCCGTAGCTCTTAAGTACGCCCACCACTTCCAGCACGTTTTCAGGAGAGTCAGGCAACAAAGCCCCCCCCGACTCCAGGCGGTGGAGGATATCGGCTAGGGGATGGGGGGAAGGAGGCAGCGTGAGGATTTGAGTCATTGAGGAATGGGAGTGAGGAAGCGATTCCCAATAAAGATTTCCACTCTCTAGTGTTCCTTTTTGACGAGATTGAGTCAAGGCGCAAAGCCCAAAATTTTTAGATTTATTTAAAATTCCCCGTTTATAGGGACGGCTCAAGCTCGTTTCTAGCAGTTGCCGAGAGGGATGTATTCAGCTCTCCAGCCGACATGAAATTATCTAAAGTGACGCAACGCAGCGCAGCGATCGAATCTCTGTCGCGTCGGAGAGATAGCAAACGCCGCCAAACTTGTTCAGGATAGGACGAATGGTCTCAACAGCGGTTTTCGCCAGCTCCGGTGGAAAGAAGGCAATCACATGCACATTGTCGAGCATACTCATGACTAAATCATCTGTGACTTTGCCGTGGGGGCTTTTGCCGACGACATTACGGATGATGGTATAGCCCGGAACGCCTGACTGATCAAGACCCGCAACAATTTTTTCTAGCTCAGCAGAGCTAGCGATTATTTCCATCCGAGTAACAGGGTGCATAGCTAAAGCAGGGGGTGAAGGGATAGAGAATTACCAAAACAGTCGAATGACATAGAAATAAAGCGGAATACCGACAATGATGTTGAAGGGAAAAGTGACAGCAAGGGCGGTCGAGATATAAAGGCTAGGATTAGCTTCTGGGACGGTCAGGCGCATAGCTGCCGGAACTGCGATGTAGGAGGCGCTGGCGCAAAGCACACAGAACAATAGCGCATCCCCTTCAGACAGACCAATCAGCTTGGCTATGGCTAGACCGAGCGCCGCATTAAGAATCGGCACTAAGATGCTAAAGGTAATGAGAAAGACTCCAGCTTTCTGCAAATCCTTGATTCTGCGAGCAGCCACCAAACCCATATCTAATAAGAAGAGCGTTAGCACTCCATAAAACATGTCTTGAGTAAAGGGTGACAGAAATTTCCAGCCATGCTCTCCTGTCAACATGCCAATGATCAGGCTGCCCACCAGCAAGAAGACTGAGCTGTTGAGGCAAGCTTCGCGGATCACTTCTGACCAAGAAAACTCGCGATCGCTGGTTTGAGCAGAAGATATTTTGACTAAAATCAGTCCAATCACAATAGCGGGTGACTCCATGAGCGCCAATGCCGCCACCATATAACCATCATAGGTCAAGCCCAAGGCTTGTAGGAACGAGCTGGCTGTGATAAACGTGACGGCACTAATGGAACCATAGGTGGCTGCGATTGCTGCTGCATTGTAGGGATCAAGCTTCCATCGCAAAATGAAAAACGTGTAGATCGGCACGACAACAGCCATGAAGATGGCCGCTGAGAGGGTGAGCAGCACGGCCATGCTCACCCCACTTTTAGCCAACTCAACCCCGCCCTTAAAGCCGATCGCAAACAGCAGATACAGCGAAAATAGCTTAGGAATGGGCTGAGGAATTTCTAGGTCAGACTTAGCAAAAACCGCCAACATCCCCAAAAAGAAAAACAGGATAGGCGGCGTCAGGACATTGGAGAAAATTAGGCTAGTATCCATTGCCACTAGCCTCCTGAGAGGAGGAATGCAGGGAGGTAGAAGAGGCGATCGCAGAGTGAAGCATTAGAGGTCAGATTTACAGAAATTCACATCCATTCACTTTAGGGAATTGTGAGTCATTCTGATGATAAGAATCACAAATTTTAGCGGTTGCGGCAAAATCACCCGCACAAATTAGCGTGGATGGAACTAGCTCCACCCATCGCCATAACGCTGGTTTCTGAATTAGCCTTTAAAGTCTCGCCTTGCTAAAGGGAAATTTTTAAACTTCGCGGTTCGGCACTTCTTCCGAAAGGGGCACCTGCCGTAGATCGCCAACCTCTAGGCGCTCTTCTTGTTCCACCAGCTCTTTCTGCGGCTGCTTTAGCTCAATAGGCAGCGCCAGCGGCACCGCCTGCTCAATCCAGCAGCTGGCGATCGGCAGCGTATCCTCAAGGTCTTCCAGAGGGCGAGGAATCACCATCACGGCATGGAGTTCGCCAATGCGCTCAGCCTCATGCATTCCCACTTCTACGGCCATCGCCACATCTGCCACGCGCCCTCGAATAATGGCCGTACACAGACCATCTCCTGTAATCTCATAGGCAGCAAGCTGCACATCCGCAGACTTCAGCATGGCATCGGCTGCGCCCACCATAGCCGGAAACCCTCTTGTTTCCAGTAGCCCTACGGCCATGTTGCTCAGGCGGCTATGGCCCTGTTCAGAGGCATATTTTGAGAGGCGATTGCTAATCGGCAACACCACCTCTAAATTAGGCATGGGGCGAGGAATAATCGTTTTAGAAATCAATTGCCCAAACTGCTCGGCAACGTCAGCTCCGGCTTCGACCGCCAGCCGCACGTCCGAAATGTTGCCCCTGATCACAGCCGTGCAAAAGCCACTTCCCGTCTTTTCGTAGCCGACCAACCGTACCGATGCCGATTTCAGCATCATGTCTGCCGTACCGACGATCGCAGGAAAACTACGGGTAGAAACCAGACCCAACGCACTGCCTTCAGGAATGGGCGATCGATTGGATAAACTCATGACAAATCCCGCTATTGCAGGCATCGTCAGCCTGTATATCTCACTTCAAGTATAGGGCGCAATCGATTATCCCGAGGTTGGATTTTCGGGCGGTGAAAGATTAGCCTGTCGCTGGGGAAACATCGTGACCATCATCTTCTCCAGATAGGCACGCCCGTAGATAACCTGAGCGACTTCAGAGGAAGAATGGGCTGGAGCCGCCGCTGCTGGAGAGGGCGCAGCGGGTGGCTGGGTCGGAGCCGCAGAGGACTCTCCCAATCCCCCCTGCTCAGACGAGCCAATTTGACGGCTGTCATCCCCCACCAGCGTGCCAGAAGCAATTAACTGCTGCGGCTCAATCGATCGATTCAGGATAGTCACGGCTGAACCGATGCAGGCATTTTCGCCGATCGTTGCTTGCCCCACAATCAGCACGCCGCTTCCCAACGTCACCCCTGCCTCAATTACTAGATTCCCCTGATGAGCATGGAGCAAGGCACCAATGCCGACGCAAACACCAGCGCCCACTACCAGCCGACACCCTGGATCAGCCTGTAGCAATACGCCCGGTGCGATCGCCGCCGTCGGGTGAATCGTGACATCGCCACTGACAAAGAATTGCGAGTCATGAATTAAAGGCGGTGCAGGCGATCGCATGCGGTTCGTCATTCCCAAATGCCCCATCTAGGGACGTTGAATCATTAGCTCTAGAACCCGTCGCTTCGTTTTGGTATCTACACCCACAAGACGCACATACTCACCCGGATTTTCGGCAGCACAAGCCTCTAGAGCCGCCAAAACATCGGAGTCGCGGTTGCTCTTGATAGGGGCACAAGTCGTCCAAGAACTCGTCTGGAAGCGGCGCTTGTCGGCATGCTCGGCAGACACTCGGTGTCCCTGCGACAATAGCTGACGCACCTGGCTAACGACATCTGCGCTCAGCTTGCCGGAGGTCTGGCTGGGCTTGCTGCTGGCACCGTTAGAGGAATAGCTGGGCGCGTGGCTGCTATGGCTGCTAGAAGAGCGGCTGGGCGATGTTGTCACCGTTTTGTCTGCTGGGCGCTGAATGATCATTTCTGAAACCCGCTGCTTGGCTTTAGTATCAATGCCAAAGAAGCGAACATATTCACCTGCATGCTCATTCAGGCAGCTTTCCAGAGCCGCGATCGCATCTGACTCACGGCTAACCTGAATCGGTGAACAGCTTGTCCAGGAGCTGGTCTGAAAGCGGCGCTTATCGGCATGCTCAGTGCCAATTTGATAACCTTGAGCTACAAACTGACGAATTTTTTCGATCGCTTCACCGCTTAAGCGTGTACTTTGCGCAGACGCTGAATAACCGCCACGCGCAGGCGCTGAGTAGCCGCCAAAGCCGCTTGGCTTACTGCTGGACTTAGCGGCGCTCGGCGCTGAAACCGTTACCCCACCGGGGCGTTGGATAATCAACTCAGAGACACGCCGTTTGGATTTGGTGTCGATGCCAAAGATGCGAATGTATTCGCCTGGATGCTCGGCAACACAGTTTTCCAGGGCGGCAAAGACATCCGCTTCGCGATTAGACTGAATTGGCGAACAGCTATACCAGGAGCTAGTTTGAAAGCGACGCTTGTCGGCATGTTCTGAACCAATCTGGTAACCCTGGGAGAGCAGCTGGCGAACCTGGGCAACGACGGTGGAATCAAGACGGGCGGTAGTAATCATGGAACTGTTGGAGATAGAGGGACTGGTTGTTCTGACAGAATCGGGTTCAGCAAAATCGGCGCTGTCGGCGCTGTAAACCTTTTCGAGGTGCTGACGGATGGGAGCAATGCGGGCAATGTTTTGGGCGCGGTGATGACCCGATCGCAACGCTTGGTTAGCGCCTACGATGTGAGCCGCAAACTGAGCATCGGCTTCTTGCACATTGGGAAGGCGATCGGCTTGCTCTTGGGTCGTGATGATAGAGCCAGAGGGCACAAATTTCCCGGCTGCAATCTCGACATCTTGAATCAGCGTATGCATCATGACAATGCAGCCATCCCCAATTCGGGCGTTAAATACCGTCGATCGAAAGCCAATAAAACAGTCATTTCCCACATAGGCAGGCCCATGAATGAGCGCCATGTGGGTAACAGATGTATTCTTACCAATCCAGACCGAGTAGGGATGCTGATCATCCCCTAAAACCTTGCCCTGCTCCAAGCCGTGAATCACAACTCCATCCTGAAGATTTGTGCCTTCGCCGACATGAAAAGCACTTCCTGCCTCAGCCCGAATGGAAATGCCTGGAGCAACCAGCACATTTGCACCGATCGTCACATCACCAACGATGCTAGAGAAAGGATGGACATAAGCCGTCTGGTCAACTTTCGGTTTCACCATACTGTTGGCCCAGGAAGTCGGTGGAGAGGTAGAGCCGCTGGCGACCATGAAATTTTCTCCTGACTAGGATACAGCTATGAGTTGGCGCTGTTTAAATTCACGGCCTGTTTGTCTAGAAGGATGGCTGCGCGAAAGAGGCTAGCGCACCGCACTTGGAAAACAGAACCACAAGGGCAGAGCAGAACCCAGAGCTGCAATAAAGATTAAGACGATACGAGGTTGAATAAATATGTCGCTACACCCAGCAGTTAGCTTAGCAGGCTGGCGATCGCTCCATTCACCGTTACCCATGCAAACTCTGCCTGAGAGCTAAATTGTCGCAAATACAACTCCAGTGGCAAAGCCGACAGCGGCAGGCATACGCTGTAGAAGTATGGCGATCGGCTAGCGATCGCCATACCCTTACCGATCCTGGTCACGCTTGCTGTAAAGACGCTGGTTCCCTACGCTCACTGTGTCAATAATGCCCACAACTAGCGCGTCGAGCGGACGATTTTCACCCCGAGAGGTTTGCCTTGCGGCACTTCCACGGCTGACCAAAACCCACTCATCTAAACCAGCACCGACACTATCCGCTGCAACCTCATATTTAGCCAAGGGCTGCCCTTCTTCATCCAGAAACTGCACCAGCAGAAACTTGACTCCAGTTAGGCTTTGCTCCTTGTGATTGCTGACCACCGTGCCGCAAACTCTAGCAATTTGCATGAGAGCTAATTAAATCCTACGGACGGCCGATAGGACGGATACCGCTAACGCTCTCCCGGAATGCCTCAACTGCCTCGGTGTAACGGATGGGCAGGACATATTCCAAGTTTTCATGCGGACGCGCAATGATGTGGGTCGATAGAATCTGCCCCCCATTGACGCGCTTAACGTTCTCAATACCGGCTGCCACAGAAGCCTGAACCTCAGAGACATCGCCCCGCACAATCACAGTAACGCGGCCGCTGCCAATCTTCTCGTAGCCCACCAAAGTGACACGAGCGGCTTTCACCATAGCGTCTGCTGCTTCTACGACTGCTGGGAAACCCAGAGTTTCAACCATTCCAACTGCAATTGCCATCGTACTTTCTCCCTTCCAGATTTGCTTTGATCTCAATCATGCTGAAGTCTTCAGCACACTTTAGCCATCAAACCGTTGAACCACGGTTAAAAACCTAAGAGCGGAACTGATCTACCGCTTCGGTGTAGCGAATCGGCAGCACATACTCTAGGTTCTCATGCGGACGCGCAATAATGTGAGTCGAAACGACTTCGCCACCATTAACTCGCTTGGCAGACTCAATACCCGCTGCGACAGAAGCCTGAACTTCAGACACATCGCCCCGCACAATTACAGTAACGCGCCCGCTGCCAATCTTCTCGTAGCCCACCAAAGTGACACGAGCGGCTTTCACCATAGCGTCAGCAGCTTCAACTACCGCAGGGAAACCCCGGGTTTCAATCATTCCAACCGCAATTGGCATCGTATATCTCCTGCAACAAATGGAAAATTCTGTGTTAAATGCTGCCTAAAAATTTCAACAGACCGATCGCTTAATCCCAATCGTTAAATCTTTGTTAAAGCATTTTTAGAATCCCTAAGTTTAACAATACAAGGCTTGTTTGACGTTTGGCAATATAAATCAAAATGATTGTATTTTATGTGAATTATAAAACTCGTTTATGTGTGGGATCGCTTTTCGCAGCGATCCCACAGCAGCCTGCAAAAATTATCTTTGGATGAGGGGGACAACATCCATCACGAATCTGATTTAAATGTTTCGTTATGTATCTGAATTCAAGTTCAAGCCGCTAAGGCTTGTCTGGCCTGCCCCTGACTTCATCGTGGCTTGGCTCAAGCGGCTCTCTAATTTGCCTAAACTATTACTCAAACTTTAGACTACCCAAACCTTAGAGAACTTTAGCCATAGATGCTAATATTTTCTTAACAAATCGTGCGATCGCCCTTATTTTCTGGCTCTAACATTCTGCTTCGTGCGCTCTGCTTCATGCATTCCGCTCTAGTTCTAACGGCTGAAGGTTTTGGCTATGGGCTTTCCTAAAACATCTCTGTGGGGCTACTCTCCAGCTTCTACCTTTCTCAAGCGTCCCACAGACGCAGCTTGGGTTGAACTGGTTTTCCCTTCAAAAAATCCAAGATAGAAAATCCAAGATCAGAAATTTAAGACAAATTCATGATTGAGCTTCTCTCCCAGACGAGCTGGTGGGTTCCTGCTTACGGTCTAGTTGGTGCGGTCATTACCTTGCCTTGGTCTATTGGTCTGGTGCGCCGCACCGGATCTCGTCCTGCCGCTTACTTGAACGTATTAATGACGGTTTTGGCGCTGATTCACAGTTCTCTACTGCTGTGGGCGGTCTGGGATGCGGCCCCTGAGAGGCTATTGATTCCCTGGCTACATGCGCCTGGATTAGATATCTGGCTAACGTTGTTGACGTCTCGCATCAGCGTGGGCGGAACTGTAATCATTACAGGCTTAAGTCTGCTGGCTCAGGTCTTTGCCCTGGGCTATATGGAAAAAGACTGGGCGTTAGCCCGTTTCTTTGGACTAATGGGAGTGTTTGAGGCAGCCATGAGCGGCATTGTCCTCAGTGATTCTCTGTTCATGAGCTATGCCTTGCTAGAGGTGTTGACCCTCTCGACCTACCTGCTGGTGGGCTTTTGGTATGCGCAACCTCTGGTTGTAACTGCGGCTCGGGACGCGTTTCTCACCAAGCGGGTGGGCGACTTGCTGCTGCTGATGGGTGTGGTTACCCTCTCGTCGATCGCGGGCAGTTTAGACTTTACTCACCTGGCTCTTTGGGCACAGACCGCTCAACTCTCGCCGTTCGTAGCCAACCTGCTGGGTCTGGCTTTGTTGGCAGGGCCAGTGGCAAAATGTGCCCAGTTTCCCCTGAATCTGTGGCTAGATGAGGCGATGGAGGGGCCAAACCCAGCTTCAATCTTACGAAACTCAGTGGTAGTGGGCTGCGGAGCCTATGTGCTGATTGCGCTTCAGCCTGTCTTGGCTCTCTCGCCGCTAGCGCTAACCACGCTTACCGTGCTAGGAGCCTTGACGGCGATCGGGGCTTCTCTGGTGGCGATCGCCCAAATTGATATCAAACGCGCCCTGTCTCACTCAACTAGCGCCTACTTGGGTCTGGTGTTTTTGGCAGTCGGCATGCAGCAAGATGAGGTGGCGCTGTTGCTCCTTTTTGTTCATGGCTTAGCCAAAGCACTGCTGTTTATGAGTACAGGATCAATCATCTTGACCACCAGCACCCAAGACTTGACGGAGATGGGAGGTTTGGCCTCGCGTATGCCCGCTACCACGACAGCCTATATCGTCGGCGCTGTAGCCTCAATTGGGCTGCTGCCACTGGGTAACTTTATGGCTATGGTGGAGTGGGCAGAAGCAGCCTGGGTCGTTGCACCCTGGCTCATGTGTGTGCTGGTAGCCGTCAATGGCTTAACGGCATTTAATCTGGTGCGCGTTTTTGGTTTGGTGTTTTGGGGAGAGCCTCAGGCTAAGACACGCCGTGCCCCAGAGGTGGGGTGGCTGATGGCGGTTCCTATGGTGACGCTGATAATTTTCAACCTGCTTGCCCCGTTTATTTTGGAAAAGTTCCAGATGTTGCCCAACTGGAATGACCCCAATCGAGGCTTGGTGCTTGTCCTCATCTGCTCTAGTTTAGTGGGCTGTAGCCTCGGCGGTTGGCTGTATCTCAGTCCCGAGAAGCCTAAATTGGTGGGCGCGATCGCCACTCCTTTGCGTGAAGTGCTAGCAGACGACTTTAAGATGAATCGGCTGTATCAGCTTAGTGTTGTGTTTGCGGTCTTGCTGGGGTCGCGACTGGCGGCATGGTTCGATCGCTATATTGTCGATGGTCTGGTTAATTTTGTGGGAGTTGCCTCTATTTTTAGCGGCGAGACTCTGAAGTACACCATTTCTGGGCAGTCGCGACATTATCTGCTGACGCTGTTTATCGGCATTCTGCTGTCCATTACGGTCTTGAGCTGGACATTATGGGAGTGGTCTCCAACCCTGCATTCGCTGGCACTCAGGGCGCAGCCTTAAAGACTAGGAGGCAAAAAATCTGAGACACAGCTTGAGAACCAGCCGCAACGGAATTAAGCAAATTTAGACCTGAGTCAGGAGCAGTGAGTAGGGATGCTGAGTGTTTTAGTGTGGGTTCCCATTGTGGGCGCGTTTGTGGTTGCGGTGCTGCCTGAGTCGTCAATCCAGGTTTCTGCCCGACGGGTGGCCTTGGCAATCGCCAGCTTCATTCTGCTCTGGTCAGTCTATCTGATGCTTCAGTTTAATGTGGCTGAGTCAGGCTGGCAGCTCCAGGAATCACTTCCTTGGATTGAGGAGTTGGGATTGGTCTACCAGATGAGCATTGATGGGCTGTCTCTGCCGCTGATATTGCTCAACAGCTTATTGACTCTAATTGCCATTTTTGCGACCGATCTGAACATTAATCGTCCGCGCCTCTATTACAGTTTGATGCTGGTGTTGAGTGGTGCAGTTGCAGGCGCATTTTTGGCGCAGAATCTGCTGCTGTTTTTCCTATTCTATGAAGTAGAACTGATTCCGCTCTACCTGGTCATTGCCATCTGGGGCGGGGCACGACGCGGCTATGCGGCAACGAAGTTTTTGATCTACACGGCTGCTTCAGGTGTGCTAATTTTGGTGGCTTTCTTCGGATTGGCTCTGGTCAGCGGTCTTTCAACCTTTGACTATGAGGCACTGCGATCGCATTCGCTACCGCTCTCGACACAGCTCGTGCTACTGATCACGCTGGTGATTGGGTTTGGCATCAAAATCCCGATCGTTCCCTTCCATACCTGGCTTCCCGATGCTCACGTTGAGGCTCCCACGCCTGTTTCTGTTTTGCTTGCAGGCGTTTTGCTCAAGCTGGGAACCTACGGCTTGCTGCGGTTTGGTCTGGGTCTGTTTCCGGAGGCTTGGAGTGTGATCTCTCCCGGTTTGGCGACGATCGCGGTGGTGAGTGTCCTGTACGGCTCTTTGGCGGCGATCGCCCAGACCGATATGAAAAAAATTGTCGCCTATAGCTCTGTGGGGCATATGGGTTACATTATCTTGGCCAGCGCTGCTGCTACGCCCTTGAGCCTGTTGGGCACGATCTTTCAGATGGTGAGCCACGGTCTGATCTCGGCAATGCTGTTTTTGCTGGTGGGCGTCGTGTATTCCAAAACGGGAACTCGCGATATTGGCGTGTTACGGGGGTTGCTTAGTCCCGAGCGGGGTCTGCCGCTGGTGGGCAGCATGATGGTGATCGCAGCGATGGCGAGTGCTGGAATTCCAGGCATGGTGGGTTTTATCGCAGAGTTTTTGGTCTATCGCAGCAGTTTTCCTGTGTTTCCGGTGCAGACTTTGCTGTGCATGATTGGGACAGGGTTAACGGCTGTCTATTTCTTAATGCTGGTCAACCGAGTTTTCTTTGGTCGCTTGCCCGAGGCTTTATCCGATCTGCCTCGAGTCAAATGGCGCGATCGCATTCCTGCGGGTATCATTGCTATCTTAATTGTGGTCTTGGGCATTCAGCCTAACTGGATGCTGCGCTGGAGCGAGCAAACCGCTGTGGCGATGGGGACAAACACGCTAGACCGAGTAGCCGCCATGCAAGCGACAGAAGCTATAGAAAAACTGGAGGCGATCGAGGCACCAGAAGTGAAAGTTTCCCTGACGCTTGATCAAACCCTTAGGAGCATAGATTAATTTGTAAATAAAGCCCGAAAAAAGCCCGCCTGCGGCGGGCTTTTTTCGGGCTTTATTGGGGGATTTCCCGCCCTGCGGGCGCGAAATCCCCGATACGAAATCCATAATGAAAATTGCTGGACTTCTCTTGACCAAAATTCAAAAGCCAAGATGGTATGAAATAATTGAGGGGCAACCTGCGGCTGAGCCTAAATAGGCATCAGTCGGATGTTTTATGACAGATTGTTATACTGAAAGCGCGCCGTACCTGGCGTTAAACCCCTTTATCTTGAGTCTATGCAGCCCACCGACCCCAGCAAGTTCACCGAAAAAGCCTGGGAGGCGATCGTCAAATCCCAAGATGTTGCCCGTCGTTTTCGGCATCAGCAGCTAGAGGTCGAGCATCTGGCCATTGCTACTCTTGACCTAGAAGGGACAGTCAACACCATGTTGACGAAGGCAGGAGTTGATCCGGCCAAGCTGAAGCAGCAGATGGAAGCCTTTGCCCAGCGCCAGCCCAGAGTCGCTGCCGATGGGCAGCTTTATCTAGGACAAGGGCTAGACACCTTGCTGGACAATGCCGAAGCTTCTCGCAAGCTTTTTCAGGACGATTTTATTTCCGTCGAGCATTTGCTGATGGGGCTAGCCGAGGACGATCGCGTCGGTCGTCGCCTGTTTCGCAGTTTGGGGGCAGAACCGAAACAGCTTGAGACTGCTATTAAAGCGATACGGGGCAGCCAGAAAGTTAAAGATCAGACCCCTGAATCGAGCTATGCCGCCTTAGAACGGTATGGGCGCGACCTGACTGAGCAAGCCAAAGCTGGAAAGCTTGATCCAGTGATTGGACGAGATGAAGAAATTCGACGGGTGGTGCAGGTGCTGTCTCGCCGCACCAAAAATAATCCGGTGCTGATTGGTGAACCCGGCGTGGGCAAAACGGCGATCGCCGAAGCTTTGGCGCAGCGAATTGTCAATGGCGATGTGCCGGAATCCTTAAAGGGAAGACAGTTGATCAGCCTTGATATGGGTTCACTCATTGCCGGAGCCAAATATCGCGGCGAATTTGAAGAGCGGCTGCGCGCTGTTTTGCGAGAGGTAACGGGTTCGGGTGGGCAGATCGTTCTATTTATCGACGAGTTGCACACGGTGATGGGCGCTGGGGCAGCCCAAGGCACTATGGATGCCAGCAATCTGCTAAAGCCCATGCTGGCGAGAGGCGAACTGCGCTGCATTGGCGCGACCACTTTAGATGAATATCGCAAATATATTGAAAAAGATGCGGCGCTAGAGCGGCGGTTTCAGCAGGTTTATGTCGGTCAACCTTCGGTGGAAGACACCATTTCCATCCTGCGCGGACTCAAGGAGAAATATGCCACCCATCACGGCGTAAAAATTTCGGATTCAGCCTTAGTGGCGGCAGCAACGCTGTCTGATCGCTACATTAGCGATCGCTTTTTGCCCGATAAAGCGATTGACTTGGTGGACGAGGCCGCTGCCAAACTGAACATGGAGAATACCTCAAAACCTGCCGAGTTGGAGACGATTGAGCGTCGCCTGCGTCAGCTCAGAATGGAAAAGCTGTCTTTGGAAGGAGAAGGGCAGCCTTCTGTGGCGATCGGGGCTTATCAAGGGTCTAAAGAGCGGTTAGAAAAAATTGACCAAGAAATTATTGAGCTAGAGCAGCAAGAGGGTGAGTTCACCTTGCAGTGGGGGTCTGAAAAGCATTTGCTGGATGCAATCAATGCCCTTAAAGAAGAAGAGGAGCTATTACGCCGCCAAATTGACAAGGCCGAGCGCGACTACGATCTCAACACTGCGGCTCAGCTCAAGTACGGCAGACTCGAAGCGGTACATCGCGACCTAGAAGAGAAAGAAGCCAGTTTGGTAGAAATTCAAAAGCAAAGCAGCTCTCTGTTGCGAGAGCAGGTCACAGATGCTGATATTGCTGATATTGTCGCCAAATGGACGGGCATTCCGGTCACGCGACTGATGGAGTCTGAACGGCAAAAGCTGTTACAGATGGAAAGCTACCTACATCAGCGAGTGATTGGCCAGCAGGAAGCCGTCGAAGCCGTTTCGGCAGCGATTCGGCGTGCCCGTGCAGGCATGAAGGATCTCGGCCGACCCATTGGCTCCTTTATGTTTCTCGGGCCAACAGGCGTAGGCAAAACCGAGCTGGCAAGGGCACTAGCAGAATGTTTGTTTGATACTGATGCGGCTTTGGTACGGCTCGATATGTCGGAGTACATGGAGAAAAACTCCGTGGCAAGGCTCATTGGCGCACCACCCGGCTATGTTGGCTATGAAGAAGGCGGACAGCTCTCAGACGCTATTCGACAGCACCCCTATTCTGTGCTGCTGCTAGACGAAGTGGAAAAAGCCCACCCAGATGTATTCAATATCCTGCTGCAACTGCTGGACGACGGACGAATCACCGACTCTCAAGGACGCACCGCAGACTGCCGCAATACTATTGTGGTGATGACGAGTAACATCGGCAGCGAACACATCTTAGATGTGTCGGGTGATGAAGAAAAGTACGAAGATATGCAAAAGCGGGTGATGAACGCATTGCGATCGCATTTTCGCCCTGAGTTCCTCAACCGCGTTGATGATATTATTCTTTTCCATCCTCTCAGCATCAAGGAGCTGCGCCAAATTGTTGGCATTCAGCTTCAGCGCGTCCATCGGCTGCTGTCTGACCAGAAGATTGGCTTAGAGCTAACGGTGGCGGCGCAAAACTTCATTGCTGACGTGGGCTACGACCCAGTTTATGGCGCACGTCCACTCAAGCGCGCTATTCAAAAGCTGATCGAAAATCAGATCGCTACTAAAATTCTGGAAAATACGTTTGTTGAGGGAGATGTAATCCAAATTGATTTGCTTAATCAGAAGCTGACTTTTGATAAGAAGCAAACGGGTGCCAAGTTGCCCTCTCCGATCGCCCCTTAGACTCTAACGGCTGACAGCCCATAAAAAACTGGCATTTTTGGCTAGAGGGAGGTTGCCCTAAGGGACACACAATAAAATCGAATAGTTTTATTGTGTGTCCCAAGCTTGCTAGCTCCAAGCAACATAGGGCAAACGGGCAGCAGTCTGCCGGACTTGTTCAGCTTGAGCAACCAATTGCCCACAGGCATCCCAAGTGCCACTCAAAAACATATTTCTGGCTCCCTCTCCCATCAATACAGGCATTGAGCCATGCCCAAAACGAACCTCCAGCGCTTCTAAATCTAGCTCGATAGAAGCTTGTGGAAACTCTGCCAGCCAATCCTGCAACCGCTGGACATTCTCAGGTGCCGCTGTAACACAGGGAATGCCCATAGCTACACAATTGCCAAAGAAAATCTCGGCAAAGCTCTCGCCAATTAGCGCCCTAATACCCCATTTGGCGATCGCCTGCGGTGCATGCTCCCGTGAAGAGCCGCAGCCAAAGTTGCGGTTGACGACCATTAACGTTGCGCCCTGGTACTGAGGCTGATCAAATGCATGCGGCTCGGACGCCTGCCGAGCTTGGGCACGATCATCCGTAAATACCTGTTCACCTAGCCCGTCAAACGTGACACACCGAAGAAATCGCGCCGGGATAATCCGATCTGTGTCAACATCATTACCCACTAAAGGAATTCCACGCCCAGCGATCGACTTAACCTGACTCATGAATGCAAATCTCCTCAGTCTTTCAAAAAACACTATTTTCAAAAACGGCGTTGCTGATTTTATCGATGAGATTTATTTTGAGGAGTGCGCGCCCCTCAAAATAAATTCATAGCCAAATTAAGCACTGCCTGCAAAACTAATGAAGCAGTTCTCGGACATCCGTAACGGTGCCCTGAACCGCCGCAGCAGCCACCATCGCCGGACTCATCAACAGCGTTCGACCAGAGGATGAACCCTGCCGTCCTTTAAAGTTGCGATTGGAAGAAGAAGCGCTAATTTGTCGCCCTTGAAGCTTGTCGGGGTTCATGGCAAGACACATAGAGCAGCCTGCCTCTCGCCATTCAAAGCCAGCCGCCAGAAAAATTTTGTCAAGCCCCTCAGCTTCGGCCTGCTGTTTGACACGTTCAGATCCAGGAACCACAAAGGCTTTCACGCCCTCGGCAACCTGTCGCCCTTCTGCGATTTTGGCAGCCTCTCGCAAATCGCTAATGCGCCCGTTGGTGCAGCTTCCAATAAAGCACACATCAATCTTGGTTCCTGCGATCGCCTGTCCAGGAGCCAGATCCATATAGCGGTAGGCTTCCTCAGCCAAGACGCGATCGCCCTCTAGCATCGAGTCAGGTGTAGGCACCTGTTGGTTCACCCCAATGCCCTGACCTGGTGTAATCCCCCAAGTCACCGTGGGCGGAATATCAGCCGCATCAAAGACCACAACATCGTCATATTCAGCCGCTGCATCGCTACGCAAGCTTTGCCACCAGCTGACAGCCTGATCCCAATCTGCCCCTTTTGGCGCAAAGTCTCGCCCTTGAAGATACTCAAACGTGACCGCGTCAGGGTTTACATAGCCGCAGCGTGCGCCTCCCTCGATCGCCATATTACAGACGGTCATCCGCTCTTCCATACTCATTTGCTCAAAGGTTGTGCCTGCAAACTCGTAGGCATAGCCGACTCCACCCGTTACCCCCAGGGTGCGAATCACATGCAGGATGACATCTTTGGCATAGACTCCCGGAGGCAATGTGCCATTGACCTCAATTTTACGAACTTTCAACTTAGAGAGCGCCAGGGTTTGAGAGGCCAAAACATCTCGGACTTGACTCGTTCCAATGCCAAAAGCGATCGCGCCAAAAGCACCGTGGGTCGAAGTGTGGCTATCTCCACAGGCGATCGTCATTCCGGGCTGCGTCAAGCCTTGTTCAGGCGCAATCACATGCACAACGCCCTGATTGCCAGAGCCAATATTGTGAAATGTAATGCCGTTCTCTTTGCAGTTTTTCTCGATCGCCTGCATCATCTCTTCAGCCAAAACATCGGCAAAGGGACGCGCCTGATTTTCCGTGGGCACAATGTGATCGGCAGTGGCTACCGTGCGCTCTGGAAATGGAACTTTTAACCCGCGATCGCGCAACATTGAAAAAGCTTGAGGGCTGGTTACTTCATGAATCAGATGTAGCCCAATAAATAACTGTGTTTGACCCGACGGCAGGGTGCCTACCGTATGTAGATCCCAAACTTTATCGAATAAGGTGCCTTTGCTCATGTCCTGTGGTTCTCCGCCTACGGCTCTCAGCTATGCTCGAAAAATGCGATCAAATGCAGCAGAATGGCTACATCGCGAATGTTTGAAGATAATGTCCCGAACTTGATTATGAATGGATTGGGAAGGGCGTGAAGCCGGAGAGAACTTCTCGTCAGGCGATCGCAAACCCTTTACAGCCAGTCCAGGCCTAAAAACCGCAATGCTTTGATAAAGCTCTGGGTAAACTTCCTTCAAAAAATAAATAAGTTAATTGGAACACTACTCTCTGTGCCATTCTCCATATACCTACAGTAGAAAAAGCTGTTGTCAATGTCCAATATATTTTTAGTAGACAACTAATACTTTTTAAGTATTAGTTATTCAGCGACATGCAGGTTGCCTTACGCCAAAAGCCTAGACCTGAGCCGTAAATCCGCCGATCGCAGAGCTTTAACTTTTATAAATTTTGCATGAGGAAGGTGCTAACGCATTGGATTTTCAGAGGGACTCGTCGTAAAAATGAGCGAAAGCGTATCAGAAATTAACCCACTTTGAAGCTCTGTCTGGCAAGCCTCTATCTAGCGAGTCTGGATTCACAAATTTTGCCTCATTGGGTAGAAATGGAGCTTGCCGGGAACTTTAGACAAAGTTGGTTTCTGTGCAGCACAGGTATCTGTTCACCCCAAAGCAATAACATATGCGCATTCTAGTTACAGGCGGTGCGGGTTTTATCGGGTCTCACCTGATCGATCGCCTGATGGAGCAAGGCCATGACATCATTTGTTTGGATAATTTTTACACGGGGCATAAGCGAAACATCCTCAAGTGGATAGGCAATCCATACTTTGAGTTAATTCGCCACGATATTACAGAACCGATCCGCCTAGAAGTCGATCAGATCTATCATCTGGCCTGTCCAGCTTCTCCGGTTCACTATCAATACAACCCGGTCAAAACCATCAAAACAAATGTGATGGGCACGTTGAATATGCTGGGTTTGGCAAAACGAGTCAAAGCAAGATTTTTCTTAGCCTCTACTTCAGAAGTGTACGGTGATCCAGAAGTGCATCCCCAAACCGAAGACTATCGAGGCAACGTTAATCCGATTGGTATTCGGAGCTGTTATGACGAAGGCAAGCGTGTCGCAGAAACTTTAGCCTTTGACTACCACCGTCAAAATGATGTAGACATTCGAGTTGTACGCATCTTTAACACCTACGGCCCTCGGATGCTGGAAAACGATGGCCGTGTCGTGAGCAACTTTATTGTACAAGCGTTGCAGGGCAAGCCACTAACAGTTTATGGGGATGGCTCCCAAACCCGCAGCTTCTGCTATGTGTCTGATCTGGTGGATGGCTTTATTCGCATGATGAACGGCAACCATGTGGGACCCGTCAACTTAGGAAATCCAGGTGAATACACGATCTTGCAGCTCGCCCAGGCGGTGCAGCAGATGGTCAATCCCGACTTAGATATCCGGTTTGAACCCCTTCCTCAAGATGATCCCCGTCGTCGTAAACCCGATATTACTCGCGCACAAACCTGGTTAGGATGGGAACCGACTGTGCCCCTTCAGCCAGGGCTACAGCTTACCGTTCAAGACTTCCGCGATCGCCTAGAGACTGCCCCCACCCCCGTGGCAGTGGGATAAAACAGGTGGACAGCCTATAGCTGCGTGCAGTAAACGATTTCAATGGATTACTGGCTCAACCCTTTGCTTATGAGGAGCAATTTATGCAGGTTTGTGTAATTGGTACAGGATACGTTGGCTTGGTTACAGGCGTTTGTTTGGCACACATCGGGCATCATGTAATCTGCGTTGACAACAACGAAGCCAAAGTGAAGCTGATGCAATCGGGACAGTCACCCATTTTTGAACCGGGGCTGTCAGAGTTAATGCAAGAAGCCATTCAATCTGGGAAGATTGAGTTCACGACTGATTTAGCAGCCGGAGTCACTCATGGTGAAGTGCTGTTTATTGCAGTGGGGACGCCTCCCTTGCCCACAGGTGAGAGCGATACACGCTATGTGGAAGCCGTGGCACGCGGCATTGGTTCTCACTTGAATGGCGGCTATAAAGTCATTGTCAACAAATCTACTGTACCGATTGGCTCAGGCGACTGGGTGCGCATGCTG
The DNA here is from genome assembly GCA_036703255.1 of Coleofasciculaceae cyanobacterium. GTDB lineage: Bacteria > Cyanobacteriota > Cyanobacteriia > Elainellales > Elainellaceae > Drouetiella. The sequence goes on from DATNPL010000222.1 coordinate 24,136, forward strand.
GTGCTGGATGGCGTAGCAGAGCGGCAGCAGGCTTTGGTCGCTTCGGGCAGCACAGCAACGGCTGAGTCTGATATCAACTTTGATGTCGTTAGTAATCCAGAGTTTCTGCGGGAAGGCTGCGCGATTTATGACACCCTAAATCCCGATCGCATTGTTTTGGGCAGCAACAGCCAGCGGGCGATTAGCATGATGCGCGATCTGTATGCATCGATCGTTTCTCGCGAATTTGCTGAGGATAAGCTGATGCCAACCGTACCTGTGGTTGTAACTGACCTTAGCTCAGCCGAGATGGTCAAATACGCTTCCAATGCTTTCCTGGCGACTAAGATTAGTTTCATTAACGAAATTGCCAATATTTGCGATCGCGTTGGCGCAGATGTTACCCAGGTTGCTAGAGGCATTGGCTTAGATTCCCGCATTGGAGCCAAGTTTTTGCAGGCAGGCATTGGCTGGGGCGGTTCTTGCTTTCCCAAAGATGTAGCAGCGCTGATTCACACAGCCGAAGACTACGGATATGATGCACAGCTGCTCAAATCTTCTGTCAGCGTCAACCAGCGCCAGCGCATGATTGCCGTAGAAAAGCTGCAACAGGTGCTAAAGATCCTCAAGGGCAAGACGATCGGCCTGCTAGGGCTGACCTTTAAGCCTGATACAGATGACCTGCGCGATGCTCCGGCGCTCGACTTGATTGAACAATTGCATCGTTTAGGAGCACGCGTCAAAGCATTTGATCCCTTGGTGGCTCAGAGCGGTATGCGGCACGGGCTATCTAATGTGCAAGTGGAAACCGATCCTGAGCGGCTGGCTGACGGCTGCGACGCGCTAGTCTTAGTGACAGACTGGAAGGAATTTCTCACCCTAGACTACGAAAAAATGGCAGGTCTGATGAGTCATCCTGTGATGATTGACGGCCGCAATTTCCTCAATCAAGAAGTGCTAGAAGCAGCAGGTTTCCGCTATTTGGGAATTGGTCGGCAGGGTTAACCCCATGCCTTGAATCTTAAATAGCGTCAATTGTTTTAGAAGCTGATTTTGTCTGCCTTGAGCAGAAGCAAAGTCAGCTTCTAAGTTTTAAACCACGCTCTAAGCTGAAAATAGCTAAGGTAAAGGTCAAGACCTTAGCGCTGCCTCTGCATCAACTATGCAAATTCTCCGCTCTCACGACTGGAATCTTACCGCTGAAGCGGCGATCGCCCTCCAGCAGTCTTTGCGTAGCCAAATTGTCACAAGCGATCGGCTTGGGACAGTGGAAACGGTCGCAGGAGTAGATGTAGCTTTCGAAGATCAGGGCAGCATTACGCGGGCGGCGATCGTTACGCTTAGCTTTCCAGGGCTACAGGTATTAGAACAAACCATTGCTCGTCGCCCCACCACATTTCCATACATTCCGGGGCTGCTGTCATTTCGTGAGGTGCCAGCAGTTCTGGATGCTCTAAAAAATTTAAAAATTACGCCCGACTTGCTGCTGTGTGATGGCATGGGTATTGCCCATCCTCGCCGATTTGGCATTGCTTGCCACATTGGCTGGCTAACAGATTTGCCCACCATCGGTGTAGGAAAATCTCGGCTGGTAGGCAGCCATACGGAGGTGCCTAACGAGAGGGGAGCCTGGGTACCGCTTCAGCACAAAGATAAAGTGATGGGGGATGAAGTCATTGGTGCAGTCTTACGCACCCGTCTAGGAACCAAGCCACTCTATATTTCTTCAGGTCATCGGATTGGGCTAGAAACAGCGATCGCTTATGTGATGAGCTGTACGACAAAATATCGGTTGCCTGAAACGACACGCCATGCTGACAAACTTTCTAAGCTACCTGCATCTGAGCTTGAGAGTCAGCTAGAGCCAAGTTGTGTTGATAAGCTTGATTCTCAGCAGCTATCGCTGGGACTGTAGTCTTGTGAGGAGTGTTTTGCTGAGTGGGCGATGCGAGGAAATTACATGCAACAAAAATCCTGGCGTTTTGAGCATTGCCAGATTTCTTTACAATTGGCGAGTATTTTTATGTAATTAATGTGCTTTTAGATACAAAGTAGTTTCCCGAAAATTGGTGCAATTGTTCAAGTCACGGTTTGGATATATTCGCTTCGTCAAGTCGTTCTTTGATCAATTTTTTTCGCGTCAGTCACCTACTCCACAAGGTTTGATGCTTCTGATGCGTCTGTGCGCTAAATCTATCTAGCACTCAGTCTTCTTTGTACAGCTCTAGAGTCTCTCTAGGGTTGCGGTTCTGCTTATCACAATGCACGCCTTAGCCTCATCATTAAGGATTACGCTCGTGTTGAAGAAAGTTTTCTGGACTGTATTACTTGCCGCTTGCTTTAGCGGTTTTCTAACGGACGCCGCTTGGGCACAAGATGACGCAGCTGCGAGTTTGCTTGACAGCGGTGACACTGCCTTTATGTTGGTCTGCTCGGCGCTTGTTTTGTTCATGACCCCCGGACTGGCCTTTTTCTATGGAGGGTTGGTTAAGTCTCGCAATGTCCTCAACACCATGATGATGAGTCTGGTATTGATGGCTGTTGTAGGGGTGACATGGGTGCTGTGGGGCTATAGCCTTGCTTTTGCACCAACCGACTTGTCTGCCATTGCAGTGGGCGCTGATGGAAAGCCAACATTCACCTATGTGGCGAGTCCAATTATTGGCAGCCTCAGATGGCTGTTTTTGGGGAGTGTTGATGCAGGCGCCCCTGATCCGGTTGGGTATGCGCCCACGGTGCCGCATCAGGTTTACATGATCTACCAGATGATGTTTGCTATCATCACCCCCGCTCTGATTTCTGGGGCGATCGTTGAACGCATCAGCTTCAAAGCTTATTTCTGGTTTGTCTTGCTTTGGTCAACCCTCATCTACTCGCCTTTAGCTCACTGGGTTTGGGGTAAAGGGTTTATCGGCATCAATATCGGAGCCTTAGACTTTGCAGGCGGCACGGTGGTTCACATCAGCTCAGGAATCTCGGCGGTTGTGGCGGTTTGGATTTTGGGTGCCCGCAAGAGCTATCCTGCTCAACCAACCATTCCTCACAACGTTCCTTTTGTGCTGTTGGGAATTGGCATGCTGTGGTTTGGCTGGTTTGGCTTTAATGCCGGAAGTGCTCTAGCAGCAGGCGGCTCTCTGGCCACGATCGCCTTTGTCTCTACAGCGATCGCGCCTGCGGCCGCTGGTCTGACCTGGCTCATCGTAGAATGGGTGCTGCGCGGTAAACCAACTGCCGTCGGTATTGCCAGCGGATTCTTAGCCGGACTCGTGGGCATTACGCCAGCCGCAGGGTTTGTCACGCCCATTGGCGCTATTCTCATCGGCTCCATCACGGCTGTTGTTTGCTTCTTTGCGGTGAGTTTGCGCGCCAAGCTGCAATTTGACGACTCTTTAGATACCTTTCCTATCCACGGGATAGGGGGTACAGTAGGGGCGCTCTTGACGGGCATCTTTTGCTCTAAAGCCGTTAATGCTGCTGGCTTTGATGGGTTGCTATATGGTAATCCAGTTCAGCTCTGGAATCAGTTTTTGGGAGTTGTTGTCACCTATGTCTTTGCAGGCTTGGGCACCTTCTTGATTCTCAAGTTTTTAGGGCTGTTTATGGAGCTGCGCGTCAAGCCATCTGTTGAAGATCAAGGCTTGGATGTGAGTGAGCATGGTGAAGAAGGCTACGGTGAAGAGTTTGTTGGAGGGATGACTCTGGTTGAGGATTCTGTTCCGCAATCCTAAGTTTTTTTAGAAGTGCCGCGCGAAGCGCAGTACTTCCAATGCGATCGTAAGGGATTGAGCTTGTCTCATAGGCCAAGTTGACATCAGATGAATGCGAAAAAAGGCGGGTAAACCCGCCTTTTTTCGTGAAATTGCTGGCTATTGTGTGGTTAGGACTTCAGATGACAAACGCTTGAAGGCCAATCGCTCATTTTGCACATCGACAAAGATCGTATCGCCATCCATAAATTCACCCCGCAATATAGCTTTGGCAATTTGCGTTTCTAGCTCACGTTGGATGGCGCGCTTGAGTGGACGAGCACCAAACACAGGGTCGTAACCCACTTCCGCCAGGAAGTCGAGAGCGGCATCAGACAGGCGTAACGTCATCTTGCGATCGCTCAACCGTCCTGCCAGTCGCTGGACTTGAAGCTGAACAATGCGACGAAGTTCTGATTTCTGCAAGCTGTGGAAAATAATCATCTCATCAATCCGGTTGAGAAACTCAGGACGGAAACTCGATCGCATTGCTTCCATCACTCGAGACCGCATTTCTTCATAGCGATCGTTATCACCCGACACATCCAGGATGTATTGAGAGCCGATGTTGCTGGTCATGATAATGATGGTATTTTTAAAGTCCACCGTTCGGCCTTGCGAATCGGTCACGCGACCATCATCTAAGATTTGCAACATGACGTTGAACACATCCGGATGCGCCTTCTCGATTTCGTCAAACAGAATGACGGCATAGGGACGACGGCGTACTGTTTCAGTCAACTGCCCGCCTTCTTCGTAACCGACATATCCGGGAGGTGCGCCAATGAGTCGAGAAACAGCGTGCTTCTCCATGTACTCGGACATATCAATCCGCACCATTGCCTCTTCGGTGTCGAACAGGTATGCGGCAAGCGCCTTAGCCAGTTCGGTCTTGCCCACGCCCGTAGGGCCTAAGAAAATAAAGCTGGCGATCGGTCGGTTGGGGTCTGCCAGACCCGCGCGAGAACGCTGAATCGCATCCGCGACTGCGGTAACCGCTTCGTCTTGTCCGACCACGCGATCGTGTAGTTCATCCTCCAAGGTCAGGAGTTTTTGCATCTCGGAGGCTACCAGCTTGCTGATGGGAATGCCCGTCCACTTGGAAATGATTTCGGCAATATCAGCTTCGGTGACTTCTTCCCGCAGCAGCGACTTGCCCGTGGTTTGGGTTTGGGTCAGTCTAGCTTCTGTCTCTTCCAGCTCTCGCTGTAAATCCGTCAGCTTGCCATAGCGCAGTTCAGCAGCCCGGTTTAGGTCATACTCACGCTCTGCCTGAGGAATATCGACATTGACGATCTGATCAATCTGCTCTTTGAGCTGCTTGCGGCGATCGAGCACTTCTTTCTCAGCCTGCCATTGGGCTTTGAGGGTATTCCCCAGTTCGCTGAGGTCGGCAATCTCTCGATCGAGCCGTTCCAGACGCTCTCTAGAGGCGGCATCCACTTCTTTTTGCAACGACAGGCTTTCCATCTTCAGCTGAAGCACTTTCCGCTCAACTTCATCTAGCTCTTCTGGCTTAGAAGTGGTTTCCATCTTCAGCTTGGCTGCCGCTTCATCGACCAAATCGATCGCTTTGTCAGGCAAGAAGCGATCGCTGATATAGCGATTGGACAGGGTTGCTGCTGCCACTAGGGCATTGTCAGAGATCTTGACGTTGTGGTGCGTTTCATAGCGATCTTTCAGCCCCCGCAGGATCGAGATCGTATCTTCGGGGCTGGGCTGATCGACATAGATCTGCTGGAACCGCCGCTCTAACGCCGCATCTTTCTCAATATATTTGCGGTACTCATCCAATGTGGTTGCCCCAATGCAGCGCAGTTCACCCCTGGCCAGCATCGGCTTCAGCAGGTTTCCGGCATCCATAGAGCCTTGGGTGGCTCCGGCTCCTACCACCGTATGAATTTCATCAATGAAGAGAATGATTGCGCCAGCAGATTCAGTCACTTCTTTGAGAACGGCCTTGAGCCGCTCCTCAAACTCGCCACGATATTTAGCCCCAGCGATCAGCGCCCCCATATCTAGTGAAATCAGCTTGCGATCTTTCAGCGATTCAGGTACGTCACCATTAATGATCCGCTGGGCTAAGCCTTCCGCGATCGCCGTTTTGCCGACGCCCGGTTCACCAATTAGCACCGGATTATTTTTGGTGCGACGAGACAGGATTTGAATCGTGCGGCGAATTTCATCATCTCGCCCAATCACGGGGTCAAGCTTACCCTGCCGTGCTGATTCTGTTAAATCGCGTCCATACTTTTCGAGTGCTTCATACTTACCTTCAGGATTCTGATCGGTCACTTTTTGATTGCCTCTAATCTGTTCCACTGCGGTCTTGAGCTGCTTATCGTCTAGCTTAAATTCTTGAAATAGAGCTTTGCCAAAGCGATCGTCTTTAGGATAGGCCAGTAGCACATGCTCGATCGAGATAAACTCATCGCCAAACTCCTTCCTGGCCGATTCTGCCCGATCGAGCAAGGTATCTAGCGATCGCCCTAGATATACAGAGCTACCGACACCGGAGATTTTGGGCTGACGACGTACAAAGTCTTCTGTATAGTCACGCACGCGCCGCACATCTGCACCCAGTTTGTTGAAGATACTGGTTGCTAAGCCTTCCTGCTCTAGCAGTGCCGCCATGAGATGTTCGGATTCAAGCTGCTGATGCTGCGCCTGTTTGGCGATTTCAGGTGTCCGAGCGATCGCTTCCCAGGCTTTTTCGGTAAATTGATTTGGGTTAGTGGGTTGCATAAGTTTTCAGTTTTGGGGAGTAAGCTGACTCTTTGAGCTTTGAGTTTTGCATTTGAAACAGCGATAACCCAAAACTCGCTTACATACATTTGCATATAGGTCTATATGTCTTGCATTCATTGTATTGATTTGGAGTGACCTATCAGGATCGGTGTTCCCCCCTGAGGACGATCGTTTTGCCGCCCTTTTCCAGCCTGGTTTAACTTCTGCCGCAACTGTTCGGCTTTTGGCAGAGTGCGTAAAAGATGAGCGGTAGAATATTTTTATGGGAGAAACGCATTACGACACTTTAAAGGTCAGCCAGACGGCAACTCAAGCAGAGATCAAGCAAGCCTATCGTCAAATGGCCAAGCGCTTTCATCCTGATGTCAATCAGGATGCGATGAGCCATGAGCGCATTACAGAAATTAACGCTGCCTATGAGATTCTTAGCGATACTCGGCAGCGTCAATCTTATGATCGCCACCTGACCTATGGCGGGCGATCGCGGACGGCTGTCAGCTCTGAAGACCGCCAGGAGAGAGCTGCCGCCGCCAATAAGCGTCATCGTCAGAGACAGACCGGGCGCGATAGCGATGAGCAACTGCAACAATGGATGAAGCGCGTCTATCAGCCTGTCAATCGCACAATTGGGCAAATTATCAGCCCGCTAAGAGCGCAAATTAATCAGCTTGCAGCCGATCCGTTTGATGACGATCTATTAGAGGACTTTCAAGCCTATCTAGAAGATTGCCGTACCTCACTGCAACGGGGGCAGCAGGTTTTTCGCTCGATCCCCAATCCTCCGGCTGTGGCAGGTGTTGCGGCTCATTTGTACTACTGTCTGAATCAGGTGAGTGACGGCATTGATGAGCTAGAGCGCTTTGTGAGCAGCTACGACGAGCATTATTTGCATACAGGGCAAGAGCTATTTCGGATTGCTTCAGGGTTGCGGCGCGAGGCGCAAGCGGCGATTCGGGAGCTTGCTTAGCACAACATTAGGAATAAACAACAGCATTAGTGGGTGAATTGTGGATTTCTAAGCCACAATAGTTAGGGGCGATCCACTGAATCCAGCATTCAACTGCACTCTCTTTCAACGGACTCCTGCTTTCTTTCATCTTTTTTCTTGTCCTATGCCTCTTCCTGTTGTTGCTATCATTGGTCGCCCGAATGTGGGTAAATCTACTCTGGTCAATCGTTTGACTGGCATGATGGATGCGATCGTCCATGATGAACCTGGCGTGACGCGCGATCGCACCTACCGAGAAGCCTTTTGGCGCGATCGAGATTTCATGGTGGTAGATACAGGGGGGCTAGTCTTTGACGATGACACAGAATTTTTGCCCCTGATTCGGGAGCAGGCCATGCTGGCTCTGGCAGAATCGAGCGTCGCCATTATGGTTGTGGATGGACAGGCAGGGCCAAACGCCTCTGATGAAGAGATCGCCATGTGGCTGCGGCAGCAGTCTGTTCCGGTTTTAGTCGCCGTCAACAAATGCGAATCAGTGGATCAAGGCTTGGTGCAGGCTGCCGAGTTTTGGCGGTTGGGCTTAGGTGAGCCTTACCCGGTTTCTGGCATTCACGGCAACGGTACAGGAGAACTGCTGGATGATTTGGTCAATCATCTGCCTACGACAGACCTGATTGAAGACACAGGCGAAATTCGGGTGGCGATCGTGGGTCGTCCTAACGTGGGCAAATCCAGCTTGCTGAATGCCTTTGTGGGCGAAAGTCGGGCCATTGTCAGCCCTATCTCTGGCACCACGCGCGACACGATCGATATGCTGGTTGAGCGGGGCGAGCAGCGCTATCGCTTAATCGATACGGCAGGCATCCGCAAGAAAAAGCAGGTTGAGTATGGCCCTGAATTCTTTGGCATCAACCGCGCTTTTAAGGCGATTCGACGTGCTGATGTAGTGCTGCTGGTGATTGATGCTTTGGATGGGGTCACAGAACAAGATCAAAAGCTGGCAGGACGTATTTCTGATGACGGACGAGCCTGTGTTGTCGTCGTCAACAAGTGGGATGCGGTTGAAAAAGATGCCTACACCATCTACGAATATGACAAGCAAATGAAAGATCGGCTGCACTTCACCGATTGGGCAGAGACGGTTTACGTTAGCGCCATGACGGGGCAACGGGTCGAAAAAATTCTAGATTTGGTGGATACGGCAGCCGAGCAGCACAAGCGCCGCGTTAGCACTTCTGTGATCAATGAAGTCATTGAAGAAGCTCTGAGCTGGCATACGCCGCCTACCACACGTCAGGGACGGCAGGGCAGAATTTATTACGGCACGCAGGTAACGAGCCAGCCGCCAACGATCGCTCTCTTTGTCAACGATCCCAAGCTATTTGGCGATACGTTCCGTCGCTACCTTGAGGGGCAGTTCCGCAAGCATCTGGGCTTTACGGGCACACCGCTAAAGCTGTTGTGGCGTGGCAAGAAAGTGCGAGAAATGGAGCGTAGCCCTAACCGAGCCGTTAAGGTCAAGGGATAAAGCTGACGTTTCCAGCTTAGAATCTTTACTCAGTCGCGTCGTACTGGATTTATAGCGATGGATTTATTACGATCGCTGCCCATTGGACTTTACCTTGAGCAGCCTGTGACTTGGCTGCATCGGATTGATGCCAGAGTCAAACTATTCTGGCTGGTAGCTTTTCTGCTAACCCCCATTGCCGCCAATCCTGCCTGGCGCATCGCGATCGTAGTGGCCTTGTTTTTGCTCACCCTCAGCACGCGTCTACCCTTTCGGGTGTGGCGGCGGCAGATGGGTTTGGTCACGGTCTTTAGCTTGCTGCTGTTGGGCATTACCATGTTTGCCCCAGATGGGATTACCGTCCCTAGCCAACCCCGTCTGCCCGTAGATGAGCTGGCATGGAACCAAAGCTCGTCTGCTCCTCGCTCGATGCCCAACCCTGCTCCAGCGATCGCCCCTTTGCCTCAGCCAACCAATTACGGCGAGTATGTCTTGCTCGATCGGGGAGCTGTGCGAGTCACACGTCGCTCTTTGGAATTGGCAGTCCGAGCCGCCACGCTGATATTTACGCTGATTTACAGCGCCAACTTGTATTTGCTGACCACTGCGCCCGAAGAGATTACGGCAGGTTTAGAAAGTCTGATGCAGCCGCTACGACGCTTCAATCTCCCTGTAACGGAAGTTATTCTCACCCTGACGCTGTCGCTGCGGTTTATCCCGCTCGTTCTAGAAGAAGTCCAGAATTTGGTGCGATCGGTCAGAACCAGAGCCATTAACTGGAAAAAGCTGGGATTTCGTAGCTCGGCTCAAGTGTGGGTCATGATTGCCGAACGGCTCGTCGATAATCTGCTGGTGCGGGCGGAGCAAATTGCCAGCGCCATGCAGGTTCGCGGATTTACTAGCCCTGACCAGCATCAGGTGCGGTGGCATCAGTTCAAGCTGAAGTTGGGGGATTGGATGGCGATCGCCGCAATGGGCGTTTTTTTGACCGCCCGTGTCGTTTTAGGTCAGTAAAGCGGCTACGGCAACAAAGAACCCAGCTTGTGGTAAGGGCAAACACACCAACAATTCAGCCAAAAGCGCTACAATTTTCGTAGCGAAGCGACACAGTTTTGCAGCGCGTTATTCTCGCAGCCCCCTTGCCAACGAGAATATCTTATACAGCAGATAGTAAATTTTAATTTGGCTGTCCAAAGCTGGCGAACTTGAATTGATTAACTTCAATTTCAGGGAAGGCTAATAGAAAAAGCAGCGATCGCTGGGTTGTTTATTATTAATCAACTCACTGGCTACAGATTAAATTGGCAATGAAAAACTGAGGAAATATCTTAAAGAGGCGTCATAGGTAAAGAGAACATTGCCCATTCTACAAACCGATTTTGCAGGTTCATTTCAAGTTAAGAGTCGGCAGAGGATAGTTGAAAACTCCCCCGTTTGTGACTGCTAGGATGCCGACTGACAGGGGTACTCTAGGGTTGAATCCTGACTCTGGGTTGCAGAAGTAAACGATGCCAATCTGACAAAGCTTTGATCTAGACCTAAGCTGCTACTCCACAAATGGCAAAATAACTTTTGCGTTGTTCTCAAAATTTGCTTCAATCATAGGTATTCCTAAACTAGATAAGCATTCTTAAACTAAATTTAATGCGTGACCCTGTTATAAACCCTATTACAACTGATGCTGCCAAAGCTCGAATGAGTACTGAAACATACCTCAATCATCCGACATTTGGTTTGCTATTCAGAGTCTGCGTTGTTGAAGAACATCGAGAGCTGTTTGCGACGCTCTATGCTCAACGCCTATTTTTTGTCGTGACAACAGGCGCAAACGGCATTCAGTTTGACCCTATTGGTCGTACCGATGCCCGTATCCTAGTTGAAGGCCGCATGAGAGAGTTGCGGCGCACAGGACAAACGCTGGAATATAGCAAGGTTCAAGCGACGCACAAGCAAACCTTCCAATGAACCCGTCTCAACTCAGCCAAATCGCCGATCGTCTGGGACAAATTCGCCAAACTTTGCCGCCAAACATCAAGCTGATCGCCGTGACAAAACAGGTTCCAGCCGAGGTGATGCGGAGCGCCTATGAGGCAGGCATCCGCGACTTTGGCGAAAACCGAATTCAGGAGGCCGAAAGTAAGCAAGAGCAGCTACAAGACCTGGATGTAACCTGGCACTTGATTGGGCATTTGCAGAGCAACAAAGCGGCTAAGGCGTTAGAGCACTTTCACTGGATTCACTCTGTCGATAGCCTGAAGCTGGCTCAGCGCCTTAATCAAATCTTGGATCAAAGGGCTGAGTCTTCACCCCAGCAGCCAATTCAGAAACCCAAAATCTGCCTCCAGGTCAAGCTGCTGCCCGATCCCAATAAATTTGGCTGGAGTGCGCCTGAGCTTTTGTCTGATCTGCCTCTGCTCGATCAATGCAGCAATCTCAACATTGTGGGGCTGATGTCTATTCCCCCCAATGGGCTGGAGCCGGAAGCCACGCTCTCAGTCTTTACCCAAACTCACGATTTGGCAGAGAAGATTCGTCAGCAAAACTATGTCCATATCCAAATGCAAGAGCTGTCGATGGGCATGTCTGGAGACTACCCTCTGGCCGTACAAGCGGGGGCAACTCTGATTCGTTTGGGGCGAACCCTATTTGGCGATCGCGCTTGATTTTAAATTCTCCCGTACCATAGATAGGGTTAAGCCTGCAAAATTTTTATGTCTTTTTCTGGATCTCTTGAGCCAAGTCCGGTTGCGTCTGTTGAACCAGCTTCACAAGTCTCTCAGCCACAAGTCTCCCAGCCGCAGAGCAAACCTTTGCTGGGGCAATCGCTGGCTGAGCTAACCGATTGGGTGCAGCAGCAGGGACAGCCTGCCTATCGCGGCAAGCAGCTCTACCAGTGGATTTATCAGCAGGGGGCACGATCGATCGCTGATATTTCAGTTTTTCCCAAGCAGTGGCGATCGGACTTTGCCCAAGCTGAAGGGACAGGAGCAGAGATTGGCCGCTCAACGCTACACTATCGCTCGGCAGCTCCCGACGGTACGGTTAAGTTTTTACTCAAGCTCTCTGATGGGCAAATTGTTGAGGCCGTTGGTATTCCGAGTTCCAAGACAGGCGGAGCGAGAGAGCCAGGGGAATGGGGTGAGGGCGAGGTGATCCATCATCCTGCCCAGATCGAGCGCCTGACGGTCTGTGTGTCTTCGCAGGTGGGCTGCCCTATGGCGTGCGACTTTTGTGCGACGGGCAAAGGAGGGTTTCAGCGCAATTTAGAAACCCATGAGATCGTCGATCAGGTGCTGACGGTACAGGAAGATTTTGGGCATCGGGTCAGCAATATTGTCTTTATGGGGATGGGAGAACCCTTACTCAATACCGACAATGTTTTGGCGGCTGTGCGATCGCTCAATCAGGATGTGGGCATTGGGCAGCGATCGATCACTCTCTCTACCGTAGGCATCCCTGGAAGGATTCGCCGTCTTGCTGAGCAGCAGCTTCAGGTAACGCTTGCCATTAGTTTGCACGCTTCCAACCAGCGCCTGCGCGAGCAGCTGATTCCTAGCGCTCGTCAATACCCGATGACAGAGTTGCTGAGTGAATGCCGAGACTATGTGAAGATGACCGGGCGACGGGTTACCTTTGAGTATGTTTTGCTGGCCGATCTCAACGATCGCCCCATTCATGCGGCTGAACTCGCAGCTCAATTGCGCGGCTTCCAAAGCCATGTCAACCTCATTCCCTACAATCCCATTAGCGAAGTCGATTATCAACGTCCTGATTCTCGACGAGTGCAGGGTTTTATTCAGGCATTGCGATCGCACCATATTGCTGCAACGGTTCGGTGGTCAAGAGGGCTGGAGGCGGAGGCGGCCTGCGGTCAGCTCCGTGCTTCTAAAACAAAGGGCGTTTAAATATCAAGACTGCTATGCAACCTTGATACCTCAATAATCATTTTTTGGAGATGCCGCGCTTCGCACGGCACCTCCAAAAAACCACTGGCAAAAAACTACTGGGTTTTATTGAAGACTAGAGATAAACTGAGCATGAAGGTCATATCCCCAAATCATTGGTGGCTATCATGGCAAACACTGTTCAGACCTCCGACGCTCAGCCTTCCCCTCCCCAGACCCCTTACAGTGACGCGCAGATCTCCGGATGGTTACGAGGACTGCTTAGCGTTGCCTGGGCAGACGGACATTTTGACCAACAAGAACAAGCGCTAATTGCTGAGCTAACCCAAGAGCTAGCGGCAACGCCAGAGCTAGAAGCGATCGAGACTATTTCTCCAGAGCAGCTCGCCGCTCTATTGGGCAAGGAAAGTACGATCGCTGAAAATTTCATGCGAACAGCGGTCATGGTGGCGATCGCTGACGGGCTTTACTCTGTTGCCGAGGATGAAGCTCTGCATGAGTTTTGCCATGCCTTGGGAATAGATGCCAAAATCCTGGAAGCGCTGCGCCTGACGCTTAACTATCAGCCACCTCTGCCTGAGTCAGCCTTACCTCCAGTAGGATTGTCATCCTTAGAGGTCAATCAGGCCAATCTATCGCTAGATGTTTTGAAGCCGATGCAAGACTGGCTCGATCATCTCAATATCGACGATCCGCGTTTGGCACGCTTCCTCTGCAATCTCATTCCACCCCGATGCCCTCTTGAACGGGATGTAACGCTGTTTGGACGAAAGCTGGTTCATATCCCAGCGATGTGCAAAATCAATCCCCTATACGAGCAGCTTGTGGGTTTACGCTTTCGGGCTTTGACCTATCTGGTAGAAGATTGCCAAGAAGATGTGTCGAGGTACTGTTAAGAACTTGAGCAGTCGATGAGCCAAGATAATGCGCGCTTTGACAAGCTAGCTCAAGATAAATAGGGCTGGCTGAAAAAACGTCAAAGACCAAGCGAGTGAACCTGAGTGATTCACCCGTTTTGGAGGCACAAAATTTTGTGCCTCTTTTTTCACATTTTTAGCCTTTCTCTGGGCACTCTAAACCGGGTGGTGCGTTGAGCTAGGTTGGCTGCGCCCTTAAAAATTCCCCTATCCTAACCGCTGCGAATCCAGCCATGTTGGCCTTGTCGACCTAGAAAAAATGCTAGTGAAATCTCTGGAATGACAAATTTTTCTGCTGCCCTAACGGTTGCCCCATCGGTATCTTGGCAAAAGCCTGCCCCCCTCAAAGTTTCACTGCTGGTTAGCGACTTGTCGCAGCAGGGGGCTGGACGATGGGGGGGCGCGGTTCGTCCGTTTTTGCTGGCCGCAGCGCTAAAGCAGTGCGGCTGTGAGGTCAAAATTTTTGGCTTTAACTTTGGTGAAGCGGCTGCGCTAACGGCTGATTTACCGATCGCCACCATTTCAGGGAAGCCCTATCCCCAATTTTTGCGATCGGCACAGCAGCTTTTGCGGCAATTAGACGGTGATCTCATCTACGCTTACAAGCCAAAACCCACCAGCTTTGGAATCGGGTTACTCCACAAACTCAGGACGGGTCGCCCCCTCATCTTGGATATTGACGACTGGGAACTCAGCTGGCACGGTGGAGATGCGGGGTGCTATCGGCCTACCCCAAAACAGTTAGCCAGAGATTTGCTTAAACCCAATGGTGCTCTGCGCCAACCCGATCATCCGCTCTATCTGCAAGCTATGGAAAAGCTGGTGTCGAGAGCAGATGCTGTAACCACCCATACGCAGTTTCTCAGGCAGCGCTTTGGAGGGGAATATGTCCCGAATGGCAAAGACGTTGCCCTATTCAATCCCGATCGCTATGATGCAGCAGCATTGAAACAGCGCTACGGCTTGATGGATTACCGGGTGCTGATGTTTCCGGGTGCGCCTCGCCCCTACAAGGGTGTTGAAGATGTCCTTAGAGCACTAGAGCAAATCAATCAGCCTGACTTACGGCTCGTGATTGTAGGGGGCAGCCCCTACGATGACTATGATCAGCAGTTGGAACGCCAGTGGGGGCGCTGGTTGATCAAACTCCCGAAGATGCCTCATATTCAGATGCCTGAAGTTATTGCGGCAGCCGATGCGATCGTCGTACCCCAACGAGACACCCCTGCCGCTCAAGCTCAATTTCCGCTAAAGCTAACGGACGGTATGGCAATGGCAAAACCCGTGTTGGCTACCCGCGTCGGAGATATTCCAGAGATTTTAGGAGATACAGGCTATCTGATCGATCCAGACTCACCTGAAGCCATGGTTGCGGGCATTCAATCTCTGTTTGCCAACCTGGAAGCTGCCAAAGCGCAAGGATTGCGCGCTCGGGAAAAATGCGTTGAGAACTACAGTATCGAGGCTATGTCCAAAACGCTAGCCGCTATCCTGACAAGGGTGATGCAATAATTTTGGTTGGGCGACGATCGCATCCCAGTTACTGCTGAGAATTTTATTTTTGTGAGCCACTCTTCACCCTTGCCCAAAAAAATTCACAGCTAGATTAAGCCGTAGTGCAAAACTAGCGGATATAACGGAGATAGTTCTGCAACCTGCCTAAACGCTGCCAGATGGGATATTGCCAGACTGCTGCGCTAACCTTTTTTCTCACTGACCTTCCTTTTCACTGATTGTTCTATGTCAGACTCTCTTCCTTCCATTCCGCAGTATCGAGTCAGCATTTGGGAAGGTATGGCGATCGCAGCCGGAGCCGTTCTCTTGGTTGCCGTGGGTCTTGTGGGTCTGAGCGTCAAGGCGCTGAACAATGCTTTTGATCCTCAACGAGCAGAGGCGATCGCTCGCAGTATGGTGAGCTATGCCATACCCAGTGGCTCTAAAGGGCTATTTGGCTCAAATGTCGGGGGAGGGCGGATGGCGGTCATTGGCAGCAATCAGCTGGTAAGTGATAGTTTGCCCTCGAATGGGATGGGTCTACCAGAAGTAGAGCTGGCGATCGCTCAGGTGCCCATCCGCACCGCAACCGATACTGAAGAAGAATTTAGCAATGAATTCTTGTTCTCAGGATTTTCGTTTTCTAACCAAATAGCGGATGCCTTTCAAATCAAATCCACCCGCACAGAAGAGCGAACTTTTTGTGGCACGATCGCCTCAGTCAAAATTGATGAAGGCTATTTAACCCTGGCACAGCAAACGCCGCCTGTGATGGCCGTGCGTTACCAAACTCAGGTCTTGCTTGACCAAGATAATCATATTGCGATCGTTTCGGCGGCAGGGCAAAATGCAAGACGCAATGCGGCGATCGTGTTTGATTCGCTCAAGTGTCGCTCTTAAACTCAACTGTCACCCTTTGGCGTTGATGATTTCTGGGATGCATTTTTGTTGGAGAGAGACACTCCGCGCCCCTCTCCAACAAAAATGCATCCCCCTATTAAGCAATGCCTTTCCTTTCCTTTGCTTATTCTGCTACTGTTCATAACCTCACTTTAATGGTTTCGCTAGAAATCTCTGATACTCTGTGGCTTGCTTGCCTGACCCGATCGCGCTTTCATCCGTATAATAATCAGGGAGACGCAACAAAACTACAGACAGTAAATCCCAAGTGCTGACAGCACTGAGTCTCGTCAATGGGGTACTGTGAATGAGCAAAGCACCGTCAACGAACGCTGGCCGCTGCCTGACCGAGCCGACTGGAGACACTTGATACCGGGGAGAGAGCTGATCTATGTCAATGATCGAAACCAAGACCGAACCGATGGTGATCAATATGGGTCCCCATCATCCCTCTATGCATGGGGTGTTGCGGCTTATTGTCACCCTTGACGGTGAAGATGTGGTGGACTGTGAGCCAGTTATTGGCTACTTGCACCGAGGCATGGAAAAAATTGCCGAAAGCCGTACTCCCGTCATGTACATTCCTTATGTCAGCCGCTGGGACTATGCTGCTGGGATGTTTAACGAGGCAATTACGGTCAATGCAGTCGAAAAGCTAGCAGATGTCTCAGTCCCCAAACGCGCCAGCTATATTCGCGTCATCATGCTAGAGCTGAACCGTATTGCCAATCATCTACTGTGGCTTGGCCCATTCTTGGCAGACGTGGGGGCACAAACTCCCTTCTTTTACATTTTCCGCGAACGCGAGCTGATTTACGATCTGTGGGAAGCCGCAACGGGCTATCGCATGGTGAATAACAACTACTGGCGGGTTGGCGGTGTCGCCGTTGATTTGCCCTATGGCTGGGTCGATAAGTGCGAAGACTTCTGTGATTACTTCCTCCCCAAGGTCGATGAGTATGAAAAGCTCATCACCAACAACCCCATCTTCCGTCGCCGGATTGAAGGGATTGGGACTATCAGCCGTGAAGAGGCCATTAACTGGGGGCTATCAGGTCCCATGCTGCGAGCTTCGGGCGTGCAGTGGGATCTGCGTAAGGTTGATCACTACGAGTGTTACGACGATTTTGACTGGGATGTGCATTGGGAAACAGCAGGTGACTGCTTTGCCCGCTACCTAGTCCGGATTCGGGAGATGCGAGAGTCGGTGAAAATCTTGCGGCAGGCACTGAAAGGTCTTCCGGGCGGATCTTTTGAAAACCTCGAAGCCAAGCGGATTGCTGAAGGTCCCAAATCGGATTGGGCAAAAAGCCCAGACTACCAATTCATCAGCAAAAAGATTGCGCCCACCTTCAAGATTCCGAAGGGCGAACATTATGTGCGCCTAGAGAGCGGCAAGGGCGAACTAGGGATTTACATTATTGGAGATGATAATGTTTTCCCCTGGCGGTTTAAGATTCGAGCGGCAGATTTCAACAACCTGCAAATCTTGCCTCACATTCTTAAGGGCGTGAAGGTGGCAGACTTGATTGCCATCTTGGGCAGCATCGACATCATTATGGGATCGGTCGATCGCTAAGGTTCATGAATTAAATAAAACCAACAGTTTTTTGGAAGCTTGCTCCTGTTCCGCACCTTCAAAAAATGTGCAGAATCAAAAGTAAAAACTTTAAGCGCCTCCCAATGGGAGGCGCTTAAAGTTTTAAAGGAAGCTACCTACTCAAAATCGTTATGACTATGATATAGTTGTTACAGTTCTTAAATGAACACTAAACCTCTGAGCGAACCTTTTCAGAGCGAGTCTTTCCAGTCGCTCGTCAAGATCGTTCTCGTTTCGTCAATCAAATTAGAAAAGCTAGTAAGGAGCGTAACTCATGACCGAAGGATGTCTCCGGGTTGGACAATCTGCCCCCGACTTCACAGCAACGGCTGTGTACGATCAGGAATTCAAGACAATTAAACTCTCCGACTATCGCGGCAAGTATGTTGTCCTGTTCTTTTACCCGCTAGATTTTACCTTTGTCTGTCCTACAGAGATCACTGCATTCAGCGATCGCTATGAAGAATTTAAGGCGCTCAATACCGAAGTGCTGGGTGTGTCAGTAGATAGCGAATTCTCTCACCTGGCTTGGACGCAAACCGATCGCAACCAAGGTGGCGTTGGCGATCTCGCCTATCCTCTGGTGGCCGATCTTAAAAAGAGCATCAGCAGCGACTACAATGTGCTTGACCCCGAAGCGGGTGTTGCCCTACGCGGTCTATTTATCATTGACAAAGATGGCGTAATCCAGCATGCCACCATCAACAACTTGG
Source organism: Coleofasciculaceae cyanobacterium (assembly GCA_036703255.1). Lineage (GTDB taxonomy): Bacteria > Cyanobacteriota > Cyanobacteriia > Elainellales > Elainellaceae > Drouetiella. The sequence continues at coordinate 42,594 of DATNPL010000222.1, forward strand.
CATTTGGTCGCAGCGTTGAAGAAACCCTGCGTACGCTGCAAGCTATTCAGCATGTACAGACTCACCCCGATGAAGTCTGCCCTGCAAACTGGCAGCCCGGTGACGCTACGATGAATCCTGATCCTGTTAAGTCTAAGACTTTCTTTGCGGCTGTCTAGTCATTGGCTTCTAAAGAGTGACTTTCAAAAAGTGACTTTCAAAAAGTCGATATTTTAGGCCAATATTTTAGGGTTGTGTGACGCTTTAGGCGCTACGCAGCCCTATTTTTTTCTGACTTGTTTTGTGGTCAAGGATCGGGGCAAAGGCACAAAATTTTGCCTCTCCTTTTGGAATAGAGAAAAAGTTGGAGTAGGGAAAAAGCTTGGCTGGCTGTCATCGAGTGACTTATGATGCGAAAGGGCAACGGGAGAACATAGCAGTCATGCAAAAGACAATTCAGGATATGCCTCATACCTCTAGCGTGCTGGGGTTGCCTGTCCATGTTGGGCAATACACCACTCACTACTTAGACTGGTTGACCACGCAGCTAAGACTACACCACGGTGCTCATGTGGTGACGCTCAATGCCGAAATGGCCATGACAGCCGAAACGAATGAGGCGCTGGCTGCTATTATTCGTCAGGCTGAGCTGGTTATCCCAGATGGGGCAGGGGTTGTCCTGTATCTAAACTTACGCCGACAAAAGGTGCAACGCTGTCCGGGTATTGAACTATCTGAACTGCTGCTTCAGCACTCAGCCCTACAGCCTCAGCCTTGTCCTGTGTTTTTCTATGGTGGCAAGCCGGGAGTGAGTCAAACTGCCGCAGAGGTTTTGCAACGCCATATTCCTGGGTTGGCGATCGCAGCGACCCGTCATGGTTACGGCACTGCCGCAGAGCAGCAAGAGATTCTAGAGTCTTTGCAAGCGCTTCAGCCTTCGATCGTCCTAGTAGGGTTGGGTGTGCCGCGCCAAGAGTTTTGGATTGCTGAACACCGCCACCTATGTCCCCATGCTATCTGGATTGGCGTAGGAGGCAGTTTTGATATTTGGGCTGGGGTAAAGACTCGCGCTCCGGGCTGGCTGCGGAATAACCATCTGGAGTGGGTTTATCGGCTGTATCAGGAGCCTTGGCGCTGGAAGCGGATGCTGGCGCTCCCTAAATTTGCCTGGAAGGCGATCGTCTATCGAGGCACAGCGCCCTAGTTTTTGGGGAAGGTAGGCAATCTATGCAGTCAAGCAAGGAAATTTCATCCAATACAAATAGAGATGAGTGCCTGTAGGCTAAATCCTGATCTCAACCTTCAGCGCATAACCTCTGGCATATGGCTTTTCTCAAAGACTTTTCTATCTCTGCCGTTATCGCAGGCTTTGTGACGGTGCTGGTCGGGTTTACCAGTTCAGCCGTCATTATTTTTCAGGCTGCTCAGGCGCTGGGCGCTTCCTCCATCGAGATTGGCTCATGGATGTTTGCTCTAGGGCTAGGGATGGGGATAACCTCCATTCTTTTATCTCTGCGCTACCGGGTTCCGGTTGTCACAGCATGGTCTACTCCCGGTGCGGCTATGCTGATTACGAGCGCAGCCGGAGTCTCGATGCCAGAAGCCATCGGCGCTTTTTTGATCTCAGGCGGACTGATTACGCTTTGCGGATTTAGCGGCGGATTTGAGCGGGTGATGGGACGCATCCCTTTGTCGATCGCCTCAGGAATGCTGGCAGGCGTGCTGCTGCGTTTCGGTCTGGATGTCTTCGTTGCGATGAAGACGCAATTTGTCATGACCTTTGCGATGTTTTGCCTGTACTTGATCATGCGCTGCCTTATGCCGCGCTATGCGGTAGTGGCTGCTTTGCTGTTGGGCATTTTCATCGCAGGGGTGCAGGGATTGCTGCAAGTTGATCAGATTAACCTTCAGCTAGCGCAACCGGTACTCACTTTGCCTCAGTTTTCTCTAGAGGCGCTCATTGGCGTGGCATTGCCTCTGTTTGCAGTGACGATGGCTTCACAAAATGTGCCAGGAGTAGCCATTATCAGAGCGTCGGGTTATTCTGTGCCGATTTCTCCGGTGATCGGCTGGACTGGGGTCGCAACGCTAGCACTGGCTCCCTTGGGCGGTTTTGCCTTAAATCTTGCAGCGATTACGGCTGCTATTTGCATGGGTGAAGAAGCCCACGAAAATCCGGCTAGGCGCTACGTTGCTGCTGTTTCAGCAGGTGTTTTTTATCTTCTGGTTGGGCTATTTGGAGGCACAGTAGGAGCGGTGTTGGCGGCGTTTCCCAAAGAGCTGGTGTTGGCGATCGCCGGACTGGCACTCCTAGGAACGATTGGTAACGGGCTGGCTACTGCTTTGGCTTCTGAGCGAGAACGTGAGCCTGCATTGATTACGTTTTTGGTGACTGCATCGGGGGTGACGCTGTTGGGCATCGGCTCAGCGTTTTGGGGGCTGGTAGCAGGGGCATTGTCTTTAGCGATATTAAGTTTCAAACGCTCTTGATCTATCCAGCCTTTAGGTGCCTATCTGTTTTGCAGGTGCATATTTTGCAGAGCATACGCGCGCAAAAGTCTTTTATACTGACCTCTGAGCACATCCATATGGCACTACACAATTAGGTTAGGACAGGTTATTTTTTGAAGGCGACGCGAGGCTTTCAAAAAATAACCCATTTGGATCTAAGCGCGTAGCGCTATAGATATCTATAGATAGAGTCTGAGCAAGAAGGGTGGGGAACATAGCGCTAGAAAATGTACTCTACAAAAGGGGGTTTAGGCTCTAACTTTACCTAGCCCTTAGTTGCCAAATGCCGTTTTCAGAGCTTGTTTTATGCGTCGCGATCGCTTGATCTCCTGGTTTTTAATCGCTCTTGTGCTGGTGCTGTCCCCTGCCTTGGCTAGGGTCAGCACTGCCCAAACTACGGCCTCTTCTCCAGAGACCACAGCTCAAATGGGTCAGAGTGATCAGAGTCAGCAGTGCGAATTACTGGTCGTAGGAGGCGGATTGGCAGGCACAGCCGCCACCTATGAAGCTTTAATGGCCGGACGCACCGTTTGCCTCACAGAAATCACGGACTGGGTTGGCGGACAAATTTCTGCCCAGGGCACCTCGGCGTTGGATGAATCTAAGCGCCAGCGAGAAGAGCTATTTTATTCGCGAGGCTACAAGCAGCTACGGCAGCGGATTGAGAAAAAGTACAAAATGCTTAATCCAGGCGATTGTTGGGTTAGCGCTTCTTGTTTCTTGCCCAAAGATGCCCATGCGCTTCTCTGGCAAGAATTGCAGGATGCGGCTAAAGCGGGTAAAGGCGAACTGAAATGGTTTCCCTCAACGGTGATCAAAGAGCTGCAACTCAGTGCTGACGGTAAGCAAATTGAGGGGGCGATCGCCATTCAGCACAGCCCTGCACCCAATACGCCACCCCTCAATACGGAAATGTTGTCTGAAGCGATCGAAGATGTCTATCGCTACGAAGATTCCGATCGCTTTACCAAAACCACTATCCAGTTCACGCCCAGCCTTCCCGTTTCATCCTCCACGGCTGCATCTGCTAAGCCCCGTTGGTTTGTGATTGATGCCAGCGAAACAGGCGAACTGGTGGCTCTGGCGGATGTGCCCTATCGCCTAGGTCTTGATCCGCTGTCCTATCTCGACCCCTCTTCCCCTAGCGTTACAGGTGATCCGTACTGCACTCAGGGCTTTACCTACACCTTTGCGATGGAGCGCACCGAAGATCCTCAACTCCAGACGGCTCCATCGTTTTATTCACAGTACGCGCCTTACTACAGCTACGAAAAGGTGCGTCCTAACAAGGACTATTTTGATTACGTATTCACCTATCGGCGGATTTTGAGTCCCAAGCCGCGATCGGAGCAAAAGGCATTTGGCGTATCGCAGTCAAAGCCGGGTGATATCTCGATGCAAAACTGGACTTGGGGCAACGACTACCGCCCTGGCACTGCTGCTGACAACCTGATCTATACGCGCGATCAGCTAGAGCAGCGGGGCGAATTAGCCCCTGGCGGATGGATGGGTGGGTTGCGTACTGAAACGCTGCGTAAGGGCGAAGAAAATGCCCTAGGCTTCTATCATTGGCTCGTGACAGGCACGACTGATTCGCAGCTCGGAGAAGGGGTAAAGCAGCCAGCCCCCAATCATCGCTTTCTCTCTGGGTTTGAAGCTCCTATGGGGACGGCACATGGTTTGTCAAAATATCCCTATATGCGAGAAGGAAGGCGGATTATAGGGCGACCTGCTTTTGGTTACGAGGAAGGATTTAGCATTTCAGAAATTGATATTTCTAAAGTCGATTACCTTGATCCTTATTACCAGACTGCTCTGCCCGATCGCATGTATCGCTCTCTCTGGACGGCTCTCGCAGCTCATCCGACAGAGGTGCTGATTAAAAACACGCCTTCTGAGCAAATTCTGCGGCGGACTCGCTCCAGAGTCTATCCCGATTCTGTCGGCATTTCGCAATACGCGATCGACTTTCACCCTTGCATGACCCTTTCACCGCCAGAGGCTCCTGGCAATACCGAGCGGGAAGGCGTGCGGCGTGCTCATGGCCCAGCCTATCCAGCACAAATTCCTTTACGCGCTATGATTCCGCAAAAAATTGATAATTTGCTGGTAGCGGGTAAAAGCATTGCGACTAGCTTTGTTGCAGCAGCGGCTTATCGGGTACATTCTTTTGAATGGTCAGCAGGTGCCGCCGCAGGTACAACAGCAGCCTTTGCCCTCGCTGAGAACATTTTTCCCTATGAGTTGGTTGATCAACTTCCGAGTCCAGAGCCGCTCCTGCAAAAGTTGCAGGCTCAGTTAGTTGCTCAAGAAAATCCGATCGAGTTCCCCGACACGTCAATCTTTAACCTCAATTGGGATAATTGGTAGCCACATAGATAGCTACGTAGATGAGGACGCTGCTTGCTTGAGAACGTTGAGTTCGATCGCCCTATCTCGATGAAAGGTACAGTTTCGCCTATCTCATGAGCTGTGTTGAAAGGGCGTGCAGCACCCTTTCAACACAACAACCCCCCGTTACACCATGATGCGATTGAGAACACACAGGACTTTATCGGGACAGTGAGGCACGGGGATGGGTCGGCTCCATGCTCCCGCTTCGGCAACGCCAAGGCTGTGCTGGCGCAAAATGTGCGCTCTGACGTTGTCTTCGGTGCCGATCACGAGCAGGGTGAGAATGCGCGGATCGGGGTTGATTGGCTGAATTGAGCTAAAGCTATCGGTCATAGAGGTTTACACTCCACTCGTTTGGTTTTTTGGGGAACGGATTGAGGAGATGCCCAAAACCAAAGCCACCCTGCTGCTTTTTTGCTATGTTTTTTAGCCATAGCAAAAAAGCAGCAGGGTGGCTAGTGGAGTGATAAACTGCCCTCTAGCCCTCCGAACTGTTCGTGCAGTTTTGAGGGTTAGTCGCCTGTCGCTGTTCGCGCAGCTTCAGGTGACGCTTTAGTTACGGATCTCTTTTTTGTACTGAGATACGAGAGTACTGGAGAATGAAGCTTTTCGCAAGTGGTTTTTAATACAGGTTTATACGATCGCCCTTCTGATCTCGGCGTTTGCTGCTAAGAGCGAGGCTACGGGTTCTCCTTCTTTGATCACTTGCTCTATTTCTATTTTGGCAATTTCCAACAGTTGTTAGAGATTGCTACTAAAGCAAAGGCTCAATCAAGCTTAGAAGTTCTGCTAATTTATTTTGAACTACATCCCATATCACATCAAAATCAAGCTGGTCATATTCATGAACAAGCACATCTCGCATTCCTGCCATTTCACGCCAGGGAATTTCTGGCTGTTGCTGACGAAAAGTTTGGGACAAGCGTTTAGTGGCTTCACCAATGATTGTAATTTGGTAAAGAATAGCAGATAGCTTTTCATCGTTTGCTTCTAGTTCAACTCGGTTGATGCCATTGGTATAACGAAGGATTCGTCTGATGGCATTTGCGATATCGATTAGGGATTCTGGATCACGCGGCATAGATCGTTTGTGCAGACTCTAAAATATTTTTGCGCCTTAACCAGTTTTCACTGCGTTCGATCGCAGTCTTAATCATTAGATCTACTTTACGATCAAAGATGGTTTCAAGTTCATCACGCATTTGTAGTGTTTCGGTTAAGCCACGCTTTGCATTTGGGGAAACGTTAATCAAGATATCTATATCGCTGTCGGGACGAAAGTCGTCGCGCAGAACGGAGCCGAAGAGGGCAAATTCGGTCACTTGCCAGCGATCGCAAAACTCAATAATCTTTTCCATCGGCAATTCGATCGCAGTAATAGTCATTTCAGATCTACTCCTAATGCTTTAAGTTGCTTGTTCATCCAGTCGATCGCTCCTTTATCAACCAATTCAGATAATTTGTAAGCGATCGCATTAGTCAGGTAAACCCTTAAGATGCCAGAAGCGTAGCGATCGTTTCGTGTGACATAAACCGTCGAAAATCTAGATCACTGAAAAGCGATCGCCCTTACTGCTCTGGTGCCCAAGACCCAACGATCGCCTCTCCCCGCTTTTCTTTTGCAGCTAATTCTAAGTTTAATGTCAGCAGTTTTTCGAGCAGGTCATCGTCTGGGCTGAAACCGTAGGCTTGCAGCACCAATTGATCGAGTTTGGCGTGGAGTTTGAAGAGTTGGCTGGTGGGTTCGTGGAAGTATTCGTTATAGAGTTTGGTTATGCCCCACTGTTTCTTCTCCATTTGCTGCGATCGGTATTCGTGGAGTTCTAGGGCGGTGGCGCGGATGGTGGTAATGAGATCTCCCCGGCTATCGCCACCCTGCTTTTGAAGGGGGGCAGGGGGGATCGTTTGGGGAAAAGGGAAGGTTTCAAAGCAGGTGTTGTGAGTGTAGCGAGTTCGATCTTCAAGCGTAGAACTTTGGGCTTTTACCCAGGTTCGATGCACGTTTGAGGTGAGAATGCCAAGAACGTAAAAATCATCGGATACAACTGCTCTCACCGCATTCCCTGGCAACCAAATTGAGGAACATATAGTGAAAGCTGCCCATTTAGAAGTTTCAGGCACAGCGAAATATTGAGATAAGATAGCCAGCTTTTTACGTAATGCAGGTCTATTTTCACCATGTTTCCACCAATTAAGCCGATAAGTATCTCTACGATTTTTATCTCGCTCCGGCTTCACTATGGCTTTGACGTGTTGGAAGGGCAAGAGGTATTCATCTGCTTCTTCTATGCTTAAGTCGTTGAAATCTATAATCCATCGTTCAGGTAATCCAGATGAAGTTTTGGTCAGATTATCACCTGTTGAAAAAGGTTTGAGGACATCTTGATTCTTTGAGTCTTGTCGAATCCAATTTTTTGCCTGTTCTTCAGATACAACAAAGCCTTTTCCAATAGGAGTTATGCCCTGAAAGCATTGATTAAGATTGGCTTTGAGACGAACGGCTTGCGAAACATCGATCGCGGCTTTTAAGGATGAATTGATATAGGGGACGGGTTGATTGTCGAGGTAGCAGAGCATGGTTGGTGGTGTGGCTGTGGGTTTGCCCTCATCCCCAACCCTTCTCCCTGAGGGAGAAGGGAGCCGAGCCTTCTTGTCCCCCTCTCCAGTAGGGAGAGGGGCTAGGGGTGAGGGTTCTAGAACTTCCGCGATCGCCCCCAAAACCTGGTCAATAGTTTCTAAAACCTCATCATTCGAAAAACGTAAAACTGTGAAGCCATTGTCTTGCATCCATTGATCGCGATCGGCATCTTCAACTTGGCGTGACTCATGAATATTGCCGTCTAGCTCAATAACCAAACAGGCTGCATGGCAGTAAAAATCTGCAATGAACTGACCAAGGTTATGTTGCCTGCGGAACTTGGCGTTTAGAAGACGGCGATCGCGCAAACATTCCCACAAAAGCTGTTCTGCTGGCGTTTGCTTTTGTCGTAGTTCTTTTGCACGTTGTAAAAGTTCTCGTGGAATCTGTCGGGTTCGTCCTGCCAAGTCCGAAATACCCGTATCCCAATCCCCCTCATCCCCAACCCTTCTCCCTAAGAGAGAAGAGAGCCGATCCTTCTTGTCCCCCTCTCCAGTAGGGAGAGGGGCTAGGGGTGAGGGTTCCAGATCTAGGAGTGAAGGCACTTTAACCCAATTCACAATACTCACATGAACATTTGCCTCACCCGACCAAACCTGCGTCGAAACCGCATCATAAATAATGCCACCATTTTGCACCACATAATCCAATGCAGCAGTGCGGCTTTTTCCCTGGCTAATTGAATTCGTGCCAACCAATCCCGCTCGACCCTTCTCACCAATTTGGTCATGTGCCAGCCGAAACCAATAGGCACAAAAATCAATCGAATCTTTGACATCAGGGAAACGGGCAAACACCCGATCGATATACTCATCGCTAAGATTGATCCGCATATGCTTTCCACCCAAAAAGGGAGGATTACCAATAATCGCGTCTGCCTTCACCCACTCCGTAAACAGCGCATCCTTGCAGACAATATTGTCATCCAGCGTATCCAACGGCAGCGCAGGCTGATCATGAATATCACAAAGGTCGATCGCCACCTTACGGGCAATCATTAGCGTTACTCGCGCCAATTCCACCGCAAACTCATTCGTATCCATGCCGTAGAACTGCTGCGGTGTGACAAAACCAATGCTCATCTGTCCCTGTCCACTTTCCGATCGCCGTCGAGCATCAATCTTGTCTTGCAGAACCCGCTCCAAGCGCTTTAGCTCTAGATACGCCATGTAAAGGAAATTGCCCGACCCACAAGCCGGATCAAGCACCTTGTAGTTACGCAACTCTGTCTGCAACGTAGAGAGTTCCGCCAGCGTTGTCGCATTGGCAATCTTCTCTTCCCAATAGCGCGTGATCGTGGGGCGAACAATTTTGAGAATATCTTCTTCTGAGGTGAAATGGATGCCGTGAGCATGGCGTTCTTTGCTGTCACTTTTGCCGATCGCCGACTCAAAGATGTTGCCAAAAATCGACGGACGTACCGCTTTCCAGTCCTGAGATGCAGCTGCCTCCAACAGTTCCAGTTCTTTCTGCGTTAGCTCTAGGGGATGCACCTCTCGAAACAATCCCCCGTTGAAGTACTCCACCCCCTGATAGCGCCCTGCGGGAGTAATCCCCGGTCGATTCATCTCCTGAAACAAGTTGCCCAAAATATCGTAGGTGTTTGAGGGTTTGCCCTGACGGGTGCGATCGAGACACTCGCGCACCATGCCAATAAACAGATCCTCTGGCAACAATTTCCGATCTTCTGCAAACATCGCTAGCACGCATTGCAACACAAACCGCTGGGCTGTTTTAGGATCAACGGCATCTCGCTGCCGTCTAGTCAGCATCGTCAGCAATTCACCCATGCGTCCGGCAGCTTTCTCTGTCACCGAGATCAGATTGTTGTTGAAAACAGGCGCACGATCCAACTCTGGATTCATGAAGGTGAACGCTCCCGCTCGTTCGGGCAGCCGTTCTAAAGCAACCTTCTCAATCGGCTCTTCCGACTGCTTACGAAAGTCATAAATCCAAAACTCATCAAAGTTGCACAGCATCACATAGCTGGGGCACTGCAACTGCATCCAGTACGTCACCGCTTGCGCGTAATGCTTGTTCAGGTCTTCGCCCCGCTTCTTCATCTCAATCAGCAAATGCGGCTTCCAGGCCAGATCGGCAAAGCCCGTATTACCTTTTTTGCTGCCCTTCTTTACCCGTTCTTCCAGCGTTGCCCCCGCTTCGATCGCCCCTTCATGCCCAAACGCCTGAAAAAAGCGATCGAGAAAGTTTTGCGATTCTCCTTTCTCATCGCCTTTAAGATGCTGCTGGCAATATCGGACAAATTTCTGGAGGCTTTCGGGTGTAGAGGGCATAGGGCAATTGACCAGTCAGATTGGGGAGAGCAGCAAACCGAAACTTGCAAAACCAAGATTCAGTATTCCCACTTACGCTTCCAACCTACAAGCCTCAATCCTCAACTGTCGAGGTTTTAACAAGAAACTCCGACCTTTTTACTCAAAACTTCGACCTCTAACCCTCATCGTTCAACCTCTGAACTCGAAATTTTGACCTCCGCACTCAAAACTCCGACCTTTTTGCTCAAAACTCCGACATCCGATCGCCAAACTCCGACCTTTTCACTCCAAAAACGAAGCTCAGAACTCGGAACGCCGAGCAAATAGCTCCAACTTCCAAGCCCTGAGCTTGATCGATCGCTCTCTAAGGTCAAACCGTCGGGTTTACTGCACCATTACTCCCTTCGGCTTCACCGTTCTCGCAATCAAAACCGTGAGGCGCTAAAAGCCCATCTTAGAAGCCTCCAGCAGTTCCAAAATTCGCTGGAGCGGAATTCCTACCCAGTCAGGACGGTTTCTCATCTCATAGTCGAGTTCATACACCGCCTTCTCCAACAGGTAAGCATCCAGCAAAACCTTTAGCTCTGGCTGCGTCTTGGGCAAAAATTCCGCCTCTCCAGTCGTCGCCAGATACTGCTTCAAAAACAGCAAACTTGTCCAAGAGTAAAAGAACTGCGCCCACTGCTCCATCAGAGACAGGTTTTCCGATCGCACCAATCCGCTTTCAATCTCTCGCCGCAGAGCCACCCGACAGGCGTAATAGAAAGATTGCAGCATTCCAGCAATGTCTCGCAGAGGCGATCGCTTCATCCGCCGTTCGCTCAAAGAACGGTTGGGTTCGCCCTCAAAGTCAACGATGATGAAATCTTTACCCGTATACAGCAGCTCCTCTAGATGGTAGTTGCCGTGGCAGCGGGCACGCATGGCGGTAATCGGCTGATCCAACACCAGCTTAAACCGTCCCAAAATCTGCTCTCGCTGGTTCAGCACCAATCGCGCCTGCGGCTGAAGCTCGGCAGGCAAATTCTTCAGCTGTTTCTTTAGCAGCAGCAGAGTTTGCCCCGACTGATTACGCATGTACTGGTAGATCGATCGCTGATAAAAAGAGGAGAATTCCTCCGGGGCAAAATTGGGGTCGTCTAGATTAGACGTCAGCGCCAAATGCAGATCGGCGGTGCGCTGTCCCAATAGCTCTACCGAGCTGAGAAACGTGCCCATGATGTCGTAAGCCATCGGCGGAATCTCAGTATTCAGCGCCAACAACAGCTGGGTAGGCGGCAGAGAAATTTCGCCAATGTCAATCTGCTTGGTCATCACCTGCTCAAAGCAGTCGCGCAAGCTGTCTAGCGTATAAGACCAGGCATCTCGCGTATCAGGAATATACTTTTGCAAAACGCCAACCGTCATCGGTGCGGCTCCTTTGCGGTGGTATTCCAAAAAGCCTGCGATCGGAGCCACATGGTCGGCCATCACCGAACCGGGCTGGCTGGCAAGCTGGGTCAAAAACTGCCCCACCTCTAGATCAGAGTTAACACATTCCTCAACCCGGCGGAAAAGCTTGAGGAAAAAGCGATCGCCATACACCGTCAAGGCATTGCTGTACTCATCCCGCAGCAAGTGCGGCTCCAGCGAAGCAGAAGGCGCGCTAGAAGCCAGCGTCGTGGCCTGTTGCACCGTTTTAGCCTGCGCTGACTGCTCGATCCAGAGCTGTTGAAAGATCTCGGTTTGCGTGGTCGTCAGTTCCCCTGCGCCTCCTTTAAACCGCAGCTTATGGGCGATCGCCTCTAGGGGAATCGCCAGAAACTCTTTGTCAGACAGCGCATCGAACAAAACCCCCGCATTCACTTTGCCTTGCAGGTAAGCAATAGCAGCATCGCCCTGCGCTGTGCCGTCGCTTCCTTCGGCATAGGCCAGAGGCAGCACGTAGGTATCGGGAATCCCTTCGGTGTACTCTACCTTGACCAGCACAATGTCGTAAGCATGGGGAATCGTGGGAATCACGGGATTGCTGTCTTCTAGAACCGCTTTCTCGCCCTTGGGTCGATGCTCTTTCAAGGCTGGCTCTACCGGAATAGCGTCCAAAATGTGAGTCGCCTGAATAGTTCTGCCCTGGCTGCTGTACCACCGACAGCCCATGAGATAGTCGGGAAGCAGCGTCTCCAGCGCTTTTTTAGACTCAGTGCGGCTGTAAACATCCTGCCAGTTGCCGTTCACCCCGACTGTAGCCAAATTTCGAGGGGCACCGGAGGCGATCAGGCTGGGCTGCTGTTGCAGCGTAAACCAGTAAAAAGCGTGCGGGCCAATGCTGAGAAAGTAGGGGGCATCCCCGATCGTCGGAAAGGGCGTGCGGCCAAAAATCTCGACAGGCGTTGCCCCCTTAAAGGCCGACAGATCTAGCTCGACCGCCTGCACAAATCGTGACAGATTCGCCACCACCAAAATATGTTCTCCCTCATAGGTGCGAATAAAGGTCAGCACCTTGCGGTTTTCGGGATAGAGCAGCTCAAAGGTGCCGCGCCCAAAGGCTTGATAGCGGCTGCGGATGGCAATCAAGCGCTTCATCCACCACCACAGCGAGTTGGGGTTGGCGCGCTGTGCCTCTACATTCACCGTTTCGTGGTGGTACTCAGGGTCAACGATCGTCGGCAAAAACAGCTTTTGCGGATTGGCGCGGCTAAATCCCGCATTGCGATCGGCACTCCACTGCATGGGGGTGCGGACTCCGTTGCGATCGCCCAGGTAAAAGTTATCGCCCATGCCAATCTCATCGCCGTAATACAGCACAGGCGTGCCGGGAAGCGACAGCAGCAGGCTGTTCAGTAGCTCAATCCGGCGGCGGTTGTTGCCCAGCAGCGGTGCCAGACGGCGACGAATGCCAAGGTTGATTCTGGCCTGGGGGTCTTGGGCGTAGACGCGATACATATAGTCACGGTCTTCGTCACTCACCATTTCCAGGGTCAGCTCATCGTGGTTGCGCAAAAACAGCGCCCACTGGCAGTTATCAGGAATTTGAGGCGTCTGCTGAATAATGTCAATCAGCGGAAAGCTGTCTTCCATTTGCAGCGACATAAACAGACGCGGCATCAGCGGAAAGTGGAAGTTCATGTGGCATTCGTCGCCTTCACCGTAGTAGGCGGCGGCATCTTCGGGCCACTGATTGGCTTCGGCCAGCAGCATCCGGTTGGGGAAGTTGCTGTCTACATGGGCGCGCAGCTGTTTCAAGAAGACATGGGTGCGGGGCAGATTTTCGCAGTTTGTGCCTTCTAGTTCGTACAGGTAGGGCACGGCATCCATGCGTAGCCCATCTACGCCCAGCTCTAGCCAAAAGTCCACCACGTCAAAGATGGCTTTTTGCAGTTCAGGATGTTCGTAGTTGAGGTCGGGCTGGTGAGAGTAAAAGCGGTGCCAGTAGTAGGCTTGCGCCACCGGGTCCCAAGTCCAGTTAGAGGTTTCAAAATCCTTGAAGATGATCCGCACGCCTTTGTAGGTTTCGGGATCTTCTGTCCAGACATAAAAATCGCGATCGCTGCTGCCGGGAGGAGCCTTGCGGGCGCGCTGAAACCAGGGATGCTGATCAGAAGTATGGTTGACAATCAGCTCAATAATGACGCGAATACCGCGCTGGTGAGCCGCATCCAGGAAGACCTGAAAGTCTTCCAGATTGCCGTAGATGGGGTTAACCGTGATGTAATCGGCAATATCATAGCCATCATCTTTGAGCGGCGAGGGAAAGAAAGGCAGAATCCAGATCGCAGTCACGCCCAAATCCTGAATGTAATCCAGTTTTTCCGTCAGTCCTCGAAAGTCGCCAATGCCGTCGGCATCGCTATCAGCGAAGGCTTTGACAGGAACTTCGTAGATAATTGCGTCTTTGAACCAAAGCGGATCATCGTTCAAGGTAGGCTTTTGCATCATGTCGTTTGGCTTCCAGGGGTACAGGTCTTGCGTCCCAATCGGGCAAATTGCACGTGGGTTGAGAAGATGAGAGAATGTATATCTGTTTTACAGAAAGCTAACTTCATTATGAAGTGGGCTGCTTCGTTCGGGCGAGGCAACCCACTTCATAATCGGGCGAAATGCAGCAGCAAATCTCCTGCACCTGCAAGTTTTGCTGTGCAAAACAAAGCGTTAAACCTAACGTTAAAACAAACATTAGAACAAGGGCATCGCTTGATCGGAAGAGAACGTTTTTACTAGGAAAGCGCTCCGCACGCTCCTGACAAAAAGTTATCCCTCCCATCAGCAGCGCCCAAACAAACAGATGTCCTGAAGGCTAGAAGTAACTGCTCTGGGCGTTCAGAATTGCCGATATCTGAATTTTCTAATATGAAGCTGAAGTAAAATTCATACGTGAAAATCCTGACCTGATTCGATCAGTTCTGTAGTGCCGGACGCACTTCTCTATTGATTCTAGGAAGATAAATCCGAATAACCTCGGAGTTTTGGCTAACCTTCACTTTATCTTCGTAAATTTATGATGTGTTGCTGACGATATCATCATCAAGCAGGAATTATAAATAGGATAGAAATCAGTAGCTTGAATTGGGTCATGTTTTAAACAGGCTTTTAGTTTTAAAGGGGGGTGCTATGCGCCCCCTTTAAAACTAAAAAATGAGCCTAAACCTGTCTGGATAAGCCTTCTATCTCGACAGACTCATTGATACGAAATGGATACCGGATAAGAGTGTAAAAGTGTAATTAGGTGATACTAATCTGTCATCAAGATAGAGACTGTAAGAGAAATCTCTGATTGACCTGTGATTTTTTTAACTGAGATCATCGGCACAAGTTAGTGATTTCTAAACCTGATGCGATCGCTCCGTATGTAGCAGTTTGGCTGTCAAATTAACTACATGTCAAATTGACTACATGAGGGGCTGTCTCCACAGCTCTATTCCGCTAGAGGCTCTATTACTCTAGATTGATCTGATTCAATCCTCAGAAAACTAACATAACCTAAGACATTACAGGCAGGAATTATTGTGACTTTTCAACGTGCTAGCGGTGTATTGCTCCATCCCACCTGTCTCCCCGGACAGTTTGGCATTGGCGACCTGGGACAATCTGCCTATGAATTCGTAGATTTCTTAGCCAAGAGCGGACAGAAGCTCTGGCAGATTTTGCCACTGGGGCCGACTGGGTATGAGCACTCGCCCTACATTATGAACTTCAGCACTTTTGCAGGCAACCCGCTGCTGATTAGTCTAGAGCAGTTGGCCGCAGAGGGTTTGCTCGATGCCGCAGCGCTAGAGCCTCTGCCCGCTCCCGACACCGATCCGGCCTATAGCCGCGTCCAGTTTGATCAGGTGATTCCCCATAAGTTCAAGTATTTGCAGCAAGCCTTCGATCGCTTTCAGCCCACGCCTGACTACGAGAAGTTTTGCCAAGATCAAGCCTGGTGGCTCGATGACTTTGTGCTGTTTATGGCGCTGCTAGAAGCCCATGACTACAAGCCCTGGAACCAGTGGGAAACGGCGATCGCCCGACGAGATCCCCTAGCGCTGAAGGAGCAGACCGAAAAACTGCAAGACAGCATCAACTTCCAGAAGTTCTTGCAGTTTAAGTTTTTTAGCCAATGGGCAAAGCTACGGGCTTACGCTAACGGCAAAGAGATTTTGATTGTGGGCGATGTCTCAATTTATGTCTGCCACAACAGCGCTGATGTCTGGGCCAGTCCTGAGAATTTCAAGCTTGATCCAGAAACTTACGATCCGGCGTTTATGGCCGGGGTACCGCCCGATTATTTCAGCGCCACGGGTCAGCTTTGGGGCAATCCGGTCTATGACTGGGACAAGCTAGAGCAAACCAACTTCCTGTGGTGGATTAACCGCTTCAAAGCCACCCTGCTATATGTCGATATCGTCCGGGTCGATCACTTCCGAGGCTTTGAAGCCTACTGGCAGGTACCCGCCGGGGAAACAACCGCCATGAACGGGGAATGGCTAAAAGGGCCGGATGCCAAATTTTTTGAAGTTCTAGAAGCTTCCGTCGGCAGTCTGCCTGTGATGGCCGAAGATTTGGGCATCATCACCCCCGAAGTAGAGGCATTGCGCGATCGCTTCCAGTTCCCCGGCATGAAGATCCTGCAATTTGCCTTTGGCGACGGCTCCGAAAACGCCTACCAGCCTCATCACTACGTGCGCAACTGCGTCGTCTATCCCGGCACCCACGACAACGACACGGCGCTCGGCTGGTGGACGGTCGCCCCTGAGGCTGAGAAGCAGCATGTAGCGCAATACCTGGGCTACAGCTCTGCCGATGAAGTCAAGGAGATTAGCTGGGAGTTTATTCACCTAGCGCTGGCTTCAGTCGCCGATCTGGCTGTGATTCCCCTTCAAGATCTTTTGAGCTTAGATGGGCGGGCGCGGATGAACGATCCCAGCATTAACGAAGGCCAGTGGCGCTGGCGGTTTACCCGATCGGAGTTGCTGAGCCAGGACGTAAGCGATCGGCTCTTGCATCTGACCAAGCTATACAGCCGCTAAAAAGTCGATCGCTGCTGATTTTGTTGACGAAATTTATTTTGGCAGGGGCGCTCCGCGCCCCTGCCAAAATAAATTTCATCGCCGGGTTAAGCAAGTCTCTAGCAGGGGCAAGGTGAAGTATGATTGAGCATGTCCGATAGAAGGTTTTCCCTGACCTGCGGTGCTTTGCCTCCTGTCAGCTAAAACCTCTAACAGCCCCAATTAGCCTGCTAGAGTACTAGGATTAGGAACTGTGATCGATCGCTTCCTTTACGAACACTCTGTCTCTCATCAGGGACATCTGATCATTCCCTACGTTCAGAGCAAGATGGCTGGACAGTCGATTTATACCTATAGGCTTTTGTCAGAGCAAGGGCGATATGGCACTCTGCATAAGTTTATCAATCCCTCCAGGCTTTACTCAGACTCCGTTGAAGGTATCGTTGCGATCGCCAAAGAGCATCTCAATAGGCGGGCAAGCCTCCCCAGCCAGCCTGATTTTTTTAAGGATCGCTACACCTATCAAAATCATTTGATCATTGTCTACAAGCAAGCCGAAAAGTATTTTTACGATCACTACCCGCCGACAGAACTCAATAACATCGCTGCTCCCAAAATATTTCGGTCTGAGCCAGAATGCTTACGGTGGATCAAACAAGGGCTAGATCGCAATTATCCAAAATCAGCGATCGTCGATCAGTAAAGCTTCAGTAGACCACAAAACCTTAAAAGCTGGATTTCAAAGGCGCGGATCGCCTTTGAAATCCAGCTTTTAGAAAAAATAGGAGGACTTTGCGAGCTACTGCTCCTATGCCGCTACGGTTCCCAGACCCCAATCTACAATCAGAGTTTTAGGTGCAAGAGAGTTATCAAACCAGCTTGCAACCCTCTGTAAATCGGTCTTGTTGGTCACACCGATACAGCCAACCGTTCCCGGAGCGTAGCTAGAATTGCTATCCAGGTGAATACCAATAGCCGATCGACTGGTACTCATGAGAGGCTCTACACTGACCCACATGGGGCCTAGCCCTTCTCCCCAACTGGCGTTGAGGTTATTCTTTCCAGCCGCCCACTCCGTCACACCCAGACTCCACTTGCCCTCCGGCAACGGCTCCATCGATCCCGATTTGCTCTGGCTGGGCAGCTTAAAGGCTTGCTTGCCAGGTTGACCCGAAACCGTCACGACTTGGTCAACGGCTTTGTTGCCTTTAATTAGCTCTAACTGAAGTTCTACCAAGCCCGTAGAGGTTGTGCGATTGGTTTTGGAAAGACGTAAGTAAGGAGCAGTGTTATTCGAGCTGCTGCCGCTGCCTGAACCAGAACCGCCGCCTGAGTTACCACCGGAGCTACCAGAGCCAGAACTGCCGCCTGAGCTGCCAGAGCCAGAACTACCGCCTGAGCTGCCAGAACCAGAATTAGAGCCAGAGTTAGATCCGAAATCAAAGCCAGAGTTAGACGAGCTAGCCTCACCCGTATTCATTTCCAGGGCATACCGCATACCAGACTTAGAGGCTGTCTCAACTTTGACGTAGTAGGTGCCCGCCCCTAGCTGCTTGGTGATAGATTCTCCGGTATTGCCGCTAGAGTCAGACAGGTCAATCTCGTTGCCCTGACCATCTAAAAGATGTAGACTCGCATCTTTTTTGAGATTACCCAGAGCCAGCTCTACACTGCTTTTTTCAGATAAGTCAAAGCGATAGACATCTACCTTATCTTTCCCCCCAATCATCCGCCGAAAGGTGCGATTGCTTCGAGTCAGCTCACCCGCATCTAACGCCGATCGCGTTGCTGTACCCGCATCATTGGCTATCCCTGATCCCTTCATATTGAGAGAATAGGTGGCACCGTCCGAAGAAACTTGTACATAGTAATCGCCCGATCGCAAACTGCTGCTGATGCTGCTGCCCGTCGATTTCTTGATTTGTGTGCCATTTGCCTTGAGCAAACGCAAGTTGGCGCTGCCCTCCAAATTGCCTAGCGAGAGCGAAACTCGGCTCCTGTTTGACAAACTGAACTTAAAGAAGTCGTCTGAGTTGCTGGAGTCTAGCTTATCGTTCCAGGTATAGCCTGATTTGCCGCTGAAATCTCCAATGTTGTGAGCCGTACTCCGCGTATTTTTGACAAAGTTAGATGAGCCGTTGACAGACTGCACCTGCGTGTCTAGAGAAGATTCAGAGCTGCTGGAAAACAAATATTGAAACTTGTTTTGGGTAGATTTGGCTGAAGCCGCTTTAGACGAGCTAGATGCGGTGCGAAGTTTTGAGAGATTTTGGGTAGATTTTTTGAGCGGATTCTGGAAATGCCCCTGATTCTTCTGTATCTGTAGTTGAGGCTGAGTATGCAGCGTCCGGGATTGCCCTACAGCTACGAAATCTTGCGACATATGATCCTCCTGATACCTAAGCCAGTTTGTAAGCCCAGCAAGCCCAAACAAACGGGTTGGGGCTTCATTCCAATTCCCACCGTTGTTCTATGGCAGCTTGCTATGTGACAGTTGAATCTATTGACATAAGGCTGGCTGATTAGTTCCAATAAATTCAGCCAAATCAGAAATTTCCTTAAATCCTAGAAAATTTGGCGTTTAGGCGAGGGCGATCGCCTGAGATAGATCTCAGAGAGCTGAAAAGAATCTCCTTGAAAACTGCATCTGCCCAACAGGTTGAAATGCGCCTAAGATTTTCAGCACAGGGGGGCGAGAAAATTTTGTCTCACCTGAAATTGGGTATTGTATACTTCCAGACATCTAGATCCATTCAGGTAGACCTGCCCTGGATGAGTTCAGACCGACAAAAATTATTCCCCAATTTATCCAACGGTGTTTCACGATCGCGCATTCTTTTGAAAAATTTCGCTCCGGTCTTCGTTTTACTGAAGGTTTGTGGGTTCGACTATGGCTAGCTTTGAGCATTCAGATGATTTTCAGCAAGCAATCATGCTGCTCCTGGCTAAGGCAGGATGGGCGGTAAAAATGCCCTCTGCACAGGGTGCCAACGGCTCTACGCCTCCCAAGGGATACGATCTGGAAGCGATTCGGGGCAATGAAGTGGTTGCCATTCAGCTCAAAAACTATCGAGTGCCCATTAAAGTCCCGCAAATTGAAAAGTTTTTTGAATTTCTAGAGCTGCCGATCGCCGAACGATTTACCAAAGGTTTTTTAATTACATCCAGTGGCTATACGCACTCTGCCCTCACCTATTTTCAGCAGGCCAACAACGATAAGGTGCAGCTTGCACTCTATCGTGACAGCAAGGTTATCCGGATCACAGGCCATGAAAATGGCATTGAGCCACCCCGACGAGAGTTAAGTTACTTGGGCGTGTTTACCTGCAAGGGCGGGGTGGGCAAAACCACGATTAGCGCCCATTTGGCCGGAGCCTTTGCGCTGTCGGGATACGATGCGGCTCTGATTGATCTAGACCCCCAGAAAAACCTGACAACGCTGTTGGGAGAAGGGGTGAAGCTGCCGGGACTCAACAATAAGTTAGGGAATACCGTCACCGTTTATGGGATTGATGAATGGGACGATCGCCATCCGCCCGATGTCAATGTAGTGGTCTGCGACTGCTCACCTGTTTTGGAAGCCAATCCGGTTGATCTGATCAAAAAATTTTCCTATTGCATTATCCCGACGACGCTGAATCCCTTAGGGCTGAACAAAAATGGACATGTGATTAAGCGAACGATCGAGGCCATTCGTCGGGTCAACCAAACAGCATATCTGTTTATCTTAATCAACAACTATTTTGACGACGAAAGTAACCGCAGCCGTGTCCTCAAAGAGGAATATCAGCGATACTTTGCCGAACTCTCACAAGAGGATGAACGCTTCAAGTTTATCGATCCAGAAGAGGTCGCTATTCGCAACAGCAAGCAGCTGTTTTATTGGGGATATCACATCTACAGCGGCGATCGCTACCAGTTAGCTTTCAATCCTGTAGGGGGTCGCTGTTTACCCAAGGCCGATTTTCTCAATTTGCTGGATTACCTAGAGGAGCATTCCAATCTAGAGGAGCTGAAGCGGCATTAAAACAATCCTCGGTGTCCGATTCCGAATTTTAGATTTGAGTTGGATTGACGAAAGCCTCTAAAATCGTAAAGAGGCTTCGAGCGACCTGACAGGCACTCAGCGGCAGGTCAGGGGTTTTAAAGCTGCTCATTCAAAATTGCCCCCTTAAAATCGCTCACTCAAAATCGGATGACCTCTTTCAGCCCTAAGCAAACTCTATCCATGCAGACCCGCGATGGCGTGCGGCTTGATGCAGATGTCTACTATCCCAAGCACCAGGGCAAGTTTCCAGTCTTGCTCATGCGGCAGCCTTACGGACGGGCGATCGCCTCAACTGTCGTTTATGCCCACCCCAGCTGGTATGCCGATCAGGGCTATATTGTGGTGATTCAAGACGTGCGCGGGCGGGGCACATCCCATGGAGACTTTGAGCTATTTGTCAATGAGATTGAGGATGGTTTTGACACGGTAGAGTGGGCAGCCCATCTGCCCCACAGCACCGGACAGGTGGGCATGTATGGCTTTTCCTATCAGGGCATGACCCAGCTTTATGCAGCGATCGATCGTCCCCCTGCGCTCAAGGCACTTGCCCCTGCCATGGTCGGCTATGACCTGTATCAGGACTGGGCATACGAGGGCGGCGCTTTCTGCTATCAGCTCAACTTAGGCTGGGCGATGCAGCTTGCCGCAGAGACGGCTCGACGCAAAGCCAATCAGGAGGCATACCAAACCCTTTATGCGGCTGCCCGCAATCCGCCTTTGCATGATCCGGTTTGCCCCCTTTCGGGCATTTTGCGGCAGCTTGCGCCTGAGTCGCACTACCCCGACTGGCTGAGCCATCCCGACCCTAACGACTCTTACTGGCAGATGTCGCCCCATCACCAGATGCAGGCCGTCGATCTGCCCATGCTGCATATTGGCGGCTGGTTTGACACCTACCTGCGTGGCACGGTACGACTCTATAAGGCGATGGTAGCCCGCAGCCAATTTCCTCAGCATCTGGTTGTCGCACCTTGGGCGCATTTACCCTGGGGTCGCAAAACCGGAGCGATCGACTATGGCATTGAGGCGCAAAACAGGATCGATCGCCTCCAAATTCAATGGTTCGACTATTTTCTCAAAGGGAGCGGCTCCCTGGAAGAGAGTCCCGTTAGCCTGTTTGAAATGGGCACAAACCAGTGGTGCAAATTTTCTCAATTTCCGGCCACGTTCCCGCAAATTTATGCTCTCTCTAGCACCGGACTGGCGGCAATGGGCGAAGGTTCACTCACGACTCAACCCTCCTCTAGCTCAGCCCCACCCGACCTGCTGATCCATGACCCCTGGCGACCTGTCCCCTCTTGGGGCGGACATGCTGCTATGCCTGCTGGCCCATTCGATCGCGCTGCTATAGACTGCCGTACCGATGTTCTCACCTACACCTCAGCCCCCCTAGAGACAGATCTACATATCGCTGGAGAGGCGATCGTTCAAATTTATTGCACTGCCGATACCCCCAGCTTTGACCTCTGTGCCACCCTCTCTGAAGTCAAGCCCAATGGCAGCGTTTTCGGCTTTAGCCAAGGCTATCTGCGCATTCCCCTATCCTCTGCTTTGCCAGCGTCCTATCTGATCTCCCTTCAGCCCACCTGCATTTGCATTGCAGCAGGAAACAGCCTACGCCTTAGCCTCAGCGCCGCATGCTTCCCGGCTTATGCCATGAACCCTGGCACAGGCACGCAGCCCATCGACAGTCAATTGATCGATGCCCAGGTGATTACCATCACGGTCTACTCAGATGGCGATCGCCCCTCGCACATTCTCTTACCGATCGAAGAGATCAAAAGCTAGCGCCTGCCTTGCATTTCCTCATTTTTCTGCCTTTCCCGGCTTTGCCCTAGCATGGCTTCACCCACCGTCACGTTGAGCTGATCGCCCAACAGCAGCACCAGCGAACTCATATACAGCCACAGCAGCAGCACAATCACCGCTCCGACTGCGCCATAAACCCGGTTGTAGTTGCCAAAATGCTTGACATACAGCCGAAACAGGTTAGAAACGATCGCCCAAATCACCGCAGCCAGTACGGCACCGGGCATAATCGGTTGTCCCGGATTCCAACGGCTTGGCCCGTAGCGATAGATCGCCCCAAATGCCAACGACATGATTAGTAAAATCAGCGGCAGTGCCAGCCAGCCCCAAAATTTCAGTAGCTCCGAGGCGATCGAGCCGTTTTGGGAAGCCACAACGCTTGCCGTATTGCTGACCAGCACATCGCCTACCAGCATCAGCGCCAGAGACAGCAGCAGCATGACAATGGCCCCCAAGGTCAACATTAGCGCCACCAGCTTAGACTTCCAGAATGGACGTGACAGACGCGGCGGAATTTGATGAATCTGATCCAGCGCCGTCATGGCGGCTCCTAGCGCCCCTGAAGCCGCCCATAACGCAAACAAAAAGCTAAAGGAAAAGAGCCGTCCATCTTGCCCCTGGCTCACCTCCTGGGCAAAGCCCTGAAGCAACCCCAAAACCTCAGTCGGGGCAACCTCGCTCACCTGGCCTGCCAGCTTTTCAAAGGTGCTGTTGAGCGGATTAAACAGGCCGATCGCCGTCAAAACCGCCAGCGTTGCCGGAAACAGAGACAGCATAGCGTTATACGCCATCTCTGACGCTAACCCTGGAAGCCGTTGCCGAAAGGCTGCCGCGATCGTTTTTCGCAGGGTTCGCCCGTTGAGGTATTGAAAAAATTGAAAAAACCGCAGCGATCGCATGGTTATAGAGTTGAGGATGAGAGTTGACAGCTTTACAAACGCTATTATGCCGAGGAAGCTAAGAACTCTCGTCAGGTTCTGTCCATCTTATTCGTGTGATATCTTACCCGTAAAATTCAACAGAATAAATCAACCTGTAGGAAAAGCGCAGCTCTTATGGCACTACGCAACTAGGTTAGGAGAGGTTATTTTTTGAAAGCCTCGCTACGCGAGGCTTTCAAAAAATAACTCATTTGGATCTAAGCGCGTAGCGCTATACCACTGGAGTTTAACGAACAACGCAATGACTTTGGCAGGGGCAATGTCCAGTGCAAGCGCCTACAGATAAGCGCTTCCCTGAGAATTAACATGAGCCGCCAAGGGCGATCGCCCCTGATGTTCTGCCTGATGATGGTCTCCCTGATTAAGGCTCTGGCTAAGACTGTCTCCAGTACGCCCGTTTTCTCCAAAGCCCGCTTCTGAGGAGAACAAGTCCTGAAAAGTCAGCGGCAGATTGGGTTCAGCAGAATTGCCGCCAGAATGAGCCGTTGGGTGGCAACCCTTGACTTGAGGTTCATCTGGAACACCTTGAAACAAACTGGCGATCGCCTCAAAGTCGGGTGCAATGGCTTCTCGCACGCCTTTCTTGGCTTGAGGGGCGGCATAACTCATGGCGGCTCTGGGCTGCCGTAATTTGGCTAGACTCTTAAGCGCTTTTTGGGCATTGCGGGAGCTGCCCGATTGACTAAACAACGCCGCCGCCTTCTCTAAGTCCGTGATCGCTCCTTGGGTATTGCGCAACTTTTGCCATGACAGCCCTCGGTAGTAGTGGGCTACGGCAGCGTCAGGGGCTAAATAGGTGGCTTCGCCATAGTCGGCAATGGCATTCTGATGCCGATCCAGCTTTTGCCAAACCAGACCCCGGTAGAAAAAAGCGATCGCCCAGTCGGGTTGCATCTCAATCGCCTGCGTATAGTCAGCAATAGCTCCTTCTAGGTCGCCTTGCTCAGAGCGGACAAAGGCTCGGTTGCAGTAGGTGATGGCCTGTTGCGGGTTAATGTGAATTGCTGCTGTCAAGTCGGCGATGGCGTTGTCAAACTCTCCCATCTCATAATAGGCGCTGCCCCGGTAGCCATAAAGGATGGCCTGCTCAGGGGTACCTTCTGAGCCTGCAAGGGCATATTCCAAAACATGCGTGTAGTCAGCGATCGCACCTGTCTTGTCTCCCAGATCATGCCGCGTTGCGCCGCGATTCCAATGCGACACTAAATCCTCTGGCTCTAAAACAGGATGCTCAAACCGAGCAATGAGACGCTGAATCGCCTCTGGATCGCGAGTTCGCAGCTTCAGCTGCACTTCTGAAAGCGCTGTTGTCGTTTTGAGCGCATCTGCAATTCCCAGCACCGCAAAGGCTCGATCGGAAACCAAAAAACTTTCGTGGGTACCCAAAATTTTGAACTGAAAGTTTTCAGGATAGGTGCGCTTAAAGTTGAGCAAATGGTGCAAGGTCGCTTGAATAGCATCCTGCGGCACTCCAACATTGGGCTTCCAGCCCCGCTGAATTTTTTTGAGGAGTCGCTCATCATGGCGATCGACCCAGTTACACCAGCCGATGTCTAGCCGTCGCCCCTTCTGTAGAAAAGCTTCTAGATTTTGCAACATGGGTTCTTCCAAGCTGCATTGATTCGCCCAAGGCAAAATTAAGATTAATCGTTTTTCGGTCGTGCTCAGCGCTTCTTCCAGAAGGGCACGGCTGCTCGTCAGCAGTTCACCTGGGTCACCATCTTGCGCTAGATCAAACATGAGTTCATAGTTTGGCGTAGCAGGGACAGCCTGAAGCTGCTGTGAAATATATTTCAGCTCTTGCTGCACAACCTCTTGAATCCGCCCTCTAAAGTCATCTAGCTTTGTTTCAGCCACCGGAATCCGCTGAGAAAGCTCCCGAAGCTGGCTCTGAAGCGCTGCCATATCCAGGTTTTTGGGTAAATGATTCATCTGTTCTTGCAGCTGCTGATTTTGCGCTGCTAGAGTCTCCGTAAAGGATTGAATGTCGGCAAGCTGCGATCGCAAATGCTCTAAATAATGGGCGGCTTCTGCCTGAATCGTTGTGATGCTAGACAGGGTTGCAGAAGGCTGAAACTTTTGCCCTTGAATAATTTCTTGCTCTAACTCACCCGACAAAACCGCATGGGAGGTTCCTGAGTCAGGGCTAGAACCCGCGACAGAGGGTTTCAGTAAATTGCCAAACACGCTATTAAAGCTGACGGCTGCTGTTTCAATCGACACCACCGACTGCCGCAATCGCTCTTGCTGCTGGTGGAGTTCGCGTACCTCTTTCACCAGAGTCAGTAAATCTCTTCGCGGCACCAAATCGGTAATCATCCGCACGAGTTCGCCCACTTCTTGTTTCAGAGAGCTGAGGTCTACCGGAGGGGGAAGTTGGCCAAACCGCCGATCGAGTCGTGAAATCTGCTCTTGCAGGGAAGTAAAATTAGGCTTGCTTGGGCTAGATAGAGTCTCTACATGGGCTTGGATACTCGTCACATCCGATTGCAGTTGGGCGATCGCAGTGTCTGTATGGCTAGACTCAGCCAGAGCTTTGAGCTGACGCAAATCAAGACCCATGTCCGCCATTTCCCCAGTCACCTGCTGATACTGCGCCTCTAGCTGGGTGATTTCTTGCCGTGCTGATTCTAGTCCCTGCTGCTCTAAGGGCTGGAGCCGCTGATTTAACTCTTGTTGCAAAGCCGTGATTTCTGCATAGAGTCGGCGGGCAACTTCTCGGTCTTTTGCCAATAATCCCTGTCGCAGCCGATGGATCGTTTCTGTGGAAGGCAGAGTAGCGATATGTTGATTTAATAAATCCACCTGGCTAGCCAACTTTTGATCGGTTTCTGCCAAAGACAGGTCGCGCTGACGGCTGTTGTCCTCAAATCGCCGTCGGCTCAGCAGATCCAAAATGACCAACAGCGACATTGGCATCGTGGTGTACAGGATTTGCTTCGACACAAGGGAGGCGATCGAGCCTGCCACCAGACCCGCCACAGACAGATTTTCTAAAGCGCCTAACCGAGGATTTCTTTTCATCTCAAACCATAGCTTCTGATGGACTGGGACTATCCAGAACCGAGAAAGTCCTTCAAAGAAGTCAAAATGGGCTTATTCATCATTCCAGCCCTTTTGCCTCAATTCAGGAAATTCTCTAGCGGTAGTCTTTTAGGTATGGCTAAGCTGAGGTATGTCTTTTGCAAGACGTATCCTGCGAAAAACCACACCCAAACGGCCAATACCGTTTTTCGTAAATGCAAATAGGGACAATCTGTAGGAATGGGGGCGATCGCCTACTGAAATCGAGCCTGGGCCTAGCTCAAAGCATGAGATGGCATACATCAAAAACCATTGATGTAAGGCTCTACCGCAACGGCATCAAGTTCACTAGACTTCCTAAAACTTCTAATGTTTTAGGCTCTTATTCCTGTATCTAATTTGACCGCTCTTGGGTCGGGAAAGTTTCCATTTCAATGAAATGGCGATGAAATGGCGTCTTAAATATGCTCAGTAGATCGCAAATTAGGATCTTGGTAGGGTCTTGGTAGGGTCTTGGGGCGTGCTCCGCGCCTCTGGAATCTGACTGTCTTGGACCCAACACAATATCCCTGTCTTGACTCGCCAGCAGTCGCAATGCAACTTTATGATGACGATCGCCACTTTCTCTTTAAGCTATGTTGGTAGAACATCTGCCCATTTAATCGTGCTTAGCGGATAGCACCTGTTTGATTGTGAATGTCAAAACTTAGGGCAGAATAGATAAGTTGTGTATGAAAAGAGATAGCTAGATTCCACCGAAGGATGAGCAGCTACAATCTTTTTGGAGACTGTAGATTAAAGATGGAAAGTGAGCCAATGTCTGCTGAAACAAACCTACCCATGGATCCAGACGCAACGCCACAGGAGTCTGTAGCGGCTCAGGTGATAGATGCAAATGAAGAATTTATCCTAGATTCAGATCTCGAACCCTTTGATTTGAGTCCAGACAGTACGGCCGAAAAGCCCGAAGGACTGAACCCAGAAGGTTCCAACAATGCCAGCAACCCTGCGGAGCAGGCCGGACTTCAGGCGACGATCGCCGAGTTAAATCAATCCGTTACAGCCCTCAAAGCTCAGCTAGAAGATCGCAATAGCCAGTACATGCGTCTAGCGGCAGACTTTGAAAACTTTCGCAAGCGCACTCAAAAAGACAAAGAACGGGAAGAGCAAGAAACGAAATGCTCTACCGTCAAAGAATTGCTGCCTGTTGTAGACAACTTTGAACGGGCGCGGGCGCAAATCAAGCCTCAGACCGATGCTGAAATGAATATTCATAAAAGCTATCAAGGGGTTTATAAGCAGCTTGTAGATGCGATGAAAAAGCTAGGTGTTTCTCCTATGCGCACGGAGGGTCAAGAATTTGATCCCAACCTCCATTCGGCTCTGGCTAGCCAGCCCACCGATGAGTTTCCTGAGGGCACCATTATGGAGGAGCTGATGCGGGGGTATGTTATGGGCGATCGCGTCCTCCGCCATGCAATGGTCAAGGTTGCAGCCGCTCCAGAACCGGGTGAAAACAGAGAAGAATCCGTCAGCTAAACCTGCAAAGCTGGATAGGCAAGCTGGATACATGCAAGACTGATATACCTGCCAAGCCGATGCATCTATTAGAAACTGATGCATTTGGAAATAGCCAAATCTACCGCCTGAAGATGTTGAGATAATTTGCTTCTGTCTCTTGTTTGGAGGATTCAGCGTTTACTAAACCAGCGTTTAGAAGACTCTACCCAGAAGATTTTGAAAGCAATTGATAACATTCCCGGAGAATTGCGGAATACTGGCTAAAGATGGGGTGAATTCATCCGCAGTTGTTCGCTCATCACTTAGAAACTACGTAGCCGCGAATTATGGGAAAAGTCATTGGCATCGATCTAGGCACCACAAATAGCTGTGTTGCCGTCCTAGAAGGCGGTAAGCCCGTCGTAATCTCTAACTCTGAGGGCGGGCGCACGGCTCCCAGCATTGTTGGATTTGGCAAAACCGGAGAACGTCTTGTGGGGCAGCTTGCTAAACGGCAGGCCGTTACCAATGCCGAAAATACCGTATTTAGCATCAAACGATTCATCGGTCGCCGATGGAACGATACGGAAACTGAGCGTGGACGGGTGCCCTACACCTGTGTACGAGGCAAAGATGATACGGTCGATGTGCAAATTCGTAGCCAGTCCTATACGCCGCAAGAAATTTCGGCCATGATTCTGCAAAAGTTAAAGCAGGATGCCGAGAGTTACTTAGGGGAAACTGTAACGCAAGCCGTGATTACGGTTCCGGCCTACTTTACGGATGCCCAAAGACAGGCGACTAAAGACGCAGGCACGATCGCCGGATTAGAAGTCCTTCGCATTATTAATGAGCCAACGGCAGCAGCCCTATCCTATGGCCTAGATAAGCAAGACCAAGATCAAACCGTATTGGTGTTTGACTTAGGTGGCGGCACGTTTGACGTTTCGGTCTTGCAGCTCGGTGAGGGTGTCTTTGAGGTCAAAGCCACCTCTGGCAACAACCATCTGGGTGGTGATGACTTTGATAACGTCCTAGTGCGTTGGCTGATGGATAAATTCCGTGAGCAAGAAGGCATCGATCTATCCACTGACAAAATGGCGTTGCAGCGTCTTCGGGAGGCAGCCGAGAAAGCCAAGATTGAGTTGTCTACCATGCTGACAACCTCTGTCAATCTCCCCTTCATTACGGCAGATGAGTCCGGGCCTAAACATTTAGAAATGGAGCTGTCTCGGGCTACCTTTGAGGAGCTAGTGGGCTATCTGGTACAGTCCACGATCGATCCGGTGAGTCAGGCGCTCAAAGACTGTGAACTGACGCCCGACCAGATCGATCGGATTATTTTGGTGGGGGGTTCAACGCGGATGCCTGCCGTTCAAGAAGCGATCAAGAGCCACTTTGGCGGCAAAACCCCCGATCGCTCAGTCAATCCTGATGAGGCAGTTGCTTTGGGCGCAGCCATTCAGGCAGGTGTCTTAGGCGGCGAAGTGAAAGACTTACTGCTGCTAGATGTGACGCCTTTGTCGATGGGCATCGAAACCTTAGGCGAGGTATTTACTCGCATCATCGAACGCAACACGACTATTCCCACGAGCAAAGCTCAGGTGTTTTCTACGGCAACGGACGGGCAAACTTCGGTCGAGGTGCATGCGTTGCAAGGTGAACGGGCACTCGCCAAAGACAATAAGAGCTTGGGCAAGTTCCAATTAACAGGGATTCCGCCTGCGCCCAGAGGTGTACCTCAAATTGAAGTCACGTTTGAAATTAACGCCAATGGCATCTTACAAGTATCGGCGCGGGACAAGGGCACTGGGCGAGAGCAGAGCGTTACTATCTCCAACACAGGCGGTCTGAGCGATACCGAAATTGAAAGAATGCGCCAAGAGGCCGAGCTGTTTGCCGAAGATGACGAGTGCCGCAAGCTGATCATTGCCTTGCGAAACCAAGCAGATTCGCTGTTTTATAACTACGAGTCTACGTTAAGAGATAATGCTGCCTTTATCAGCGATGATCTGAGATCTGTAGCGGCAGTTCGGGTCGCAGAGCTTCGGGCTGCGATTGCCGATCGCACCATCGAAGTCGGAGTGTTGCGCCAGCACATTGACGAACTTCAGCAAACGCTATTGGCGATCGGTGAAGCTGTCTATAGTCAGGCGCAGAGTCAGTCATACGACAATGCAGGTGGAGTCTATGGCGCAGAGCATGCGGCACCTTGGGCTAACGGACACCCAGAGGCAGAAACCGCTACGCTGGAAGACTATCCTGGCTACTCGACGGATTTTGTTGATGATGAAACGGTTACGGCAGACTACGAAGCCGTTGATTAAGGTTTTGTCAAACCACTTTCTTTCCAGCAGGGTGACTTCATCAGCTAAGGCTTAGAGCAGTAACTACCCTGGAGCAACTGCATTGAGCTGGCGGTCTTTGCTGGATAAGCTTCTGTTTCTATATTCAACGGTATTTCAACGCTATGAGACGCATGCGCTTTTCATGAAAGCCATGCTTGTCTGAGCCGCTATTTCTCTCGGCTTAATAATTTCTCAGGTCTCCTTTTGACTCGATGCGGATCTGGGTGGCATGGGACTGGGCGATCGGGTGCATCCCAGGAAATGCCTCCGGCTTGAAAGTAAGCGTAATTGACGATCCGATGACGGTGCTTGTTGAGATAGGCAATGAAATTCTCAACCTGCTGATTGTGCTCGTCTTTGAACTGTTCGATCGCCCCGTCGATATCTCCTTGCCAGGGCAATGCCTGTGCAGCTAATCGTTACAGTGAGCCTCCCACCTTGTGGAGATGCTTAACCAGGTGAAACCAATCTAAAATCTCTCGTCGTTGGCTTGGAATCGCCATCTCTCTAAATAGATTCCAGATGCCGTCATGACCCTCTCCTAAACAGGTGACTAAAGTAGCCAGGGATTGTCGATTGACCCACTCAATCAATGGCTCATGGACTGACAGGCTCCAAAATGTGTCCTCGAACGGCTTGCTCGATTCCTTCGAGTGTTGTCAACTGTTCAGGGGCGGTTTCGTCGTACAGTAGAGCCGCGACAGCACGGGCATGCTCTTGTATTTGTTGCCGTTTATCGGTGTCCATGCCTCGACTCTCCTAGATGCGAAACGATTATGCCAGCATAGATAGAACTTGTCTTAAATTGAAACACTGAGTAGAAATACTCAGGGCATAACTGGGATGCACCCCATCTTCTCAACGGTAAAACGGCAATCTGAGAGTGCTAGCTTGAGCTAGCACTCTGCCAAATTCTTAAGTAACGCGATGTGCGACTCTTTTCCTAAAGCTCTTGATCTACGTGGGGCAGGCATCTTGCCTGCCCAGATTCGGACGGGCAAGATGCCCATCCTACAAGACTTTCAGACCAAGTTGTACATCGCGTTAAGTACTCAGTTTCTAAGTGCCAAGTTTTAAGGCGCGGCCGGAGGTTGCGGTGCTGCCGGAGCCGTTAGCGGCACAACGCGCAAGCGCTGCGATACGGTTGTAATGCCGTCATCCCGCACGATGATGGCCGAAACCCAGCGATTTTCAGCCGTGCGGGGCGCACGCCCAACCTTAAACAATCCCCCAGAGGACAGCAACTCTAGCTCTACAGGCGTGGGGTTGAGGTAGCCTGAGGCTTGAATCGGTTCCTCTAGCGCTGCCCCTAGCAGGAGGCGATCGCCCAGCGGCTCGGCAACAACGGCATCAAAGTCGTAAGATTGCCCAATTTTGACCTGATCGGGTAGATAGACCGTAACCGTGGGCGGTTTTTCGCCTGAAGTGAGCTGGCTCTGCTCGGCCAAGATCTCTTGCTGCACAATGGTCTGATTTTCAAAGCGCTGACGAGCGGTAATGGTGGCCTGAAGGCTAAGGGGTCTTAGGGCAGACTCTGTAGGCTGTACAGGAGGCTGTGCAGGACGAGCAGCAGGCCGGGGCGTGGGAGCGGGGGCAGTGGCGATCGTGGTCGTGGTTTCAGCAATGATGGCATTGCCCTCAGAGCGCCAGGTGTTGATCTGGGTCGTATAGGTCAAGTTGGGATGCTGCTGCCAAAGCTGCTTCAGGGCATCTTGAAGCGTGGCATAGGTCATTCCATCTGAATTGGTGAACGCGGGGCTGTAGAAAGCCATAACCTCGGGTAGCTTGCCCTGACTGGCTGCGGCATCAATTTGAGCTAAGGTTTGTAGCAGCTCGGCAGGCGCAGGGGATGCAGACTGAGCCTCGACCCGTCCTGCCCCAATGGTCATGCCCAAAATCAGGAGCGGCAGAATGCTGGCAACGCGCTGCCAGCGCCAGCGAGAAGACTGAAGGAGGGAAGAGGTTGGCTGGGGTTGAGCGACAGACAGAAAGTTGGGCATGATGACTCGGTTGAAGTTAGGCAAAGCAGAGTTGCCGTGCGGCTAGCTGCTTCTGAATCTGCCCTCTATCCTAATCTAAAGTTCAGACTCTGCCGCCCCTAATGCTGGGTCTAAAATTGACAATTTATAGCAATTTTTGATTTCTAAGTGTTTGATCGATCAGGTTTCATGCTTAGATAGTGCCTAACCAGTCGGGGAGAGCAGATTACTCGTGAGTGCGCTGAATCCAATATCCCAGAATTCATCCCAAAACTTATCTCAAAGTCCTGTATCCCAGAGTCCTGTGCCCCAGAGTTCCGCATCCCAAGGCTCGGGATCTCAAGGTTCTGGATCTCAAGATTTGCCCAAGCTCTTGGTCGCGGCCAGCGGTACGGGGGGACACCTGTTTCCAGCGATCGCCACGGCCGAGCAGCTCACAGACTTTCAGATCGAGTGGCTGGGGGTGCCCGATCGCCTAGAGCGGCAGCTTGTGCCCGATCGCTATCCTATGCATACGATCGCGGTAGAGGGCTTTCAGCAGCGGTTTAGCCTGGGGACGCTGAAAATTTTTAGCCGACTGCTGCTCTCTATCCTCAAGGTTCGGCGGATTTTGCAGCAGGGAAAATTTCAGGCGCTTTTGACTACAGGGGGCTACATCGCTGCGCCCAGTATTTTGGCGGCGCGATCGCTGGGTTTGCCTGTGGTGCTGCATGAGTCAAATGCGTTGCCCGGTAAGGTGACACGCTGGCTGAGTCCGTTTTGTGATGTGGTCGCGATCGGCTTTGCGGCGGCGGCTGCCCATTTGCCCAAGGCAAAGACGGCTTGTGTGGGCACTCCAGTGCGATCGCAGTTTCGAGAGGCGGCTCAGCCCCTGGCCGATCTACCTATCCCATCAGATGTGCCGCTAATTGTGGTGTTTGGTGGCAGCCAAGGAGCCGTAGGTATTAACAAGCTGGTGCGTCAGGTGGCTCCCGCTTGGTTTGAGGCCGGAATCTGGCTGGTGCATTTAACCGGAGAGAATGACCCAGAAGCCGCTAGCCTGAGTCATCCGCAATACTTTTGTCTGCCGTTTTATGCCAACATGGCGGGGTTGTTGCAGCGCGCTAATTTGGCCATTAGCCGAGCGGGAGCAGGCAGCTTGACGGAGTTGGCCGTCACAGCAACCCCCTCAATTCTGATTCCCTATCCCTACGCTGCTGAAGATCACCAGACCTACAACGCCAATGTCTTTAAAGCCGCACAAGCCGCTCTCGTCTTTCAACAGTCTGAGCTGACGCCTGACCTGTTAGAGAGCAAGGTCTTGTACCTGTTGCGATCGCCAGAGCCGCTAAAGCAGATGGCAACCGAGGCTGGGAATTTGGCGATCGCTGACAGCGCTGAACGGCTTGCAGCCATTGTCCGGCAGCTTGTAAAAAGTCATAACCTTTAGCGGGCACACAGTCTCTACACCCAAAGCATTACAAAAAGTAAGATAAAAAGAACATCGTAAAGAATGATGCAGAAACGATAGGGATACCTGCTTTATCAGCATACAATTAACGGTATGGGAGGTCAGATTCTAGCGTTGCAACCCATCAAAAGCGACGAAGACTCTGCTACCAGGAATGCTACGAATGAGAACGTGACCCACAAACACTACAGATCGTTCACTGCGATTGGGTTAATCACTATTCGATCGCCCCCGATCTATCACAGCCTCACCCAAAGGGCTAGCTGTCTGTCACGCTCATCTGACGCATTGCTTTTGCACACGCTGCTTTTAGCTGCACTCCTGTTATCAACCCACTCACTTCGAGGTCAGGATTATGCGTATTTTGCAATCGATTAAAAATGCTCTTTCTTACGTTTCTGAAGGTGCATTTCGTCTATTTAGTCGCGATCAAGATCGCTACCCAAAAACAGGAGTGCAGCCGTTTAGTGGGGAGCCGTATTCGGGATGGGTATCAGGTGCAGGCGATCGCTCTGATGTTCACTAAATTACGCTGGATGGAGAGCGTCTGAGGATCGAATAGCCTGAAGATCGATAGGTTTTGCGCTGCGCGGATCGTGGCGCAAAACCTATGAGAACGCCACAACGGTGAGAGCGGGGAAATTTAAAAAGCGTGAATCGTTGTGGGGTGCCCCATAATGATTCACGCAAGCGTTCTCTTAATGATTCACTTTGGCGTTAATTTCCCGCCACCCCATCTGCCCGAGCCGCCCGCTGCACCGCTGCCGCCACCGTTGTCGCGACCCGCTCATCAAACACCGAGGGCACGATATGCTCAGCATCGAGTTCGGAGGGCTTAACGAGAGAGGCGATCGCCGCTGCCGCCTCTAAAAACATTGAAGTCGTCATGGTTTTGGCGCGACAGTCTAACGCTCCTCGAAAAATGCCGGGAAACGCCAGCACGTTATTAATTTGGTTGGCATAGTCGCTGCGACCCGTCGCCATGACCGCCACATCATCAACAATCAGCTCTGGCTGAATTTCGGGAACCGGATTGGCCATCGCAAACACGATCGGCTTCTGCGCCATCGATCGCACCATTTCGGGTGTCACGACACCGGGCGCACTCACCCCCAAAAACACATCCGATCCTGCCATTGCATCCGCTAGGCTGCCGCTTTGCGCCACCGCAAACTCTAGCTTTTGACTGTTGAGATCGGTGCGGCTAGTAGACAAAATGCCGCGAGAATCGCACATGACAATATGCGCCGCCCCCGCTTTTTGCAGCAGTCGGGCGATCGCTACCCCGGCTGCCCCTGCCCCGTTGATGACGATGCGAATCTCGGTCATCGACTTTTCTACCACCTTGAGGGCGTTGAACAGCGCTGCTAGACTGACGATCGCAGTGCCATGCTGGTCATCGTGAAAAATGGGAATATCTAGCTCTTTCTGCAATCGCGCCTCAATTTCAAAGCAGCGGGGCGCACTAATATCCTCTAGGTTGATGCCACCAAACACAGGAGAAATGTTTTTGATCGTCTGGACGATCTCGTCGGTGTCTTGTGTGGCAAGACAGACCGGAAAGGCATCCACGCCTGCAAACTCCTTGAACAGCATGGCTTTGCCCTCCATAACAGGCAGTGCGCCCGCTGCACCCAAGTTGCCCAATCCCAAAACAGCGCTGCCATCCGTGACGATCGCCACCATGTTGCCTTTTGCCGTCAGGCTGTAAACTTTATCTGGGTTTTGGGCAATCTCAGTACAGATGCGCCCCACTCCAGGCGTGTAGGCCATAGCCAAATCGCCCTGGTTCTTAAGCGGAATCTTGCTCTGAACGCTGATCTTGCCACCCCGATGTAGATTAAAGGTGCGATCGTAGACGTTGAGAACTTTGATGTCAGCGATGGCTTTGACCGCTTGTGTGATCTGCTCTGCATGTTCTGTGCTGGAGGCATCGACTGAAATATCGCGCACCAGCTCTTTGCGCGTCTGCTCTATCAGATCAATTTGTCCGATGCTGCCGCCCGCCGAACCGATCGCCCGCATGACGTGAGCCAACATGCCCGCCTGGTTGGGAATTTGCAACCGGAGGGTCAAACTATAACTGGGATTGGGAGTCAACTGTACCATGCGATCGCTGCTGTTCTCCTGTGCAAAAGTCGTTAACAAGCTTACAATCTTACCGCTTGTCTCTGACTCAATCTAAAAGATCGTGCCCGCTGCAACTGTACTTATTGGTACGGTTTGCCAGGGTTCAATGAGATCCACAAGCGATGTCCTGGATTTAGCCTATGCCGAGCCTCTACGCAGAAATTGAAATCAGTGCGCCCAAGTCTAGAGTTTGGCAAGTTTTGGTTGGCAAAGAACATTGGCTAAAGTGGAATACGTTTTTGTACGATCGCGATGCCAACAAGCCGCTGGCTCAGGGGCGAATTGTGCATCTGTCGCTGCGGCGGCTGCATGAAGAAACCGAAACCGAATTTGAACCGCGCATAACGCTGTTCCAGCCGGAGGTATGTCTGCGCTGGAGCTATTCGGCTCCGGGGCTACGCAGTGAGCATGTGTTTGAACTTCAAGAGGTGGGCAAAAACCGGACGCAGTATCTTCATCAAGAGCATTTTTCAGGATTTGCGACTGCTTTGTTTCTGCCGTTTTTGCGCCAGGATGAGCAGCAGGGGATGCGGCGCATGGCGCGAGAGCTGAAACAGTATGTAGAAGGCTATCGATAGAGACACGAAATCTAGCCTCTACAGCAAGCGCTAATCGTGAACGCTATGGCTGTACAGCGTAATTGGGATGGGGATGTTGTTGGTGGCGCGCTCTGCGCGCCACCAGCAACATCCTAGGTAAAGTGGCTATGGCTATAATTCATGCTCTCAACTGAGCGCTGATGCCTCAGCAGACCAATATCGTCATGTATTTGCCTACGGCAAAGGGAGCTGGAACGATCGGGGTGAATCGGGCGCGATCGCTCGTCACCTTCTTGACGTAGAAATCGTTGATCAGATGCGTCACCTGATCGCGGGTGCCAATGATCCAGACCTCCGGGCGATCGGCAGGATGGTTAGGCAGCAGTTCGTTGAACTCTGTCGTCATGATGGTATTACCTTGCTAATGGGTGTTTGTAGAGAAGAAAAGCTTAAGGCGTGGTTCGCCAACCACTTTGTTTTTGCATTAGCAAGGCATTCGATGACTTAAAATCAACTCAGCCAGCCTTCTGCTATCCCAGAACGGCATGGTTAGCTGGTGGGGGTCGCGCCAAACTTCCCTCATCAGCGTCCATACCTTAAGCTCGTGTCCTGGTTGGAAATCCCAGTGTCGCAAAGCATAAAATAAAAGTTGCCTCAGCACAAGCGTACTGAGAAAATTGTTAACGGCAATTGTCAGGCTTTTTTGATCTGGAGGGCGATCGGGTGGGGTGGGGCGATCGGGTGGTTGCCAAATCTCTCTATGGAAGTATCCTGAAAAGAGTTGAAAAGATTCTGCCTATCTCGCTGAGTCGGCATACTATACGGAACATTCTTCCTATCTACCCAAATCGGGGTGTTATTTGGAAACTGTTTGTATATCTGCCTTCTCTGGAGTGTTATGCGGAAACTTTCAGTCCATTAATGGTTAGACCGCCCATCCTTTTGGCAGGGCGGTTCTTCGTTGCTCTCCAGTAGGTGTCAGGAGCAAATCAGGGTAGTTTGGTAAAGTCAGGAGATTGAGATTGTAGCAATCGCTACATATAACAAAGCAAATATGTATCAAAAATTCTTGATTGAGCGAGTTATATTGACCTTTAAGTATCTGTGAAAACTGAGATTGGGCAGGTTACCTATATTTAGCTACCATATAGTAAAGGCTTAACGAAATCCTTACATTCTATCTATGTGTCGAGGTGATTTTTGTGTCTAATAATCCTGGTGGCATCTCTCAATCTAATTCAGGTTCAATGGCTGGAGGAATGCAAGCCGCAATCGGCAACCATAATAAGCAGGGAATGAACGCTGAAACGTCTTCTGCTTCAAATACACCTAGTCAAGCCGAAGTAGTTGAGCTTCTTGCACAAATTGAGCGCATTATCCGAGATGCGGAATTACCCGAAGTAGCCACGAGCAAAGCTACAAAGTATATAGAAGCCGCAAAGATAGAAGCAGAAGAATCAGAGCCTGATAAACAATTAATCTCTAAAAATTTAGAACGTGTTACTAAAAACCTGGAAGAAGTAGATAAAACGGTAGACACTAGCAAACGAATTTTTGAAAAGGTTGTTCCTTTAGTGATGAAAATATCAGGCTGGCTAGGCATAGCAATAGGGTCTTTGTAAACCAGGAATGTTGTCTTAATTCAATAGATGAGCCAGCCACCCTCTAATTCTGAACATCAACCAGAAAGCCCTCAACCGAGAATCGATCAACACTCTAGTGGAAATTCTTTAGGAGGGCAGCAAGCTGCTATTGGGAATAATATCAATCAGTTTCAAGACAACAGCACAAATTGTAACAACTTTAGTTTTTACAACTATTATGGTGAACTTCAGGATGAAGATCTAGAACCTTTAACTTTAAGAGGAAAAATCTTAAGTTATTTTGGCGTATTTATCGTCCTTGTATTAACCCTAATATTTTGGTTCTTTTTTGGATTATTCATTAATTTTCCATTTCCTTTTCGTCAAGCTTTAGAACTTGTTGGCAGTTGCTTTAGAGGGAAAGTGGGATCAAAAGTTAACAGCCTACAAAAACAATTACAGTTAAAAGATATTGATTCTCTATCAATAGATAAATTGAACGAAGTCGATTTTCAAGCTCGTTTATACCTAGAAATACTAGAGTGTTTAGGGGTAGACAAGGTTAAAAATCATGAGAGACTTGCTAAAACAATAGAGACCTTAAAGCAGAGAAGGATTGTATTGCAAGATCAAATAAAGCCTCGTCAGCTCAAGAAATATCAAACTGTAAGTAAAGCTCAGGATTTTTTTGAGTCTCTTGTCCTCAATCAAACTGAAGAAGATTTGGTGCAAATTGAGACGATTTTAGTTGAAGTAACTTCGTCTATTAGGAATGGTTATCCTTCTGAAACAATAATACAGAATACACTTGATAAACTGTCTAAGGAAGTGACTCGAAAAGCTGGCAAGATTAGCCCTATTAGGTTAGGTCTTCTTTACAGAATAGAGGCTTTGCTACATGAGGTATCTGCCAAAGAAATATCTAATTTGGAAGAATCTGAACTGCAAAATTTTAATAAAAAAATTATTAATGAATTAAGAGAAGAGAGAGATCTTCTTGCAAAAAAATTAAAAAGGCTTTCTGATGAAAAAAATGCAACACAGCAAACACTTGAAGAATATTTAGGCGAACTCTCTAGATTAAATGGTCTTATAGAAGAACGTGAAACTGATTTATCAAACCTACGGAAAAGAATTAGTTACTATGCTGAGACAGATCGAAGCCAAACAAATACAGTTAATGCTCTAAATTCAGATTTAGAAAAAGCCAACGAAAGATTAAGAGATTTGCAAGGGCAAAAAATTAACTTGAGCCAAGAAATAAGTCAGCTAAAGCAAACTCTTCAACGGAAGCAAGTTAGCATTGGTCAACTGGAAAGCCAGGTAAATCAATATTCTGGGATTAGAATGCTCAAAGGTGAGTATATTGGGAATTTGAGTGATCCAAAGGCTAAATATCATTTTGATCGCAAATGTAACCATTGGAAAATGTTGGTAGGGGAGTATGTTTTAGGTTTAGATCAATCCCGCGAAATAGTAAGTAGCAGCACTCCTACTTTCTTTTTTAGAAAGCTTGAAGAGTGCGATAGATGTGCTGGAAGACGAAATAGCTACTAAATTTTGTTCTTATAAGAATGTCTTAAGAGGTAATTCAGTATAAGTTAATACTTCGATTCACATATGCGGTCTAACGATCCGGCTGGAGCGGGCTGCCGAGAGAGCTTGACGGTGTTGCAAAGGTTATTTCCAGCCGCTCAGCCGGATCATTATGCTCAAGATTATTCGCTAGAAGATTACTTAGAGCTATTCAAGGAGTTCGACTATATTTCTGGTTTAGTGCTTCACAGTTAAGCACTAAAAGGATGCCGAGGAGCCAAGAAAAAACCTACTACACTTGCAAAGAGAATAGGTGTAAATGTGCTAAATCCAGTCAACTTAGCGA
This sequence comes from Coleofasciculaceae cyanobacterium, assembly GCA_036703255.1. Lineage (GTDB taxonomy): Bacteria > Cyanobacteriota > Cyanobacteriia > Elainellales > Elainellaceae > Drouetiella. Next base: position 82,089 of record DATNPL010000222.1, read on the forward strand.
TTAACAGCGTCGTACTAATTGGCGTTCGCGTTACGGCTGAGTTGAGTGCTGCCATCATGCAAATCATCGCTAAGGTTTCATCAGCTCCGAAGGGTGCCATAGAAATTACCTTTCCCAGACAGGCTCCTGTAAAAACAGGGGAATGATAATTCCGCCTCACCAACCTCCTGTGACCGTGACGCTAATCGCCAAGATTTTAGCGATCGCCAAAATCATCAAGGAGGCGATCGTAAAATCTCCTTCGATAATCGTTTCAAGTTGACGTTCACCAAAGAAATGAGTCAGTGGAAATAGAACAGCTACTCCCCCAGCACAAGTCCTGCAAGGGTCGTTTTCAATAAATCGGCTTATACAGTGACTCAAACAAGCGCTCACAACCCCGAAATATGGCAATAAACAGCCAACCTGCGATCGCACCCAAAACCCCGTAGATAATAGCTTCGGAAAAATCAAAAAGGCTTGTGACATGCCAATAACTTCCTGAAAACCCACCAGATTTATGGACTTTGAGCAAGCGATCGCATGTCTAAAAACGCCCATGCACACGATCGCCATTCCCATAAAAAACAGGTTGCTACGTCTTCTGCGTAGCAACCTGTTTCTCTTTAACTCTATTTTCAGAAAATTCCGATCTAGAAGTTGTAGCCTATACCCAAAATCAACCCAATAGCTGTTTCGTCACCCAATGTAAAGTTAACGGAGGCATTGGCAGACACTCGCTCACGTATAGGGACATCTACCCCACCAGTGAGTAGAAAACTTGCATCCACATCATCACCCGTTGAAACGGCTACACCTCCTCCAATAAAAGGGGAAATGCGTAACCCCAGCTCTCCCGATAAATCTTCAGTCACATCGGTGATACCCGGAATGAAATCAAAGGTCACGGGAATCAAAAAGGTTGGGCTGTCAGAAAACAACACAGAAGGGCGAACTGATAGGTAGTTGGTTAGCCCAATCTTACTAATGATTGCAAACGCTCCCTCACCTACTGCGGTGTCGCCACTCCCAATACCAATGTTGCCGCCAATCCCGATATAGCTAGGGCCTGAACGAGTTGCCCGCCCTGGAGAGATGCCCGCTCCAGGTATAGAGTCAGAGTCAGAGTCGTTTGTATTAGAAGTATCTGTATCAGGAGTATCTGTATCAGAGTCGAAGGTACTGTCAGGAGCCGTAGCATCAGGCACAGGATTGCCAGACTCATCTACTTCAGTCTCAGGGGTAGCAGCAGGAGCCGAAGTCCCAGGCGTAGAGTCAACCTCATCCACTCCAGTTTCAGAGTTACCGGGTGTCTGAGTAGGCGAGTTAAATTGGCCTTCTCCAGAGGGTGTCTCGATTGGGTCAGAAATTACGCCTCCATTAGGAGCTGCTGGACGAGGTGTAGGTTGAGACGGGCTTGTTCCCGCAGGTGAAGATGGTTGCTGCGCTATAGAGTTAGCCTGACTAAAATCAGATCTTAATGCCTCAGATGAGGTAGAGATTGATGGAGGGATTTCGACCTCAAGTTCGTTAGATAGAGTAGATGCAGGTGAAAAAGACTGTAGCTCTGACTGCATCTCTAAAGATTGCAACTTTGAGGAGGATTTTTGATCTGAGATTGCTCTCTGGGTCATATCAGAAGCTTCAGCAAGCGCTAAAGCTCCGTTGAGACTAATCGTAAAAGCAGCAGTACCGAACCAGAAAAGAACACGCTTGAAGGTAGTAGCACTCATCTCACACCTGTCTTGAAGATAGAATTTCTGAGCGTCTTGTTAGACACAAGAAATTAACTGAACTTACAGAGGATACTGGCGATTTCGCTAAATTCCTTCTGCCTGTAGGCTACGCTCTACCTCTGTCAAAAGATAGAAAAAGTTAGGCCGTTGAGATCGCCGCATAGCGCTGTGTTGGAGCTGACTGTAATAAAGTTATTTGTAAGAGTCAAAGGTTGTTTACGGAAGCTCAACGATGTTGTTGGGCTGACAAACTTCTGTTGTGGGGGCTGTATTACCTCTTTATGCTATGCGCTTTGAGTTAGGTCGCTTTCCACTCGATGAAATTATTGCTGGACGAATCGTAAAACTAGAGCCTGGAGGAGTTCTAGTTGATTTTGGTACTGAACAGCTTGCTTATATTCCACAATGGGAGCTATCGCTGGCTAAGGTTCGATCGCCAGAAGAAGCCGTGCAACTGAATCAGGTTCGAGAGTTTTTAGTAGTGGGAGATTACAATGGGCAACACGATTGTTTCTTCCCTGACTGTACACCTGAGACATTAAACGGCAGCGATCGTGTGTATGAGGTTGCACACTACTGGGCTTCGCTTTTACGTGAGTATCAAGTCAATCGAGAAGATTTGCTCGTACATACAAAAATTCTTGCTGTTCAGCCCGATGGAGTACACGCAAGAATTCAGTGGTTCATATGCTCCGAACGCCTACCAACGATCGCCTTTTCAATCTGTAGATTAGAGATACGAACAGCGTGGGAACGAATACGGCAGCTACAGGCTGAGGATATAACTCTCTATCTCAAAGTTGTTAAAAAGATGCGGGACACTGCAACTGTAGAAATTGAGGGGATAAAGGGCTTTATTAGCAATTGTGATAGGCGCATCAATGAGTTAGCTGTTGGGGAGGAAGTGCCTCTCAAGATTCTGGAAGCGAAGGAAGAATTCGATCGCCTAACACTGATTCGGTGTGCTACTTGGATGAAGCTGAAGCAGCTACGGGTAGGTCAGCTCGTCAGTGGGAAAGTGATGTCTGTTAAACCTTATGGCGTGTTTATTGACATTGAGGGGCTAAGCACTCTTCTGCATATTTCAAAGATTATTCCAACCGTTGGACGTCCAAGACAGATTTTCAAAGCAGATGATGCCGTAAAAGCGATGATTGCTGAGATTAATTTAGCAAGGGCATGGGTTGAACTGGAAAGTTGTGAAAAATTGGTATGACAATCCCGCTGCACACCAATTCATGAATTGATACAACATGACTGTTTAATGATCTGATGAAGATCAGAAAATTCTGGAATTGTGACCAGGATTTTCTGATCTTGTCATGATGCCTCATACTCACGGAAAAACTCGTGAGGAAGCTATCCGCAATAGTGAAGAAGTGCTTGAAGTGTACCTGGAGACTTGGCAGGCAAATTAATTCCTGAATCCCGAGCCTTTGAGTCAGAAACTGCAACGCTGCTAGACATCGGCAATTTCTGCATCCGCCGAGGCATCAGACTGAGTTGCAGGTTGGGGCAGCAACCAACTGAGCAAAATAGCCGTCAACCCCCCGGTTGAAGTCGCAGAAGCAAACATATTTTTGATGATAGGAGGCTGATTATTAAATAACTCTGGTACAAACACCACCCCCAATCCCAGCGCTAACGAGACTGCAATGATAATCGTGGCACGCCGATCGAGATTTTCGGATGCAATAATCTTGACTCCAGCAACCGCGATCGAACCAAACATGACCGTAGTGGCTCCACCCAAAACAGGCTGAGGAATAGACTGAAAAGCACCGCTAACAATGGGCAGCAGCCCTAGCAGCGCCAGAATGCCAGCAACAAAGAACCCCACATAGCGGCTGCCCACCCCCGTCATTTGAATGACCCCTGTGTTTTGGCTAAATGTGGTGATGGGGAAGGTGTTGAGCAAAGCTGCTAAAGAAGAATTTAGACCATCCGCCAAGACACCCGCTTTAATTCGGCGGACGTAAACCGGACCCGTAATGGGTTCTTTGGAAACCATAGAAGTGGCGGTCATATCGCCTACAGATTCGATCGCCGTTAGCGGATAGAGAATGAGAAATGGAATCAAAGCGCTGATATCAAAACTCATGCCGTAGCGGAATGGAATCGGCAGGCTAACAATTGAGAGTTTACTGAAAATACTAAAATCGACCATGCCCATGAAGGCAGACACGATGTAGCCAACTAGCAAACCAATGGCGATCGCGCCCATCCGCACATATTGATTTTTGGCAAGTGTCAGAACAATCACGATCAAAAATACGCCACCCCCTAGCGCAATGTTCTGGGCATTCGCAAACGTATTGTTCTGCAATGCCGCCGTACCACCCGCCATGCTGGTAATGCCAGTTTTGAGCAAACTTAGCCCAATCAGCATCACCAGAGTGCCTGACACAATCGGCGTCACAATTTTGCTCAGCAGATGCAAAAACCGACTCAGCATCACGTTGGCAAATGCACCGAAAAAGCAAACGCCGAAAATCAGCGATAACGCTTGCTCTGGCGTCCTTCCCGCTTGAATGGCAGTGCCTGCCACACCCAAGATAGCCCCCAGAAAGGCAAAGCTAGTGCCCTGCAAGCTGAGCAAGCCCGATCCCACGGGGCCAAAGGTTTTGCATTGAATAAAGGTGCAGATGCCAGAGGCCAGCAGCGACATACTGATAATGAAACTGGTGTTTGCAGGGTCAAGCCCCAAGCTGGTACAGATGATGAGCGGTGGCGTCACAATGCCGACGAATGCGGCTAAAACATGCTGCACAGCCACAAAAAACGACTCAATTAGAGGCGGTCTGTCATACAGACCGTAAATCAGTTCCGAACCTGTTGCCCCTAGCTCCGGAAAACCCTGAGCCTCTGGTAATTCTGGTTCCTGCAAGATGCCGACTTCTTCTCGCTGTGCCATATCTGCGATCGCCTCCCAAGCTTCCACAACTTTACTTAAAGCTGGCCGTATTGTAGGCGTGAGCAATGGCTCTAAAGAGTAGCTCAATTTACATAACAAGCTCGACTTTGAGGAGTTTCTCTTCGTAGTCAGGCAATTGAGGTGGGTATAAATAGTGTCCTCAAAGGGATGGTCGTTATTTGAGGACGAATATCCCTGATCTTTGGGTGATCAAGAAGTAGATAGGAGAAGTTCTTGCGTCCTAAACCCCAAGATAGGGTTTGGATGCCGATGATTTAGAGCTGGATATAGGGCATCCGACATGAAAAAACTGGCATTTTTAATCCTGGCTCATTCCGATCCAGAGCACTTCGGCAAATTAGTCAGTGCATTGAACGATGGGTGTGACATCTTTGTCCATATCGATCGCAAATCTGACATTTCTGCATTTCAATCTGTCGTGTCAACCCATGACTCGGTGCAATTTTTGAGCGATCGCAGCTCAGTTGCGTGGGCTGGCATTTCTATGATTGACGCTCAAATGGCTCTAATCAAGGCCGCCTTACAGCACAAAGAAAAATATACCCATGTTGTCTTTTTGTCAGGTGCCGATTATCCCATTAAGAATATGCAGGAGATTCACCAAAGAATCACAGAAAACCCGACGAGAGAATTTATTAAGTTCATCGATATGCGGGAAAGTTCAGAACACTACATGACGCATATTTCCCAATTCTGGTTTAAAGAGCCACTCATTCAAACACAAAATAAGTCCTTAAAGTTTATCGATCGCGCCCTGAGAAAAGGACTGTCCTCGCTAAAAATCAAGAATCGGTGGGATAGCAAAATAATTCCCTACTTTGGTAGCCAATGGTGCGCCCTCACAGTCGATTGCTGCCAATACCTATTAGATTACCAAGCCAAAAATCCTTGGTTTAGGGAAATGAACAAGTACACCTTTTCGCCTGACGAACACTACATCCATACGATAGTTGGGCAATCGCCCTTTCTCGCCTCCTCTGACGGGATTCAACCGTTTCAGGGAAGAGGAACTTGGCGATTAGCAAATTTACATCTGGTCGATCAATCTTTAGCCAAGTGGTACACCGTTGCAGACTGGGAAACAATCGTCAGTTCAGACCGACTATTCGTTCGCAAGGTTCGGTCTAAAGACGGAAAAGATTTGGTGGAGCGGATCAAGCAAGACCTGCTAACTGAGTGAGCTTTGGCAATGCCAGCCCTAGCGATCGCTCCTAACCGTCAAAATGTTTACAAATGGGGCATGAAGCCGAAGCAATTTAGTGCGATCGCCCTAGGGCGTTAGGTAAATTGGGGAATCTGCCTCTACAATACTGGTCATTCTAGCTAAACGTATTCTGGCTAGAGGCAACCTGCCCTATGACTGCTCCCATTCTCGACATTCGCCACCTGTTTGTAGAATTTACCCAAAACGATCGCACCGTTCAGGCGATCAAAGATATTTCCCTCAACATCATGCCGGGAGAGACAGTCTGTGTGGTAGGTGAGTCGGGTTCGGGCAAGTCGGTGACTTCGCTAGCGACCATAGGGCTGCTAGCAGGGTCAGCCAAGGTGCAGGGCGAGATTTGGTTTCAGAACCCCAATCGCACTGCGGATGCGGTGGATTTGCTCACCCTCACGCCCGAGCAGCGGCGCACCTATCGGGGCGGGCAGATTGCCATGATTTTTCAAGAGCCAATGACCTCCCTGAATCCGGTCTACACCTGCGGCAATCAGGTGATTGAAGCGATCCGCCTCCATGCCGATCTGTCTCAGGAAGAAGCCTATGGGCAGGCGATCGCCCTGTTTCGAGAGGTGAAACTGCCCGACCCGGAAGGGATGATGGAACGCTATCCCCATCAGCTCTCAGGCGGACAAATTCAGCGGGTAATGATTGCCATGTCGCTAAGCGGCAACCCAGCGCTGCTGATTGCCGATGAACCGACGACAGCCCTGGATGTGACGATTCAGGCCACGATCTTGGAACTGCTGCGAGAACTGCGCGATCGCCGCAATATGGCTATTATGTTCATCACCCATGACATGGGCGTGGTGTCCGAAATTGCCGATCGCGTCGTGGTTCTCTATCGCGGTCAGGTGATGGAAATTGCCCCTATCTATGATCTGTTTGCTCAGCCTCAGCATCCCTACACGAAAGGCTTGCTCAACTGCCGTCCCCGCCCTGAGCAGCATATCCGCCGCCTGCCCACGGTCTCAGACTTTATGCAGGTTAGCACCGATGCCGAGGGTCAGGTACAAATTATTTCTCAGCCCCTAAGCTTAGTGTCTGCCAATCCCCGCTTTGCGCCGATTACGCTCGAGGAAGAACAGGCGCGATCGCAACAACTTCTTCAGCAAATCCCCTTGCTGTCCGTTAGTCATCTCACCAAAAGCTATCCCATCCGCACCGGATTTTTGGCACGCAAGAGCAGTTTTAACGCGGTCGATGATGTCAGCTTTGAGGTCTATCCAGGCGAAACTCTAGGGCTAGTAGGTGAGTCAGGCTGCGGCAAATCTACGCTGAGCCGAGTCTTGCTGCGGTTGATTGAGCCGACCTCCGGTGAGGTCAAGTTTGATGGCAAATCGGTGTTTGCGCTGGGCGATGCCGATCTGCGCCGCCTGCGTCAAGAAATGCAGATTGTCTTCCAAAACCCCTATGGATCAATGGACCCGCGCCAAACGATCGGCTCTGCCCTGCTAGAACCGATGGTGATTCACAACATCGGCGGCTCAACAGAACAGCGACGGCAAAGAGCGATCGCCCTGCTGGAGCGAGTTGGCCTAGACGGCAGCATCATGAACCGGATGCCCCATGAGTTTTCGGGCGGTCAGCAGCAGCGGATCTGCATTGCCCGGACACTCACCTGTAATCCTCGGTTTATCATCTGTGACGAGTCGGTGTCGGCACTGGATGTGTCCGTTCAAGCCCAGGTCTTAAACCTGCTCAAAGATTTGCAGCAGGACTTCGGCCTAACCTATATCTTCATCTCGCATGATCTCAGCGTCGTCAAGTTTGTCAGCGATCGCATTATGGTGATGAACCAGGGCAAAATTGAGGAAATTGGCGCGGCTGAAATGGTGTATCGTCAGCCCACCCGCGACTATACGCGCCAGTTGATTCACGCCATCCCAGATGCGTCGTTAGAGGAAATTCAGTCAAGGCAAACCCTTCGGACTGTGGCCGCCCTGCCGTGACTCTGCTTTTAAAAACATTTTGTGGGGCGCGCAACACACCCCACATAACGTTCCCGTCCTGGCCGTTGTGAATCAGCCATTCTCATTTTGTAAAAAAAGCTCGCCTGCGGCGAGCTTTTTTCGGGTTTTGGGGGGGATTTCGCGCTCTGCGGACGCGAAATCCCCGATATGAAATCCATAATGAGAATTGCTGGTTGTGAATACAGCGATGCTCTACATAACCGAGTTAAGCGTAGAATCTAGCACAAGCCGTAAGCTTGATAGACTGGGTGCTCCTCCGGCGGCATCGGTGAACGTTGCCAGAACGCCGCCGTTGCCCAAACCTGAAACCAACGAACCGTTGCCATCGAGCTTCAATTGCCCGGTTTGGGGATCGTAAAGCAAATAAGGTGTAACCAGATTAACTACATTACCTACCGTTCCATCATTACCAACGGCTAGAGTTTTGGTGACACCATCAACTAGTCCCAACTGTGAACCAAGCAAGCTACCAAACGTAGATTCCTGCAAAGCAAGAATATCGCTGTTAGGGTCGAAGTCAGTGATAGTGTCTGTTGGCCCGTTAGCCACCGCTTCTAGCAACGCAAAGGTATCAATTCCGGTACCGCCCGTTAGAGTGTCAATTCCGGTACCCCCAATCAGCTTGTCGGCTCCAGCGCCACCTGAGAGCACGTCATTGCCGCCTGCTCCACTGAGAATGTTGTCTGCATCGTTGCCAGTGATTCTATTGACGAGATCATTGCCAATCCCGCTAATCGCTGAACCCAACAAGTCCAAGTCTTCTACGTTGCCCGTCAACACGTAATCCACAGTGGCCTTGACTAAGTCATTGCCTCCATCGACAACTTCTTGAACAACGTCATCAAGGCTATCAACAAGATAGACGTCATCGCCCAACTCACCCTTGAGAACATCGACACCCGTTCCTCCATCCAAGGTGTCTTTACCCGTTCCCCCGTCCAAGGTGTCATTATCAGAACCCCCGTTGAGTACGTCGTCTCCGATGCCTCCATTGAGAATGTCATTGCCAGAGCCGCCGTCTAAGACATCGTTACCTTCGTTGCCATTCAGGGTGTCATTGCCAGCACTGCCGTCTAGGGTGTCATTACCCGCATTGCCGTTCAGCAGATCGTCACCTGCGCCCCCCAGCAGTAAGTCATTGCCATCGTTACCGTTGAGGGTGTCGTTGCCTAAGCCCCCATCTAGGGTATCGTTGCCCGCATTGCCGCTGAGGATGTCGTTACCCGCACCCCCTGTCATATTGTCGTTGCCGCTGCCGCCTGTCATGGTGTCGTTACCGCTACCCGCAGTCACAGTCGCACCTGTACCTGTACCGGGGGCAGCCTGATCGTTGCTGGTGCCAAAGTTGAAATTGAAATTACCTTGACCCACATACTCAATAGACTCAACATTGCTGGGTTTTTTATAGGAGGCGATCGTAGTGATGACTTTGTCTATGCCACCATCAACGGCTTCAGTGACCACATCGTTAGCATCGTCAACGTAGTAGGTGTCATTTCCTAGCCCACCGATCAGCGTATCTGCACCTGCTTTACCATCGAGGATATTGTTGCCACGGTTGCCAGTGAGGGTGTTTGCTAGGGCATTTCCAGTCCCGTTCAGATTACCTGCTCCATCTAGAACTAGGTTTTCTAGATTCTTACCCAAGGTAAAGTTGACGGTAGCCTGAACGGTATCAATACCCTGATTCTTTCTTTCTTTGACTTTATCTCTCAAATCATTGACTTTGTAGAGGTCATTACCCTTCCCACCTCTAAGGATATCTTTGCCCTTGCCGCCATCCAGGGTGTCATCTCCCAATAGACCATTGAGAACGTCATTGCCTGCCAATCCCAGCATCAGGTCTTTGCCACGGGAGCCTTTAAGCCCATCCCGTTTAGCCTTTCCAACAATCCGCTTAATCTGAAAATTTTTGCGAGCCATTACTTTCTCCTGAAAACGCTATTTGACTGAGTTAATAGCTAAATTACTCAGCCAAATAGCTCAACGTAAGGAGAGAAACCACTCATTTCAAGATGGCGCTCATGTTGATGGCTTACGTATTTATACGGCTGAAATGTAAATTTGATACTCGATCGTCATTCGTTCAGCAATATATCTTTGGATAATCCATAGGTGAAATAGAGCTGCCAAACGGCTAAAGCAGGAAAGCATCTGCGCTTACAACGTATACATTGCAAGCTATTTGGCTGAGATACAGGCTGTCTAAAAGTAATGGCGTAGAACATTCCGCTATCTCGCTCACAGGGTAGGAGAGCATTTTCAGCTAGAATACTGGTATTAAAAAATGTAAATAATTTCAGTATGGTTACGGATCTTGCAGGAAATACGTTGAAACGAGTAAAAGGCCTAAAGTTGTCTTCGCGTCCTACTAGCCTCACAGATCAGATTGGAGGACGGGATAGCAATGATTTCTTTCGCGTTCGCCTTAGCCATCGCAGCAGTATTGATGTTTCGCTGAACGGCAAGGCCAACCTAGAACTGCTTAATAGTAGGGGGCGATCTTTGCAACTGGGCAACCCTCAAGGTAAAGCTCTCAGTGCTATCAAGACAACCTTAGAGGCTGGCGTTTACTACATTCGGGTTTTCTCTGCTGCAAAGCAAGCCAGCACCTACAGACTTAAAAACGCTGTGACGCTAGCTCAGCCTATGGACTCTTTGGATCATCGGGTGCCGAACAAAAATGCGGCGATCGCCTATCCCCAAGACACCCCCTCTCAAACGGCTAAGACAGGCGTTGACGATGGCTCTACTATCGACATTCTGATTGTCTACACATCCGAGGTGAGAGCGGCCGAAGGAGGCGCGATCGCCATGCAAAAAACCATTCAAGCTGCTGTTGATGAAGTCAATCAAGGCTATGCGAACAGCGGTATCATTCCCCGCCTCCGCCTCGTGCATACGACTGAAGTTAACTATGCTGAATCTGGCAACTCTGATCTAGACTTGGCGCGGTTACAAAACAAGTCTGACGGATATTTGGATGATGTTCATACGATACGCAACACCTATGGTGCCGACATCGTGAGTATGGTGGTCAAGAATTCTGAGGCGGGCGGCAATTCTTACACCATGAATCAAGTTGTTCCTGAATTTGAGGCGTATGCATTCAGCGTCGTGCAGATTGACAATGTCAAAACTCGGTTCTCGCTAGGACATGAAATTGGTCACAATTTAGGTGCAGCTCACGATCGCACCCATGCAGATTCTGATGCTGCTTTTGCTGATTCTTACGGTTACATTACGCCAAGTGGAGTGGGTGATGTCATGTCCTATGCCAAAAAACGTCTTAATTTCTATGCCAGCCCTAATGTCACTATTAACGGCGAGACTTTAGGCAAGGTCAATGAATCTAATGTTGTAAGAACTTTGAATAGCACACGCTTTACAGCAGCCAACTGGCGCAAGTCAGTGGTTCGCTAGGCATTATCAGGCGATCGAAAATTAAGGTTTTGTAGTGCGCCACAAAATCCTAAAAGCTGGATTTCTAAAAAGCACAATGACCTTTTGGAAATCCAGCTTTTAAACAAACTAAAGATAATCACCCTGAAGGTTTTAGTAGGGTGCAGTGAAGAGATTTATTTTTAGCAATCTCCTAAGATCACACCGACAGAAGATCATATCTACAGATCAATAGTCTAAAAAGAGTAGGTCAAAATCTTCGGTGGGATAAGGCTGCGATCGCTTCACAGGCAAAGCTACAGCACCCTCCGTAGGCGAGGAGTCGCGCATCTGATGCGCTTTGGCTTCTAGGCTTTCAACCTGACTTTCCAGCAGCGTTAGCCGACTGAGAATTTGCAGCCGTCGCTGCTCTATTTCTTGTAGCTCTTGCTGAAGCCGCTTTTTCTCGATCGCCAGCTTATAAATATCCAGAACTGCGGCCGCTTCTGTTTGCTGGCGCGGCATGGTGCTGATCTTGGGCAAAATCCGACCTTTGGAGGGGGTACGCATAGGTAAGAGAGGAGAGTTTCGCTTAATGTGCCCATTTCAGCGCACAAGCTACCCTTTAACTTTTGCAACACCGTGCGATCAGCTACAGTTCTTCAACCGCTGAGTCACTGACAATAGACCTCTGATCAACTCTGCTTCGATCCTGTCAATCGCTCTTCTATGCAACCTCGAATTATTGTCTGTGGCTTAGGTCGTACTGGCTATCAGGTCTTTTGCTTGTTGAAGCAACAGGGAGCCAAAGTCACCGGAATTAACGATCGCCCCCTCTCCAACCATGAGATGCCAGGAGACGATATTTTGGTGGGCGATATTGGTTCAGCTACAACCTTGATTGCAGCAGGCATTAAAGAGGCGCATACCCTAGTGCTGGCAGCCAGCGATGATGCGCTAAATCTGGCGGCGCTGACCCAAGCGCGCGTGCTCAATCCCCGCATTCGCATTGTCAATCGCCTGTTTAATACCAGCTTGGGCGATCGCCTTGATCACACCCTACTCGATCATTTTTCCATGAGCGTGGCCGCTTTGGCAGCTCCAGTGTTTGCCTTTGCAGCTTTGGGCAATCGGGCGATCGGGCAACTGCGCCTATTTGACCAAACCTGGCCGATCCATGAGGAATTCATCGACGAAACCCATCCCTGGCGCGGTCGTAAACTGAGCGAACTCTGGGAAGATCGCTCCCGCATGTTGATCTACTATCTGCCGGCTCACAACCAGATGGATCTGGTGTCGGCTGTAATCTGCAACAAACATTTGCAGACGGGCGATCGTCTAATTGTCGCCAGCAAGCCCGAACGGCAGATCATGCGCAGCTCTCTCAATCAGAAGTTTGTGGGATTTATTATGGGGCTGCGGCACTTTCAGCGCCATGTTCAGCCTACCGTGATGATTACGCTGACGCTGCTACTGACGATCTTCGCCGCTACTTTGACCTACACCGCAGCCAATTCCAAGATTTCAGCGATCGATGCTCTGTATTTTTCGGTGGGGTTAATCACCGGGGCTGGTGGCAATGAAGGTGTGGTAGAACAGGCTCCGCTTGATATCAAGATCTTCACGGTGGTGATGATGTTGGTCGGAGCAGCGGTCATTGGTCTGTTCTATGCGCTGCTCAATGACTTTGTGCTAGGCACAAGGCTTCAGCAGTTTTGGAATACGGCTCGGGTGCCCCATCGCCATCACTATATTGTTTGCGGCTTGGGCGGAGTTGGGGTGCAAATTATTCATCAGCTTCGGGCAAATGGCTGTGAGGTCGTGGTGATCGAGCGCGATCTCAACAATCGGTTTTTGAACGTGGCGCGATCGCTCAAAGTACCCGTGATTCACGGTGAGGCCAATTTGGATACGACGCTGCAAGCTGCCCGCATTGCTGGAGCTACTGCCGTAATTGCCGTCACCAGCAACGATGTCGCCAATCTGGAAATCGCGCTGACGGTCAAGGGCATGGCACCCAAAATTCCGGTGGTGGTGCGCGCCCAAAACCCTCAGTTTGCCCCTCTATCGCAGCAGGTGTTCGACTTTGAGGCCGTTCTGAGTCCGGCAGATTTGGCGGCTCCCTCGTTTGCAGCAGCCGCTCTGGGTGGACGTATTTTGGGCAATGGCATGACGGCTAATATTCTGTGGGTAGCGATCGCCACGGTAATCACGCCCAATCACCCGTTTTATGGCAAGCGCATCAAAAATGTGGCTATGGACGCAGACTTTGTGCCGCTCTACCTGGAAACTCAGCGTCAAACGACGCACGGCTGGAACCTGCTAGACATTGATTTAGATGCGGGGGATGTTCTCTATTTGACGATTCCGGCAAAAAATCTGGGTTTGCTATGGCGTACCGACCCCATACCGCTCACGCAGCAGCTACGGTCAGAATTTGTCTAGCTAGCGCGATCGCAGAGCCTGAATTGTTTCAATCACGCCTTCTGCTACGCGATCGATCTCCGCGAGGGTGTTAAACCGTCCCAGGCCAAATCGTAGAGAAGCATGGGCAAGTTCGGGCGATCGCCCCAAGGCCGTCAGAACATGGGAGGGTTCTAGCTTGGCTGAAGTGCAGGCCGAGCCAGCAGAAACGGCGGCTATAGGCTGCACCCCTAGTGCCAGCGCTTGGCCATCTACCTGTTCCACACTAATGTTGAGGTTTCCGGGCAGGCGTTGGCTGGGATGTCCGTTGAGGTGTAGCCCCGTTAGCGATCGCAGCTTGTGCCAGAGGCGATCGCGCAATTCAACCTGGCGCAAAGCTTCAGATTCTAGCTCGTCTAACCCAAGCTGCACGGCAGTGGCTAACCCGACAATTTGCGGCGTGTAAAGCGTGCCCGATCGCCTGCCCCGCTCATGCCCGCCCCCATGAAGCTGAGGGGCAAGCTGCACTCTGGGATCGGAGCGGCGAACATAGAGTGCCCCGATGCCTTTAGGGCCATAGACTTTATGAGCCGTCAGCGACATCAAGTCAATCTGCATCGCCTGGACATCTAGCGGAATTTTGCCGATCGCTTGAGCAGCATCCGTATGGAACAAAATCTGATGGTGATGGCAAATTGCGCCAATTTCTGCCAGAGGTTGCAGCACGCCAATCTCGTTGTTGGCCGCCATCACAGAGATCAGGATGGTGTCTGGACGAATGGCTTTTTCCAAAATATCCAAGTCCAGCAATCCGTCGGGCTGCACAGGCAAAATCGTCACCTCAAAGCCCAAAGTCTGAAGATAGCGGCAGGGATCGAGAATGGCGCTATGTTCGGTTTGCAGCGTAATCAGATGGCGACCCTTGGAAAAATAAGCCTCTGCCACCCCCTTGATAGCCAGATTGTTGGCTTCTGTCGCGCCACTGGTAAACACGATCTCTTCGGGTGAAGCGTGAATAGCTTCGGCTAAAACTTGCCGCGATCGCTGGACTGCCGCCTCAGCCTCCCAACCATACTGGTGGGCAACGCTAGCAGGATTCCCAAAATGCTGGGTGAAGTAAGGCAGCATGGCAGCCAGCACCCGCTCGTCAAGGGGGGTAGTGGCATGGCAGTCGAGATAGATAGGACGGTGCATAGTCGGCTTATTCTGCGTCAAACTCAGGCGGCCAAATGCTGGAGATAGGCTCAAGTGAGATAGACAAAGACTCTAGCACATGGCATCTATAGCCATAGCGCCTGTCATTAATGGCCGCGCATCCGCAAATAGCTACAAGAAATAGCGACAAAACAGAGCTTGCTTCACAGCTGCTACAGGGCAAAGGCCAAGAGGTGGGGCAAAGGCCAAGAGGTGGGGCAAAGGCCAAGAGACGCAGTAGGATAAAATACTTTTAAAAGTCTTCACATTTCTACCTCTCGCTCTATGGCAGCTTCCGATCGCAAACCCATCCTGCTCGACTTTGAAAAACCTCTGGTAGAGCTAGATGCTCGTATTGCTCAGGTGCGAGAACTGGCCGAAGAAAATGATGTCGATGTCTCCGATCAGATTCAACAGCTTGAGGCACGCTCTGTTCAGCTTCGACAAGAAATTTTTGGCAGCCTCACGCCTTCTCAGCGCATTCAGGTAGCCCGACATCCGCGTCGTCCCAGCACTCTCGACTATATTCAGGCTATTAGTGATGAGTGGCTTGAGCTACATGGCGATCGCCGCACGGGAATTGATGACCTCGCACTCGTGGGCGGCGTAGGGCGCATTGAGGGCAGACCTGTGGTGATGCTGGGGCACCAGAAAGGGAGTGATACCAAAGATAATGTTCGGCGAAACTTTGGCATGGCCTCTCCCGGAGGCTATCGCAAAGCCATGCGGCTGATGGAACATGCCGATCGCTTTGGCATGCCGATCATTACATTTATTGATACGCCTGGAGCCTATGCGGGGCTAGAAGCAGAGCGGCTGGGGCAAGGAGAAGCGATCGCCTACAACCTGCGAGAGATGTTTCGCCTAGAGGTGCCGATTATCTGCACCGTGATCGGAGAAGGGGGGTCTGGCGGCGCTTTGGGCATTGGCGTGGGCGATCGCTTAATGATGTTTGAGCATTCTGTCTATACGGTTGCCAGCCCCGAAGCCTGTGCAGCCATCCTTTGGAAAGACGCAGCCAAAGCCCCTCAGGCAGCAGAAGCTTTACGGATTACCGCCCCCGATTTGAGAGAGCTGGGCATTCTCGACCAGATTTTGCCTGAGCCGATCGGAGGCGCTCATTCTGATCCGTTGCAGGCCGCTGCCACCCTGAAACAAGCGCTGCTGGAAAATCTGGATGTGCTGTCTCAGTTCTCGATTCAAGAGCGACGAGAGTTACGCTACCAAAAGTTTCGCAGCATTGGCATGTTTACCGAAGTCGCAGGCTAGGCTCTGCGGTTTTGAAGACCTAAAAAGGTCTAGAAAGCCCATCTTGGCAGGGCGTAGAACCCGATCTTGGGGAGCGATCGCTGCTCTTGCGAATGCTTTAAGATCAGTCAGTGAGATCAAGCAAGCGGTTTTCTACAACTCTGTAGATCTTGTTGGATGAACATAGATATCTGGGTGCAGGCTGATCGAGATCATGTTTTGTGGCTTTGTGTTTTGTGGTTTTGTGTTTTGTGGTTTTGTGAACTTGTGCTGGGTGAACTTGTGTTCTCTAAAGTCAGCTGCTTAAGTTCAGCTAGAAGGCTGGTCTAGAAAATAGCTTGCCGAGAACCGCGATCCCCAATGCTATAATTTGTGAGGTTACAATTATTTACAATTCTCTCATTTTGACCAGAAGCACCTCTGGATTCAAGATTGGTTTACACAGCGCTGGGTGGTTTAGCCCCCTGTCACCTCTACTGGCTTAAGTGTTTGTTTTGGCTTAAGTGTTTGTTTACCTACCTGCCACGGGGTTGAGTTCACAATTGTTACTCAAGTTCGTCTAGATGGCGTTTCAGCAGCGCTCAATCGGCTTTTTGAGTGACTTATAAAAAAGTTTTTAGGTTTGTCTTGAGTTAGTTCTCTTTACTTCTTTACAGCCCCTCAGGCTGATTGCACATCCCGCCTTCGGGATGTTTCAGCCGACTTCGATCGCCCTTCGGAAGGTTTCATGACAGTTTTGACTCAACATCGCGCCCTAATTACCGGGGCGAGCAGCGGAATTGGCAAAGCAACCGCCCTAGCTTTTGCAAAAGCAGGGATCAAGGTGGCTTTGGTGAGTCGCTCTCGTGCCAGCTTGGAGAAAGTCGCTGAGGCAACTGGCGGCTTGGCAACTGTTTACCCGCTTGATCTGTCCGTTTTGGATCAGGTGAAGGGGGAAATGAGCAAGATTGCCGATGAGTTTCAGCCGACTCTGTTGGTGAACAATGCTGGAATGGGGTACACAGGTAATTTGCTGGAAACTTCCTTAGAGGACTGGCAGCAAGTTATCGACCTCAATCTCACCAGCGTCTTTCAGTGCATTCAAGCAGTGCTCCCTGGAATGCGCCAGCGGCGGCAAGGCATGATTATCAACGTCACCTCGATCGCTGGACACCAAGCTTTTCCAGGTTGGGGCGCTTACAGCGTTAGCAAGGCGGGACTCATTTCCCTGACCAAGGTGCTGGCCGTTGAGGAGAGAGCCAATGGCATTCGCGTCGTCAACATTTGCCCTGGATCTGTCAATACTCCCCTCTGGGATACCGATACGGTGCAAGCTGATTTCGATCGCTCCCAGATGCTGACCCCGGAGGCGATCGCTCAGTCCATCCTTCATGCTGCCCTGCTTCCACCCCAGGCAGTGATTGAAGAACTCATCGTCATGCCCAGTGCAGGCGCACTCTAGGCAAGGCAGAAAAGCCTGTAGACCTCAGGTTCTTACTGAATATTCTTTGGAGTTTCATCTCGGTTATGACTATTGCTTCTTCTAATGGAATGAACGGTGCAAATGGCGTTAGCGAAGCTCAAGATGCGCTTCAAGCGTCAAGTTCTAATGCGCTTCAGCCTCGTCCCGATCGCGCCACAATTCAAGGTCGTGAAGCCAAGCCCCAAACCCCACCTCCTGTTGACCAAGAAGGCATGATGAATGCTGTGGAAACCATGCTGCTGGGCGTTGGCGAAGATCCTCAGCGCGAAGGCTTACTCAAAACGCCAAAACGCGTCGCTGAGGCCATGCGCTTTCTCACCAGTGGCTACAACCAATCTCTTGAGGAATTGGTCAATGGTGCAATTTTTGACGAAGGGCACAATGAAATGGTGCTTGTGCGGGATATTGACGTGTTTAGCCTCTGCGAACACCATATGTTGCCGTTTATGGGCAAAGCGCATGTAGCCTATATTCCCAACCAAAAGGTGGTGGGGCTGAGCAAGCTAGCGCGGATTGTAGAAATGTATTCTCGTCGTTTGCAGGTGCAAGAGCGCCTCACTCGCCAGGTTGCAGAAGCGATTCAAGAAATTTTGGAGCCGCAAGGTGTGGCTGTGGTTATGGAAGCGACTCACATGTGCATGGCCATGCGGGGCGTGCAAAAACCAGGCTCCTGGACGGTGACAAGCGCCATGATTGGCGTGTTTCAAGAAGACTCAAAAACCCGCGAAGAGTTCTTAAGCTTGATTCGCCACCGACCTGCTTTCTTTTAACCTTGTCTCTCTCCGACTATGCCACTCTGCGATGTTTCGCTAAAGTGTCTACAGAACACTCCGGTAGAGAGAGGGTGGCAGTATTATAAGGGAGTGTGAGGAAAGAGTTAAGCGAAAAGCTCCTGGGGTCGAAACATGGCAAGACTCCCAGGGGCTTTTTTAATGCGATTTTTTAATAGGGTATTGCCTAACCCGGCTATAAATCTTTTTGGGAAGGCGCACTTCGTACACCTCCCCGAAAAATTCCCTAAAACAAATTTCATAGCTAAAATCAGCAGCGCCGAATTTGCACTACTTGTACTGAATCCGGGGATCAAGGAAGGCGTAAGAGATATCGATCAAGAGATTGATCAAAACAAAAACGATCGCCACGAAAACTACGCCGCCCTGAACGACAGGGTAATCTCGCGCCAGAATGCCTTCGTAGATCCAAGAGCCAATTCCTGGCCAAGAAAAAATGGTTTCCGTGAGAATTGCACCGCTGAGCAGCGTGCCAAATTGCAGCCCAATGATGGTGATTACAGGCAGCAAAGCATTCTTGAGCGCATGTTTCATAATCACCCAGCGTTCGACTAATCCTTTAGCGCGAGCTGTGCGGATGTAGTCTTGTGACAGCACCTCAAGCATGGCACTGCGGGTAATGCGGGCAATAATGGCAAGCGGAATGGTGCCTACCGTAATCGCAGGCAAAATCAGGTGAGCTAACACATCGAGAAGTGCCGGAAAGTTTAGTTGCAGCAGAGCATCGAGAATATAAAAGCCTGTGATGGGCTGAAGCTGGATGCCCACCCCCAAACGACCGCTGGGCGGCAGCCAGTGCAGGTTTACAGCAAACAGATAGACGAGCAGAAGTCCCAACCAGTAGACGGGCATGGATACACCCAACAGCGACGCACTCATCGCCAGATTGTCTATCCAGCCATTTTTGCGGACGGCAGCTAAGATTCCGGCAGGTACGCCCAGCAGCATAGCCACCAGCATGGCGGCAACCGAAAGCTCAAACGTGGCAGGCCAGCGAATAGCTAGCTCTTGGGCGATCGGCACGCCACTCATGATGCTTTTGCCCAAATCAAGCCGGATTAACTTCCCCAAAAAAGAAAGATATTGCAGTGGCAAAGGTCGATTTAAACCTAGCTGATCTTGCAGAGCCGCAATCTGATCAGGCGTGGCACGAGGTCCCAGCAACACCACTGCCGGATTGCCAGGAATAAGCTGAAGAAAGAGAAATACCAGAAGGGTGATTCCCAGAAGCACGGGCAGAAGATCGAAAAGGCGTTTGCCGATGTATTGCAGCATGGATGAGGGGAAGATGGGATGGGGAGAGAGGGAGATGGATGAGTAAATTTAAGTTTACTCATCCATCTCCCTCAGCAGAACTACTTCTTCTCGATCGCATCAAAGGGTTCAGTCGCCAGGGGGCTAGGTTGCCAGCCAGAAATATTGGCTCGCTGAGCCAACAGCGGTTCTGAGTGAACGATCGGCACCCGCACGGCTTCTTCGTAGATGATCTTGTCTACCTCGGCATACATCTTGGCGCGTTCGGTTTCTCTGCTGTCTTGGCGAGCATCCTCTAGCAGTTGGGTCACGCGATCGCTCTTCCAGTCGCCAATATCTTTGGTGCCGCTAGGGCTAAAGTGGTAGTACAGGAAGTTGTCAGGATCACCGTAATCGCCTGTCCAGCCCAGCATATACGCCTGATAGCCTGGAGCCTTGAGGCGATCGTCAAGGTAGGCCGCCCAATCTTTGGTGTTGAGCTTGACGCGAATGCCGATCGCCCCCAAATCTGCTGCAAAGGCTTCCGCAATGGGTTTGGGGGTCGGGTAATAAGGCCGTGACACAGGCATATACCATAGCTCTAGATCAAAGCCGTTGGGATAGCCCGCGTCGGCCAGCATTTTCTTAGCTTTGTCGGGGCTATATTCATACTCCTTGAGGCTAGCATCCTGGTAAGCCTGCATGGATGGCGGAATAAAGTGAGCATCGGTTGTGGCTAGACCTGACCAGAACGAATCCACGATCGCCTTGCGGTTAATCGCCATTGCGACGGCTTGACGCACTTCCTTTTTCTGGAACGGCTCGAAGCTAGGGTTGAGCGCTAGGTAGCCGACATTAAAAGAGGGACGCCGCACTTCTTTGAGGTTAGGATCTGCCTGTAGCTCTTTGAGCTGGTCAGGGGCAATGTCTACGGTCAGGTCAATGCTGCCTGAGCGCAGCTCTGCCAAGCGGGCAGATGGCTCTTTGATGGTGCGAAAGATCACCTGCTGCATCTTGGGTTCACCCTTCCAGTAGCTAGGATTTTTGTCTAGCACAACCCGATCGCCCGATCGCCATTCTTTGAGGATATAAGGCCCGGTGCCCACGGCTGTAGAACTGGGTGTACCGTAACTGGCTCCTGCCTTCTGAATCGCATCGGGGCTGGCAATGCCGAAATAGTTAGAGGCGATCGCGGCTGGAAATGCGGCAAATGGATCTTTCAAAACAATATCTACGGTCGTAGCATCCACGGCTTTGACCTCTTGCAAAAGCGAATCGGGGCTGCCTTTGAAACCGCCGAACAGACCTGTCCAAATGGCGTAAGTTTTGCCAGCATCCCGGAATCCCAGGGCGTCTTTTTCATCCCACCAGCGGTTAACGTTGGCGACCACGGCAGCGGCGTTGAAGTCTGTGCCATCGTGAAACTTGACCCCCTCCCGCAGCTTAAACGTCCAGGTTTTGCTGTCAGCAGAGGCTGTCCATTCTGTAGCCAGCCCTGGCTCTAACTCCGCAGTGCCGGGTTTGAAGCGAATCAGGCGATCGTAGATTTGATCTTGAACATAGCCAGAGTTGCTGTCTTCAAAGTTGCCAGGTTCTAGATTAACCGGGTCGCCGCCTGTGCCAAACACTAGCGCGGTAGCGGCGGCTGAACCGCTAGATGCAGGGCTGGCGCTTCCAGCCGTAGGCGTGGCGGTTTGCTGAGCGCAGTTGGCAAGGGTGATACTGAGAACTGCCGCTAGGGCAAACAGTCCCATCTGCCATCGTTTTAATTGTCGAATCATCCTAAATTCCCTTATGGATTTGTAAAGTGAACAAGGTTTGTATAGGCGCTAACGTCGATGAATTAGGATTCAGAGTCTCAAAGATTGCATTTTTTCACGCCAAGTTTTGTAGCAGAGCAGAAGTTTCTTCCAAAGATTCGGGAGACTTCCGAGAGACTTCGTTTTTTGCAGAGGTCTTGTCCATCGAACGCCCCTACAGGATTTCACCGATACGCTATGCAGATGTTTAGAAGCATACAACTCAAGCCCGCAACTCTGCCTGTAAAAAATCAATAAACTGTCTGGCGCTGCGCCCCGATCGCCCGTTGTGGCGGGTTGCCCATTGCAGTGCCCGCTGGTCTAAGTCCTCAGGTTCAAGGGCGATCGCGGCCTGCTGTGCCAGGTGATGAACGATCGCTAGATAGGTGGTTTGATCGGCTGGCTCAAACGTCAAGGTCAGGCCGAAGCGATCGCTAAAGGACAGCTTTTCCTGAACAGTGTCCCAGGCGTGGATTTCGTCGCTGTCGCGGGGGGCAGGGCGATCGCCAAAAAACTCACGAATCAGGTGACGGCGGTTAGAGGTGGCATACACCACGATGTTTTGCGGTCGTGCCGTCAGGCTGCCTTCCAAAACGACTTTGAGCGCTTTAAACGCGGCTTCATCTTCCTCAAAAGACAAGTCATCGACAAACAGAACGAATTTTTGCGGCACCGACCGCAGGCGATCGGCAATGATAGGCAGATCCTCAAGATCGGCTTTGGTGACTTCGATCAGCCGAAGACCGCGCTCGCCATATTCCCCTAACAAACTTTTCACCAACGAGGATTTGCCCGTACCGCGACTGCCATACAGCAAGATATGCAGGGACGCCGCGCCGTTGAGTAATGCCTCCGTATTTTTGAGCAGGGCTGCTTTTTGCCACTCATATCCTGTGAGATTTGCCAACCGAATCGGGTCAGGATGGGCAATGCCCGCCAGTTGTCCCTCTTGCCAGCGAAAGGCGCGATAGGCGGCAAAGATACCTGTACCCACCTGGCGATAATGCGCCGCTAAAGGCTCTAACAAAGTGGCCCAGTCTTCGGCAACGGCAAATTGTGCCGCTAGCGCAGCAGCAGAAGAAAAGTCCTGCGGAGGCAGATCCCAACTGACTGGTGCAGTGGGTAGCGCGCTGAGGGCTTGAACCCACTGGCTGATCTGCTGGCTCTTGCAGGTATAAAGTATCTGAAGCGATCGCAAATCTTGTCGTACTGCGGCTACAAGCGCTTCTGGAAGCTGGCTAAGCTCGACTTGCTGCACCTGCTGGCTAAACGAGGTGTTTGCCTTCAATACGTGAGATAGCAGATAGTCTTGCCAGCTTTGCTGACCCACAGCCATGAGGTTAAACCAGCGCCCATAAGCTTGCAAACAGTTTAAGCCTGCTCCTGCTTCTGTTGAAATCTGGGAAGCCTGGGAAGCCTGCGCCAGAGCCTCTAACACCTTGAGAAAGGCTTCACCGATTTCGTTTTCCAAAATCGATTGATGCAGCAAAAGCGAAGCGGCCTGACGCTGCAATGTCTGGATGGCAGAGGGCAAAGTTGCGATCGGTACTAGAGTCATTTCCTTTCAAGCATTTCCTTCAAATCATGTCCTGAGCAGGGCTTAGTCAAGCGATGCTATCTCCTGCAAGACATTTCTGACCCTGCAAGATCATCTCTGAATTGTACGGGGTTTGAATCATACGGGGTTTGAATCATACGGGGCGATCGCGACACGCGAGGTACAGCGAGCCTGACAAATTTTGCAGGGCTAAAAATTTTGTTTTGCAATGACCCAGATTTAATTTCCCCTGCCTGCGGTAACATCAATTGGACGTTGGCGCAACGGTCTAAAGGGGACTGACATTGGAGGTTCGTTTGAAGGTGTGTAGCATCCATGCTAAACAAGCGTAAAGTGGGCAAGCGTGAGGTGGGCAAGAAGAGAAAACTGTCTCTGACAGTGGCGATCGTTGCGTTTATGGGTAGTTTTCTATCCTTGTTTTTGCTGTTTTCCTATTGGGTTACGCCTCGAATCCCTATTATTGGATTTCATGGCATTGTCGATTTAGATCATCCTGCTACAGGAGAGATTCTCAAGCCGATCGCGCAACGCATGAACTACCCGATGCAGGATTTAGAAAAGCTCTTAGAATACTTAATCCGCCACAACTACTGGTTTCTTTCAGCTCAAGAAATGCAGGATTTCTTTATAGATAAATCGCAGCTCATTCCTGTAGAGCACAAAGAACAACGGCCTGTCATGCTGACTTTTGATGATAGCTATAAAACCGTTTATACCAACGTGATTCCAATTCTTGAAAAGCTGGAAAAGCAATATGGCCGCAAGGCAAAAATGGTTTTATTTGTGAATCCTGGAACCTTAGCTAGATCCGATCGCCCTTCTACCACTTACCTTAGCTGTCAAGACCTGCGATCGGGCTATGAAAAGGGCTATTACGATATTCAATCTCATGGGCAAAATCATAAAGATCTAGCCAAAATTAGCGACAGCGAACTGCTAATAGAACTGGTTGCATCTCAGACCCAACTGCGGCACTGTATGGCAGGTCTAGCTCCCGCCACAGATATCGCCGCTCATCTGGCCTACCCCTATGGCGATATGACGGATCACGTCACGGCGGTAGCATCTCGGTACTATCGTTCAGGCTATCTTTACAACAGCAGAATGCTGCGATTCTGCTGGCTAAAAGACCCCTACCGCATCTCACGGCTAACGGTAAATCGCGACAAATCAGTTGATCACCTTATCCAAATGCTTGATCAGTCGATGACTATTAAAAGCGATCGTCCCTGTAGTAAATAGACGGTAAATAGTTTGATGTCAAATGGATAAAAAACAGGTTGAGATGACTTTTTGATAGGGCTTTAATCTGCTGAGCCAATCCTTTTTATGCGTTCAATCTTGACTTGAAATAACTTTTGCTAAACGAGAAACCTTGTGACCCCAGAAAATACGAAGATTCAGCCCCGTGTCGATGCCTTAGATGCTTTAAGAGGACTAGCAATTTTAGCAATGGTGCTTTCGAGCACCGTTCGCTACAAAATCTTGCCGACCTGGATGTATCATGCACAAGTGCCGCCGCCCGATCACATCTTCAATAAAACGCTACCTGGCCTAACCTGGGTAGATTTGGTGTTTCCTACTTTTCTATTTGCGATGGGGGCGGCGATACCCTTAGCGCTCACTCGGCGGTTGGCTCAAGGCTGGTCAATGCCCAAGATTGTGCTGCAAATCTTCAAACGGGGGGCGTTTTTAGGGGCATTTGCCATCATTTTGCAGCACCTGCGTCCTAATGCGATCGCCGCTGGTATGGGAAATAGCGTTGATGCTAACCCTAACCCCACGACCTGGCTTTTGGCGATCGCAGGATTTGTTTTATTAGCCCTAATGTTTGGCCGTCTGCCGATCGCTTGGAACCTGAATCGCTATCAGTTTCTGATTAGTTTGGTAGGCTGGATAGCCTGCTTTTTCCTGCTTTCCAAAATTGACTATGGTGAGAAAGGATTCTCGCTCAATTTCAGCGATCCCATCTTAATCTCGCTGGCCAACATGGCGGTGTTTGGTTCTCTCATATGGCTATTGACCCGCTCAAACTGGATGCTGAGGTTGGGTTTCTTGGTTATTTTGCTAGCGCTACAGTTTGCCTCAGGCTCTCAGGGTTGGGTACAGATCCTCTGGAAATTCTCCCTGGCTCCCTGGATCTTTCAATTCTATTACTTGAAATATTTGTTTATTGTGATCCCTGGAACGATCGCCGGAGACTTGATCCTTCAGCAGTCTCGCAAAGAGGTTATTCTCTTGGCTGATGAACCTGAGCAAATTACCTGGAGTCGATCGCAACTTACGTTGATTTTGGGTTCAATGCTGCTGCTCTGTGTTGTGCTATTGGTGGGGCTACAGGCAAGATGGACGTTGGAAACGACTTTGATCAGCGCCGTGATTGTGATTGCCACCCAATTTCTATTCACAAAATCAGAACATCACGCAGATCAAACCATTAAGCAGTTTTATCAGTGGGGCGTTTATTGGTTAGCGCTAGGGCTATGTTTTGAACCGTTTCAGACAGGAATCAAAAAAGATCCATCCACCTACAGCTATTATTTTGTAACCACTGCGATCGCCTTTTTTCTTCTCATTGTGTTGACGATTTTGATCGATCGCTTCAGTCACAAACGCTATCTGAAGTTGTTGATTGAAAACGGACAGAATCCCATGATTGCCTATGTGGCGTTTGCGAATTTGCTTTGGCCTATCCTACAGCTTTCAGGTCTAGAAGATTGGATCATTGCCCACACGGAAACGCCGATTTTGGGCGTACTAAAGGGTGTTGCGTACACGCTGGCGATCGCGCTCTTCACCCAGTTTTGCACGCGACAAAAGTTCTTTTGGAAAACATAGTGGCTTCTATGGCTGTACCTGTAGGGTAAGCATCGGAAGTCTAGTTTTGCGATCGTCCACTCGCATAAAAAAAGTGCAGAATCTATCGGATTCTGCACTTTGACTTTTGGAGGAGAGCATGAATGAAAACTGGCGTCTAGCAGTAACTAGCAGTAAACGGTGACATCTTCACCACAAATATCTGCTAGGTAGCAAAGGGCGCGAAAGCGCAAGGCTACAACCTCGTCGTAGAGGGGGTTAAGCTTGCAAAGCGGCGGAATATGCAGGATGGTATGACCTAAAAACTTGATGTCGCGCTCAAAAGGACATTGGGAAGGAATGTTTTTGCAGAGGACTCTAGCTAACTCAGCATCTTGAATTTCGATGTTGTCTAGCCATTGCCGAATCGGTCTTAAAACATCAAAACCTGATCTTTGGGGTGGCATAAGAGGAGTCACGTTTGAAGCTTCAGCACTAGATTCAGCAGCTTTAAGTGGGTTGATCCAACCCCAGCTCACAAAAGTGCTATGTGCTGTTTCATGTTTCTCAGATGCTTTCATCGTCTTTTCCTCTACTACTCCGAGATACGGTATATAGGAAGCGAAAATCGCTAGAAGAGTTCCTAGACTATCTACAAGTGAGAAACCGCAATTACCGGAAGCAATACTATTTTTGGCTCTTGAATTTGCGATTTCGTAGACTGTCGGTTTTCGCCTGGGGCAACTGGGTGATATGCAAATCTTGCCCGAGCCGCGATCGACTTTGACCTGTGAGATCACCCAAGTTTTGCGAAAACAGGGGCAGATGCCTCAGAGAATTCACAGAGGATTGACGAGAGAAACACTTAGGAACGCTATATCCCAGGCGGTTTAGAAGGCGATCGCCCTTCCCGGCGATTTTGAATGAGGATGCGCTCGAAGCTAAGAGCGGTGACACCCAACGTCACGATCAAGATGCCAACCAGCTGAATCAGGTGCAGTGCCGTCAGTTCGCCTGGAATGATGAAAAACGCCATCATGGCCGTCAGAACTGGGCTACTTGCCGCAATAATGGAAGCCCGCGCCGCCCCCATAAACCTTACCCCAAAGTTATTCAGCAGATAGCCCACCAGCGTCAGCACGCCTAAAATCAAGCCGCTGATAAACAGACCTAATCGGTCGGTCGGTGTCACCTGAATTCCCAGCACAATCAGGCTAATGCTGGCGAGGATAAAGATTGAGACAAACTGAATCAGGCTAACGGGTACCGGATGCAGCTTGCGGAAGCTAATTTGCATCGAAATCAGGTAGCAGGCAAAAAATATGCCAGAGGCAATCGCTGCCCCCACGCCTGAACCCGAAAGGTTTGTGCTGGCCGAAATCTTGGGTAGGGCTGTCAAGATAACTCCTGACAAGATGGTTAGCATGACAATTACCCGAAAGCGATTGGGGCGATCGCCAAACAGCAGCCAAGTCAGCGGCAGCGTCACGATCGGGTACATGAACAAAATTGTAGTGGCTACGCCGGGGCCAATTTCGCTAATGGCAATGTAGAGCAAAACCTGCGATAGAAATAGGAAAAACCCGCTGCCGACGACGCTGTTAATTAAACGGCGATCGTTTGACTCGAAAAAGTAGCGCGTGTCTCGCCAAATAGACGGATGCAGCACCGAACCCAACCAGGCCATCAGCGGCACTACCACGAGCATCCGCATCCATAAAATAAACAGCGAGCTGCCAAAACTGCTGATGTCAATGTAGCCACCGATCGGCACAAGGCCAAACAGCCGACTGGGATTGCCGACAATGCCCACAATCACGTTGTGCAGTGACAGCGCCAGCGTGGAGCAGAGAACCATGATTAGCCCAAGCTGAAACTGCGACAGCTTACGCGAACGGGGCGATCGGCCGGGCACAAACGGTTCGGGTTCGCTCGGTTCTGACGCGATCGCATCAGGCATCGGCTGCTCTCCGGGCGAAGCAAGAGAACTTTGGGGCGATCGGCTGTGGGGTGGAGCCTCGGCAGCAAAAGCAGGCGCTGAGAGATCCGGCGGCGAAGAAGGCGGCGGAGTAGAGCCAGAGAAGTCAGAAAATATCGAGTCAGGAAAAGGATTGGTGCTGCCCTCGGCGATCGCAGGCGGGGGGAAGGCCGGAGAGGGGGGCGGAGGAACTAAAGGCGGCTCATGGGCAACTCCAGGGGGGAAAGACTCCCCTAAATAGCCGCGATTTTCTGGGCTACGCGGCGCTTGGGCGATTTCTTGCTGAAGCTGCTGACTAATGCGGCTGACCAAAACTTCTAAGATGGCTTCGCCCTGCTGCCCCAATTCCTGCATGCGGCTAATTTGCTGCGACAGGTTGCTTTGGTAGCTGTTGAGGTCGGTGCGTAGCGAGGTAAACGTGCGAGTCAGGGTTTCATCGAGGGCGGCGATCGAGCGTTGAGTGCTTTCTAACTCACCTTTGCCTGCAATCTGCGGCAGATTAGCACCTGCCACGGGATAGCCGCCACCCCTGGGGTCGCCCATCTGGCTCAACCGCTGGCTCATGGCAATTTGCAAATGATTCGCCAGGGCTAAGGCTAACTGTTTTGCCCAGGCTTGCTGCTGCGCTAACTGCTGCCGCGATAGCCCCACCTCATATTGCGACTGAAGCACCTGCTGCTGATTCTGGAGCTTCTCAATATCGTTGAGCAACCGCGACTTCTCGGTTTGCAGCCGCCGGATATCTTGATGCAGCTGCGTCACCAAGTCTTGCTGCAAAACCTTGAGATCTTGGGTCATCGATCGCAGCATACTGCTGGCTGAGCCAGCGTTAGCCGTCTCGATATCTGTTGATTCTGCGTCAGAGTTGGGCTGGAGTTCCGCCTCTGAACCCAGATTCTGCCCTAAATCTTCAGGTAAGTCTTCAGGTAAATTGTCCAGTCGCCCCATACCTGCGCCTCTTGCGTTTGCCATAGCTAGGGTGATGATATCGTCAAAATCTGCCAATGCACGATTCAGCTCCACCAATTTAGCTGCTCTAGCTGCCAATATGCTGATTCCAGTCGCTTGAAAAGCCCGATGTTAGGCTGCTCAAGACTCAAGATTGCGCTTTGCTAAATTTAGCCAATGTCCCTATTTATAGCTGCTACTCAGAGAGTGCGGACAGTGCATAATGTGTCAGGCCCAAAGTCAAGATCTAATGGGCTGAGTCAAGATTGGGGAGAGACGCCCTTGCAACCGCCCGATATTCATTTTCAAGAGCTAGAAGAACTGTTTCAGCGCCATGCTGCGGCTCTGGAGGCAGAAGTTCGCGCCTTGCAGCAAGCCCACGAAACCGCCCAATGGCCTTCAGCCTGGAAACAAATCTATAACTGGAAGTTTGCCCGATGCTTTTCCCGCCAAAAGATCTGGCGCAACTGGGCAGCCGATGCCGCCGCTTGGGGATTGTTGCCCGATCGGCAGTATCCTAACCGAGGCAATCAGGTGGGGTATGAGCCAAGCCAGGAATAAGGCGATCGCTTTAGGGTGCCATTGCTTGATTTGAGTGCAGAAGACAAGGGATAACTATCTAAGCGTCTTAAGTCCTCTAAGTTCTTATAGCCAATTTACTTAGGATGTTTTTGGTGGCGCGCGGAGCGCGCCACCAAAAACATCCCCGTTCTAATCATGCTGTCTACAGCTATAAGATGCCAAAGCCCTCCCCATCCCCCATTCCTATGCCTTCTACTCCCAAAATCATTGTTCTTGACGACGACCCCACTGGCTCTCAAACCGTTCATAGCTGCCTGCTGCTCATGCGCTGGGATGTAGAAACGCTGCGGCTAGGGCTACAGGACGCAGCACCGATTTTTTTTGTGCTGACCAACACAAGAGCGATGACTGCCGAGAATGCGCTGGAGACAACACGAGAAGTCTGTCAAAACTTGAAGCAAGCCTTGGCGATCGAGCAGATTACAGATTTCTTGATTGTCAGCCGCTCTGACTCCACCCTGCGGGGGCATTACCCGGTAGAAACAGATGCGATCGCCCAAGAGCTTGGCTCCTTTGACGCACATTTCCTCACGCCTGCCTTTTTTGAGGGCGGCCGTGTGACGAAAGATAGCGTCCATTATCTAGTAGCGAATGGTGTGCGGACTCCTGTGCATGAAACCGAGTTCGCCAAGGATTCGGTATTTGCTTTCAGCCACAGCTACCTGCCGGATTACGTGGAAGAGAAAACTCAGGGGCGGATTAAGGCTAGCCAAGTTGAGCGAATTTTGCTGGCGGATGTGCGATCGCATCAGGAAGATCTCGTGCAGCGCTTAATGCAGTTCCACAACAATCAATGTGCTGTGGTTGATGCCGAGACGCAGGCCGATCTCAACCAGTTTGCTGCTGCGGTTTTAGCAGCAGCCTCTCAGGGGAAGCGGTTTCTATTCCGCAGCGCGGCTAGTTTACTAACGGCATTGGCAGCCCTGCCGCCCCAGCCGACCGCCCCAGAAGACATGATGACCTACACGCGCAACGGCAAGCCTGGAGCCGTGATTGTCGGCTCTCATGTCCAAAAAACCACTGAACAGCTGGAAGAATTGCTGAAAGCTGAGGATATTGTGGGAATAGAAATTGAGGTGTCCCGCCTACAGGGAGGAGAACAGGTAGACGTAGAAACAGCGCGATCGCACCTTCTCCAACAGACCTTAGAACAGGTTCACGCTGCCCATGCCAACAGCAAAACGCCTGTGGTTTACACGAGCCGACAAGAGCTGACCTTTGATGACGCCCAGACCCGGCTCGACTTTGGCACTGCCGTTTCTGATCTGCTGATGGCGATCGAGCGTGGGTTACCCGCTGATATTGGCTTTTTGATCAGCAAAGGGGGCATCACCTCCAACGATACCCTGAGCACAGGTCTAGCCCTCAGGGCCGCTCGCCTGCTGGGGCAAATCTTGCCCGGTGTTTCTGCCATTCGCACGCCCGACGACCATCCTCAGTTTCCCCAAATGCCTGTTGTGCTGTTTCCAGGCAACGTCGGCGATCGCTACGCTCTAGCGGCTGTCTATCGACGGTTGAGGGGAAAGGAGTAACATAAAGGCGTGTTCCCCGTCCTCTCTCACCGTCTTTGACGAGGCTGGCATTGCATGAACTCTGATTTTTCCTTTCCTGCTTTTTCGCCAAGCGCCCCCGACGAACAGCCGCCTAATGAGGGTTCTCTTGAGCCAGCTAATGCCTCTCCTGCTGAGAGGCTAGACTCTGAAAGGCAAGACGCTGAAAAGCGAGATGTGCCGCAGGTGCGCCTCAAAGGTGAGAATGGCAGGCTACTGCTGCTGTTGCCGCCCGAACTAGACACCCCTAGCGCTCCTAATACTTGGGCAGAGGTGTGCCAACAGCTCAACCAGCGGCTGATGTCTGGAGAACGGTTTTGGCAACCCCATACTCCTGTGCATCTGCTGGCGCGCGATCGCCTTTTGGATGGACGGCAGTTGCAAACGATCGCCGATACCCTGGCCGCAGCTCAGCTTACCTTAAAGCGGATCTATACCAGCCGTCGCCAAACCGCAGTGGCGGCTGCAATGGCAGGGTTTTCGGTAGAGCAGCAGTCGCCGATGGCTCAGTTCAATGCGCCGGAAGAGGGCAAAGCGCTGCTTGAGCCGCTCTATGTTCAGAGTACGGTGCGATCGGGCACAGAAATTCGTCATCCCGGCACGGTGATCGTATTGGGCGATGTTAATCCCGGCGGCAGCATTGTGGCCGAAGGAGATGTGCTGGTGTGGGGAGCGCTGCGGGGAGTGGCGCAAGCCGGATCTTCGGGAAATGGTCGCTGTCTGATCATGGCGCTGCGTCTGGAACCCACCCAGATTCGTATTGCCGATTTTGTTGCCCGCGCTCCCGAAGCACCTGAGCAATATCAGCCTGAGGTAGCTTATGTTAGCTCTGGCGGCATTCGGATCATTCGGGCTGCCGATTTTTCCCGCGATCGGACGACCTGAACCCAATGTCCCTATCGAGCGGTTCTGAACTGCGGCAAACATCCTGCTCTATCCTGACAAACTGCGAAGATGTATATAAATCTATGTAAAAAGCGCGATCGCCTGTTTCAAAATCCTCATCTCAAGCTATAGTTCAGTCCACTACTGCATAATTCATTTCAGCAACGCATGAGTCGCATTATTGTTGTTACGTCTGGCAAGGGTGGGGTGGGCAAAACTACCTGTACCGCTAATCTGGGAATGGCGCTTGCCCAACGCGGTCACAAGGTTGCGGTGGTCGATGCCGACTTTGGGCTACGCAACCTGGATTTGCTGCTAGGGCTAGAGAACCGCATTGTCTACACGGCAGTGGAGGTGCTGGCAGGCGAATGTCGGCTAGAGCAGGCTCTGGTGCGAGACAAGCGCCAGCCCAACTTGGTGCTGCTGCCCGCCGCTCAAAATCGAACGAAAGATTCTGTTTCGCCTGACCAGATGAGGAAGCTGGTGAATGCCCTCACGAAAGTCTTTAGCTACATTTTGGTAGATAGTCCGGCGGGAATTGAGATGGGATTCCTGAATGCGATCGCCCCTGCCAAAGAAGCCCTGGTTGTGACCACACCCGAAATTTCTGCCGTGCGAGATGCCGATCGAATTGTAGGACTGCTAGAAGCCAACGGTATCCGCAATGCCCATTTGATCATCAACCGCATCAAGCCTGCGATGGTGGCGCAAGACAAAATGATGTCGGTGAAAGATGTCCAAGAAATTTTGGCGATTCCTTTGATTGGGGTGATCCCCGATGACGAAAAGGTGATTGTCTCTACCAACCGGGGGGAACCTTTAGTTTTAGCGGCTGACGCCAGCCAGCGAGGTTTGGCAGGTCAGGCACTGCAAAATATTGTGCGTCGTCTAGAGGGTGAGACTGTGCCGTTTCTCGATTTGACCCCGCCTGCCGACGATTTTCTGGCACGGCTCCGTCGCCTTTTCCGTCCTACTGAATAGCTGCCGTTTAGTTCCGTTCTTTATTCCCTCGCCGTTCTCCTGTCCATGCCGCTCAGATGTCCGCCCATGTTGCAAGAACTCCTCGATCGACTTTTCTCACGCGGGACGACGCCAAAGACCAGCCGTGAGACAGTCAAACGTCGCCTACAAATTCTCTTGGCGCATGATCGCACGGAGCTATCTCCGGCGGTTGTGGAAAAAATGCGGCAGGAAATTTTAGAGGTTGTGTCGCGCTATGTAGAAATTGATCCTGAACATTCGGAGTTCTCGCTAGAAAATGATCAGCGCACCACTATATTGACTGCAAACCTACCGATTCGCGGCATTAAGGAATTCTTTCCGGGGCTGCCAAAAGCCGATGAGGTTGCGATCGCCGAAGCGGATACCGAAGCGGCTGAAGTCCCTGGAGTTTCTGAAGTTCCTGAAGTGATAGAAGGGGTTCCGCCTAGTATGGCTCCCCCAGCAGCTCCAGCCGATTTTCCGCCCGATACGCTTGACCTGTCGCTGTTGGATGCGATCGATGCGGCGATCGATCCCAAGACGCTGCCTAACCCCTCGACAGAAGGCAAACAAACGCTTTAGTGCGATGGGTCGCCGTGCGACCCATCGCACTAAAGCGTTTGTTAGGCATAATCTCGCAGCACATAGCCCACGCCACGCACGGTGTGAACTAAACGCTTTTCGTTGTTTGCTTCTAGCTTGACGCGCAAATAGCGAATGTAAACCTCAATAATATTAGAATCTCCCAGGAAGTCGTAGCCCCAAACCTTCTCTAGAAGCTGATCTCGCGTCATCACCTGGCGCGGATGCCGCAAGAGATATTCCAATAAGTCAAATTCCTTAGCCGTTAACTCAAGGCGCTGCCCGCCCCGATGCACCTCACGGCTTTGACAGTCCAAAGTCAAGTTTTCAAACTGCAAGAGGTCGGCCGTCTCAGGATAGGCGCGGCGCAGGTTTGCCCGCACTCTAGCCAATAGCTCCTCTAAGCTGAAGGGCTTGGTGAGATAGTCATCGGCTCCGGCATCCAGTCCGGCAACGCGATCGCTCACTTCATCCTTTGCAGTCAGCATAATCACAGGCACCAGATTTCCAGTGGTTCTGAGGCGACGGCAGATTTCAATCCCCGGCAACTCGGGTAGCATCCAGTCCAAAATTAGCAGGTCAGGCTGCATTTCACGGGCGATCGTCAATCCGTCTAGTCCGCTATGGGCAACGGTGACGCGGTAGCCCTCAAATCCTAACTCAGCCTCTACCAGCCGCGCCAGCTTCAGGTCATCTTCTACTAAGAGAATATGAGCAGTCATGGCAAGGGCTTCCACAGCGGTAGGTTAACGGTAAAAATGCTGCCTTCAGCAGGCTTAGAGCGTAGGGTAATGTAGCCCGCCATGCTTTCAATCAGACCTTTGGCAATGGCCAACCCCAGCCCTGTTCCATCCCTCGATCGCGTCATAGTTTCATCGACGCGATAAAACCGCTCAAAAATTCGATTTTGATGCTGGAGCGAAATGCCCACCCCCCGATCGCGCACATGCACCATTACCTGCTGTTCGTTCTGCTCCAAAATCAGATCGACAGGCTGATCGGGGGCAGAATATTTGATGGCATTGTCCACCAGGTTAATCAGAACTTGCTGGAGCCGATCGCGATCGCCCTGCACCCGAATTTCACAGCTAGGAGCCGTGACGGTAATTTGGCGGTTACTCACCCTTTGGGTCATCTCGGCCACCTCAACTACTAGAGCGCTCAGCAACACGGCCTCTTGGCGAAAGTAGAGATGCCCATGATCGGCACGCGCTAAATCCAGTAAGTCTTCCAGCATCCGAACAGTGCGATCGGCTTCTGCCGAGGCCGTTTCCAAAGCTTCTTGCTGGTAAGCACTTAAGTTGGTACTGCGGCGCAGCACGCTTTGCAGATAGCCATGCACAATCGTCAAGGGCGTGCGTAGCTCATGGGAAACGTTGCCGACAAACTGGCGCTGATTTTCCCAGGCGCTAGACAGGCGAGACAGCATTAAGTTAAAGGTTTCAGCTAGCTCTTTCACCTCGCTGGGTGCGCGATTGAGCGGCAACTGCGCCGAACTCAAATCTTCAGCCGAAATCGCACCTGCAATCTGGCTCATTTCCTGTAAAGGGCGCAGCGATCGCCGGATGCGGAGCGTAATGGCCGTTAGGGTCAGGGCGATCGCCAAAGCCGAAACGAGCAGTAGCCCCTGCAAAGCCGAAATTAACTGTTGCTGGTTGGCTGTAACATCTTGAGCGATGTAGACATTGCCCAAAAGCTTGTTTTTCACGGTGAGCGAACTGCCCCGCAAAACGACATAGCGATCGCCAATGCTGTAGACCTGCGGCTGGCTGGGCATTTCTGCTAGAGACATCAGAGCGGCTGTGTTGGCTGCCGACTCGGCTCTGAGGCTATCTGACTGCGCCAAGATCTGGCTGTCTTGCCCTTTAACCCAAATCAACAAGCTAGGGTTTGACACATTGTTAATCGTCTTCTGCAACCCCGTTTTTACAGACAGCATTTCACTGTACAGCTCAACATCTCGCGGAAAACGAGCGGCAATGTACTCTACGTTCTGCTGATGGGTTGCAATTAAGATCTGCTGCATCTTCCAGCCCGTCCATAGACCCACACTACCCAGCGAAAGCACTGAGAGAATAGCGATTTCGCTGGTCAAGCGAAACTGTAGCGAAGTGGGATTGAGATACCGCCATCCGCCCTGCGCGATCGATTGCCTCAATCGGCTAATCTGCTTCATTAACGACTCATTAAAGACTTGGTGACGAGTTCTTGTACAAATCGGGAAACTGCTTGCGCAACTGCTCTAGCTTAGGCAAATCATGCATCACTACATAAGGATAATCTGGATTGCGATCGATGAAGTTCTGGTGATAATCCTCTGCGGCGTAAAAAGCATTGAGCGGGCTAAGTTGCGTCACGATCGGTTCGGGAAAGCTTTGAGCTTGACTGAGTTGATCAATATAAGCCTGCGCCACCCGCTTTTGCGCATCGTTGGCAAAAAAGATAGCTGAGCGGTACTGTGTGCCTATGTCAGGCCCTTGCCGATTTAGCTCAGTCGGGTTGTGTGCCACCAAAAAGTAGATTTTCAAGAGTTGCCCATAGGAAACCTGCGCCGGATCGTAGGTGATTTTGACCGCCTCAGCATGATCGGTGCCGCCAAAGCTAACCATTGGGTAATTGGCGCTGCGGGCATCGCCACCGGAGTAGCCAGACACAACCTCAGAAACTCCTTTGACATGTTCAAAAACAGCTTCTACTCCCCAGAAGCAGCCGCCTGCTAGCACCACAGTTTGCAGCCCTGCCGAGGTCGGTAGATCGACGGCCGGGTCGGGTAAGGTCTGCACCGTAGCCGCATCGGTAGCACGACCTGGCAGAGTCATTTGCACAGTGGCGATCGCTAGAGCCGCTAGTGAGAACAAAGAGAGATTACGCAAGAGATGCCGAGAAGCGTTAGGAAGTGCCATAGTGATGAGTCCTCATAGAAATAGTTATATCGATTCAGCCCTGCTCAAGCCGCACTGAATGCATACCGAATGCAACGTGTGGCCTTGTTTTCCGGCTCAGGCGGCCACAAACTTTAGGGCAACGCCGTTGATGCAGTAGCGCTTGCCCGTAGGCTGTGGCCCGTCATCAAACACATGACCCAGATGCCCACCGCAGCGACGGCAATGCACCTCTGTTCGGGTCATCAACAGAGATGTGTCTTCAGAAGTTGCTACTCCGTTGGCGATCGGGGCATAAAAGCTCGGCCAACCTGTGCCACTGTGAAACTTCGTCTCTGAAGTGAACAAGGGTAAATTGCACCCGGCGCAATCGTAGCGGCCTTCTGCATATTGCTCAGAGAGAGGACTGCTATAAGGATATTCTGTCCCCTGCTGCCGCAGAACATTGAACTGCTCAGGCGTTAAGAGGCTGCGCCACTCATCCTCTGTTTTTGCGATTTCAAATTTTGCGGTTTCAAAGCTGCTGTTAGGCAAGGACTGAGCCTGTGAACCCAAAGACAGATAGCGCGATAGGGCAATAGACCCAATGGCGGCCGCACCAACCTGTAGAAAGTATCTTTTTTTCATAGCTTAATTATTTTTTTCATAGCTTAATTTAAGGCAAATGCCAGGGTTGCAACCGATGATCCAGCGAGAGAGTCATAAGCCTGACGGCGCTCAATCCGATCGTCTAGGAAGCCGAGCAATCCGCACGGCAATTTCGCCTACGCAGATTTCTGGCACGACACTACTGTTGACTTTTTGAGAGCGGCGCACCCCTTCACAAAAAATCAACAGCACACAAGAGGGCGATCGAACTTAGCGCGCGCCTGTTGAGTTGGGTGTTGCACCGCTGGGGGCATTACACCCCCCCATTGCTCCTGATGCCATCGCATCGCCGCTCATAGATCCACTCATAGCGTCACCGCTCATGGCGTCACCGCTCATAGATCCACTCATAGCGTCACCGCTCATGGCACTACCGCTCATGGCATCACCAGACATAGCAGAGCCGCTGGCGTCGTTGCTCATAGATCCACTCATGGCATCACCGGACATAGCAGAGCCTTTGGCATCGCAGTTGCTTGCCCCTGAATGCTGCATCATGCTGCCCGAACTCGGAGCGGTTTGAGCGCCCGCAGGAACAGAGGAATAACCCAGCAGAACGGCTGAAAGGGTCAAGCTTGTGCTTAGAGAAAGAGTTTTCCAGTTCATAAATTCTCCAGGTTTGAGTTGTGTCTAGGGGCTAGGCAGGTTGTTCTCTGTGGGATGAGCCGGATAGAGAACCTTTGCTAATCATGCTTACACTAAACACCGAACCTGAGAGTAGCCTTAATTAGGTATTAAAAAACAGAGCGGTGTTGGCTGTTTGCTGTCCAGCGCATGACCAGATCCCGCACTTCGCGCAGCAAGTCATCTCGGCAATAGGCTCCTTTTTGCAGGATCTGCTCGACATAGCCATTGAGCCGCAGTCGATCGCCTGGTGTCAAATCCATTGCCGTAACTACAATGATGGGGAGCGATCGCCACTGGGGTTTTTGACGTAGCGCGTTGAGGAACTGAAACCCATCAATTTCAGGCATCATCAGATCGAGCAGCACTAAATCAGGCTGACCCGCTTCAAGTTTTTCCAGCGCCACCCGACCATTTTCTGCCTCAATTACCTGCCAGCCTTCTCTCTCCAGCATTTTGCGAAACATATCTCGCGTGGCGATGTCGTCTTCTGCGACCAAAACAGTGGGGCGATCACCATCTCCTGAGAGGCGATCTTGCGGACAGTATTGATCCAACAAACGCGTTAGCCGCTTATAGTCTACGGGTTTGGTCAAATAATCTGCTGCGCCCAGGGTAAAGCCCAGATTTTTGTCATCGACCATGCTCATGACAATCACGGGAATATCGGCGAGGGCTGGGTTCGCTTTGAGGGAAGCCAGCACCTCCCAGCCGTTCATATGGGGCAGCAACACATCTAGGGTGATGGCATCGGGATGAAGCGTTTCTGCCAGCGCTAGACCTTCATCTCCGGTAGCTGCCGTTTCTACCCGAAAGCCTTCCTTGACAAGATAGCGCACCATTAGATCTCGGACTGACAAATCATCATCAATTACCAGAATGGTGCCCATGTGGGCATGGCTGAGGCGATCGGCTTCGGGGGTGAGTTCAGCCGTGTTTTGCACTTCAGGGAAAGGGGTGAGGGCGCGATCGACCACCTGTGACGGCAGACAAATAGTGAAGGCAGACCCTTTACCGACCTCGCTGCTGACGGTAATATCGCCGCCCATCATCTGACAGAAATGACGGCTGATGGCCAACCCCAGTCCTGTGCCGCCGTACTTGCGCGTCGTTGAGGCATCTGCCTGGGTAAACGCCTGGAAGACTTTGTCCATTTGCTCTAGGCTCATGCCAATGCCCGTATCGGCAACTTTGAAGTTCACCCAATCGGTGTGATGCCGCTCAACCGTCAGCGTAATGGTGCCTGCTTCGGTAAATTTGGCTGCGTTGCTAAGTAAGTTAAATAGGGATTGGCGCAGCTTGGTGAGGTCAGCATGCATGAGGCCGAGATTGCCCGATCGCACGATTTCTAGCCTGTTGTGGTTTTTCTGAACCAGAGGCTGAATCGTGTTTTCAACTTCAAAAATGACCTGCTCTAGATCAAAGGTTTCTAGATACAGATCCATCTTGCCTGCTTCAATCTTGGAAATATCGAGGATGTCGTTGATCAACCCCAGCAGATGTTTGCCTGCTCCCCGAATTTTTTCCAGATCGGGCACCATGTCTTCGTAGCCTAAATCTTCTGCGTCTTCTTGCAGAATTTCGCTGTAGCCAATAATGGCATTGAGAGGCGTGCGCAGTTCATGACTCATGTTGGCTAAAAACTGGCTCTTGGCGCGATTGGCCTCTTCGGCGGCCTCTTTGCCCCTCAGCAGCGACTCTTCGGCGTACTTGCGATCGCTCACATCGCGCTGCACCGAGATCCAGTGCCTGGGGCACCCTTGCTTCTGGGCGATCGGCACCATCTCAAACTCTAGCCAAAACTCAGAGCCGTCCTTGCGGTATTTCACCAGCTCAGTGTTTACGGCTTCATGGTGAGCGATCGCCGTTCGGACTCGCCTCAGTTCTGCCCGATCGGTCTTGGTTCCATACAAAAGGTCGGTTGTTTTGCCGACTACCTCATCGGGTTCATAACCTGTAATCTGAGTAAAGGCTTGATTGACATAGATGACTTTCAGATCAGTGGGTTGGCTGGGGCTGGCCTGAAAAATCACCACAGCATCATTGGTGTTGACCACTACAGATTCCAAAAGATGCATCCGCTCTTCAGAATGTTTGCGATCGGAGATATCAAAAATGACACCATCCAGCCAGGTGAGTTCGTCTTCGCCGTTAAAAATGCCCTGGCCTTTTTCATAGACCCAGCGCAAGCTGCCGTCTGCGTGACGAATGCGATATTCCAGCTCATAGGGACGTTTTTTGGCGATCGCTTGCTCAACTTCTTGTCGAATTCTGCCCTCATCTGCGGGATAGATGATTTCTGCAAAAGAGGGCGATTGACTATGGGTAAAAGCAGTGGCCGCATAGCCCGTAATTTCCTGAATCGGCTGGCTAATAAACTCCATCGACCAGTCTTCATCGTAGTTGCAGCGATAGACGGCTCCTGAAATATTGGCTAACAGCGATCGAAACCGCTCCTCCCGTTCCCGAATGTCGGCTTCGGCCTGCTTGCGCTCGGTAATGTCCATCGTCACCCCTGAGAACCGCAACGCCTTGCCGTAGTTATCTCGCATCACTTTGCCCCGGCTCGTCACCCAGCGCAGGCTGCCGTCAGGGCGAAGGATTCGATATTCGGGCATGTAGGCTTTGTCCTCTTGGATAGCCTGCTCCTGGGCATTTAGCACCAGCAGGCGATCGTCAGGGTGGACATATTGAAAAAACTCATCATAGCTGCCGCCAAAGGTGCCAGGTGCTAGGCCAAACAGGCTCTCCACCTCAGTTGACCAATACTCTTCGCCCGTGACAATATCCCAATCCCACGCTCCCATAGAAGCAGCGCTCAGCGCCATCCGCCGCAGTTCTTCGCCCTGGCGCAGGGCTTCTTCGGTGGCTTGCCGATAGATAAATTGCCCCATTTGGCTGCCGATCGCCGCCATCATCTTTAACAAGTCCGCATCAGGCGGCTGCGTTTGGCGACCCAAAAATATCATGACGCCAATCACGCGATCGCTATTGCAGATGGGAAATCCCCAGGCGGATTGAATGTTCTTAGGCAGAGCCGCCCCAGATCGATCATCCTGCTCTCCCCCATGAGCTTGGTCAAGATGGGTGATCCAACCTGGCTCTCCGGTTTGCCAAACCTGGCTGGCTAAGTCTTGCAGAAAGCGCTGCTCTGAATCGATCGCCAGCGCAGGCTGACCCCAAAATTCCATGCGATGGAGCGTTTCGGCTTTGAGCTGCCAAACTTCGCCCCAATCCCAGTTCATGCTGCCGCAAATGGCCTGGAGAATGGCGGGAGCAGCGTCTGAGAGCGTCAAAGATTCCGCTAGCGCGCGGGTGGCGGCATACTGGGCGCTTAAGCGGCGATCGGCTCTGCGCTTTGCGTTCAGGTTACGATTCAAGATGATGAAGACATAGCTAATTGCCACCGCCACGACCAGCGTAAAAATTTCGATGAGATAAATTTTTTGCCGGAAGCGATCGATCCGCGCCTCTAAGAGACCATCTAGCGCCTTAACGGTCTGTGGCCAGAGGTCAAAGCTGCTTTTTAGCGCTTCTGATGCTTTGCGATCGAACTCCGCCATAGAACCATTGGGGGGGAGCGTTTCGCTTTCGGCCAACATTTTCATCCAGCTGAGAAATCTCTGGGTTGCCGACAGCGTATTTCGTAGAGGCATCTGCAAAATCAATCGCAGATTGCGAGCAGGATTGTTATTAAACGCGACATTCATGCCTTTGCGCGTGGCATCACTGTTGGCTTGCGTCACGCCAATTTGCATGATCAGCCGTCCCCTCTCTTCGGGGATCAGCACCTGTTGACGCAGAATATCTTCGCCCGATAGCCGCAGGTTTGCCAGCAGTTCTTGAGCTTCAGGCAGCTTCAGCAGAATTGCATCCATCAAATAGTAGCTGTCTAGGTCGGGGTCGAGGATGAGAGTAGAAGTGTCGCCCACCTGAGAAATGAGTTCTCGTGTCCTGACAATGAACTTCGTATGCAAATCTTCGATCGCTGCTCGGCTCGTGGTGCTGAAATTTTGCTCTGCAATTTGGCGAGATAGCTCAATGTTGAGATGCTGCCAAGCTTCTTGCAGGAGCTGAAATTCCTTGGCCGTTTTGAGGCGATCGCCCAATCTCTGCTCTACTTGCTCAACCCCTGCCATATCCTGGCTGATCTGATCTCGCTGCTGCTGTAGCGCCAGCGCCGAGGCTTCTTTGTGGAAGTAATGCTGAGCAATGCGCCGACTCTGGGGCACATCTTGCAGAAGCTGTTCTAGAGGGCGTAAGTATTGCGTGCCATAGAGTTCAAACTGGGTCAGCTCAATTCGCTGATTGATCTCAGCCGTGAGTTGATACACCACAAAAGCAAGCGGCAGAATAAACGTCAGCAGCAGAGCGGGCAGGCTGATGCGCAAGGGCTTGCGGATACGGAGCTTTTCTCCCATGACGATTTTCCTCCAGTGAGCAAACCCATGAGGGTCTACTTAAAGCTGCAACAGGAGAGCCGCTCAACTTTAAGGAAAACGTCTATGAGGTTTACTGGCTTATAGATACAAAGATAGGCTTAGCATTCCCATGTTTGACGATTTTGCACGGTACTTTACAGCAGCTTAAGGATCATAGATTCAATAAAACCGTTGCAGGTTAGTTTGCGATCTTAAGAAAACAGTTCGCCGCGCAAAACCGTGACGGCCTGCCCCTCTAGGTAAACGCGATCGCCTTCACAGCGCACTTTAAGCACACCGCCTCGGGCAGAAGCCTGATAGGCCAAAAATTCAGCCTTGTGGAGGCGATCGCGCCAGAAGGGCGCTAAACAGCAGTGCGCAGAACCT
The DNA here is from genome assembly GCA_036703255.1 of Coleofasciculaceae cyanobacterium. Classification (GTDB taxonomy): domain Bacteria; phylum Cyanobacteriota; class Cyanobacteriia; order Elainellales; family Elainellaceae; genus Drouetiella. Next base: position 124,264 of record DATNPL010000222.1, read on the forward strand.
GTCACCGGATCTTCGTTAATCCCCATCCGAGGTGCAAAGAAGCGAGAAACAAAGTCAAACGCTGTTGTGACATCGGCCAAGCTTGTGACAATCACCCCATGAACTGGCAAGTCGGCCATCACGCTAAAGTCGGGAGACAGGTTGCGAACGGCCTTTTCTGATTCTAAAACAGCCAGATACCCCAAGGAGCTTTGCCAAACCTCAGTAACGGCAACGTTGGCTAGCGCCTCGATCAGCCGGGGTGGCAGGTCAACCTGTTGGGAAGGCTTGGCTGGGAAGTCAAGCTGAATTCCGGCTCCTTGATGCTTTGCAGTCAGTAAACCGCTGCGCGTGTGAAACCTTGCCTCTGCATCTAGCGGCAGATGACCCTCAGACCAGAGCACATGGGCACTCGCCAACGTTGCATGCCCACAGAGATCAATCTCAACGGCAGGGGTAAACCAGCGCAAGCTGTAGCCATCCTCCTGCTTCAGCAGAAATGCTGTTTCTGACAGGTTCATTTCTTGAGCGACATTGCGCATCCAGCGATCGCTCACTGGCTCTGGCAAAACGCAAACTGCCGCCGGATTGCCAGCAAACGGCACATCGGTAAAGGCATCAACTTGAGTAATGGCTATGCCCATATCCGGTCAACTTTGTAGAGGATTCGTTGGGTTGGTCTGTCATAGTTTTTTGAAAGTGCCGCGCTCCGCGCGGCACTTTCAAAAAACTATTCGGGTTTATTTTGTGTGTGATCCTTCGATAAACACAGGCTGAGCGCTTGAGCTAGGGCTGTGGCGCATGTACCGTCAGCACTTCGCAGGGAGCATGGTGCAACACATAGTTACTGACGCTGCCCAAAAACAGTTCGCTTAGGCCAGAATTTCCTCTGCGTCCCACCACAATCAGATCAGACGGCCAATTTTTGGCAAGGTCACAAATCACGCGCCCCGGATATCCTGGAGTTTGGGTAAATTCGGTTTTGATTCCTGCCTCGGTGGCAATCTGAGCGTGCGACTGCAAAAACTCTAGCCCTTGTGCCTCAAAATCTTGCCATTGTTTTTGATAAATCTCAAACGTCGCTGCCTCCATAGTCAAGTTAGCCCTAAGACCTGTAGCCGATACAGGCATCTGAGGACTCCCTGCCTCATCCGCCGAAAGAACATGCAGAATCATCAGTTCGGCTTCTAGGGCTTTAGCCAGTGCTAGCGCCTTGCCAAAGATATGTTCACCCAAAGGGGAGCGATCGATCGCAACTAAGATTTTGTGAAACATAGAGGCACTTGATAAAGGAGAGAACTCATAAAGGTGAGAATGCAAGGTTTGGGCAACCCGGAGCCATAGCGCATGGCAGCGCCTCTACAAAACTATTACCACACTTGAAACACTGCCGACCCAGCGCTTAATTTTCTGGCATGATTTTCTTAAAATCTGCTTAAGAATTACCCACTGCTGCGCTCAGCGCTGGGGTACCGCTCTAAAGACACGACTTCTGCCCCGCTCTCGCGGGCAACCCTGATCAGCAATCCTGCGGCTAACAGACTGGCAATCATTGAGCTGCCTCCATAGCTAAACAGCGGAAAGGGTAACCCTGTCGTGGGTAACGCGCCCGTTGCTACGCCGATATTGAGCAAAGCCTGCCCTACCATCAAAATCATCACGCCGATCGCCACAAGCTGATGGACTTTGTTATTGGCCTTGACTGCTACCCGCAGCGCCAGAGTGCCGTACACCACTAGCATCGACATCAACAGCAGGCATCCGACAAATCCAAATTCTTCGGCAAAAACCGCAAAAATAAAATCTGTATACTGAATCGGCAAATAAAACAGCTTTTGCTGAGAGAGTCCGAACCCTTTGCCTAGGAAGCCACCTGAACCGATCGCCAACAAACTTTGAATCAACTGATAGCCATCTTGTCTGGGATCTGCCCAAGGATTTAAAAAAGAAATCAGACGTCGCCGTTGGTAAGACTTGAGACTGACGCTCACGACCGCTGCCAACAAGCCTACGCCTGCGGCACTGCCCAAATAGGTAAAGGGGAGTCCTGACGCCAGAGCAATCAACCAGAGCATCATGCCGCAAAGCGCAGCGGTACTCAGATTAGGTTGCAGCAAGATTCCGGCCAACGTGACAACAAAAATTCCTAGCCAAGTCAGCCGAACTGTCAAGCCTAAGCGCTCCCATTGCCCAAAGATACGGGCAGATTGCAGAACCAGAAAAGGTTTAATCAGCTCAGAGGGCTGAATGCCGACAGGGCCAATGACGAGCCAGCGCGTTGCGCCATTGACAGAGGTGCCCAACCCAGGCAGCAGCGTTAGCAGAATTAGCCCCAGCAGCAGCAAAACGCCCCAATCGGCAAAGCCTAAAGCGTACTTTAAAGGCGCATGGACGAGGATGTTGAACCCCACTAGCCCTATGCAAATCCAGGCAATTTGCACTTTGAAATAGTAAAGACCATCTCCCCATTCTTTGTCAGCGATCGGGTAAGACGCTGAAAACATCACCACCAGCCCAACAAAAATCCAGAGAAAGGTCAGCCAGCGCAAGAATCGGGCTTCAGCCGACCAGTCTTGCGTCGAAGTATCAAAGAAGGGGACAAAATGGCGCAGTTTCACAGCTCGATGACTTGGGAATAAGGGGGCGATCGAAAGCCTAAATAGACTAACGCAGGTCGCCTCAATTTAAACCTAAATTTATTGCAACAAAAAACTGCAAAAAAACGAGAGCTAAAAAAGCAGCTAGGGACCTGTTATTTTTTACCCAGGAATTATCCCCAAATAAAAAATAATAGACCCCTAGATTAGGTTCATTAACGCTGAAGATCTAAAGTGAGATCCTCTCGATCTTGCAGAGGTAGATCTTACAGTAGGCCAGTGTTTGCGCCTGGTTTACCGGTTGCCAGCTCAACTTTGACAATTTTGCCACCCATTTTCATGATGCGCTGCTGCTCCTTAAACCAGTTGTCGTAAGGAACCAGCTTGGTGAAGTAGGTATTTTGCAGTTCCCGCTGGGTACGAATCCGAGTCTGGCTAGGAACACAGGCTGTAATTTTGAACATCCGCATGGGCTATAACGCTCCCGTGTAAACTGGAAAATTTTGATTAAATCTAGAGACTGAACCTAGAAAAATTTAGGTAATTACTGCAAGTCTGGGAGTCTAATGTCAATCCTAGACCGTCACAGCGAACCTTTGGCTGCCGTTGACCCCCTAGCACTCACACCAAACTGCCCAGACCGAAAGAAGTTATGAGACTCAAGCTCTAACTTTTAAGTTTTGGCTCAGAACAGACTAGCCCAAACCAGATTAGCTCAAGCCAGAGCAGATGTAGTCGAGATAAACGCCCATTTCCTTGCCTGCATCAGCACCCACCAAGCTGGCGGTTACTTCTTTGATGGCTTGGATAGCTTGCACCGTTGCTGCAACAGGTACGCCCAAGGAGTTGTAGGTTTCCTTCAAGCCGTTGAGCACGCGCTCATCGAGGATGGAAGGATCGCCAGCCAACATGGCATAGGTGGAGTAGCGCAGGTAGTAGTCGAGGTCACGAATGCAGGCTGCATAGCGACGGGTGGTGTACATGTTGCCACCGGGACGAGTGATGTCAGAGTACAGCAGGGACTTAGCCACAGCTTCTTTGACGATCGCCGCCGAGTTGGCGCTGATGGTGGTCGCTGCACGAACGCGCAGTTCGCCGCTAGAAAAATAGCCCTTCAGCTTCTCTAGAGCAGCCACATCCAGGTACTTGCCCTGAACGTCGGCAGAGTTGATTACAGCAGTAATTGCGTCTTGCATGATTTTGCTTCCTTAAAAAATGCGTTGATGTCTATCGGGCAATTGAGAAAGTTCTAAGCTTTGAGCTGAGCAGTTAACTCAGCGCTGACTCAGCGCTCTTACTGCATAGCACCGATAACGTAGTCGAAGTAGGTGCCTGCTTCAGAAGCATCTTCGCCAGATAGCAGGGAAGCTGCCACGCTCTTCATAGCGCGAACGCCTTCTGCCACAGCCTCAATGGGGGTACCCAGAGACTTGTACATTTCGCGAACGCCCACGATACCGATTTCTTCGATAGGGGTGATGTCGCCAGAAACCACTCCGTAAGTGATCAGACGCAGATAGTAGTCCATGTCGCGCAGGCAGGTTGCGGTCATTTCTTCGCCGTAAGCGTTGCCGCCAGGAGAAACCACATCAGGGCGCTTTTGGAAAAGCTGATCGCCAGCTTGCTTCACAATGCGCTCGCGAGATTCTGTGAGAACTTGAGCAATCCGCAGACGACGCTCACCAGAGGTAACAAAACCCTTGATCCGATCCAGTTCGCCGGGGCTGAGATAGCGAGCCTCAGCATCCGCATTCACGATTGACTTCGTGACAATACTCATTGATGGATTCCTCCGAAAAGCAAGATGTAACCGATTTGTTTTATGGGCAAAACCATACCGCAACGAGTCGCTCAGTCTTTGCTTGACCGAACTTTCGGCTGTAGGGCTTTACCGTAGATAGTCTTTGTTTAACCATCTCCGAGGATAATTCTCGGGCATTAAGCTCCCACTCTTGAGCTGTCTGCAACATTTCGTAATAGTTTTCCTCATCCACACCAGAGTTTAGCCACCGAGCAAAGATGAAAAGCTCCTGAAACCTACACATATCGGTTCAAATTTCAAGCCGTCCCTAGATGAATCGTAATAATCTTTGAAGAAATCTGAAGCCTTGTAACTTCATCCCTAAATTTAGGAGTCAGCTTGGTATTGCCTGAATCGCGTATCGCCTGAATTGCTGTTGCCTTTACCCTGGGCGATGGGAACACTAGAAGCGCAAGATGGCTTGCCTGCATAAAAGCGCATTGCTTCTCATGCAGAGGTGAAGAGTAACGCAGAGGTGAAGAGTATCAGATGGACTTTACCATCGCCATTCCCACTTACAACGGAGAGCATCGCCTGCCTGAGGTGCTAGAACAGCTTCGATCGCAACTCAATCCGGCAGAGCTGCAATGGGAAATTTTGATTGTAGATAACAACAGTAGCGATCGCACTCCAGAAGTGATCCAAGCTTTTCAATCCCATTTTCCGGTATCCATTCGCTACCTCAAGGCTTCACGGCAAGGGGCAGGATATGCGCGCCAGGTTGCGATTCAATCGGCACAAAGCCCCCTGGTTGGTTTTTTAGATGATGATAATCTTCCCAATGAAGATTGGTTAAATCAAGCCTATAAATTTGCCCAAAAACATCCTAAAGCAGGGGCATATGGTAGCCACATTCGGGGAGAGTTTGAAAGTAATCCGCCCCAAAATTTGCAGCGAATTCTACCGTTTTTAGCCATTACAGAACGGGGTGAAAAGCCAAGCCGCTATGCATCCATAAAAGGTGTGTTGCCACCCGCAGCAGGGTTGGTCGTGCGTAAACAGGTATGGTTAGATCATGTGCCCGAAGAGGGCATCTTAATGAAATTAAAGTTTCAGCGATCGGATGGTAATCACTGTGGTGAAGATCTAGAAGCGTTGAGTTATATTCAGCGATCGCCCTGGGAGATTTGGCACAATCCCACCATGAAGATTGCCCATAAAATTCCATCTTGGCGATTAGAAAGCTCCTATTTATTGCCTTTTTTTAAGAGTATTGGCCTCAGTCGGCATGTGACGCGCATGTTAAGCGTCAAGTCTTGGCAAAGGCCGTTCTTTCTAGTTGCCTATCTCGTGAATGATCTGCGTAAAAGCCTTCTGCACTATCTAAAGTATCGATCGAAACTGCAAACTGATTTGGCTGCTGCTTGCGAGATGCAGCTCTTTCTGGGAAGTCTGATCAGTCCATTTTATCTATGGCGAAAAGGCTTTTTATTAAATAAGTTTTAACCCTCGCCTAAAGTTTCATATCATGCATCTAATCGTTTTAGAAAATGAGCCATCTTCCCATCGAGGAGGGCAAGAGCTAAGCTTGATCGATATTTGCCAAGGATTGCATCGACGAGGACATCGTATCAGCCTTCTCTATAAAAAATCAGGTGATTTACTTCAGCACTATCAAAGCTTTTGTTCAGACATAACTTGTATAGATGAATACAAGCTGAACGCTAAGAATCTGCCTCAATTCGTTTCAAGTTTGCATCAAGCCGCCCAGGCCATTGCGACTGAATCGCAAAGCCTGGTGTATTGCAATCAATATCAAGAGAGCTTTTTTGGTTATGGACTCGCCTGCCTCAAAGCCATTCCCTTTGTGTGCCATTTGCGTTTGCCTCCGCCGACAACGTTAGGAGTTCAATCGAGATTAGGGCTTTGGGGGGCAAAACAGCTGATTGCAATTTCACAGCAAACACAGCAGGATTGGATTGCCGCCGGGTTCTCCAATCAAAAGTTCAACACGGTGTATAACGGGATTGATTTAGACAAGTTTCAAGAAAAAACTCAGCCTCACCTTGGTGGAGCGATCGCTCCACCTCAGCCTCTGATCTCAGCCAGTCCAGTGATTGCCCCAATAATTGCCCCCGTAATTGCCTATGTAGGACGGCTAGACAAGGTGAAAGGGGTAGAAACTTTACTGAAAGCGATCGCCTTACTCAAATTGGAAGATCCGCACCTGCATCTGCTCATTGCTGGAAAACCCCTGATTCAAAACGCGCGCTATCAAGACTTTCTGGTGCAGCTTGCCCAGCAGCTTGGCATTGGATCAAATGTCAGCTTTTTGGGGCATGTGTCCTCTCCTGCGAAGATTTATCACGCTAGCCATGTGGCAGTCTTGCCTAGCCTCTGGGCAGAACCTTTTGGGCGAACCATTCTGGAGGCTATGGCCTGCGGCGTGCCAGTTGTTGCTAGCCGAGTGGGCGGCATCCCAGAAGTGCTGTCTGGCGAATTTGCTCAGGGGCTGTTTCAGCCTGGAAATGCAGAAGATTTGGCGGCAAAGCTCCGGCATACCTTGAGCTGGCAAAGCCAAGATATAAAACTGCGGCAGCGCTGTCGAGATCATGTGGGCGATCGCTTTCCTCTGTCTAAAACTGTTGAAGGGGTAGAGCGAGTGATGTTAAAAGCGTTGGGCTAGCTAATCATTCTTATTTTTTTCAGAAGCCGGATTTCAAAGGCTCATTGCACCTTTGAAATCCGGCTTTGAGGATTGTGTGGTACGCGCTACACAATCCTGATTTTTTTGATCTGTTGATCCTATCCAGATGAGGCAATACTAAAGACATTCGTACTGAATCGGCAAATTCCATCTACCATTTATCAGGACAAGGATATTGTCAGGATCAAGATTCAGGACAGTTAAACGTAAGGCTAGCTATGGCAGGACTCAGCGCCGATCAGCGCAACCACCATTATTTAAGTGAGGCGGCACGAGCAGGCATTCACAAGCCTCTCTTGGCAGCACTCTATCAGGTTCACCGTCGCCCTGCTCTCAGCGATGGCGAGGTAGGGTTAGGCATCTCCCCCGCCAACCGGATTGCCCTAGAGCAAGTCAACAGCTTTGGGGCACAAGTTCAGTATGCAGCCAACACAATTCGCAGCATCACCGATCGCCTGACCGCCCAAGGCTGGAAAGGCTCTGAGATTTGGGATGTGGATGCCGGACGCTATAGCGATCGCTTTCTTCAGGCCATTGCCAACGGCTACAGCCCTCCCGTTAGCGATTTGATGGCAACCCGATTGGAATCTGCTGACTTGCCCGCATTGCTGCAAGCTTACAGAGAGGATGCTGCCCAAGATGGTGCAGCGATCGGGTTGCCTCCCCAGCAAGCGTTTCTCGATGCAGCGCTAATTCAACTCACAGAGCCTATTCCTCGCTACTACATGGGGCTGTCCCATCAGCGTCAAGCTTTTTTGGAGGCCGTGCGAATTTGGCGAAAGCTCAATACTCTGGAAGCAGCGATCGCCTCCCTCTTGCGTGTTAATGAAACTGCCCTAGACCTCGCCAGCCTAGATGAAACGACACTCGATCGGGCGCTGGTTCAGTATATTCAGCAGCTTCCTCCTTTCTATGCTGGCTATCCGCACCAGCGAGAGGCGTTGCTGCGTATGGTTCAGCTTTGGCGCAGGCTAGACAGTCGGGAAGCAGCGATCGCCTCGCTGCAAAGCAACACTTCCCCAGAAACAGATATCAGTATTATCGATCCGGCACTGATTGCCTTTGCCCAGCGGTTGCCCCAGCAGTATCAAGGCAAGGGTGATCAGCGCAATGCCATGACAGAAACCTTTCGTCTGTGGCAAGACCTCGATTCGCGGGGAGCCGCGCTTAAAGATCTGGGCGTAGATTCTCGCGTGCTGACGGCCAGCAATCCCGATCGCAATGCCCTAATTAACGCAGCGGCTCAGCTTGACCGAGCGCTGTTAGACTTCATCAAACGGGTTCCGGCAACCTATCACGCCAGCGATCGCCAACGGGAAGCTTTAATTCGTCTTGTGCAGCTTTGGCGAGGGCTAGAAGGACGCGATCGAGCCATTCAGGCTTTGCTAGATGATGTGATTCGTCTAGAGCATCCTCAGCGCGGCACCGATGCCCCTCCCAGCCCTGAACCCATTGCTGCTGGGTCACGTCCCGATCGCTGGACGCCCGATAATCTCCAGATCCATGCTCCTATCTTGCCCAATGGCAGTTCGACTTGGGCAGAAGCCACTCGGGGCGGAGCCTATCTCCCCAAGCATCCTGAAACAGTCGAGGCGATCGTCCGCATTGCTCAGCTGGCTCAGCAGGCCGCCGATCGCCTCGGTCGGCCGCTCCGGATCACAAAATGGTACTGTCCTGAGGCCAGTTCTCAGGCAGACTTTTCGGCTGGAAGCGCTGATTTTGCTCCGATGGAGAATCGCCTACTCCAAAAAGCTCACCAGACTCACCATATTGGCGATGCGATCGAGTTTTACTGTGAAGGGCTAACAGGCAATCAGATTTATCTGGCTCTAGATCCAATTTGGACGGGAGGATTAGGGCGGTATGCCCAAGCGCCTTATCTTTGTTATCTAGATGCCTCTCCTTATCGAGTGCGCTGGAAAATTTAGGCTGGGCGATCGCTCTAACCTTGCAAAGTTTAATTTCTTGCCTGACTCCTCCTGATTTCCGACCGATTAACCTGTAATGGTTTAACGTAGAGGCTATTGCGTGATTCTAGAGGCTGCTATGCGATCCTAGAGTCTACCGACCAAGTCACAGATTTTTGTGGTGCAATTTGTAACTCGCAGGGCATTCTAAAACTACGTAGATTAGACACTACAGTCTAGACACTTAATCTCTCTCGGCAAACTGTTATGTCAGCCCCGATCGTTCTCGTCGAACCCTGGTTGGCTCAAACCTCAAAACCTGCTAAACCAGACGCTTTCACGCCTCAGCAAATAGGAATGGTTTCATCAGGGGTTTTGGCAATTCTCCTGGTGGGCTTGGCAGTCTTTACAAAAGTAAAAATCGCCCAGCTCAAGAAACAGACTCGTTTTGAAGAATTTAAAAATCGAGAGCTGCAAAAAAAGCTGAAGCTGGCGCTCAATACGATTGGCAAGATGGAAAAAAATCCAGATCTAATTCACTCGCGTGAATTTAACCTGGATTATTTAAGAATGCGGATGGAAGAAGAGCAATTTCACTTCATTATCTTGAATCAAATTAAGATTCGAGTGAAGGAAAAAATATCGATCGCGCTTCGCCCATCGCAAGCCGAACAAGGCTTAGTGGGCATTGCCAGCAGCGGCCGACAGGTCGATGAGGTTTTTGATGTTGAGTATGATCCTTCAGGCTTGCCCAAAGGCAATCGACGAGTTTTATTCCGTATTCAAATTAAGTTGATGAAGTTGCCAACTCAGCCAACTTCGGCCACGATCAGTCAAATCATTGACTGTATGCATAAATTTATGAGCCAGGAAACAGATGATCACTGGCAGCCAACTATTCAAGGGCGTATTGCTTCAATACATTGGGATCAAAAGGCAAAACCTACGCCTTTGTTGGTCTTAGAGCAGCTTAACGAGGGGGTTAACGTCACCTTCCGCACTACCCGCATGGCTGAAAGCTAAAGCAAGTAATACAGACTGCTCTAGCTGCTATGGGTGAGTTGCGCCTCTCCAAGCTTTCAGTTCCACCTGTCTTGGCTATAAGCTTGGTTATAGAACTAGAGTTACAAATGTCAGGGCGGGGATATTTTTGTGGGCGCGCTCCGCGCGCCAACAAAAATATTCCACGAGTCACGCTACGGCTATAAAACTGTGATGGCTGAGATGAACTAGGCTACGTCATTTAGCTTCTATAAAGTTATGAACTCTCGATAAAGACAGAAAAGTGGCTCTTGCGATCGTCCCACCCCTTTAGGCACTCTAGACTCAATGAATCACTCATAGTGCAAGAGGCTACTCAGCATGGGACGCGATCGCGCAGGAAACGCATTACTCAAAGCGAAAAATTTAGGGACTTTAACCTCAAGTTTGAATGTTTCGCGTGATGCTGTCGGCAAGTCCGATCTCAGCGATTTGTACCGGGTGAAGTTAGGCGATCGCAGCAGCTTCAACATGCAGATTGCCAATTTGGGAAAAGGCGCGAAAGTAGGCGTAGAGATTTTCACCCTCAAGGGAATCAAAAACAAGGTACTGAAGGCAATTGGGCGATCGGACTTTGACCAGCTTAAAAGCAAAGATCTCAGAAAAAATATCAGCTTTATTACTAAATCAACCTTTAGTAAAAACAGTAAACCCACTCAGGTCGTGCTGGATGCCGGGGAATATTTTTTCCGTATTGCTCCGCGCAAAGGCAATACGGCTTACAGATTAGGTGTGTTTGCTAGCCCAATTTCTTCAAATGCTCCAGGCGATCCAAGCAATCCCATTAATGATCCAACTTCTCCCACGGCCACCTCGCCCGTCCAATTCAATCGCCAATGGATTCGCCAATTGGGTACCGATAAGAACGACTATGGCTACGGTGTGGCGATCGTAGAAGACAACCTCTACATTTCTGGCTCAACGGAGGGTAGCCTCAATGGTGCCAATCAGGGCAATCGAGACAGCTTTGCAGCTCTCTATAATACTGAGGGCGCTCTGCAATGGCAGCGGCAGTTTGGCGTAGCAGGAATCGACACCGCTGCGGATATAGCTGCTGACAGTAACGGCAATTATTATATTGGCGGTCTCGCGGTAGGCTCTAGTTTTGGATTTCCTGACCCCAATGGTTATGTGTCCAAGTCCGACAGCAGTGGCACGTCAGCGTGGCAAAAGCAGATCAAGTTCAGTGGGGCTGAGGCGATCGCAGGCGTTGCCACAGATGGCTCCAACGTCTATGCGGCAGGTCTAGTCAAGGGTATTCCAGGCATTACACCCGCCAGCGCCTATGTCATTAAATACGACAGCACAGGCAAGGAGCTATGGTCTAAAGAATGGAGTGGCTCTGGCTCTAGTAGCGCTACCGGAGTGGCGATCGATACAGTCGGCAATGTCTACATCGCAGGTATCACCAACGCTACGCTGACTTCTAACACAGACGAACCGTTCACAGGTGGTGATGTATTTCTAGCAAAATACAGCGCTAGCGGCACAAAGCTCTGGGAGCAGACGATCGCCACTGCTGCCAGAGAATATGTGCGGAGTATCGCGGTAGATGGTAGCGGCAATGTGTATATTACGGGCGATACAGAAGGTGCTCTGCCCGGACAGACGAGCGCTGGAGGTACAGATGGCTTTGTGGCAAAATACAGCACGACGGGTGCTCAGCAATGGCTCAAGCAATTTGGCACAGATGGTCTAGACGAATCTCAGGGCATTGCTGTGAGTGATACAGGCTACATCTTCCTAACGGGCGAAACGAGAGGCGGCATTTTGGGCAACACTAGCGCCGGAAGCTCCGATGCCTGGATTGCCGCATTTGGCAGCGATGGCAGTTTGGCAGGTAGCACACAAATAGGCACCGCCCAAGAAGACGAAGCCTATGGCATTGCCGCATCCGGCAACACAGTTTATGTACTAGGGCAAACCCTGGGAGCGATCGCCAACACCGCTAATCAAGGTCAGTATGACGCTTGGGTGACGAAATACTCTGTCTCTCAAATATCCTAAATCTGGATACCTAGCCACGCTTAGCACCCGATTCTTCCGATCGCCCGCCTGTCGCCATAGCGGCTAGCACCGCCTGTTGACTTGCCTGACCGTAGAGCGTTTTCAGATGTTCGAGTAAAAGCTGAGAGGCGATCGCGGCTTGATTGCCTCCCGCTTCCGTTTTCAAAGGAATTGCCCCCAAAACATCTAGAATGGTTTCGCTGCTAGGGGGTGGCACCACCACGACCAGAGAAGATTCTAGCTGTTCGCTATATTGCCAAAAGGTTTCCAGCTTAATTTCAGAAGAAGCAACTTCTGGAGTCGATTCCTCAACGGGCTTGACTTGACTTTGGCTACTGCGAGTTTGGCGCAAAGCCGTAATGATCTGCTCTTTATTGCGACCCCTGAGCTGAAACAGCACAAACGGATCTTCACTAAAGCGATCGCCTAGCAGGTAGTAAACGGCTCCGATGTGCTTACAAGGATTGGCCGGATCGGGGCAAGAGCAACGGCTGTGAATATCAAATTTAGTGTAGGGAAACAGGCTCAGCCCATTGGCCGTAAAGACTTCCTCAATATTCTGGGGCATCTCTCCCGACAGCAGCTTCGCTGAAAAGATGGCTCGCTCCGACATCGACTCAATGACATACTGCCACTGCTCATCGTCAAAGGGATCAAGCGAAAGAGACACTTTATAAGGCTCTGGTGCGGTTCCCTGAACTTGTGCTGACACCTTAGAGCCATCAAACTGAATCTCTAGCACATTACCCTGACGCGCATAGTTACGAGCACGCTCTAGCCGTCGCCGCCAGCCAAAGGACTCCAGCACATCAACCCAGCGCTGGGCCCACCATTCGCGATTAGATTGGGTGTCGTAGTGGGTCATGGGTAAAACCATCGCTATGGCTCTATCCTAGCTTGATCGATCGCTGCAAAATCATCGCCATAAAAATTGAGGACTAAGCAGATTGCTCTGTCTCAGTCCTCAGCACTCATCATCTCATTACGTGATTTACTTCTTAGCTCTCAGTCTAGCTGAGCGACTCCAAGTAGTCCCGTACCCGATTGCGGCGCTTGGGTTGTCTCAGTTTTTGTAGAGCTTTAGCTTCAATCTGGCGAACGCGCTCGCGCGAGAGATCAAGCGCTCGACCGATTTCGGCCAGAGAATAAGGTTGACCGTCGCCCAAGCCAAACCGCATCAGGATGACATCCCGTTCGCGGCTGGTCAGGTCAGTGAGCAACTGCTGCAAATCACGATGCAGCGCCTCCCGCATCAGCACTTCCTCTGGCGAGACATCTTCGGTTTCCAGCAGATCCCCTAATTCGGTATCACGCTCTTTGCCGACCTTCGTTTCTAGAGAGACAGCGCGAGGCACCCGCAGCAAGACTTCCCGTACCTGTGCCGGAGTCATTTCTAGCTCTAGCGCCAGATCTTCCATCGTGGCTGTGCGACCTTTCTCTTGAGAGATTTTGCGTTGCGCCTTTTTAATTTTGTTGAGTTTTTCGGTGATGTGAACCGGGAGGCGAATGGTGCGGCTCTGAGTGGCAATCGCCCGAGTGATGCCCTGACGAATCCACCAGTATGCATAGGTACTAAAGCGATAGCCCTTGGTGGGGTCAAATTTTTCTACCGCACGCTCTAGCCCTAATGTGCCTTCTTGAATCAGATCCAGCAGTTCGAGTCCTCGGTTCTGATACTTTTTGGCTACCGATACCACCAGACGCAGATTGGCTTTGATCATGTGATCTTTAGCCTTGACGCCTTCTGATTCAATTTGATCTAGCTCGACAACCGTCAGCGTGGCTAGCTCTGCCCAGTGACGCTTGCCTGACGCCAAAAGTGGCTTTAATTCAGCTACCGGAACGCCTGCATCGTTTGCCCAGCGCTCTAGAGAAGGACGGTGTCCTAAATGAGAAGCAAGGCGATCGTGAGTTTCAATGATTTGCACATATTGCTGGATTTGTGCGTCAGTCTCAGCCGCAGTATTTCGCAGCTCAACTAAGCGCATGTAGCGCTGGACGCTTTGTGCTTCAGAAACTTCTTCATCGCGACCCAAAAGCCGGACTCGACCAATTTCCTGGAGGTATAGACGCACGAGATCGGTAGTACGCCGTCCCGCAGCCTTTGCTACGCTGGAACCTGAGTATTCTATTTCTAAGTCAGTTAGGTCGTGATCAATTTGCGACTCATCTAGCTCGGCTCGATTGGCGTCGTTGGCAAACTGGAGGTTCACGACGTTAGAAGACTCATCGTAGTCGGCATCCGCGTAAAAGGGTTGTGCTGGCATAATGCTTGTCTCAATTGCTCCAGGTAACAAGGGGGCTTTCATTGTTGCTTACGGGTATTGTTCCCACCATTCGGGATCAATTAACTTAAGACGAAAGAAATTGCTTAAAGTTTCGTGGTGTAGACATTTGTGGCTAACGATTGTCTCTCAAGGAGCAACGCCCGAATGGTTGGTGGGTAGAAGCTGTAATGTAGATGTAGCCCTTAGGTCAAGTCAGCAATTTATTCCTACCCCCTGAGGGGATATATTCATCTACATCTCTTGTACCCCTAATTCCTGAGGCTGTTCTTGAATTCTTCGTGGTTTACACATCAAGCAGCAATGAAGTTCATTCTTTTATGCGGCTTTGCAATCCCTCTAGGAAAATAGTTATCCCCAAAAATTAGCAGCGTCAGCCCTTGAATAGACCTCTTGCAAATTAGAGTTTTTAGGCTAGGTGAAGGCTCAGCCACCCCCTAGCTTGATTTGCAATAAAGATTGGCTTTGACCTATTTGATCTATCAACCTAGAAATCAGATTTTATGCAGATCAAGCTTCATCTTTTAGAGGCAAAGCAATTCGAGCAATCGCATCCTGCACAAAGGCTTTGACAAATTCATCGCGACGATTGAGCTGAAACTGCTCCTGCACCACTTGAGTCATGCCGCCATCTCCCCAAGTTTGATCTCGACGAAAGTATTCAATAAAGCTTCTTCCAGCAATGCGGGTGAGATAGGCAGCCGTTACACCCTGAATGGCACGACCGATGAGAAAAGTGCCAACATTGGTTTGCAGCGCGATCGAAAGGAGTTCAATTGCCCCTCGCACCACGCCCAGACTAACCAGAGTTTTTGCCAAGGAAATCGCTAATTCTTTACCGCGCTCTAAGTTAATTTCGCAGCCGTAAACACGCCCTAGCTCCACCACCATCTGGGCATTAATGGCAGCCGTGGCGATCAAATCGATAAAGGGCAATGGCGTAACCGAAACCACCCCAGCACTCACCCACTGATAGCGATCGACAATCTTTTCCGCTTGACGCTGGCGTTCGGCATCAATTAGCTGACGGGCTTCTGCACCGAGTCGCTGCGATTGCAGCAGGATATTGTCGGCAATCAAATCTTCGCCCTCTGACCGCAGCACTGTGGCCATTCTCCGCAGCAGAGGAATAATCTCAGGCTCAGGCTGAAACAGCTCGCCATTCTCTAAACGAAAAGATCGGGGATTGGCGGCGATCGCCACAATGTCTTCAGGTGGCATTAGCGTTTGAACTCGCTGCTGAATTCGGTTCAGGACGGTCTCTAAATCAGGTTCAGGATACAGATCGGTTTTGTTAAACACGAGGAGCGATCGTTTGCCAATATCGGTCAAAGCTCTTAGCGCCTGATATTCTGACTGGCGCAGATCATTATCAATCACAAAGAGCAGCAAATCTGCGTCTGCCGCCATCTGTCTTGCCAAATTTTCTCGGTCAGTGCCAACAATGCCGACCTCCAAAATGCCAGGAGTGTCAGTTATTTGAATTTCTCGCTCTAGCCCCTTGAGCTGAAAGCGGTAAACTTGCCCAAGCTCTGTTGTTCCCAGAGTTGCACCCACGCGCCCTGCCATCCGTCCTATGACGGCATTGACGATCGAGGTTTTTCCGGCTGAACCCGTGCCAAAAATGACAACATGTAGCTCTCGAAATGAAAGGCTCTGCTCGATCTCACGAGAGCGATCGATTAACGCCTGCCGCGCAATCTCATCTTGAATCTGCGCCACCTGTTGTTGCACAGCCTGAAGCGTTTCCCGTGCTACCTCCACCTTTTGCTCAGGAATTTTGGGAAGCTGCGGACGCTCAGACCGCTGACGGAAAAAAGGCAGGGTGAAATAGACCAGGGCGGCAACAGCGCAAAGCAGCAGCGCCAACATCAGCACCAGCAGAGTGTTGGCCAGCAGCGGAGAATTGACAGCAATGCCAAAATAGAGCTGCGATAAAGACCCGGTTAGCCAAATCACTAGCCCCAAAATCAGGAGAATGCCGACGACAAGCGTCAAAAGACGTGACCCAGACATCAGCAGCTCCAGGGTCCAGTTAGCAACCGTAGGCTACCAGACAGCATAAAAAGTTTTAGGCATTGCGGCAGCAATGGGCAGGGTTAGCAGATAAAGGTTTAGCGATTATATAATCAACCTTAGCGCATTACTCTCTGGGTGCGTATCCGCCACTTCTGCGACCGCCCCCACCTTCTTCACGCGGCTTTGCTTTATTGACACGAATCTCTCGACCGAGCCACTCAGCGCCATCCAGCTCAGAAATGGCTTTGTCTTCTTGCGCGTCTTCTTCCATTTCCACAAACGCAAAGCCCCGTTTTCTGCCTGTTTCGCGATCGGTCGGCAAACTGACTCGGCTCACCTTGCCATACTCTGCAAATACCTCCCGCAAATCCTCCTCGGTAGCCTGAAAAGACAGGTTGCCAACGTAAATAGTCACGGCTCTCTCCAAACCTTAGCGATACAAGAAACAGTTCGGAGAAGGGCAAAGAATGTATGCCACATAACCTTGCACTTTTCTACCGAATACTGCATTTGCAGGAGATCATATCCGATTTATATGGTAACGGCAGCAAAATTGAGCTATCTTTTTTCAGATTTAGAATTTTTTAGACTAAGGGTGGCAAAACGGCTATCGAACAACCTGTTGCATATAGTTACCCCAGAGCTGAGCTGCATCTCCACTGGTTCCGGCTGTAGGCGTATTGTCGTCGTTGCCAAACCAAATGCCCGTTGCTAGCGCCTGCCCCGGCACATAGCCGACAAACCAGAGATCTGTGTTGTCGTTATTGGTTCCGGTCTTGCCTGCTTCACCCAGCCCCAGAGCCGCACCTCGCCCGGTTCCAGACTGTACGACCCCTTGCATTAAAGAAGTCATCGTATCCGCTACCTGGGGGTCAAGAGCAGGAATATTGGTTTGAGCATTTTGCTGGTAGTCAAAAATGACGCGACAGGTTTTGAAGTCGTTGGGATCGACACAATCGCTGCTATCCAAAATCCGGTTGATGGTGTGGGGCTGGTTGCGAACGCCCTGGTTGGCAAAAACGCTATAGGCTCCTGTCAGTTCTAGCAGCGTGACTTCACTCTGTCCTAAAACCAATCCGGGGACTGGATTGAGTTGAGAGGTGATCCCCATACGCTGCGCAGTCCGCACCACCTGATCGAGTCCCACCTCTTGACCAATGCGCAGGGCCACGACATTTTCCGATCGCGCCAACGCACTATACATGTCTAAGCTTCCGCCTCCTGACTTACAGCCTTCAAAAAACTGCCCTTGCCAGTCCAGTGGGGCACAAGAAAAAGCCGTGCTGGGAGAAATGCCTTGCTCGATCGCCGCCGTGTAGGCAAACACCTTAAAGGTTGATCCGGGCTGCCGCAAAGCCTGGGTTGCACGGTTGAATTGGCTTTGCTGAAAATCAACGCCACCCACCAGCGCCAGAACTTCTCCGGTACTGGTATCGAGCGTCACGAGTGCGCCTTGAGAAAATCCGGCCGATGCGCCTGTGGTGCCGACTGCATTTTGCAGGCTGGCCTCTGCTTTCGTTTGCATTTGAGGATCGAGGCTGCTTTCCACAATGAAATTTCCTTCTTGCGCCAGCTGCTCTCCTAGCAACGTATCCAGATCTTGAAACACCTGCCCATAAAAATAGGGTGCGATCGTGCTTTCTAGCTCTTTGATCGCTGCTGGATTAATTTCAATCCGCGATCGCCTTGCCCGTTGCGCTTCTTCCAGGCTGACCGAACCCTGAGCTGCCATGCGGTTGATGACGCGATCGCGTAGCTCAACGGCTGACTGATAATCTCGCACCGGATTGAAGCGGTTTGGAGCGGGCAAGATACCCACCAGCGTCGCCGCATCGGATAGGGTCAAGTCTTTGGCTGATTTGCCAAAATAAAATTGTGCCGCGTCTTCAAAGCCATAGTTGCCACTGCCCAGATAGACGCGATTCAGGTAGGTCAGCATTAAGAAGTCTTTGCTGTAAAACGTCTCTAGCTTCAGCGCTACCATTGCCTCGCGCACCTTGCGGCTAGCAGAATCTTCGGTGCCAACATAATCTCGGAAAATGCTGCGTGCCAACTGTTGCGTAATCGTGCTGGCTCCCTCCCGGATCTCACCCCCCTTGACGTTGGTCACAAGAGCGCGGGTAATCCCAATGGGATCAACCCCCCAATGCCAGTAGTAGCGGGAGTCTTCTGAGGCAATTACGGCTTTGGGCAAGAACGGCGAAAAGTCTGAAAGCCGCTTGTTTTCTAGATGTGCTCGTGTTTCGACGGGTCTAAGGGGGGTTTCACCATCCCGCGCATACACCACAACGGGTCCCTGTACTGAAGCGGGTAGCGGACGCACTCCAAACTTCTGCCATTCCAAGCCCACCCAAGCGGCGGCGATCGCCGTTAACCCCGTAAAGCTATACAGCCCATATTTGATAGCCTTGACATAGGTAGGAGGCGGATTGTGATACTGAACTTTCACAGCCGCTGCTAGCTCCGGTGGCCCTAAGGTCAAAACATCCCCGTGGTGCAGCGTCACGCTAGCGAGGCGTTTCTTGCCGCGATAGATGCCGTTGGTGGAGTTCTCATCCTTCATGACAAAAGGCTCATGGGGCTGGCGCTTGTCGCGTGTTACCGACAGATGCACCTGGCTCACAACAGGATTTCGCACCACAATATCGCAGGATTTAGAGCTGCGCCCTAGTACATAATGCTCTCCCAGCAGCGGATAGATTTCGGCCTTCTCAGAGTCTGCATCCTGCACCCACAGCTCTGGCACTTTGGCGTTGGGTTTGAGGGCAAGCTGAGAAAAATTGACCTTTGCCTGAATCGTTTGCACCGCTTGCGTAATGGCCCGCAAAAGGGTCTTTGGCGGGCTAGAAGGCGAATTGGGGGGAGTTGGCGGTGGAGTCATGGGCGGCTAGCGCAAAGTCATTTAAGACTAGATACAGTTTGACCCGCTGAAGTTTCCGAAGTGATCTCCAAACTCAGCTACCCAATATTGTACTGACTGTGTTGCAAGTCGGAAAAAGCTCTTGCGCAAACAAAATCTTCAGCGAAACCTTCAGCAAAATTCTAGGTAAACGGAATCGACTGTATGACTACGTTTGTATGGCACTACGCAATTAGGTTAAGACAGGTTATTTTTTGCAAGCCTCGCTAAGCGAGGCTTGCAAAAAATAACTCATTTGGATCTACGCGTTTAAGGCTATATGACTGCGTTTTTGAGAATCTTGCTTGAGAATTTCGAGACGGGCGATCGCCAAAAAAAATCCCCAGCTTGTGGCCGGGGAAATCTATCAGGGTGCATCTACCACTCCCTTATGCAGGAAAGTTAGGCTTATTCAGGAGAGGCGCTATGAGGTTCCTATAAAGACCGCTCTGCAAAGTTTAGAGATTATGCAAAGTTACTAAAACTCCTAGTCATGCCTGGAATCTGGAAATTCACAAGTGCGATCGCGGGCTATCTAAGACCCTCATGCCAGATAGATCTGCCGGATCTGGCTATGCTGGTGATATGTCCTTAGAATATGCCCTCGCGCTCTAGGAAAACCATGACGGCTCAGGCAGAAATTGTTCGACAAAGCGACTTGCTGAATCAACTCGTGATCGATCGCCAAACGTTAGAAGAATTGGGACGTGTGGAAACATTGTGGATGTATCCCCCTGTTCATCGCGTGCTGGGGTTCATTTGCAAATCTGGATTCTTGGGTCATAAAAAGGCTGCTTTTAAGCTCCGACAGATTGCAGCCGTTGGAGCCGGCGGCGTACTGACCCATGCCCCCTCTGAGCCGACTGAAGCTAAAAAAGTCCAGCAGCTCGAGTCTTTGCTTCAGCATGAAGTTTGGAGCAATGAGGGCAATCAGCTTGGCAAAATTACAGACTATTTGTTTGAGCTAGACACAGGCAAAATCACGGTCTATCTGTTTGTTTCGAGCGGTTGGGCTGGCGTCATAGGAGAAGTGTATGAATTGCGCCCTGCCGACATCACCAGCTTTGGGAAAAAACGCGTGTTAGTCGCAGAGTCTGACACCGATCGCTTTGCCATTTACCAAGAAGGCATTTCTCAAAAGTTGACCAAAGCCAAAGACTCTCTGACGCAAGAGGCTTCTGAGGAATTGCGATCGCTCACCCAGCGGGCTGAAACTCTTACAGAACAAGTGACAGAGCAGGTCAAAGAACGATTTTTGAGCTTGACTGACCAGGCAAAAGAGCGTGCCCAGATGCTGTCTCAAAAAGCAAAAGAAAAAGCTCAGACGCTCAACGAACAGTTGGGTGAGCAATGGGACGAGTCGATCGATGACGCTCAAGCTCAAACGCGAACTTTTTCAGAACGCGCCAGAGAAACCAGTCAGACTTTGGCAGAAGAGGTGCGAGAGCGATCGCAGTCCTTGGGTAAGCAGCTAGGGGCAAGCTTTCAAACCCTGACGGTACAGGCCGAGGAAATCTTTGATGCTGTTCGTGAAGGCTCTGGCTTAGAGGCTGAATCTTCTGAGGATGATTTTGAGGATGACAAAGCTGCTCAAGCTCAAAAAGACGCTGCTCAACCTTCTACTAATCAGGCTTCTACCCATCAGGCTTCTACCCATCAAGCCGAGGACTGGGATGACGATGACTGGCTAGAGGATGACTGGCTGAGCGACCCGATTAGCCCAAATCCGGCGAGTCCGAAGGCTCCGGTAAGTCCGAACGAGCCAATCAGGTCACAGAATGCATCTGCCTCAAAAGACGCGCCAAACCAGCGTCATCAGCCAGATAACGCTGATTTAGATTCTGATTTGGACGATGATGAGCCTTGGATTTAGCCATAGTTTTCTTCAGCGCTAGACTTTAAGATTCTTAACGCTAAAAACGGCTGAGGCGATCGCATAACTCAAAATCTGCGCTATCCTGAACCGCTTAAACACCGAAACATTCTAAGAGCTAAGATCTACAGATCTTTAGAGATGCGCTGTATATAGCGTAAGTTTCTGAAACTCTGCAAACAAGTCTCTGGATATAGCGTCTACCTTGTTTTTTAGTGTTATATTGCTTGCTGTATTTGATGACTTTGACACCCATGAAGGCTGCTATGGAAACGAAAGAGATCACTTCCCCTAGGGTTCGGACTCTACATTCCTCAACTGCAAAGACTGTCCTCTCTCGCATGAGGCTCGGTCTTCTGTCACTGGGTGTCTTGTCTTTATCCGCTTGCAGCGTAGCTGATCTCTCTCCCTATGATGCGGGTTCCTCTTCGCCTAGCGCCTCCCCTTCAGTAGCGGCAGCGGCGAACACTACCGCTTCACCCCAATCGCCGCTTGCGGTTTCGAGTGAATTTAGCTTTCCCCAAACCTCTTGCGGCGACCAAGCCGACTCTCCCAGCGAAAGCTGGTATCCGGTCTATATCGACAATAGCGATCTGGCTCAAATTCGCATTAAATACTGTGGCGATGCAGTCAGTACGATTAGAAATAAAACAGGCGTACCCTCAGTTCAGGTGGCCAGTTTTACAACTTACGGCAAAGCCCAGCGATTTGCTACAGTCGTAGGAGGCGAAGTAGAGCCTGTTGGCATTTCTCGCACTTCATTAGAGGCTCAAACGGGATCTACCCAAACAGCAGGACAAAAACCGGACGATCGCCTGTCTTCCTCCAGCACATCCTCTGGTCAGGCGGTTCTCACCTCAAGCCAGCCTCAAGCGCCAATCAATGTTCGAGAACGCGCCAGTACTTCTGCTGCGATCGCCCATGTCGGCTATGGCGGCGATCGCCTCAGCATCACTGAAAAAATTCAAGGCGATGACGGGTACACCTGGTACAGCGTTCGTTTGGAGTCTGGGGAGAAGGGTTGGGTACGCAGCGATTTCGTTTCTCAAGAGACTGCTAGCGCCTCAGACTCATCAAGTTTAAGCTCTTCTGCATCGAGCGATCGCGTCACTTCACCGTCTGATACTGCTAGCGCCGCTGATGCCAGCGTTATTAATCCTGCCAGTACAGATTCAAGCACTGCCAGCTCAATGCGATCAGCAGTGCTCACGGCTAGCGAACCCAATTCGCTAATCAACGTGCGCGCGAGTGCCAGCACATCTGCTGAAGTGCAAACAACAGGATATGCTGGCGATCGCATTCAAGTGGTAGATAGAAAGCAGGGAGAAGATGGGCTGACCTGGTATAGCGTCCGGTTTGAGTCGGGCACAACAGGCTGGGTGCGCAGCGATTTTGTGTCTAGCAATTAGCCCTATGGTGAGCTAATCAATAGCTTTCTTCTCCAGCCACAAAATCATCGGAAGATTCTGCCAGCTTTAGAGCCAGAGCTGCATCGCGAATGGCCTGCCATTGACAAAAAAGCTCAGTACCTCTGATATCGCTGGCTTTGTAGCGACGGATAGCTAGTTCCAGCTCTTGCGTAGTTTGCGGAACTGGAATCGAACAAATAGCTTCTATCATGGGTCTACCTCTACGATTAAGCGTCAAGGACTCAAGCGATCGCCTGAGAGTTATGGATTTATTATGACCATTTTTTTGGGAAAATGTAGCTAAAAATACAGTTCTTAGCTAAAAACATGCATTAGAAAACCATATTTCTGCAATAGACAGGTCTTCCAGAAAGCACTGATGCATAGAATTTATGTTGGGAGGCGCGCGCCTCCCAACATAAATTTCATGGCCGGACTAGGCAATGCCTTTTTTTGAACCTATAGAGCTAAATCTGGAAACACCTCTCTAACCGCAGGGTGGCTGAGCTTCTGGGCTTGTACATTCAAGCCTTTGGCTAAAGCCGGATCGATCGCCAAAGCGTTTAAGCCTGCATCGGCTAGCTTGAGCACATAGGGAAAAGTGCTATTGTTTAGCGCCTGTGTTGCAGTCCAGGGAACAGAACCAGGCATATTAGGCACACCATAGTGAACGACGCCAGCTTCTACATAAGTGGGCGCTGTGTGAGACGTAGGGCGCAATGTTTCAATGCAGCCCCCTTGATCGACAGCCACATCCACAATGACTGAGCCAGGGCGCATTTGCTCAACCAGCGATCGCTTCACCAAAATTGGCGCTCTTCGTCCTGGCACCAGCACTGCACCTATTAACAAGTCGGCCTCTGGTACCACCGTTTCAACCTGAAATGTAGTGCTGTAAAGCAGCTCTACCCTGGAGCCAAACAAAGTTTCCAGGTATGCCAATCGCTCTAAATTGACATCCAAAATCTGAACTTGCGCCCCCAGGCCAACGGCCATCCTGGCCGCTTCAGTTCCTACAATGCCGCCCCCCAAAACTACCACTTTGCCAGGTTTAACCCCTGGCACGCCTCCCAGCAGCACTCCACGTCCCCCCTGCTGGCGCTCAAGATAACGTGCTCCAAACTGCACAGATAGCCGTCCAGCAATGATGCTCATGGGGGTTAGCAGGGGCAAGCTACGGTTTGGCAGCTCTACCGTTTCATAGGCGATCGCAGTGACCCCAGAGTGAATCAGATGCTCGGTCAGAGGACGGTTGGCCGCTAAGTGCAAATATGTAAAAAGAAGCTGATCCTTTTGAATAAAACTATATTCGTCAGGCAACGGTTCTTTGACTTTAATAACCAGCTCCTGATCCCAGGCTGCCGCTGCTGTATCAACGATTTTTGCTCCGGCTTGAAGATAGTCTGCATCTGTAAAACCTGCCCCAACTCCTGCATTCTTTTCTACGTAGACGGCATGATTGCGATCGGTCAAGCCTCTCACACTACTGGGGCTAAGTCCGACTCGAAACTCTTGATCTTTCGTCTCTTTGGGCACGCCAATCTTCATAAAACCTCAGTTGCCGATCGGGATATTTGGGGTTCGATCACCCATTCAAGATGAAGTTGCACAGAATCGCCCCTACCGCCTCTAGATCGCGGCTAAGTTAGCCTGAAATATTCTCTAAATTTGCAAGCCTGTAACAACCTTGATCAAAGATTAGGAGGGGGAAAATTCCATCCAAGCTCATAGAGATGGGGGATAACCCTTTGATAATCTCAAGCTTCTATCTGTCAGTCAAATCGTAGCTGTTGCTATTGCTACGTTCCAAGACATTGCTACCTTCTAAGCAAACGGGCTGCAAGGCACGGCTATGAGATCTATTGTGAGCGGAGCGCGCCTCTCAACATAAATTTCATGGCCGAATTAAGCCATGCCCGCCTTAAAACTATCCGCCCAGAACTAAAGCTCTGAGATGTCTGGCTGCCGACAAATGCCAAAAACAGAGGTGTAGCCATGCAAAAACGTTGTGTTACCGACTGGGCCAATTTCGCCATTGCAGAAAAATCCACTCAGCGGCACATTAGGAAAATAGAGGTTGAACAAACCTGAGTCGAAGTTTGGCTGATCGTAAAGTCCCTCTCCTCGACCCAAACAAGCAAACATTAGCGCTCCCACTGGAGAGGCATGAGTTTGCTGCTGATGGCGTTTTAGCAACAATTCTAAATCTGTGGCAGAGGTTTCAGCATCGCGCAAATGGAACTGAATTCTTTGCCCCGGACGAACGCGATCGCCAATGGCAATGGCACCTGTACGGGGGTCAACGCCGAGCAGATTGCGAATCAGGAAGTCGCCCTGTTCAAGCTGCTGCTTGAAGCCGCTCTGAGCAATACCAACAAAGAGCGATCGCTGTGCCGTTGTCCGATCTTCTTCGCTCAAGTCTTGAAACATGCCCTGCAAAACCTCTAGAGGCGTGCGGGTCAACCCACAAAAAGACGGGTCTTCTCCCTGCTCCTCTAGCTTAAGCAAGACGTTACGTTCGCCTTCCACCACACGGTAGGCTTGCCCAATGGGGCGGCAGCCTTGTGCCACGATGGTTTCTAGCACGACATTGCCGCTCAGGGCAACACCCACAACGCCATCTCGATAATAGCGATCGCCCCCAAATAAGCCGCTGCTACCAGAAAACGAGCTAACATCTGCCAATCCGCCCACCTTCGCCGCCTCAGGGTAGGCAAAATCTAGCCCTTGCAGTAATTCATTCAGCCCAGAAGACCCTGGTGCAGCTAAGAGAACAAAATGCGGGCGATCGTGAGGGGCTACGCCTATTAGATCTGCCCATGCATCTGGAGGGCCATCTAAATCAGGCAAATTTTCTGTATCGATGTGAAAAGTCTGGATGTTGACTTCGGGCAACCGAGCCAGAGTCAAACTAATGGCTGCTTCTCCTTCAACCTCTTGAACCTGCTGTGTGTCAGCAACGCCAATCACACCGCCGCCGCCACAGCCAATCAAAACTGGAGTAGAGGAGAGGTGCTCTTTGAGCAAGGGCATAAGCCGAGAATATTCGCTAGCAAAGGCAGATGAGATAAAAACGAAACCCAAATCCGCAGTGTCTTGCAGGGAAAGTTGCGCCTGATCTACCACGTCTTTAACGGCTGCTTCCAGCGAAGGGCGCGTCGATAAGGCACTAACCCACTTCATTGCTGAAGAATGCATCATTGGGTCTTCCATCATCATTTTCCTTGACGAGTTTCGATATCAAGATAGACAAAATCTTGAATAACTTAATAGCCTCTATTATTAGCTTTTTCCAGGAACTTCGCTCACAAACCGACACACAAGCCCCGTGACTCTGAATAACTCAATTCTAGGCAGCTTGAACTGTCAAAAATCTTAAAAAGCGAGATTTCCTGCTGCTGCACAGAACTCGAATGCTACTCGACTGCTGCTAAATGTAGTGGCACCGCGTACGATCGCGCCCAGCACCAGAGCCAAACCGATCGAGTCAATATCCAAAGCCCTTTCGAGTACTCAAAACTTCAGATGAACCAGCCTAGGTCATCAAAGTTAAAGAATCCCATAGCCTCGACTTAAAGCTGATGTTACTCAGAACCCCTCTCAATAGAGAGCCTTTAGGGCGACTTAAAAACGGAGAGAGAGGGATTCGAACCCTCGTTAAAGTTGCCCCTAAACAGCATTTCCAGTGCTGCGCCTTCAACCACTCGGCCATCTCTCCAGAGCTTATTCTGCGGCATCATCTTACTCAGCCACAGAATCGTAAGTCTAGCAGAATTTGGGTCAGTCTGAGAACAGGCTTTGCAAATTTTCTATCTTTTGTGACAGCCTTCAACACACTATCATAGGCTTTGGGAATGGTTTAATCAAAACTTTTCGGAACTCACAAGATTCATGACTCGCGTTTTTACTGTTCAAATTTACGATCGCCAAACCAAGACTTCCTCCACCCTACAAGTTCCTGAAGACCGCTATATTCTCATGGCGGCTGAAACCCAGGGCGAAACTCTCCCCTTTTCCTGTCGCAACGGAGCCTGTACAACCTGTGCAGTTCGCGTTATCTCTGGAGAAATATATCAGCCTGAAGCTATGGGGCTATCTCCTAAACTGCGAGAAATGGGCTATGCCTTGCTCTGCGTTAGCTATCCGCGATCGGACTTGCAGGTGGAAACCCAAGACGAAGATGAAGTCTACGAGCTTCAGTTTGGCCGCTACTTTGGTCGAGGTAAAGTCCGGCGTGGGGTCGTGTTGGATGAAGACTAACCGGACATGGGATGTTTGCTGCCTGCTTGATTTGGGACAAGAGACAAGTGATAACTATTGAGGAACTCACTCCTACATCCCCATCTTCACTTGCGCCATGTCCTATTCTTCCAAACAGCTACAAATCTTTCTCGACATTGCTACTGAAGCTGCGATCGCTGGGGGAGCCGTTCTCCAGCACTATGCGGGCAATCTGAAAAACGTACAGGAGAAGGGACGACCTGGAGATCTGGTGACTGAGGCTGATAAAGCCGCAGAAGCAGCAATTTTGAGCGTTATCAATCGCCATTTTCCAGAGCACGCCATCTTGGCGGAGGAGTCAGGCAAGATAGGCGATCAGGCCAGTGAGTTTTTATGGGCGATCGATCCGTTGGATGGCACCACTAACTATGCCCATCAGTATCCTTTTTATGCCGCCTCGGTTGGGCTATTGATTAAGGGAATACCCTCGGTCGGCGTGATACTTGATCCATTCCATGAAGATTTATTCCGCGCAGCTCATGGGCTAGGGGCCACCTTAAACCATCGATCTATCCAGGTTTCTCAGACTACGGATCTGAGCAAAAGCCTTTTAGTTACAGGATTTGCCTACGATCGCCGTGAAACCCCGGACAACAACTATGCCGAGTTTTGCCATTTCACCCATTTCACCCAGGGTGTGAGGCGCGGAGGCGCGGCTTCACTGGATTTGGCCTATGTCGCCTGCGGTCGGCTAGATGGTTTTTGGGAGCGAGGTTTGTCGCCTTGGGATATGGCCGCTGGTGTTGTTATAGTCGAAGAATCAGGGGGTAGAGTCACTGCCTATGACGAAGGCGCGTTTGTCATTGAGTCGGGGCGAATTTTGGCAACCAATGGTCATATCCATTCAGCACTTAGCCAAGAACTCCTCAAGATCAAACCACTGGTAGAATACAGCCCTTCGTAGCCAGCAGCATTTCTACGTCGATTTTTATCGGTTTATTTTTGGCGAAGGGCGCTGTGGCACCTCCTGCAAAAATAAATGCTCTTCAAAAATAAGCAATAGCTCGATCTAGACAGACACAACCGCTTTGTGAAATGAGGATCGCACTTTTCTAATGGGATATTTCACCCAAGCTTTGCTCAAAGCAAGGTGCTCTGTTTCAACAAGGTGCTCTATTTCAACGAGGTGTTGTGTGGAAACGTCAGGTGCTTCTACAGGAAGTGCTTTACGCGATACATCGAGTAACGGGTTAGACCAAGTAAACTATAGGGAACCCTTAGCATAGAAGGGTCGTGGGATTAGTAGAATGTCTCTGAAGATTGATCAAGGGCTGTTTAATTTAGATTTCACAGACTACCACGCTATTCTGGGCATTCCGGTAGATTCTGATGTCAAAGAGATTCGCAAGCGATACTTGACGATCGCCCGTCGGCTTCATCCGGATAGCTGCATGACAGAAGATGTGAGCGATCGGCAGCGCGCTGCCGAATTGCTTTCTAAGCTGGTCAACCCCGCCTATGAAAAGCTATCTCAGGAAAAAACCTACACCGAATATTGTGTTTTGTTGCGGCTAAAGGGACAGCAGGCCATTAAACAACAAGAAACCGTTGTGCTGAATAGTGATCCAGCCCGTCGGCTCGCGGCTGCCTCTGATATTGACACGTCCTACCGTCTGGCATTGAAAGATTTAGCAGAAAAACAGTATGCACAGCTTGATCGTGCTGTAGAAATTGCAGGGCAGATCAGCGAGTTGAATCTGGTCTATCTCATGCGCAAAGAAAGCCGAGGCGAAACGGTAGGTGCCAGAAGAGCCACTCCTGCTTCTAGCGCCTCTGGCAGTGCCCCGGCTGCTTCACCTCCACCCGCAAACACCCCGACCGCCCGTGTGCCTGCCACCCGCGAAGCGTTAATAGCCGCATATCTGCGGCGATCGCAGGAATTTGAAACTAAGCAAAACTATCCCAGAGCCATCCTAGAACTGCGTGATGCCATCAGGATGGAGCCTTCCAACAGCGCCTGCCATAGCCGATTGGGGTTGATTTACCTCAAGACCAACCAAAACACAATGGCCAAAATTCACTTTAACAAGGCGCTAGAGTTAGATCCCCAAGATGCGGTAGCCTTGGAAGGCAAGAGCAGATTGGAGACACCAAACAGCACAGCGATCGGTAAAGTCGATGCCAAAGGCAAGCTTGAAGCTCAAAAGCCTGGTGTTAAAGGTGGCAAGCCCGACGGTAAGAGCAAGCCCGACGCCAAGGGTAAGCCTGATGTCAAAGGCAAGCCTGACAACAAGGGCAGTAGCGGCGGTCTGTTTGGGCTGTTTGGTAGTAAGAAAAAATAAATGGTCTACCAGCCCCCAGTGGGAGCCAGGGATTTATTTCCCCTGGATGTTGCCCAAAAAAGATGGATTGAAGAGCGGCTCCAGCGTGTGTTTCACGGCTGGGGCTATCACCGTATTATCACCTCAACGCTAGAACGATTAGATACCCTCATGGCGGGTGGCGCAGTAGAACAGTCTACTGTCATTCAAGTTCATGACATAGAAGGTGTGGGTTTGCGCCCGGAGTTGACAGCTTCGATCGCCCGAGCAGCCGTGACTCGCATGGCAAGCGTAAACCACCCTCAGCGCCTGTATTACAACGCCAACGTGTTCCGTCGAGGCGATCGCGGCATCCAAAATCGCCAGCAGGAGTTTTATCAAGCTGGCGTAGAGCTACTGGGCAGCGGTGGCGTCAGTGCAGATGCTGAAACCCTCTTGGTGCTGTCGGACTGCCTCAAGAGCCTCCAGCTCGATTCTTGCTACCTGGTATTGGGTGATGCCGGACTGACGCGATCGCTCCTTTCACCTTTCCCGGAGCCATTGCGTACTCAGATTCGAGAAGCCATTGCCACCCTTGACCGCATTACGCTAGAAACGCTGCCTATGGACTCTAGCCTGCGCGATCGCGCTCTGCTGTTGATGGATTTGCGGGGTCAGCCAGCCAATGTTTTGCAGCGCGTTTCTAGCCTCGATTTAGATCCCGAACAGCGGGCGATCGTCAGCAACTTGAAGGCATTAATTGAACTGCTAGAGGGTTCTGGAGCAGCCACTCCGGCTTTAATCCTGGATCTCAGTCTGGTGCAGGTGTTTGATTACTACACGGGCATCGTCTTTGAGGTGGTTAGTGCCACAGATGCAGGTAAGTTTGTTTTAGGGCAAGGAGGCCGCTATGATCAGCTCCTCGGCCTCTATCACCCACAAGGCGAGGTCTGCCCTGGTATTGGCTTTGTGCTCAATATTGAGGACTTACACCAAGTATTGCTGCCGACCGGGAAGCTGCCGCTGCAAACTGCTGTGAGCGATCGCTTGGTTGTGCCAACTGAGGCTCAAGCCTATGCGGCTGCTTTTGCCCATGCTCAAGTTCTTAGAGAGTCGGGCGATCGGCTACGGGTTGAGGTGGCGCTTCAAGAAGAAAACGCAGCCACCATTCGCGACTATGCGCGACAGCGGCAAATTGCTCAGATTGTCTGGGTCAGTCCATCTGGAGAAACTCAGAGTGAAAGCTTAGGGCTTGTAACGAAATAACTTTTACAGGATGCTTCTGAAAGGCTCGAATTTATAAGCTCTCTTAACCAGTGAGTGTCAAAGTTATTTCATGACAGCTCCTTAGAGCCTTTACCCTAAATAAAATCTAATAGTTTTTTGGGAGTGGGGGGGGGGGGGGGGGGGGGG
>DATNPL010000229.1:0-11873 GCA_036703255.1 Coleofasciculaceae cyanobacterium
ACAAAATCTTTGCAATGGCCTGAATGTGTTGGTCAAGTGCGATTTTTTCTTCCCGGGTCATTGGCAGGTGCTCCACGAACAACAAGAACCTCATCATCTTACAGGTCTTATTTTTCTCTGCAAAAGGGTGACATGCTCCCCTGATAACTTAGCTTAACTCGATCGCCTGATTAAACACTTGCACTTAAGGTGGATCAGATGAGAGGGGATAATGATAGTCCTCTCGCAAATCAGAGTGGGCTGATGCTTTGCTTCCGACCACTCTGATGCAAACAAGATCAAAAAAAGCTTGGTCAAGACAAAGTTAAGCCCATCTTATCGGCCGTTAGCCCGCCGTTAGTGCCAGTGCTGGAGCGGCTTGATGCAGAGGCTGCACTCGCTCTAGGTAATCCACAACCCAGCAGGTCGCCATCTGACCCAGCCGAATTTGCGCTGGAGGAACGTGAGCCACAAGCTGAGCGACGATCGCAGCATTTCCCAGGCCGCAGGCCATGCCCCAAGAACCCGTCCCTGCCAGGAGAAAGCCGTTGTCACAGAAGGCACCGACTGCGGCCATGCCGTGGTTATACATGGGTCGTCCGCCTGTCCAGGGCTGTAGTTTAGCAATATCCTCAGCCGTAACCTGATAGGTTCTCTTTCCCTGTTGATCTACGATCGCCCTAAGGTCATGCTCAAGAACTTGCGCCATGAGATCTGGCATAAATTCCATCGCCTTCCGCACTAGCTCAGCAAGTGCCCAGCGTGCGCCAGTGTGATCCAAATCCAGGGCTTCCGTTTTACCCGGATAGAATTTTAAGCCGCCGACCCGGATTTCCCAATGTCCGGCTTTGGCTCCCATCGCGTTAGGATCAAAGGATTCAATCACTCGCGGATCGATGGTTTTTGGATCAAAGGTTTTAGCATCAAAAGCGGCGAGAAACTGACTGCTGAAGAATTCGCGCACCTGCACTTCTGGAGCAGCCGGATCAAAGCTAGCTGGATCAAACACATCCAGGAAGGCAAGGTATTGATCGCTGGGGCAAAAGGTCGGGCTAATCACAATAGGGCCAATTCCGTCTTGCTTCCAAGACTTGCGCGAGAAGGGGATTTCCTGTCGAACAATTTTCTCATCGACAGGAATCGTAATCGTGGCTCCGGCGATCGGAAACGTCTCTTGCGGCATTACACCCGCCTGGTTCAGCAGCCGCTCTCCACCCGTTGTAAAAATAAACTGATCTGAGCAGGAGCCGATGTGAACCTGGGCACCCGCTTTGAACACCGTTAAGCCATCAAGCTGTCCCCCGCGAGTCCAGGTAACGCCACAAACTTTGACGTTGTAGGTAAAAGTAACTTTGCCGCTGTCCACCAGCTTTTTCTCTAGCGCTTCAGCCAAAATTTTGCCGTTGACCACGCCACCGGGCTGAAGGGTAATCCATCC
Source organism: Coleofasciculaceae cyanobacterium (assembly GCA_036703255.1). GTDB lineage: Bacteria > Cyanobacteriota > Cyanobacteriia > Elainellales > Elainellaceae > Drouetiella. Next base: position 1,418 of record DATNPL010000229.1, read on the forward strand.
TGGGAATTTGCCTTGCTCATCTAAGCGATCGCTGAAATAAGTCTGAAGGGAGGGATCAAGCGCCAGCACATCTTGGTAGTCCAGTAGGCGGCCACAGGTGTCGTAGCCAAACTCTGCTCCAATGCGATTGAGCTGGGCAACTTCTCGCTGAGCGCGATCGCGGGCATTGGCGCATTCATAGACTCGAAACTTCTCATCCATCTGCAACCCTGCCTTGGCCGCAATGTCTGGATTGCGACGGGCAAACGCTTGCCACAGCTCGTAATTGGCAAACCCAAATCGCAGCAAGGCATCGTTTTGTAGCTGGGTGGCGATCGCAGAGTCGTCAAGCGCTGTTCCAGCACCCGAAATGTAGGTGGCGATCGCGGCCTCATCGGCTGCGGTTGGCACAAAGCCCGGATAAACCATGCCGCCTGCTGCAACAGGGGTTTTAAAGGCAGCCTCTAATTCTTCTCGCATCGTGCCAGAGGCAATCAGCCCTTCTGTCACGGCCATGCTACGGCCATTGCCACGGGTGAGTTTGTCTGCGACCTGGGGCGCTTGATCCAGCACTTCAATCAGGGGAATAGATGCAGATCCGGACTGCTGCTCATAGAGTTCGACGATCGCATCTGCGGTAAGCAGTCCCGCAATCCCAGCACCGATAATATAAATTTTCTGAGGGCGATTAGCAAGAAGGGTTGGCTGGCTCATAGTTTTTTAGGGCGACGGCTGACGGGTTTCTATTCGTCACTATAGGAGGGGCGACTGAGGACATCCACAGAGTTTTTTCATCCCCTCGATTAAAGTCTTTGATACAGCATCTTTGGATACGGTTAGATAAAATCAGTAGATCGCAAATAGGGTTTTGGGCTGCGCTACGCGCAGCCCAAAACCCTAAAAGTTGATTTTCAAAGGCGCTTTGCACCTCTGAAAATCAACTTTTAGATTAATGAGCAAGCATTTGCGATTTGCTAAAACTGCCCTCATCTGATTGATCTCCAGTATCGATCCTCCAAGCCTGACGCCCTGAGCGAACCCAATGAGCGAACCCAAGCAAAACCGCATCAAACCTTCCTATTTACGAGCCTTTGTCACTGTCGTCGATCGGGGCAACTTTGGCGAAGCGGCGTTAGATCTCAACGTCTCTCAATCTGCCGTCAGCTATGCAATCGCGGCTTTGGAAGAGGAGCTAGGGGTGATTTTGCTCACGCGAGGCCGCAATGGCGTCACGCTAACTCCGGCAGGAGAGGCGCTGATCGAAGCCGCCCGACAAATTTTGCGATCGCTCTCTGGCATGGTCGAAGTGGCGGCAACCTACCGCAGTCTGCAAGCCGGACGCGTGCGCATTGGCGTCTTTCGCAGCGTAGGGACTTATCTTTTGCCGCCCGTCCTGGCCGAGTTTCAGGCGCATTTTCCCAAGATTGCGACCCATATTACAGACTACGCAGATTCTGCGGCAGTGAAGCAGGCGCTCAAAGACTATCAAATTGACATCGGCTTCACAGATATGGAGAACGGTGAAGAATTTGATACGCGAGAAATTTTGAAAGACGCCTATGTCGTACTGCTGCCCCCAAATCCGCAGAAGCCGCAAAAAGCGCTGAGCTGGCAAGAGTTGGCAGCCTACCCTTTCATTTCTGAGGCTCCGGGCAATGTCTGGTACACGCGCCTCAACCAATATTTGACGCAATGTGGCGTCAAGCTCAAACCCGCCTATGAGATTCGAGAAGATTCCACCCGAGTTGGCATGGTGGCTCAAGGGCTAGGCGCTACGATCATTCCCCGTCTGGCAGCAGAACCGATTCCTCCCGGCGTCCAGATCTGCCCACTGCCTGTGCCACTAGAACGCAGTATTGGCGCAGCCGTTCTCACCTCAGTGCCCCATCCCCCGGCGGTCTTCACGCTGCTGGAGATGTTGCAGCAGTCCGCTTGCACTTTCTCCATAAATCCTGCTTTTGGGTGAGACAGGCAGATGAAGCCCAGTGTCTCTCTCATGCCCTATGCTTAAAAAAGAGCCAATTTCTCTGCTCAAAAAACTTTAACCTCGTGACTCATGAAGCGATCGAAACCGCTTAATTCCAGACTGTCTCAGCTCTTTAGCCCCCAAAACGCGATCGCCTTCAGTATTTTGTGCTTCTGCGGCTTTATTGGCTGGTGGTTAACTACACAGTCCCAGATCAATTGGTCGCAGCCCGATCGCATGGTTTCGATGATTCAACAGCAGGGCATCTGGGGAGTGCTGCTCTATATCGGCTTTTTGATTGTGGCGATCGTCATTGGCCCGATTCCCAGTACGCCCGTTACCGTCGCGGCTGGAGCCATTTGGGGACCCGTCACGGCTGGCATCTATGCCGCGATCGGGGTTTCTTTGGGCAGCTTAACGGCCTACTTCATTGGCCGCACCTTAGGAAAATCGACGGTTCGAGCCTTGCTGGGTAAAGTGATTTATCTTTCTAACCATCGGGGGGAACTTTATCTGGGCTGGCTGGTCTTCGTCATGCATCTGATTCCCATCATGCCCTACGACTTGATGAGCTACGGGGCAGGCATGTCAGGACTCTCTCTGCCCATTTACGCCAGCGCTGCATTTTTAGGCATCGTCCCTTGTGCATTTTTTCTCACCTTCATGGGATCAAGTTTCACGATCGGTCTGCCCTTTGCTCTCACTTTCATTGGGCTATTTCTGCTGATGCTGCTGCTGTTGACTTGGGGAATCAAGCGATATAACTGGCTGGGTCTGAGAGACATTATTCGGATTGAGTCACAGCAGAACCCCTAACGCTTGAGGGCGATCGAGAAAGTTAAGAATTGAATTTATCAATAGGTTAATTATGGTCTGGCCGGGTGGAAAACAACGGTTGTCTTTACGCTCTCGCAGCTCCTATATTCGTCTGGGCATAGGCTTTGGGGGTATGCTGACGATTACGGGACTTTCAGGTCTAGCTTGGATAGAGAAACGAATTCAGCAGGATTTAGTACCGCTGATCACGCAGGAAATCCAGACGGCAATCGATCGTCCGGTTGATCTCGGTCAGCTTCAGCAGATATCGCTAACAGGATTGAGGCTAGGACGATCCAGTATCCCAGCTACGCCCACCGACTCCGATAGCGTGGCGATTGAAGAAATCGACATTCAATTCAATCTGCTGGAAGCCCTTCAGCATCAGAAAGTCAGCCTAGAGATTACGCTAATCCGACCGCAATTAGAGCTAGATCAAGATCGGGAGGGGAACTGGCTAGACACGAAAATTAAATTTGAAGAAGGCGATTTTATTGAAATTAAAGCAATCAAGTTAAGACAAGCTTCAGTCATTCTAGCGCCCAACGTTGAATTAGCAAAGACTGTCAGCATACCGGATGTTAGCAAAAGTGTAGAACCCGTCAGATTACAGCAGATCAACGGTGTGCTAACCCTAAAAAGCGAAAACCAAGTTACCTTTAATGTGCAGGGAAAAGCGCCTGAAGACTCACGGCTGCGGCTGCAAGGGGAGGTCAATTTAGCTACCGAAACTCTCGCTGTCACCCTCACGGCTGAAACGGTATCGATCGCCCCTCTCGTTTCACTCCTTGACCTTCCGGTTGTGATTCAAAGCGGCAAGCTAAGCGGTCAGATCCGTCTGCAAAAACATCATAACCAGACGATCGCCCTTGAGGGAGTTGCCCAGCTTCAGCAGGTAGCCGCCCGTGCCCCCGGAGAACCTAACCCTTTCTCGGATATCGAGGCAAGGCTGCGTTTCCACGGACAAGCCATTCAGATTGAGCAAGGGCATTTACAGTTTGGGCAGATTCCCTTTGCAATCCAGGGCAAGATTGATTTGCAGCAAGGGCTAGATCTCAAGGCACAGGTGGACTCCGTCAGTGCCGACGCTTTTATGCACACCTTTAATCTCAAGGTTCCCTTTGCGGTCACAGGCGGTTTAGGCTCTGAGGATATTCGCGTTCAGGGAAGCTTTGATCACGTTGTTTTTTCGGGAACCGCCCATTCGACGCAGCCGATTCAGCTCGATCGCGTTCCCTTTCGATCGGCTCAGACCCGCTTTAGGCTAGACAAATCGACGGATCAGCTCACCCTAGAGAACGTTGAATTCTTCCCTGAGGGCGGCGGTCGCATTACCACCCAGGCTCACCTGACGCTGGAGAATGAGCAGGCTCCTCTAGCGGTCACGGTTGAGGCAGTTGAGGTGTCGGCAGATACGCTAGCGCAAATATATGGCTTCCCGGATGGCTTTCTGGATGACTTTTCGGTAAAGGCGATCGGTCAGGTCAATGCCTCCGCTCAACTCTCTGGCACAGGTAACGATCCCAAAATTACGGGACAATGGCAGCTTGCCAAAGGGGCTTACCCAGCGCAGGGCACGATCGCCGGAGACAAAGATCAGATTTTGCTTCACAATAAGGCAGAGATATTCGGGGGCACCCTTCAGGCAGATGGGCGGTTTGCCCAAGGAGAATGGCAAGCCCAGATCCAGGGCAAAAATCTCCAGGTGGCTGGAGGCGCGCTTGAGATGGAAGGACGGTTGGCAAAAGGCAACTGGCAGGCAGAGGTGCAGGGCAAAAATCTGCAAGCTCACGCCTTTTCGCCCCAGTTGACGGGCGTTGTCGAAAGTGATGTGCAGCTCTCAGGCAGTCTGGCAAATCTTAGCCAACAGGCCATTCAGGCAAACGGCACCTTGCAGCTCTCCCAAACGGATTTTCTGGCTGAGCCGCTGACGGCCTCCCTGAGTTGGGAAGGCGATCGCCTCCACATCCTTAAAGCCACTATCCCCGGAGCCGCTGTTTCGGGATGGGTAAAGCCCAGCTTTGACCGTCAGCCTGCGATTCAGGCGATGGATCTGAGCGTAAACTTGCAGAATTATGATCTGGCTGCGCTACCTCTAGCTGTGCCCGACTCACTCAATTTGGGCGGACAGGTTAACTTTGAGGGGCGGCTAACGGGAACCTCGACCCTGCCTCACCTCTTCGGCCAGGTACAGCTAGAGGAATTTGCGCTCAACCAATTGACCTTTGAGCCGTTGCGCGGGAAAATCCAGTTTGCCGAGCGGGGGCTAGAGGTTGATTTAACCGGACGGCAAGATCAGATCAAAGCCTGGATCGATCGCCATTTTCAGACCGCCTCGGTGCAGGTACAAGCCGATCAGGCGATCGCAGAAGGGCAATACCGTGACGGGCATCTTTGGGGGAAAGTTCAGCAGCTTTCATTGCAGCAAATAAGACAAATGGCGGGCAGCCAGTTTGACCCCTTCCAAGCTGTTGATGCAAAAGCGATTGATTTTCAAGAACTAGATGGACGACTTTCCGCAGGCTTCAACTTCAGCGGACTGAACTCTGCCCAACCGCAGGGCGTCGTTAACTTCAGCCTCACCCATCCGGTCATCGGTCCAGTGGCGCTGGTCGATCGCCCTGGTCACAGCCAGGACGGGTTTACAGGCGCTTTGGTCTATCTGAAGGATGTTGCAACCCTCACCGACGGTCGATTAAAGCTCGGCAGCAGCGAAGTCAACATCACGGGAAAATTTGCCCCAGGCGAAGCAGCACAAGCGCTCGGTCATCTGAGTATCGATCGCGGCAATATTCAAGATTTTGGGGCAACCGTGGACTGGATGCAGCACAGCGAAGGTTTGACAGCCGCCTTACCTGCGTTGGCAGCTTTACCAGATCTGACGGCGCTGCAAGGTCAATTTTCGGCTGAGGTGACGCTACAGAGCAACCCATCTGATTTCTCTGCCGCCTTTGATCTAGCAGGTAAAGATTGGAATTGGCAAGCGTATGGAATTCGCCAAATTGCCGCAAAAGGACAGATGAACTCCGAACAGATTAATCTCAAGCTGCTGCAATTACAGGGACTTAACTACGTTTCAGATCAAGGCAGACAAGAATTTGATACTCGTTTATCTCTCGTAGGTGAATACAGCAAAGACCGTCAAAGGGGGAAATTACAGGTTGATAAAGTTCCCGTTGCGGCGATAAAACAGTGGTTTGATGCATCGCTACCGCTTGAAGGAGAAATCAACGCCACCGCAAATATTATGGGGAATATAGCGGCTCCTGAAGTTGAAGGTCAACTGCACCTCAGCCAGCTTCGCCTCAAGGCAATTGAGCTACCTGCAACGCAGCTTCATTATGCCTATCGGGGCGGTCGACTTAGTATCGGCGGAATATCCGCTCAGCCTGAAGAGCACCAGACTGAAAATCTGAATCCTGAAGCTATCCAAGGTGCCAAAAGAATTTATTTTGCCGTGGGGCCGATCGACTTTACGCTGCCTGTCAGAGTTCTTAAAACCTATGTTGATACCGGAGAAGTTAACTCTCCTCTAGGGTTTTATGCCCAGTTTCTCGGTGATCAAACCCTGCAAAGTGCGCGATCGCTTCTGCATCAACCGTTAGATATGAGCCAGGTCAACCTGCCTGAGATCCTCAACTCTCCGACCGGAGAGGCATGGCTCACCTGGTTGGGAGAGCTAATTCAAACCCAGTCGGGCGACAATGGCAAAGCATCCATCCGAGCGGCAATGATTGCAGCCGCAGACAGCAATCCCGATGGAGTCACCCTCATGGATGTGCTATCCCATTACCCCGTCCCCAAAATTCGCATCAATACTGCGGCAGTCAGGACGTTAATGCGGACAGAACAGCAGACAGAACAGCCGCTATGAGTCACTCCCGCAGTTGCATACCTGTTCGGCAATAGCAGCCTGTACCCCCACTAAAAAATTTTCTAAACCTTGAACCTCGGTAATCGCTAAGTTTTGTACGCCACCAGAGCCTTTAGCCAGGTTCGCCAGACTCGCCAGCTTGGCACCATCCAGATAAACCTGTTGCAGGGGGTAATTTTGCAAGAACTCAATGAGCGAAATGTGGTCATCGTCTTGTGCCGAGAGAATCAGCGTCGATCGCATGGCTGGAATATTAGCCTGACCAAACCCTGTTCCAACCACCTGCCCCATTTCAAATAAGGCAAATTCTCCTAAGACATTGTTTAGGTTTTTGTCGAGAAAAGCGGCTCTGACTTTGAGCTGCTGACTCAGAATCGAGCGAAAGCTATCGGGAGAAATCTTGGCAAGACCCAGGAGAGATTTCAGCGATCGAGAAGAGGAGCCTGTTTCCGCCAGCGTGGTCAAATCGTCAATGCTAATCGATCGCGCCAGTGGGCCAAAGGTAATCACAACATCTTGCGCGATGCGCGGGGGAGTATAGCCCGATGAGGTTTGCGCCCTTAGCTCAGCCGTCTTAAACCGCTGAGGCTCGGCCAGTGCCTCGATCGCCCCAAATTGCCTTCCCGGCTGCATAGCCGTGGCGATGTCAGGCTTTCTATCGAACTGCACCTGCGTTAATCCAGCCCCCAAATCCTTGCGATCGCAGGGGGCAGATTTTGCAGAGGTCAGCAGAGCGGAACCCTGAGCGGAACCCTGAGCAGTCATTAAAGCTGGGCCAGGTGTTTCGATCTCGCATTCACACACCAAATCTTCCAGCAGCCCATCTGCCTGCCTTAAGAGAGGCTGAATCCGCCCAATAAATAGATCAACATCGCGATGAACTTGACTCAGCCGACCCAAGTAAACTTTGACCACGGGTTCTGGATATTCGTTAATTAGCTCCAGAATTGAGAAGCTCCTGTCATCCGCCAAGGCAGAAACGACAACGGTTTGCAAAGCGTCTAGCGACTCACGACCATAGGGTTCGCCCATGAGCTTATTGAGTTGCAGCGCTAAAAACTGGTTTAAGTGGCTATCGAGCGTCAGACGAATCTTTGGAATCAGCGGTTTAGTCAATAACTCCCGAGATTCCTCTAGGGTGAGGGGAATTTTTTGAAAATAGGCTTGCACATCTTCGGGAACGTCTGTGCTATTGACAAACGCCACAAAGTCTTGATTTGGAACACTCGTCCTGGTGTCGCGATAGTTCAAAATGATCGTTTCTGCCGCATCCGCACTTCCCAGGAAAAACAAGAAGCTGGCGATCGCCCCCAACAGCAATCCTGTCATCCAGACTCTCAGGGTTGACCTTTGCAGCGTTGACCCAGTGAATACAGCGTTTAGCATCGCTCTCCTAGCTTTCAAATCAAGGTATTCCCACACGCTGAAACCCACACATTGAGAAAGGTGCAAGATGTGAATATTCAAATCAAGGTATTTAAATCGAAGATTTTTCACAGGGCACCGCATTCGGCAATCCAATCATTTCCCCAAACGAAAAGCAAACAAACGGATTCTCAGGTATGGGAACACTGCCTCCCGCCACCCAAAACAGCAGCCGATCGTTATCAAATAACTCTTGCCGCATGGAGCCATTGCCCCCCACGCTAACATCGTCATCGTAGACACTCAAAGGGCTAACTTGCAGGGTTGCGGGATCAGTGCGATCGCGCAGCACTTTCACCATTGCCTCAGCATTAAACTGGCCGTAGTTTGTGTAAGCACCCTCTCGATCGAAAACCTGCTGTAGACGCTTGTAGCGCGACAGACTGGAAGCCGCAGGATCGGGATCTTTCCCCGCCGTCTCAGGCGCGACAAAGTGATTCGTCATGTATAGCGTCCCGTTGTTGCTCACCTCTCGAATACCCAACTCTCTCCCCAAAATCTCAAATACGCCAGCCTGCTTTGATTTTCCATCAGCAATCAGGATCAAATTTGCTCGGGCATGTTCCCAGGTACTCATCAAAGCTTTGGCTTCTTCATAGCTGTGAGCCTGCTTCATAATTTTCGCCATCAACTGCACATTGCTGGCTCCCTTCAGGGAAATATCATCGAAGGTTCGAGGATGTGCCGTGTCTAGCGAAATAGATACGCCTTCGGCATTAAATCCCGAATTGGGCCAGACTGCGCCTGGAATGCCAGTAAACACATGCGGAATCCCATCGCTGGGCTGACGGATAAACACCGTAGGATTCTTTATCCAATAGTCAATCGGCTTGTTGTTGTTGTCTAGGGTGCGTGCGTGGTAAAGATGGCCGTCAATCGAAGCGTCTCCCATTGAAACAAATCCAGCACAGCCTTCATGAAACAAAATTTCGGGCAGCAAGTAAGCAAACTGCTCTTGGTAGACATCTGCATAGGCCAATACCATACAGGCATCCATTGTCATGCCAATGTCCTGCGTCGCGTCCGATAAACCTCGACATTCCTCAATCACATCGGGAAACGATCGCCGCATTGCCAATCGCCCCAGCGCTAACCCTCTCCCAGAAAACCGTAACGCCCCCATCACTTCTTCACCCAAAGAAGCGATCTCATCATGCAACAAGGTGCCATGCTGATAGCCCATTTCGTATGGCGTTCCCTGGAGCCACACGACCTTGATTGACCCTTTATCTTTACGGTGAGACGCCACAGGCTGCCATGAGCCTTGGGCGGGTTGCCACGCCGGGGCGGGTATGTCTGAAGGTGCTGTTTGTGCGCTGGTTTGAGAAACTGTTTGAGCAGCCGTTTGGGAAACAGCTTGAGAGACTGTTTGGGATATTCCAGGGCTAATTTGTATGCCCAGAAGTAGCGTCAGACTGCAAGCCAAGAGCGCCAGAACCGTGAACCTACGCTTAAAGAAATCGTTCATGGAAAAGGAATACGAGGTTTTCTGAGGGGCTAAGGAAGGCTTAATTATTGTAGGATGAATCAAGCTTCAGCATTCAAGAAAAGCGATCGCTTCAGCCATCAGGTCTATTAAGTAAATAAGCTAGCTCCACTTTTAAAGCCAAAGTCGTAGGGAACGCTCTGTCCACCGCTGGTGACGCGAACAAAATAGGTGCCTCGAGCCAGCGTTGCTGTAATCGACTCTACTTCGCCGCCCTCTGCCGATTGCTTACGGATACGACTGCCGTTGCTCCGCTCTAAGATCAGTCGCAGCTCAGGCACAAGCGCACTGAAAAGACCGCCCGCTTCTTTATTCTTGGCAGAAACACGAACTCGGGTACGCGTATTTAGCGTGAATCGATAAAATATTGGATCATCTTCTCGCGTGCCAACTCGACCAGAATCTTGAAACCCCGATCGCGTAATGCGAATGGCCTGACTTCTCGTTGCTCTAGGGGTAGCCAAGGGAGCCACTCCAGCGCTTTTGAGAGAAAAAGCGGAACTGCTTAGGGCTTCAGACGGGCGAGCGCTTGTCTGGAAAGAGGAAGAATTCATCAATATCAGCTGCCTTTGCTAAATTTAGCAGCACTCTAATGCACAAATCTATCGTGAATCTATCGTAAATCTATAGAACCCATTTGAGATCTTTTAGAATAGGAATTAGGTGCTCCAACTTCCCTCATTGAGATGCCATGCCTTATTCCAGCGACCTCACTGATACAGAATGGGAGATCTTTGAACCCCTGCTGCTTGAAATCTTACCCAAGAAAAAACAAACTCGTCCCTCCAACTGGACAAAGCGAGAAATCGTCAATGGAATCCTCTATCAACTGAAAAACGGATGTAACTGGTGTGATCTACCGAGAGATTTACCTCCTTACTCAACTGTTTATTGGCACTACAAGCACTGG
>DATNPL010000233.1:0-11127 GCA_036703255.1 Coleofasciculaceae cyanobacterium
TAAATGCCCCATTTTGGACAAGAGGGCTTGTAGAATATCCATACTGCTATTTCTCAGGTGCTAGTTTTCAATATCTGCACCCTAAACTGAGAGGTAGCTTTTTGTCTACATAGCCCGATTTTTCCCCTTCCAAAACTGTCCAGACTATTGCACAAGGCACCGGATATTAAGCTAGAGCGTTCAGAACCACAGAAACCACATACTCTGCTTCTTTCAACGTCATGCCGCCCCCAAGAGGCAATCGGAGGAGACGATCGCTCAAATCATCTGTCACCTCCATGCCGCCCGAAACGCGACCATACTTCCTGCCCGCAGGAGCGCTGTGGAGCGGTACATAGTGGAATGTTGCCTGTACGTCTTTTGATTTAAGCTTTGCAAGAACAGCCGTTCGGGTTGCCAAATTTTGCAGCAGCAGATAGTACATATGGGCGTTGTGCTGACAGTCGTCTGGAATACTCGGCCTTTGCAGAATCTGGGGTGCTTCTAAGTCGGCAAAGACTTCATCATAGTATTGCCAAATGTTATGGCGACGCTGCTGAATATATTCTGCCTGCTCCAATTGCGCCCAGAGCACAGCCGAAATTAGATCGCTGGGCAAATACGAGGAACCTAAGTCAACCCAGGTGTACTTATCCACCTCGCCCCGAAAGAATTTACTCCGATTGGTTCCCTTCTCCCGAATAATTTCTGCCCGCTCTAGCAGCTTAGGGTCATTGATCAGGAGGGCACCGCCTTCGCCAGAGACAATGTTTTTGGTTTGGTGAAAGCTTAAAGCGGCCATATGGCCGATGCTGCCAACGGGTCTGCCTTTGTAAGTTGACATAATACCCTGAGCTGCATCTTCAATCACCACTAGATTATGGCGATTGGCAATATCCATCAGAGTATCCATCTCACAACTCACACCCGCGTAGTGAACCGGAGCGATCGCCTTTGTTTTGGGCGTTATAGCTGCTTCTACTTTTGTTTCATCTAAGTTGAGCGTATCAGGACGAATATCTACAAAAACGGGGACAGCCCCTCGCAATACAAAAGCATTTGCCGTAGAGACAAACGTATAGGAGGGCATAATGACCTCGTCTCCTGGCTGGATATCGGCCAAGATGGCGGCCATCTCTAGTGCTGCCGTACAAGAATGAGTAATGAGCGCAGTCTGACAGCCAATCTGTTGCTCTAGCCATGCCTGACAGCGCTTTGTAAACTCACCGTCTCCGGTCAAATGCCCATTCGCGATCGCTTCGGTAATAGACTCTAATTCTCGGTGCGTGATCAGCGCTTTATTAAAAGGAACCGTCCGCACGGCTTCACTCGGCTTGTAGATCTGGGGAGGCGCGATCGAGTTAAGCGCGGTAAGTCTATTTTCGTTAGAAGTTAAATTTTCTGAGGGAAGGTCAATCATTTTGCCTCTAAATCCTAAGTTATGTATGAAGCGAGAACGCTAAAAGCCAGAACCCTATGTGGACATAAATCGCAGTTGAAAAATTGATCAGAGAAGGTTTGCTTAGGGAAGAAGTCCTCAACAAAGGTTTAGAAAAAATAGGCAAACTTGTGACCAACTTTTTTAATTCGTGACTTATATGACATATCTGGTGAGAAAAGCCGATATGGTGAAATTACGGAGTGGATGCACTTAGAGAAAATATTTAAAGCGCTGCTTATTCTTCAGGATTAGCACTTTAAAACGTTTACCCTTCAAGTTAGATCGCCCTGAGGTGGCATCTCCGATGAGATTCACGGAAATGATTGTGCGGCATGGGTCTGTGCGTGCCATACCTTGATGCAAGTCAGATATTTTACATAGGATGAAGCCAGACTACAGTTAGGCGTCCACATTGAGCAATTCTTTCCGAAGGTTCTTAGCCAAAAGTTGGTAAAGAACGCTTGAGGTATGAGATTTGCATGAAGTCAGCCCCCTCTTTCTCTTCAAAAAGTGTCTTCCCACATACACTTTTATTAGTTACGTCATTGGTGTGTTTGCTATTTCGAGAAGCAGGGTACTCTGAGCAGAAAGCTTTCTACTTTTAGAGAGAAGCTAGACGCAAGGCAGGTCAAGAAGTTTGAGGCAACACAATATTTATCACCTAGCAGTTTCAGCGCCTCCTCTGTTTGCTTAGGTTTTTAAGTTGCACAGTTTAAACTTCCGCATTTCCAGCTATTTTTCAGCTTGTTTGAGAGCATAGCTGCGTTTCAAATTGGGTGCTGACTTCCTATAAGTAAAGCTCTTCATCATCCCCCCGAAGATGAGCTTAGATAATTGCCGCCAGATCCTCTAGCTGAGAATCTGAAGGATTTTATTCACCCCTTCAAAAATAGGTCAAAGTATAAAATGCGTGTATTGTTCGTACAGTATTCTGGTGACTATCGTCAGGCTGTTCAACATTTTTCTGTTGGGCAGCAAGAAACTTACTATGCGCAAAAGTATTCTGTCGATTCAGTCGCTAAATTAAGTGAATATGCTGAGGAAGTCGCTGTTCTCTGCTGTCTGTCGGCTGAAAAATACGACGAAACGTTGCCTAATGGTGTGCGGGCGATCGGCGCTGGATTTAGTGAAAGAATTGATTTTACAAAAGTTATTCAGTTTATTGAACAGTTTCGGCCAACCCACCTGATTATCCGCATTCCTAACAAAGAACTGTTCGATTGGGCGATTCAGAAAAAGGTTAAAACGATCGCCCTATTTGCTGAATCCATCCTGACAAAAGGTTGGCGAAATAAGATCAAGAACTATCGTTTAGTGAAGCTGCTCAATCATCCCCAAATTGAATGGGTAGGCAGCTATGGAATTACGTCATCGTTGGTGCTGCAAAATTTGGGTGTCGATGCTAAAAAAATTATTCCCTGGGACTTTCTGCTAGAGACGCATCCAGGTTCTCTAGTTCCTAAACCGCTGAGAGAAGCTGATGTATGGAACTTACTCTACGTCGGCTCAATGCTTCCTGCTAAAGGCGTAGGCGATATTTTAGAAGCGGTTGTCAAGCTCAAGGCGAGAAACATTCATGCAAGATTGCAAATGGTTGGCAAAGATGCAGACGGATTGTTTCTGCGTCAGGCAGAGCAGCTCGGCATTGCCAATCAGGTTGAGTTTTTAGGGGTTATTGCTAATCATCAGGTAGAGCCGTTAATGCGAGAGGCCGATCTGGTGATTGTTCCGAGTCACCATAGCTATCCTGAAGGCTTTCCTCTGGTGATCCATCATGCTTTGCGATCGCGGACTCCCATCGTTGCATCTGATCATCCTATGTTCAGAAATAGCTTGAGTCACGGCAGTAGCGCTATGGTTTTCCCGGCAGGTAATTCTACCGCTCTGGCAAACTGCGTTGAGAAGGTGGTATCAGACGCAGAGCTTTATTACAGCCTCTCTGTTCGGTCTTATGAAACCTGGCAAAAGCTGCGACTGCCTGTGAAGTGGGCAGATGTTCTCGATCGCTGGCTTGATGATGCGCCTGAAAATAAAAGATGGCTATCGAGCTATCAAGTTTCTTCTGATTGCTATCAGGAAAAGAAAGCAGTGCCGCTCGTTGCCAATCAGTTACTACAGGCTTGATTCTTTTGCTGCTCATTTTATTCTTGCTCGATCGCCCAGTCTTCCAGCTTTTAGGGTTTTGCGGTGCAAAGAGTGCGCCACAAAACCCTAATTTGCGATCTACTGATTCTTAGGATTTCCTCAGAAATAAGAAGTTTTGTAGGGGCGCAGAGCGCCCCTACAAAACTTTCCTAAAAAATAAGAGCCATAACTATGGCTGAGATGAATTGAATGAACTTTCGTAGATTTTCAGCCCTGCGAAAGTCCATTCACACAGCATTAGCGCAGCGTTTCTGTCGCCAGATCGCGAATAAACTCATGCTGATCTGCTGTTGCCAAACCTTGAATCTTTGTCTTCAGGCTAGACATTTCAGTCATGGCTGCCTCATCGGCCAAGATGGCACGTACTGCCTCATTTTGCTCATTGAGTAAGCCAGAAGCAGAGATCGAATTGAGCGCGACTTTGCGCACGCCGACATCGCGATCGTCTAACAGCGAATCAAACAGGTTAATTGCTAGCGCCTTCGGCAGATTTCGGGCTGCTGAGGCGGCAGCAACGCGCACCAACACTTCAGGGCTGCTGATGCCTGCGGCCACCACAGAAGGAGACTGCTCACTCTGAATCAGGCTGGCGAGGTAGACTGCCTTAGAGGCCAGCATGGCATCAGTGCCGAGGGTCAGCTGCTTCAGGAAAGGCACAATCTCTGCTCCCAGCAGGGCTAGTTTGCTATAGTCCGGTTCGTCAAGATTGAGTTGGGCACTGACTTGATCAATAGTTACTGACATAATAGGCTCCTCTAGAGTGCGCGAGTCAAGACACTTCCTGTCATCGTAGACACTTCCGTGCCGACAAAATCAGGGGGCGGATTGGTGATATTTCCAGTCCCGTTTCCAGTCATCAAGCGGTTATTGTCATCTACATGGCGTAATCCCAGGACGTGACCCACCTCATGGCCAAGCGTCCATTGAGATGCCCCTTGAGCGACCACGGCTCCGGGTCTGCCAGAAGGATGGGCAGCACAGCCGTTGAACGGCGGAACGGTCGATCGCACAAAGTACACCACCACTTCGTTTGCACCGACGCTGTTGCGGTTGGCAAAGAGCTGGGTTTGCTCAGCGGTGCTGACGCCCATGACACAAGTGCCCACATCAATATCGTTCAGGGCAGGCAAATTGAGCGTTTCGGTCGAGATTAAATCAACCCGGATGCCTGCGGTTGAATAAACTTGCTCCATCGAATCCAGCATTTGATTGATGGCGATCGTCGGCGTCGTCAAAATCTTGACATGCAGGCGCACGGCTTCAAAGCAGGGGTTAGCACCCGTGGCTGGCGACCAGTAGATCGAGCCATGTTCAAAATTATTAAATCGACCGATTCCGGCTCGGCTCGGTAGCTCATCAGTGGTGGGATAGCCCAGCCGACTGCGTTCCCAGCCCATTGAAGCCCACTTTTCTCGAATGGCACCGTAGATGACATGCGCCCCGGTTTGGGGAGTCCAGTAGATCGAGCCGCCCTGAAAGTGATTGTAACGGCCGCGTCCGTCGGGAGTCACCAACTCATCGGTGAGGGGATAGCCCAAGAAACTGCGCTCCCAGCCCAATTCTGCCCACTTGCCACGAATAGCGCCATGCACTTCATGCGCCCCAGTTTGGGGAGTCCAGTAGATAGAGCCGCCCTGGAAATGGTTGTAGCGCCCACGTCCGTCGGGAGTCACCGACTCATCGGTGAGGGGATAGCCTAAGAAACTGCGCTCCCAGCCCAAGGACGACCATTTGCCGCGAATATCGCCATGAACCTCATGGGCACCCGTTTCAGAAGTCCAGTAAATCGAGCCACCCTGGAAGTGGTTGTAGCGTCCGCGTCCGTCGGGAGTCGCCAACTCATCGGTGAGGGGATAGCCTAAGAAACTGCGCTCCCAGCCTAGGGACGACCACTTGGATCGAATTAGTCCATGCACTTCATGGGCACCCGTTGCTGGAGACC
This sequence comes from Coleofasciculaceae cyanobacterium, assembly GCA_036703255.1. Classification (GTDB taxonomy): domain Bacteria; phylum Cyanobacteriota; class Cyanobacteriia; order Elainellales; family Elainellaceae; genus Drouetiella. The sequence goes on from DATNPL010000233.1 coordinate 5,508, forward strand.
AATAAATGGAACCATTGGCAAAATGTCTAAAAGCTCCAACTCCGTCGGGTGCTGTGGTTTCGGGCGTAGTTGGCGCACCGAGCCAGCCACCAGACCCTCCCAGTTCAGCATACTTAACGTCTATCGCGCCCATATTGCTTTTCCTTATGTTAAGTCAATCTTGAAAGCTTGACTTCTAGTATGGAAAATGCATTGCTCACCCACATTCCCCCGATGGGTACTCTCGCAAACTCAGAACCTTTCATTCTTGCAGAAGGTTGTCCCAAAACTTGAATCAGTTGATTCAAAACGATCGCCCCAATGCCTTTACAATAAGTGGGATTTAAATCAGTGAGTTGGGTCTGACCTATGCCGCGCCGCGATGATCTTCACAAAATTTTGCTGATTGGCTCTGGCCCGATTGTGATTGGGCAAGCCTGTGAGTTTGACTATTCAGGCACCCAAGCCTGCAAAGCCCTACGAGATGAAGGCTATGAGGTGGTGTTGGTCAACTCCAACCCTGCGACGATCATGACCGATCCCGAAACCGCCGATCGCACCTATATTGAGCCGCTGACCCCGGAAATTGTCGCCAAAATTATTGAGAAAGAGCGTCCTGATGCACTGCTGCCAACAATGGGCGGACAAACGGCGCTGAACTTGGCGGTGTCTCTAGCGAAAAACGGCACGTTAGACAAATACAACGTGGAGCTAATTGGCGCGAAATTGCCCGCGATCGAGATGGCAGAAGACCGCAAGCTATTTAAAGAAGCGATGGCGCGTATTGGCGTCGGGGTTTGCCCTTCGGGGCTGGCCGAAACCATGAAGGAAGCCAAAGCCGTCGGCATCGAGATTGGCTCTTACCCCTTGATTATTCGTCCTGCCTTTACGATGGGCGGCACAGGCGGCGGCATTGCCTATAACCAGGAAGAATTTGAGCAAATTTCTCAGTCGGGTCTGGATGCCAGTCCGGTGTCGCAAATCCTAATCGAGAAGTCGCTGCTGGGCTGGAAGGAATATGAGCTAGAGGTGATGCGCGACCTGGCCGATAACGTTGTGATTATCTGCTCGATCGAAAACCTTGACCCGATGGGCATTCACACAGGCGATTCGATTACGGTGGCTCCGGCGCAAACCCTGACGGATAAAGAATATCAGCGGTTGCGGGATGCCTCGATCAAAATCATCCGCGAGATTGGCGTGGAAACAGGCGGTTCCAACATCCAGTTTGCCGTCAATCCCGAAACGGGTGAAGTTGTGGTGATTGAGATGAATCCGCGTGTGTCCCGCAGTTCGGCACTGGCCTCGAAGGCGACAGGCTTCCCGATCGCCAAAATGGCGGCAAAGCTAGCGGTCGGCTATACCCTGGATGAGATTCCCAACGACATCACCAAGAAGACTCCGGCCAGCTTCGAGCCGACGATCGATTATGTCGTTACCAAGATTCCTCGGTTCGCCTTCGAGAAATTCCCTGGCTCTACGCCAACGCTGACCACGCAAATGAAGTCGGTGGGCGAGGCGATGGCGATCGGACGCACGTTCCAAGAGTCGTTTCAAAAGGCGCTGCGATCGCTAGAAACAGGTCGGGCGGGCTGGGGCTGCGATCGCGTCGAGAAGCTGCCCAGCCTGGAGCAAATTCGCTCTGGACTGCGCATCCCCAACCCTGAGCGGATCTTTACCGTACGACAAGCCATGCTGCTGGGCATGACGGTGGAAGAAATTTATGAGCTGACGGCGATCGATCTGTGGTTCCTCGACAAGCTGCGCGATCTGCTGGAAACCGAAAAGTACCTGAAGAAAACGCCGCTGAACAAGCTGACCCGCGAGGTAATGTATGGCGTAAAGCAGCAAGGATTTAGCGATCGCCAAATTGCCTACGCCACCAAAACCCACGAAGACGAAGTGCGCGCCTACCGCAAGAGCCTGGGCATCACTCCGGTGTACAAAACGGTAGATACCTGCGCGGCAGAATTTGAAGCCCTCACCCCCTACTACTATTCCACCTATGAGTCGGGTTCGTCGCTGGGTGAAGAGGGCGAAGAGAGCGTGGTGGAATCGGAAGTGCTGCCTTCCGATCGCCGCAAGGTGATGATTTTGGGCGGAGGCCCGAACCGAATTGGGCAGGGGATCGAGTTTGACTACTGCTGCTGTCATGCCTCGTTTGCCCTAGGGGATGACGGCTTCGAAACCATCATGGTCAACTCCAACCCTGAAACGGTTTCGACGGATTACGACACGAGCGATCGCCTCTACTTTGAGCCACTGACCAAAGAGGATGTCCTCAATATCCTGGAGGCGGAGCAGCCAGAGGGCGTGATCATTCAATTTGGCGGACAAACGCCGCTGAAGTTGGCAATTCCGCTCCAGAAATATCTGGATACTCACCCCGAAATTGTCACCAAAATCTGGGGCACATCGCCCGACTCGATCGATGTGGCCGAAGACCGGGAGCGGTTTGAAAAAATCCTGCGGCAACTCGACATCCGCCAACCCGCTAACGGACTCGCCCGCAGCTTTGAGGAATCCCGCGAGGTAGCGCAGCGGATCGGCTACCCAGTGGTAGTGCGCCCCAGCTACGTCTTGGGCGGTCGCGCGATGGAAATTGTCTACTCTGACACTGACCTAGAGCGCTACATGACCTACGCCGTATTGGTAGAACCCGATCACCCGATTTTGATCGACCAGTTTCTAGAAAACGCCATTGAGGTAGATGTAGACGCGATCGCCGATCAGCAGGGCAACGTCGTCATCGGCGGCATCATGGAGCATATCGAACAGGCTGGGATTCACTCTGGCGATTCGGCTTGCTCGATTCCGACCGTCACCCTATCCGATAACGTCATGGGCGTGATTCGCACCTGGACGATCGCCCTGGCAAAAGCCCTCAACGTGATTGGGCTAATGAACATCCAGTTTGCGGTGCAGGGCGAACAGGTTTACATTCTGGAAGCCAACCCCCGCGCCTCGCGCACGGTGCCCTTTGTCTCGAAGGCGATCGGCGTGCCGTTGGCAAAAATGGCGGTGCGGGTGATGTCGGGCAAATCGCTAGAGGCTTTGGATTACACCACTGAAGTGATTCCTACCCACATCTCGGTGAAAGAGGCGGTCTTGCCTTTCGCCAAATTCCCCGGCACCGACATTATTCTTGGCCCTGAAATGCGATCGACAGGCGAAGTCATGGGCATTGATGCCGACTTTGGTAAGGCGTTTGCCAAGGCAGAGCTAGGCGCATCTCAAGTGCTGCCGCAGTCGGGCACGGTGTTTGTCTCAATGAACGATCGCGACAAGGCTTCAGCGATTCCGGTGGTCAAAGATCTTATCAGCCTGGGCTTTCAGGTCGTTGCCACAGCCGGAACCCGCAAGGCACTGCAAGAGCAGGGCATTGAGGTTGAGCTGATCCTGAAGCTGCATGAAGGCAGACCCAACATTCTCGACTCGATCAAGAATCATCGGATTCAGCTGATCATCAACACGCCGATCGGAGCCACTGCCCAAATTGACGATCGCTCTATTCGCCAAACTGCGCTCTTGCAAAAGATCCCAATTGTGACGACGATCGCCGGAGCCAATGCGACTGCTGCCGCCATTCGATCGCTGCAATCACAGCCTTTAGAGGTGAAGTCGTTGCAGGAACATCTGGGTCTTTAGACAGCGGATGCAGCAGATAGTTCACTCGCTGTACTGCCATTGTGATGGGTTGCAATGGCAATGTAAGGCACTGCAATGCCAACGTAAGGTGATGCAATGGCAATGTAAGGACTGCTGATAAGACTGTGATTCTCTGCAATGGCATTGCCACGACTGCAATTAAGATTGCGATCGCCTGCAATGCCATTGTGGTTGATGACAAAGCCATTGCGATCGCTCAATGCGCGAATTATCGCTGTGAGTAACTGCAAAGCTAACAAAAAATTAAAGGTGTAGCGATGTTAATTCGTGAGCGTGATAATTTTCTTGAGATGACTGCGACAGAGCGCGTCCCTGATCATTTGCATACACCAGGAGATACGCGGTTTGAGATTAGAGTGGAATCATTTGGATTTGCAGGTCAAGGTTGGATATGGGTTGATCTTCAAAACCTAAAAAGTTTTATTGACCATCTGCGAGAATTGGAAAATCAAAGGCAGGGTGAGGCAGAACTTTCATCAATGTCACCAGACCAGTTCTGGCTGAGAATTTTTTCTACAGATAGTCTGGGTCATATGGCTTTAGTTGGACAGTTATCAAGGTTTAAGCATGAATTGAAGTTCGGGTTTAGCTTTGATCCAAGTGTGCTACCGAGCATTGTTAAAGATTTTCAGGCGATTGCAAGTGGGGTATTGGATCAAAGCCATGCTGAGTAAGCATTACAGCGTAACAATGCGCATGTACACCGACCGTCGAAAATCGATCGGTGTGATGCAAAGGTTAGTCGTGGCGGGTGACGGGCACCGTTGTACTGCTCTATTCCGTATAATGAAGGGGTAGTTTGTCAACTCTCTTCGAGGTTTAGGAGTATCTGTTATGAACCATATTCAGATAAAAGAAGTTGACATTACTCTCTGCCAAGTTGTTCTAGAAGATATTCAATATCTCAAGCAACATCTTGACGATACTCTCGTAAGCTCAGATCAAACCTTAATTAAGAATCTCATTGAAGAAACGGAGTCTTTGGTAGAAGACGCTAAGAATGTCTTAAAAACATATCAAGAAAGATATGAAATTTTTCATCAACTGAGTCAATCTTGGTTCAAGGTATGGAATCACTATAAGAATATTCCTGAAGCGATCGAGCTAATCAAATGGGTCGATCATATGACCAATTACTCCATAGCGTATTCTTACTTATGTCTTAGTCTTTCTCTAATAAATGAAGGTAGGACAAGTGAATACAAAGCGGATCTTGAAAGAATTGTTTCAGGTTTCCTTCTGCTTTCGGAGATTATTGACGTTTTTACACGCTTCTTCTCAACTTCAGAACTAGGGCAAATTTACGATGGTGCTAGAGATGCTATCTCTGTTTCTGCCCGTGACATAATAGATTACTTCGAGAACGAAGAAACATCAAATTTAGTTACTCAACTTAGAGCTTATAGTAGTCTTATTGTATTGAAGATTGAGGAGCATATTAAGAATACAAAATCAACTCCTCAAACCGCTCTTAAAGCTCTCAACACCCAGTTTTGGCAGGATACTAAGCTTAACCAGCTACTCGCTACTCAATCCCCCACGACTGTTGATGACCTCAACAACCTCACGGCTGACTTTTGGCCTGAAGAAGACGGCATTGAGGATTTCCTCACTTTTCTGAGACAGCAACGCCAAGAGGTAATTTAACCCTCTCATGAGTCTTCTGCTGATCGACACTGACATCGCTTCCTTCATCTTTAAAGGGAGTAACTATGCTGACCCTTATCTGCCGCTTTTGAGCGGTCAGGAGCTAGCACTGTCATTCATGAGCGTCGCAGAACTATTTCAGTGGGCAATCTTACGTCAGTGGGGCGATCGTCGCCTCACGCAGCTAGGGCGTGTTTTAAAACTGTAACCACAAGACAATAGAGGCTAGAGTCAGCATGGCAAGGTAGTTTTCAGCCTTTTTCTCATAGCGAGTGGCAACTCGACGAAACTGCTTGAGGCGGTTAAAACATCGCTCAACTCGGTT
>DATNPL010000234.1:0-2485 GCA_036703255.1 Coleofasciculaceae cyanobacterium
GCTAATGAAGCCCAGCGACACTTGCAGGATGTCTCGGATGTTGCGATAACTCTGCCCCCGTTGACTCAGTTGCACGGCAAGGGCGCGTTTGAGTTCCATCGAGTCACGATTGCTTGCAATGAATTGTTCGAGCGTTTCCATAAGTCAAGTAGAGTAGGCTTAGATGCATGCTTTAAGCTTATCATCTGTTCACCTCCTATTTAAGATTGCTGTATGTTGCTCTGATTCAAGCAGTCGTCTTTGACTATCCACAGGCTCAGACCTCGCCCAGACCCCATCAAGTAAAGCAATCCTGGAAAGCTAACAGGCGTTTGCCAAGGAGGATTGAGGAGATGCCCTGTCAAACTCAGTCCTCCTCAAGGCAGCAACTCTGCTTAGTTCCGAAGATTAGCTCGGTTAATGACTTGGAGCTGGCATTGATAGAAATCATCCAGAGTTTGACGGCGACTCATCCAAATGAGGTTGTCACCCTCACGCGATTAAGCCATAGGTTTAGCGATCGGTATCAGCAACCCATTCGAGGTGTAAGGCGAAGAGTTTGCCCTGATATGAGGTTGGCTGAGCTACTTCAGACGGTTCCTGGCTTTGAGGTTCAAAGAGTAAATGAGGATTGGCAGGTTAGCTTAGCTCACCAGAAGAGTCACCCTAATCATCATGAGAGATGCAGCAGGTAAAGGCGATCGCTTGGCTGACAGTCCTTATTTAGGGTACGACTTGATGGACTAAAGCTAGGATTCTCAAGGGGTCTAGCAGCTACAGATTACCCTAAATTCACATCACCCCCTATCCTCGCTCCCGCAGGGTTATCAATCAATCCAACAAAGCATCCACAGGGCAAGGAGATATTCTTAGGCTAATTCTCTGTGAGCAACGCCCTCCAGCAAAGCGCTCAAAGCCTTATCGGTGAGAGGCAGTTGCAAGTGAAGTGTGAAACGCTTACGGCATCATCTTTGAAGCCCTAGCCATGACATACTGAATCTGCCACGACGACGAGAGGTGAGAATGCAATTTAATTGGGAAAACTTCACCTACGACAAGGCTTGGCTAGAAGCGGCTGTAAAAACCTGAAAATATGCGGAAAGGTTCTGGCGATCCAGCTTGATCAGCGTAATATACGGAAAGATTCTTGCGATCCACCTAAATTGGGGTGATATGCAGAAACTTTCAGTCCAATAAAGAGTTGGGCAGCAGTACGATACTTGGCTGCGTATCATACTTCTGTGTAGGCAAATAGTGGGCAAACTCTTATTGGTCGTTGAGGATAGTTTCCAATTTTCCACACGCGGTACAACAGTTGCGCCCTTTGTATCGCCAGAAGCAGTTGGCACAAGCCGAAGCGGTCATAAACAGCAGGTACGGCTAGTGCGTCCTGATGGAGCAGAAGAAATTGTTGAGGCAACCTTCTACTGGGAGCATCTCAATCCTATCGGCTTTCGTTTCAGGCTCCTTTTAGAGCAAGGCAGTAAAGAGCAAGTCCCACTAGGCACAGAAATATGGCTGCTTGACAACTGACCAACAGCAGCCCAACACTACGTTGGAACGGCGGAACGGGAGCGATCTATCATGGTGCAGAGACTATTGCCGCCGCTCAACTGCGACGTTGGGCTGCTTCCCATATCTGCTAAGGCTGGTAGTTGAAGGTTGCCTGTTGGAGTTGAGTGATGTATTAAAAATGTAAGGCTGTTAGTGAGGTTCGATGAATTGGCTGAGTTTGCAGAAGCGATCGTTCAACTTTACCCCACCGAAGAGGGCGGCAGAAAAGTCCCGCTCAAACTTGGCTCATTCACATACACTCTACATCTTCGAGTTTCTAAAGACTCAGTTCTAAATGCTGTTGAACCTATTGGAGGAGCACCCGAAATTAGACCAGGACATAGCGGGTTAATTCAAATCATATTTTTCTCTCCTCAAGTTCCAACATCTGATTTGAGAGTTGGGTGTCACTTCTACCTTTATGAGGAGCCAGAGTTAATTGGTGAAGGTGAATTAACCCGTAGATGGCAGGATGAAGTTAGAAGACATCCGGGTAATCTGAATCCAACAATCGATGAGGTAAGAGCTTGGGCATACGATGAAAATGCTTGGCTTGCAGATTGCGATGAGGACTTATTTTTGTGTACACCTCAATACATCCCTGTTCTCAGAGAGTTGGTTTTAGATCAAGCTTGTGCCGAAAACAAAAGGAGAGATATTCTTAAGATGCTTAAGCTTCATGGTTTCTCCTTAATATCCTGAGCAAACGCGCACCCCAACACTTCACGGCAGCGGACGGACGAAAGCCTCTGGTGCTGATTTTAAGGTTATCTGCCGCCGCTGCGTTTTGCCGTTCTACGCCTCAATATCGAATAGACCTGTCCGAAAATTTGTAGTCCAAGCTGTGTCTGCTTTTGAGTGTGGTTGCGTTCACCATAGGCTCAACGGCAGAATGCGGCTTGAAGATAGTTTCTGTTAGTTTAGTTGCAAAACATAGGGTTCGCTAATTCAT
>DATNPL010000044.1:0-1803 GCA_036703255.1 Coleofasciculaceae cyanobacterium
CGGCAAGGGCGCGTTTGAGTTCCATCGAGTCACGATTGCTTGCAATGAATTGTTCGAGCGTTTCCATGAGTCAAGTAGAGTAGACTTAGATGCATGCTTTAAGCTTATCATCTGTTCACCTCCTATTTAAGATTGCTGTATTGTGGATTTCTCTTCAGCACAACCTTCTCGGTGATGCACTTCAGATTTGAATTGGCGTGCATATAAGTTTGAAGCTCTGCGATCGCCTTCAAACCTTCAAATTTCGACTCTGAATCAGTCAGCAAGTCCAAAACCAATTTCTGTCTCTGAATCGAGCGATCGCCTAGCCGCTTACCTTCAAGAACCTTCCCAAATTACGACCGATACGGCTTCATAGTCGTTCTTGGTCAGCAGTCGCCATAATCTAAACTAAGCACAAGAGGCTTCCTTTAAGCCGCTGCACCACGGTTGTTAGACTGTGAAGGTAACTCCAAGCTCGATCGCTTTCAAAAATTTTGTGTCTTGTTTACTGAAATAGTGACTTAGCCAATATTTCAGTAGACAAGACATGATTTAGTTACAACTTCAGCACTTAATTTCTGGGAGGATGGAACTGACATAGCTGGGTTGTTCTTCTGGGTTTGAAGTGCTGTTTCCTATTGCTTCTAAATCAATCCCAAGCTGGCTTTGCCGCTGCCTTAGTGCATCTAGAAACTGAAGCACAAAGCCCTCAAGCCTTCTATCTTTAATCGGCTCAATAAACTTGTCAAATGGGTTGAGATCCACTATAAAGTCACTTACTCTCACGCCCAGAGGCTCCAGATGTTTACCCGTTAACTCTTTGTGTAAAATTGGAAATTTTCTCTTCTTTAATTGCCCAATCAACCACAGCACATCGCTATTTTCTTTGATTTTCTGGGACTTAAATTCATCCGTTTCACTACCCGCCAGCGTATCTTTGTTAAAAGAAATGAGTGCGGTCAGGTTAAACAAAAGACTACGCTCAATAAAGCATTGGGTTTGACCTCTGGTTGGTTTTACCCCTAGCCCGACTCGATCAAGGAAGCGTGCGATCGCCCGAATTGGAATTGCGCTCTCTGTATCGCTAATATCCGGTGCAATCAGTAAAGAGGGTTGATCTACAATTGATGCATTCTTTAATCCAGCATCGGCAATAATAGCTTCAATTTGCTGATAGGCAGATTGCTCAACACAAGACTCTGTGATCTGTTTCCATTGCTGACCGCTTAGGAATTCAAGGAGCGCGATGTATTTACAGCCCAAGCTATGCCCTAGCCAAAAGTAGTTTGCCCTTTTTTGGTAGACCTCATTCTCGTATCCTAATCTGTTGGCAATTACTGTCAACTCGTGGCGCAATATCTCTTGTTCTTTGAGTAGGTCGATCGCGATCGGCCAGTGTCGAAAACTAAATCTGAAGGGTAACGCGATGATCGTATAGCCTTCTTCAAATAAGGTTTGCAAGAAATATTGATAGAATACGGTTGGGAAAGTGCCGAAGAAAGCACCACCGATGAATTGAATCACCCCTTTAGGATGGGGGTGAATCGCCACCCAGCTAAAGGAAACCGGGCTGAACCTAAAAGTTTCATGCATCGTAGTTTCACAGTGTAAAAGTATTGGGATAGATGTAATCTAAAGGGGTAAATTAACTCTACCCCTTCAGCAAATCTCAGCAGCTCAACCTGCTTGACTGACAAAACTAAGAAACCGGAATGCGGCTGAGGACGATAAATTCGCGCTTGAAGGAATCCTCACGTTGTCGCATGGAGGCAATGGCAGGTTGAGGGTCAGGCAGGCTGGATAAGAACTGAAAAACTTGAA
>DATNPL010000021.1:0-23183 GCA_036703255.1 Coleofasciculaceae cyanobacterium
CCCCCCCCCCCCCCCCCACTTCAACAAAACTATTACAGGTTAATTAATTTACGATCCTTAGCAGCTTTGCGCTCAGGACATTTTTGTGAGTATAGCCATCACGCTCTGTTTGAGATTCTCTGATAGATTTAGAGGCATTCAGATCTATGTGGCTAAAGCTGAAATGGATGTTTCCATCATTGGTGCCAGCGGCGACTGCGGCAGAGAGATCGTCACACAACTGCTTGTTTCACGCGCCATCTCACCGTCTGAGCGTCTACAGCTTGTGGGGCGATCGGGCGGACGCAGCGCCCAAGTTTTGGCAGGCATTTGTAGCGATCTCAAAGATGCCTACGCCGAAATGGCTCCAGAACTGGATGTGGCGCTGCACCCAGAGGAGATTGTTGCAGATGTGATTGTGATGACGGCAGGCGCAACCATCGGCGGGACGCTCACGAGCCGATCTGAGCTAGCCAAGGCCAATCTGGCTTTATTTGAGCTGTATGCCAAAGCGATCGCCCAGCATGGACATGGACATGAGGTGATCATTATCGTCACCAACCCCGTAGAACTCGCAGTCGAGGTGTTTAGTCGCCACCTCGGGCGGCAGCGCGTCATCGGTATCGGCGCTTATTCCGATTCTCTGCGCTTTCGTCGAGAGATTGCCAACGATCTAGGAATTCGCCGCCAGCTGATCAAAGGCTTTGTGGTGGGAGAGCATGGCGATAACATGGTGCCCCTGTGGAGCAGCGTTCAGGTGCAGGGCATGGATACTGAGGAGCTAGACACAACACTAAAACGACTGCGGCGCGGCGGCTGCATTCGGGAATTTCCCACCGATCTTCAGCGAGAAAAACAGGTGATTTTTGATTATCTGCGGCAGGGGCAGGTTGCCGATGCCTATCAGCATGTCGATCGCCTTTCTCCGGCTCTGCGGGTCGTGCTTAAGCCCTATGTCACCCATCTGTCTGGGGCAAAAACTATCTCGGCTACGGCTAACGTCACGGTAGATCTGGTGAAAACGCTGCTGGATGGGCGAGAAGTTGTTATCTCGGGTCAGGTACAGTTAAGTGGCGAATTTTATGGCATTCACACGCCGCTGGGAGTGCCGATCGTGGTGACGCCCTTTGGCTGGACACAGGTGGTACCGATTCAACTGTGGGAGGAAGAAGTGCAGATGCTAAAAATCATGGCGGCAGAACTGAGCCAGCGGATGAAAGAGGATTTGGCATGAGCGAGCAGCGCTGGGTGTTTGTGGTCAAAGCATTGGATCAGCCTGGAACCTTGACGGCTGCGGCTTCAGTTTTTTCAAACCGAGGCATTTCGCTAGAGGCCGTGTTGGGCAGCGGTATCGCTTCTACAGCGATCGAAGAGGGGCGGCTAATCCTGAGCTTTCGGGCCACAAAACGCAAGCAAGAGATGCTGCTGCGGGCGCTAGAGCGCTTGTCGAGCGTGTTGCAAGTCACGAGCTATCTGTATGACGATCCGAGGCTGCGGACGATCGCCATTGCCAAAGTTTCCAGCCTTCAAGATATTGCGTTTGATCCAGAATTGATTCAAATAGAAACGATCGCCACCTCTCCGAATAGCTTGCGCCTGCTGCTGACGGGAAGCACGCTAGCGGTTGAGCAAGTGGTGCAAACGCTCCGGCAAGCCTCAGTCTTACTCGATCTGGTGACAGCCACGATTACGCTGTGAATCTTCGCGCTCCTATCGGGGGGCAAACACGGCGATCGCCTCTGGAATCACCTTCAATCGGGCTGGGGTGACGGTGGTAATTTCGCCATCTGTATCGATCGGATAAGGCTTGCGCGTTGTAATTTCAATCTCTGGCCCTTGCAGGGTGCGAATACCTCGACCCGTGGCATATTCACCGTGCACCAGAGCAGGCAGCAGCAAAAAAGGCTGCCACCAGTGCTGAATTTCTAGACTACATAGGTCAAGACGCTGGTCATTGATAGCAGCATCGGCAGCTACCTTTAGGCCGCTGCCATAGTAGCGACCGTTACAGATCGTAATCTGATAGGTGCGCACTGAGAGGGTCTGCCCCTGGCAGTGAATCTCTGCCCAAAATCGTCGCTGCTTCAAAATCAGGCGTAGAGCCGTTATGACATAGGCAATGACGCCCCAGCGTCGCTTGAATCCTTTATCAACCTGCTGATTGACATGAGCGCTTAGCCCGATGCCTGCCACATTGAGGAAATATCGGCCATTAATCCAGCCCAAGTCGATTTTTTGCAGATGTCCTTGGGCGATCGTCTCACAAGCCCCGCTCAAAGACTGAGGAACGCCTAGAGTCCTAGCCAAGTTGTTGGCCGTACCCAGCGGCACCAGCCCCAAGGGCAACTGGGTGTCTAACAAACCTTCAATCGCCGCATTGACTGCCCCATCGCCGCTGCCGATAACGACCATATCGACCTGATGCTGATATTCACGAATGCGATCGGCAAAAAATTGAGGGCTTTCGGCAAAGGTGGCCACAAGGTCAAATCCCAAGTCCTGCAAGGTCTGGATCACTTCCGCCTGGGTGGCTTCGCCCCGCCGAGCATAAGGATTCGTCAGCAGAAGCGCTCTCTTCATTACAGTTCTTACCCCGACAGTCCTGCTTAAATATTATCTGCGAGTTGTTTACAGGGCTTCAAAAAGGTTTTTAATGCGAATTGAAGATTCTTCACATCTTCCCGCAAGCCGTCCCTTGCCTCCTATCTTAGAAGGTGGCAGCTTTGCTCACCCGACCTGATGCAACTCAGCCGCACCCTAGCTGGAGTCTTTGCCTCGCCTATGAGCACCTTAATGAATCTCCTGCGATCGCTTCTCATTACCAGCATCCTCAGTTTCTTAGCGCCGCTTTTATTTATCGGCACGCTTCTATCCTGCTTGCTGCTTGTGAAGCTTATCCCTCCGCTAGAATCCCTCAGCCGAATCGGGCTAGAGCAGCTTTTGGGATTTCTGACCGTGTTTGGCACAGGTAGCGCGGTGCGAGGATTGCTGATCATTAGCGGCGTCAGCAGTACAGTCAGCATTTTATTTGATACCTACACCTTCTACCGCTATCAGATTCTTCGCGATAGCTAGACGGCAGAGGCCACAAATATTTTTTGAGAACCGCGTGGCTTGCAAAAAATATCTGCCTTGTTTAGCTTTTCAATTGACACTCTCCTCCCGGAGAAGCACCTACGGTGTACACACAAGTTTCCTGATTTGTCGTCAAGGCTCTTTGGCTCCCTAAATCCCCAATTCTTGCAAGCCCAAGCCTAGTTTTCTGTCGAGCAGAAGCGCAAAGGCTGCTCTCGGATATGCTCCATTTTTTACAGATTGTCATGAGCGCCTAAAATACGCGACAAGCTCTTAAATTGCGATCGCAGCACTGCTAAAGTGATTTAATTGACAATCCATAAGCCATTTCTAGGCGTAACGGATATAGTACGTAAGAGAGAAAAATATGGAGACTGCGCTAGGTCTTTAAGGTGGTAGAAAGATGGGTGCAGGTCATAGAAATTTTTTGTGCGGCTGCTCCGGTTGCTAATGCGGCAAATCGGTCTGTGCAGAAGGATGGGTGGATTGCGATCGCGCTGGCTTCATTGGCGATCGCCCTTGTTTTAATGTGGGGTTTAACCTGGCGGAATCAGCAGCGATTTCGGGCTGCCCATTTACAAACCCAAGCTGAAATCGCACGGCTACAGCGGCTGTCTGTAGAAAATCAGCAGCGGCTTAGCCGCATGATGGCCTCTCTACCGACTTCGGGAGGGCAAGATGCTCTGTTTAACCGGATTCGGCAGGCGCTAGCAACCTCCTATGCCCGGACTCAAAATCGATTGACGACCCTAGAGGCGATCGATCTGGATGCACTGCGGATTGATATCTCTCAGCTCCAGTCTGACTATGGCACCCTTCAAGCCTCTTTGCAGACGGTGTTTCAAGAGTTGGATCGCTTGCACATGCTGGAGCAGTACATCGTATATCTGCAATCCTATCCGCAATATTCGGTGTCCCAGTATCCGGTGTCTCAATATCCGGTGCCCCAGTACCCGGTGCCGCAAATCCAGCCGCCTGAGCAGCAGCCGGAATACTTAACAGAACAGCCCTATCTCATCGAGCCTCCAGTGCTTCCAGAGCCGCCTGCTCTAGAACAGCAAATTGAGAGTTTGCGCGACCAAATTGCCAACCTGCCCAACGGCGTGGATGAGTTGTGTAGCCGCATCGACGCCCTAGAGAGAACTTTGACCCAAGCCGAACTTCGACTCGCCAATCTAGAGCAGCGCTTTAACGACCCGACCCAACCTCTCAGCACCTCTGACGAGATGCGGGTGCTGCAAGTTTTAAAGCAAAGAATCCAGGAGCCAGAAGCTATCTTACATCCTGACCAAAGCGTTGAATTGCCCACGGGTATGGGCGTAGAGATGCGCTTTATTAAGCTGATCAAACGCTCCGATGCGATCGCCCTTTGCGACAAGCTAGTCCGAATGCCCGATCTACAAGTTCCTGCCGCCACGATTTCTTGGGTGCGTAGCCGCTTTGTCATGGGCATTCGCGGCTTAGAAACGATTGTCTATCGCAACCGCTACGGCGGCACCGATCGCTACATTCTGCTCCATGAGGCGATGCAGCTCATTGACGACCTGATTCGTGAATTTGAAGCCAACCAATGGCGATCGATCGACAGTCTGTAGGGGCGATCGGCCTGATAGAGAGATTACGTGCCGCTCAAAATTTTAGCCACCTGATTACAGATAATGACTGGATTAAACGGTTTGGTAATCATGCCTGCAACACCCATCTGAGAAAATCGCGCTTGATCTTCTGGTAACACTTTGGCGGTGAGCAAAATGACCGGAATCGATCGCGTGAGGGAATTTTCTTGAAGAATTTCAAAGCAGCGAAACCCATCCATCTCGGGCATCGAAATATCTAAGAGAATGGCATCCAAACATTCAGTCTCCGCTGCGCTCAGCCCTTCTCTTGCGGATGCAGCCGTTACCACTTCCCAGCCGCCCAAGTCTTCTAAACAGGCTCGAACCACCTCTCGAATTTCTTCTTCGTCATCAATTACCAGAATACGTTGAGCCATTATGACTGTCCTCCCGGCGGAATCGGCAACGTAAAGAAAAAGCTGCTGCCTTGTCCTAAGGTACTCTCAACCCAAATTTCTCCGCCATGACGCTGCACAATTCTGCGGCAAATGGCTAGCCCTAGACCCGTTCCCCCTTTTTGGCGGGAGTCTGACACATCAACCTGTTGAAACCTTTCAAAAATAACTTCTAGTTTATCTAAAGGAATGCCGCGTCCCTGATCTTTGACCTGAAAGAGAACAGACTCGGCCTGCGGGTAGGTAAAGATTTGAACAATGGTGTGAGGAGGAGAAAATTTAATGGCATTGCTAATCAGATTTGTCAGCGTTTGAATGATGGCATCGGGTTCGCCCCAAACTTGAGCTGATGACTCAACGGCCCAAGACTCGAATACGATCGCCACAGCGGCATGATCGGCGATCGCCTGCACCCCTTCCACCGCTCTTTGGATCAGGTCAGTGACAAGGCACACCTCCCGCACCAATTGCACCTTGTCAGAAGAGAGCCGCTCCAAATCGAGAATGTCGTTGACGAGTCGCACCAGGCGATCGCTATTGTTAACGGCGATTTCAATCATCCGCTTTGCTTTCTCTGGCTTATGGTCGTAAATGCCTGTGGCAATTAGCCCTAAAGATCCGCGCATTGCCGTCAAGGGGGTTCGCAGTTCATGGCTAATGATGGAAATAAATTCATTTTTCATCTGATCAAGAGCATGACGTTCCGTAATGTCTTGAATCTGTAGCACATAGTAGATCGGCTGGTTTTGTGCCCCACGCACCACCGACAAACTGAGCAATACCCAGACGATGCGCCCTCCATTGCAGCAGTAGCGTAACTCCGCCTGAGCGGTGTAATACTCGTTGGCTAGGGTTTGCTCGACACAGTGGCGAAATTTTTCGATATCCTCTGGATGCACCGATGCCGATGCATTGATGCCCAGGAGAGAAGACTCTGTATGACCCAATATGGTGCAGAGAACCGGATTGATCTTGATCCAGCGATCATCCAATCCCATCAGGGCAATGCCAATCGGAGCTGCATCAAAGGCGCTACGGAAGCGCTCTTCACTCTCTTTCTGGGCTTCCAAAAGTTGACTTTGAGCCAAGACAATGCCCGCCTGGTTCGCCAGCTCTTGCAGCAGATCGATTTCAAAATCAGACCAGGCGCGCGGCTGGCGGCAATGGTGAGCAATCAGCAGCCCCCAAAGCTGATCGCCAACAAAAACAGGCACAACGAGCTTGGCTCTGACGCTTAGCGATCGCAAGAACTCGAGGTGGCAAGGTTCGACCTCAATAGCCTCAACATCTGGCACAACACGAACCCGTCCATGACGATAGAGATCCGTGTAGGCTTCTGGAAAGCAGCGATCGATAAATTCTTGGTGCAGCGTTGTGGAAATGCCAGGAACGATCGCCTCCTGCACTACCTTGCCCGATCCATCGGTCTGGAACTGGTAGATCATTACCCGATCGACCTGAAGAAACAGCTGCACTTCGGTGACGGTCGTTTGCAAAATTTCCTCAAATTGCCAGGACTGCCGGATCTTAAGGGCAATATCGGCAAAGAGCTGCGATCGCCGGATTTGCCGCCTCAGATCGGCTTCAGCCTGCTTCAGATCTGTCACATCAATGGTGTTGCCCACAATGCCTGGGCTCTGCCCCTGTGCAGCAATCAAAGGCCGCAGCATCGTTTGCACCCATCGCTGTTCGCCCGTGGCCTTGACGATCGGGTAGGGTGGCGTCTGCCGAGACTGCCCGCTGGTTATCACTTCTAGATTATTGGCAAGACATTGGGCTAGCTGTTCTGGAGTGGCTTTAGGATTGAAATCTGATTCAAGCTTGCCCACAATCTCATCAACCGGGTGGCCATAGATCTCTGAAATCGCCTGGTTGGCAATCAGGAAACGCCCTTCAATATCTTTGACAAAGACCGAGCTAGGGATAACGTCAATTACCTGGCGAAAGAAGGCTCGCTGTGCCTCTAGCTCATTCTCTGCCTGCTGCCGCTGAATTTCATTGAGCTTGCGTTGAGTAATATCTCGCACAATCACCAAAATGCGATCGCCATCCACATTAATGACGCGCACTTCCTCATACTGGAGCTTGCCGTGAACTCTCACTTGATGTTCATACATTTGGACTTCTGAGGTTCGCAAGGCTTGCTGCACAGCAGCTATTCTAGCTGGCACCAAATCGGGGGGCAGCAGTTCATATAAGTTTCTTCCCACCGCCTCCGCTTTCGTGTAGAGATTGGTACCCACGCTCCCATCAATCAGATCCAGACAGATGCCATCGTGCGTCATCCAAACGATCAAGTCAGGAATGGCTTTTAGAATCTGTTGTTTTGTGGCCTCACTCTGGCGGAGGCGGTCTTCAATCTGTTTGCGATCGGTTACATCCAGCAGCACGCCATACCAACTAATGTCACCATTCTCCTGGCGTTCGGGTCGAGAGCTAAGGCGTACCCATTTGACTTTGCCCGAAGGCGTGATCAGGCGTAGCTCATAATCGAGCGGGACGAGTTCCTCGGCGCAGCGGGCGGCAGCCTCTAGACAGAACGTGCGATCGTCGGGATGCATTTGCTCAAAGAACGGAGCCGCGTTTTCGAGAAACACCTCTGGCTCCAACTCATGAATTTCTCGACAGACCGGACTGATATAGTCAAAGCTGACGGAGCCGTCGGTGTGGGAAGTCTTAATGAAAAGCTCGCCCGGTGAAGTTGCCGCCAGCTTTTGAAACCGAGCTTCGCTCTGGCGCAGGGCTTCCTGAGACTGCTTGCGATCGCTCACATCCAGCACGACCCCATGCCAGCAAACATCGCCATTTTCTCGCCGCTCCGGCTGAGAATAGGCTTGTAGCCACTTGGTTTTGCCCGAAGGCGTGATGACTTGCCACTCATAGTTAAAGCGTTCTAGCGTCTCTGCACTGTGGGCAACGGCCTCCAGATATCCGGCTCGATACTCTGGATGCATCTGCTCCATAATGATCTGAGCCGGATCTGCCAAAAACTGCTCCAGGCTGACTTCATGGAATTCTTCTACCACCCGATTAATGTACTCAAACTCAATCGAGCCGTCTTGATGATGCACCATTGAGTAAACGTTGACCGGAGCCGCAGAAGCCAGATTTCGTAGGCGAATGTTGCTCTGCCGCAGGGCGGCTTCAGCCTGCTTGCGATCGCTAATATTTTGCACCTGAGTCACAAAATAGAGCGGCTGCTGCTCAAGATCTCGCACCAGCGACATGCTGATCAAACCCCAAACCACATGCCCCTCTTTGTGCAAAAATCGCTTCTCTAGCTCGTAGCAGGAAATCTTGCCTGTCAACAGCTTGCCAATAGTATTGTGGGGGTCGATCGCCAAATCGTCAGGGTGAGTAATGTCGCGATAGGTGAGATTGAGCAGCTCAGATTCTGGATATCCCAGCATCTGACAGAGTGCCGAGTTGACCTGCAAATATCGCCCCGTCATCGAACGAATGCTAATGCCGAAAGCGCTCGTGGCAAACGCCCCCCGAAACAGCTGTTCGCTTTGCCGCAGCGCCTCTTCAATCTGTTTGCGATCGGTAATGTCTAGGGTAGTTCCGACAATCCGCAGCAGATTTCCCTGAGCATCAAAAATAGGTTCTCCGCGCAGTTCCACATAGCGGACAGTGCCATCAGGCCGCAGAACGCGCATATCGTCCTTGTAGGCTTTGCCCTCCGCGATCGCATCTCTGACAAACTGATAATGGCTGCATCGATCGTCTGGATGGATGATTGCCGCAGCTTGATCCAGATTGAAAAAGGGTCTAGGCGCAAGCCCGCAAATGCAAAACAATTCTTCTGAGGCTGTCACAGTTTGCGTCTGCGGATTGTACTCCCAACTGCCAATGTGGGCTACGCGCTGTGCCTCTCGCAGCATTGCCTCGCTCTGACGCAAATCGTCCTCTATGCGCTTGCGATCGGTAATCTCATTGGCAATGCCAATAAAACACTGCTGCCCGCCAATGTTGATGCTTTCAGCCGAGAACAGAGCCGTTACTACGGCTCCCGACTTTTTGCGAAATCTGCATTCCCAATTGCTGATGCGACCGAGGGTCGCGATCGCTTGCACATAGTGATTTCGTTCCTCTAGATCAGCCCAGAGTCCCACTTCTGAGGCTTTACGCCCAATTACCTCTGCCCGAGAGTAGCCTAGCAGCTCGACAAAAGCATCATTGACCTCTAGATACCGCCCCTCTGGCGTGGCAATGGCGATCGGGGCAGGCGTGCTGCGCAGCATTTTGGCAAACTTTTCTTCCGATTCTTCTAAGGCCGTCGTCGCCCGCTCAAACAGCTCTTGCAGCCGTTGAGCCGTTTGGTTAAACGCTGTCGCCAAAGTTTGAACTTCTGCCAGGTGGCTCTCTTCTTGAAAGGTCTGATGCCAATCGCCCTGGGCTAAGGCATGGCTGAAGCGGCTAAGCTGCTGAATTGGGCGGCTGATGCATCGAGCCATCAACAGCCCTAGTGCGATCGCCCCCAGTAACCCGCCTCCGTAAAGCAACAGGGTCGTGCGGGTATCGAGATTAACTTTTCCCAGAAACTCTGCTTCTGGAACCGTGACCACAATCAGCCAATTGAGTCCGTCGCGCTCTCGAAACGGCATCATCTGCAAAAAGTGCCGATCGCCCTGCTGCCCAAAAGCCATCTGCTGAGGGCTGTCTATGAGAGAGAAGTCGCCAAATTTTTGAATCAGCGATCGCCCTGCCCTCTGAACTACCGGATCAGGACTATCGACTAGATTAAACCGCTGAAAATGAGCGTTGCTTTCAGTCCATCTGGGATCGGAGGTGGCCACCGTCCAGCCGCTAGGTTCGACAATGTAAACCTTGCCGAATTTTGCCAGGGGAAGCTGGCTGAGGAAATGATTGATGGCATTTAAAAAAATGGCCGAAGAGAATACGCCGCTGACCTGTCCCTGCGGATCAAAAACGGGCTGAGTTGCCATTAGGGAAACATCGCCCGTCGCGTTTTGAGAAATAACTCCCCAAGCTGGCTTCTCTAAAAACAGAGCCGTCTGGTACCAGAGCTGGTTGCTTACCGGGGTGACGCGCGACGTGTTGAGCAACTCCCGTTTGCCCCCGCTGAGGGCGTATTCTTTGATTTCAGTAGGATGAGCAGCATCGGCCTGGAGCAGCCGCAACCCATTCTCTCGGGTGACTAATCTAAAATCATTTTGGCGATTACCCACCTGAATGCTGCTCAGGGACTCAAACTGCTTCAGCTGCGTCAACAGATGCTGCTCTAGGGCGGGAAGATCTTGCAGATCCAGCTCCCCCAGAGCTACGGCATCTGCATTCAACCGATTAACCAGCTTAGGCGTTTGCAAATACGTATCGAGATAAAGCTCAACGCGATCGCTGACATCCTCCATGAAGCGATTGGCGAGGTCTTGTGCGGCTTGCTGCCCATTCCAAAAGAACAGCATCTGAACCAATCCCACCGTTCCCACCGTTAGCAAAACAAACAGACTTATCAAAACAAGGCGTAGCGGCAGGGTCGGGCAATTGGGGGAACGGGCGACAGCAAGCCGAGACACGGGCAAATTCATACGCAAGCGGAAGCTAAGGGCGACCGGGCAAAATGGATGCGATCGAGCTGGTTGAGCACCCGCGTAATCAGTTCCGATTTAACAATCGGTTTGCTAATAAAATCATTCGCCCCGGCTGCAAACACCTGCCGCAGAGAGGGAATATCGGTATGAGCCGTCACTACTAGAATAGGCAAGTTTTTCCAATTTGGGTTTTGGCGGACTTCCTGGCACAGGTCAATGCCGCTAAAAGCAGGCATTTCTAGATCGAGCAAGAGCAAATCAGGGGCGATCGCCGTCAGCACTTCCCAAAACTGCTGCGGATTTTCTAGAACGCTCACCTGAAAGCCTTGAGGCTGCAATAGCGCACTCAATGCCTCTAGAATAACCGGATCGTCATCGACAATCATCACCCTGGCGGACTCTGGAGCCACGGCCTTGACCACCGGAGCGGTGAGCTGCGTAATGGACTCAAATACCTGAGCGGCCAGAATAGGCTTTTGCAAGAAGCGCTGCCTTTCTAGCCAAGAAGACAGATGGGGCAGGCTCTCGGGTGCAATAAAGGCCAGCACCGGAAGAGTTGGAAACTGCTGGATCAGCTCTTCTAGCAAGGCCGATTCCGACTCCGTATCCAAGTCGATCAGCACGATGTCGGGTGGCGCTTGAGCTAGCTTTTGTCGGGCTATCAAATACTGCACGGTTAGGTAGGGCACAACCTCAATTTGGCATCCCCAGGCGTCGGCTTCTGCCTTCAGCCGCTCTACCAGTGCCCCATCGTAACTCACCACCGTCACCCTACGCGTTGGAACGGGTGATAGCAGCTCTTGCGCTAGCGTTGTCAAAGATTGGGGCGGGCGGGCGAGTTCTCGCTGTAAGTCTGTCACCTGTTGAGAGAGCTGAACGGCATCGGATGACGTTAAAGGGCGATCGCCCATCAGCAAATGTTCAATCGCTCTTGCCAGCCGCGATCCGGCTCCATAGCCAAACATGCCTAGCCCACCCGCCAGTTTGTGAGCATCTTCATAAGCGCTCAGGCGTAGCGCTGGGCTAAGGTCACTCATGCGTAATGCCTGTTCGGCTCGCTCTAATGAGGCAATCCGATCGATAAAGGCTTCTCTAAATCGATCTAGCACTTTGTTGACCGATGCTAAGCCTTGCTGCTGCTTTTCACGATCTCCGTTGGCTAGTTCTTCACTAGCTGTCTCTTGACTAGCCGTACTAGCCGTCTCTTGACTAGGCTGCTCTGTCACGGGTTCTGCTGGGGGCGTTTTGAGACGATAGCCTAACCCATAGACCGTTTCTAGCATATCGGCCATCATGCCTGCGGCTTTTAACTTCTGCCGCAGGTTTTTGATCAGATTGGTCACTGCCCCTTCAGAAGGGAGATCATCAATAGACCAGATGCGATCGATAATGGCGCTGCGATCGAAAATGCGCTGCGGATTACGCAGAAATAATTCCAGCAGATTATATTCTTTGGGAGTCAGAGCTAACGATTGCGATCGGTAAGTCACTTCTGCTGAAACTGGATTGAGACACAGCTCGCCCCAGCCCAACACAGCAGGTGCCAGAGTCGTTTCTCCTCGCCGCAGTAAAGCCCGAATCCGAGCAATTAATTCGGTGATTTCACAAGGCTTTGTCACGTAGTCATCTGCTCCTGCATCAAAACCCTTGATCACATCGGCGCTGGAGTTTTTTGCTGTCAAAAGCAAAATGGGCTTTTGATACCCTTTCGCCCGAAGCTGGCGACATAGGTCAAGCCCATCCAGCCTGGGGATTTGAACATCTAGCAGAATCAGGTCAAAATCCCAGGCTGTTGCCAGATCTAGCGCTATTTTCCCATCTGTGGCTAGATCGACTGTGTAATGCTGAGCGGTGAGCGCCTCTGATAATAGGGTAGCCGTGGGCTGATCATCTTCGACTAACAAAATTTTCATGGATTTCAGGTGCCCTATGATCTGCGATCGCCACTAGCGCTCACTCAAGAGATTATTGAGATTATTGCAAGTCTAAAGCACTTATGCAATTCTGTAGGGTTGAGTTCTGCCAGCTGCATGACATACCCATTACACTTTGATGGTTCTGAATCGTGCAATTAAGGCAGGACGGTTTTGGTAGTCTGACTTCAGTTTCTCAAAACGTTGGATAAATTCGGATAATCGTCCTTGATGTTTTGCTAAGTCACGCAGATCTATAAGAAGAGTGGTGGCTTCATCATAGGGCTTAGCCTGCTTCAACTCAATCAGTTCTGTCACTCGCTTCCAGGTTTGGGCTTCTCTAGGTGCCAAGGCTTCCAGTTCCTTGACGCGCTTTTTTCTGGCAGCATTCTGTTCCTGTTGGTGGCGATTCTTTTTAATCTGCTCAGCAATTCCTTGCAGTTCAGACAGCCGTCGGTGTCCTGGGTTCGATCGAGGCGCAGATTGCGTTGCCCCTGCCAGTTCCTTTAAGCGGTGAATCAGTTGCAGATCAACATGCGGTTCTCGTCGTACCAGTTTCAGCAAAAATTCCTGCTTTTCGTCTGCCGATAGAGCAGACAAATAGTGGTCAAGCGGTGGCTCTGCGATCGTCTCCTGATGAGCGCTTGCTTGGGCAGCCGCAGCAACCCAATTCAGATCAAGTTCTACCATCTCCACAAACGCTTGAAGTGGCTCAGAGAGCTTATCCAGGTTAGGCGGAATGGGGGGTTCAACGGGATCATCTTCCAGTTCTGTGAGATAGGGCGCTGTTCGTAACCAGACCAGATATAGCAGACGCAAATCTCCGCGCAACAGCTCATCTCGAAGCGGCAGCAAACGCGGCATCCATACTTCTCCTTTAATCCAACCGCGTAAGCCTTCTTCCTCAGTAATTTGAATATCCAGAATGATGTAGTCGGACGTTGTAGAAATGGTAATAGTATCGGGGAGATCGTAAGGCTGAAACCATTTCGGCTGAACGATCGCCTTCGGAAACCGAAACATCAGTTGCCAGGTGCCCCAGTTGGCGATGTAGAACATCATGTCAAAGTACTGGGTTAAGATCTCCTCTGGGCCGCCCCGAAAATCACCATAGTGATACTCAAAAATTGCCTGAGTGGGGGTAAGCTTCACTCGACTGGAGCGTTTGCCGATCTCATCCTGTTCCTGCATAGTCAAGGGTCGATCGATCGCCTGAAATTCGTAATACTGATATTCGCTCATTGGCAGTTTCTCCCACTCATTTAGGAAATGAAATAATGATGTCCTGATAGCCTTTCATATCAACCTAATCCCATTTGTTTCATCGCTTTCCATAAATTACTGCGTCGCTGGTGATCATTACGCCACTGAGCGAGAAGCGTTTCATAGTTTTGGGGTGATAGTTCCTTCAGTGCAACCATCCACTTCGCATGATGGGTATAGTCAGATTTAGCAGCAGACTCTGGTTTAGGAACAAAATTCTGTAGGTGAGTTTTCCAGTAATTCATGACCTGCTCTAATAAATCAGCAGGAGCATATTGCTTTTCCTGAAATTGCAGTTCACACGCCCGAACATGGTGAGCCAATTGAAAGGCGTTCTGTTCCTGTTGCTGTGCAACAAGCCGTTCCCACTGCAATAAACAATGAGTGGAATGGTTCTCTAAATACAGCCCGTCAGTCACTTCCATCCAATCTTCTAACCCTTCTGAAATAGCTGATTCTGCCTCCAGAAGAGCGGTGACAAAGCCGTGATCGGGCGTAAACTGCTGCACAAATGCAGTTTGGATCAACGATCGCATTTGTGCAGCGACTCTCTCTAAATCTTCGCTAAAGGTCGTTGCGTCAAAATAGGGCGGTTCCCAATGCGCCTCCTGAAGAATATATTTTCCACCCTCCTCTGAAGCTTCTGAAACAATGTCATCCCACTCTTGCCAGAGTTCAGACCAGATCTGCGCCTGTTTTGCCAGAGAAACGGTTTGAGTTGCCGATGCTTCAGTGGACTCAGCGATGGACGAGGGCAGCAGAATTTGCTTAACGATTTGCTGGGCGTTTTCAGGAAGCTGGGCGATCGCCGCTTGCTGCAAGTCGGGTGGCAGAACCGTAAATAGCACCTCTATTAATTGAGCTAATTCCTGCTGCGTCAACGCATTTAGCAAGCGATCGCATTTCATACTCACCCCAGTTCATATCCTCGTTCCATCCAATAGTGCCAATCCCCGATCGCTTCTTTAGTTTCATCATCCACATCAATGCCTTCGATTTGAACAAGGGGCACTGCCAGCTCTCGATCCATCCAGCGGATGACCACAAACATTTCTCGCTCACACTCATCTTCAGGAGCCATTGATATCACTTCTGCAACTTCTTTTAGCTTCAAGGGAGACACTTTACGCTCTAAAATGCACTTGCCTTGAAATGGAAAGCTGATCTTCTCTTCGAGGTAGTAGTACCATCCCATTGCCTGCTCTTCCGGGCCATAGGCATCGACGATCGCCTCCATTGAGATCCGGTGTTCCCGCTCTTCGTCCTTTTGGGCTTTACTTGGTGGCATCTTAGACTCTCTTTCTAGAAATACTGCATTCTGGGAATACCGCATTATAAAAGTCATCAGATGGGTTGCAATTCAATCGAGCGACAGAATTAACGGTTCTTATGAATATCCCTGACCAGACTCAAGTCAAGTCTCGCTGTTGCAGCATGGCAATTAACTTGTGTTTACGGGCATGGGTTTGCAGCAGTGCTGTACGATACCGTTTCCAGTCCTCCTGCTGCCCTAACTGAAGATAGGCCGCTCGAACTCGACGCAGCCAATTTATCGCGTGGTGGTAGTACTGTGCTTGAGCCGCACTTATGATCGACTCGGCACGGTGACGAGCGTTTTCAATGACCCACTCTGGACGATGGGCGATCGCTGCATCCATAACTGCGTGAATACTGTCTGACTCGTAAGAGCTGAGCTGAGCCACTGTGGCGATCGCATCATCAATCAAGCCTTCCTCTAAAAAGATGGCAGCTTTTGCCTTCGCACTCAAACTACTGGACTCTTGCCGCAATCGGGTCAGCAATTTCTGTTGTAGGGAAGCCCAGCCATGCCCCGCCAACTCCTTCAGTTTCAAGTAGTCCGGTAGGGAGGGCTGGAGTTGAAATGCTTTCAATCTCGCCTGGAGGGCAATCTCCTGATCCATTCCCTCTGCCAGTTCGCTAGCCCAAACGGCTAATGGATACTGGCTGTAGCCGCCCAAAGATAGCCCTTGCATGGCAATGCTGAGTGCCTGCTCTAGTTCTCCCTGATCCCGCAGCGCTTGCGCCAGCGTCCAGGCTTCTTCGGTGGTACTCATAGCCTGTTCTGCCAGGGTAATGGCCTCTTGCGATCGCCCCAGTTTTGCCAGCATTTGCAGATGGCGATCGGTTTGCCCTTCTGCCTCCGCAAAATAAAGGTATTCCTGATATCGCTTCTGCCGCTCCAGAATGGTAAGGCGGATGCGAGCTAGATCATCAGCAAAATCAGGGGCTTCGTCTTCCCAAGCCCCCAGTTCAGTTAAGGTTCCCTGTAAAACCTGTTGAAGGGGCGGATAGTCCCATCCTTGCTCTAGTGCAGCAAGGCTCATTGCAAAACTATCAACGCCATAATTATCAATCTCTTTTTGCCAGTTCTCCAGATCTTTCTGCCATTGCTGGGATTCTCTGGCTGTCAATTCAGCACTCAAAATAGCCTCGGTCAAGGCATCATCTAACTCTGCAAAAAACGCGCCACTCTCACCGCTAGAACCGTCCAGGTTCATCCAGTCCTGCACATAGGCGCGAATGATGGCACCTAGAATGATCAGCGCGTTATTGCCATCCTCCTGCTCAAGAAACGAGTCTGCTTTCTGAATCACCTCCCGAATTTCATCTAGAGCAGGCTCATCATTCCATTGCCCAACGTATCGATCGATAATCCGTTCAACCTGCCGCTCGATCGGTTTAGGATCAACAGAAGTACGACGAGCCTTCTTCTGGGAGCTTTTGGCGTTTGTTGTCAGGAGAGCAACCTGATACTCGATCGCCTCCATCCACTCAGACTGCTCACTGGCAAGAGTTTGCACGATCGTTTGAAGTTGTTCGCGGCTGAGGGGAGCTAAGATCTCAGAAAAATCAGGACGTTGCTCAATTTGCTTCGGCTGATGCAGGCAGGTCAGCAGCGTCGCAACGATGTGTTTGCACCACCCTTCGTAATCATAGGGACAGGTACAGGTCGCACGGGTTATTCCACTTTTGTCAAACTGAAGGTTGATGCGGTAAGCCTCTGCCTCGCTTCCTTCAACCCTGGCAGACAACGTATTGCCGCGCTGCACCAGTGAATAAACGGAGCCACTGCGATAATACGCTTGCCCCCGATCAAAGGATTGGGCAAGCGTATGATGACGAATAGTTGCCTCGCTCAAGGTTGGTGTCATAATTCACCCCTATTCGGTTTTGGCTCTTGAAACGGCCTAATCCCATCCTATACCGATCAATTATCCTTTGCTGCTAATCTCTAGCTTCCTCTACAAAACCGATTAAATAAAATCCAATAGTTTTTTGGAAGTGCCGCGTGGAGCATGGCACTTCCAAAAAACTATTACAGGTCTTAATGTGCGAGCTTTAAAGAGAGACTGCAAGCCGCTAATTATTAGCCTAACGAACCAAAGGTTGAGCTTAGTTATAGCGGTGGCTAAAGTTTGCTCAAAGTTCTTGACCAGGATTTTACACCACTTCATCTAAGCATTGAAACACTCAATTAACCACCGAGCGCTACCGAGACAAAGCCAGCCCTCTATTCTAAATACTCTCTGCTAAGAAGGATTAAAGAGGACTATAGCGTTCCTATGCTAGAGCCAGAAGACCCGATCGCTTTTACGACCTCTGCATTATCTTGTTCCAAAATCACCACTGGCTCGGCTCCCATTTCGACCCGCTTTACCAAAACTCTGCCGTTTGCTAAACGATCGCCCACGCTAACGTAGCGGCTCGTGCGCTCATCAGGCGATTTGATAATGATGCTAATCGTGTTTCCAGTTTGCACAACCCCGCTGACTTCGATCGCTTGCGCTGCACTAATGGGCGGGGTGATAGGGAGGTTTAGCCCACCTGCTGGAGGCTGAAAGACGGGAAGGGTGGGCGCTGGCATCGTGGCTACGGGCACCGTTGCAGGGGCAATAGCGACAGCCGGGAGCGGTTGGCTAGGAATCGGTGCCGATTGGCTGGGTACTCGGGTTATCCGCGTGGGCGACATCAGCAAGGTTGCAAAGGGATCAGGACGGCTTGTGGTCACTTCTGGTAGCCGCTCTGGAATGGTGGTCGCTGGAATTAAATTAGGCACGGGCAATGGATTCAGCGCCGTTGAGGTAGAGGGGAGCGGCGATGTCTGAGCGCGTGCTGGATCTTGGGCGGGTGCTCCACCGAATGCTACGCTGCCATTCTCGCCACCGTCAGCCGTTGGTGAAGGAGACAGGGTTGAAGTTGACGGGTTACCGCAGCCAGCCGCCAACAAAACGACAATTAAACTTGCGATCGCGCCAGATCCCTTGCCTTGCTTCACTGTGGTTTCCTGGGCTGTTCTCATTGACTGCGTATTCATCATTGACCCTCCTCACCGTACTTTTCAGGAACACTCAAGAATCCAGCAGAGATCCCTGACTTCAAATGATAGTCATCTTGGCAGAAGAAGGAACAGAAATTTTGAGAATTGGTCTATGGCGCTGCTCTAAACTCTCTGGCCTACCCACAATGTAATTTTGGGGCAGCGCAGAGCGCTGCCCCAAAACTATAAGACTCTTACGGTATTAGTTAGGCGAAAAGTCCGATCGCAGGCGGAGGTCAATATCCGTCTCAGGTTCTACCACAACCACTTCAACCTCTTGCCGTCCGCGCAGAAGCACTTCTGCCAAAACGCCTATCCCTGCGCCTCCAATCACTTCTAGCGGGTCAATTCCACCAAAGATTTCTGCCAGAACGGCTGCGGCACCGCCCCCAATTGCCGCCCCCCGGACGATATCGGGATTGCTGCGTCTGCTGATAGTTTCGGTTTCGGTGATGGGGCTAGAGACAGCATCAATGCTGGACTGGCGATCGTCCGGCAAAATCACATTTTCTGCAACAAACTGGGTACCGCCTTCGACAGGCTCAAACTGACCTTCAATTTGGCTGCCCTCTGGAATCAAGACCGTGCCTCTTGCGGTCAGCACGTTCTGGGTTACGGTTAGCGTTACGGGAAGTGTCTCATCCAGCTTCAAAATAATTTTTTCTGCTTTGTCATAGCGCAAGGGAATCAAAGTTCCGGCTGGCACAGCTGATTGCCGCCAGGTGCCTGGGAAAGTCGGTGCAGGAGAATTTTGAGAGGGAAAAGGGCGAGTTTGAGCGATCGCAGATTCAGTTAGCGCCACAGGAACAAGCAGGGATGAAGCGATCGTCATGACAAGAGCTGAACCAGTGAAAGCGTTGGCGGTCTGCCAAAATCGAAGAGATACCATATAACCTTCCTTCACGATTAACTTGAGCTTTTATTAACTTGAGATTTAATCTGCTTGAGAGGGGGCGATCGGTTAGGCTGAAGTATGAAATCCCCTGCCTATAATGGTCACGTTTTGCCAACCTATCCTTGAGTTAAGGCTGCCCAGATCCTGTGCTTAGGGTTTCCTATCGATCTTTTGATAGCGCTATGCAGCCCGTTGCTACGCATAAACCAGCAGGGATAAACCCTGATCCAATCTGGAACCTTCAGCTTATTTAGCGTCTACTTTATGTGCATTCAGCCCATTCGGCATCTGACTTTTGCCAGAATACGCATTGCATTAACCGTTGAACTGACTGAATTGCTGGCGAAAAGTTCCCCAAAGGTTTTGAACTCGGCGGCTGAATTGCAGCTTAAATTGCGTCTAAAACTAGTTCTCGGCAGGCTTTTAGCCCCAAACTAGGATTTTGTCGATAGCTGGCTTCCGGTACCCAAACTTGCACTTTGCGTTCGCTACTAATCCAGTAAAGATATTCCACGTCTGGGTAATACTCCACGCCAACCCGCAAATTGGAATAGTCATCCTCACAAATCTCAAATCCGAACCTGACGACAATTTGAGCGACGAGGCATTCTGGCGTGTCGCAGACTTCTCCTGAGGTATCGCGCTCTTGCCAAAAAGTTTCCAAAAATCGGCTCAGCGTTGGCAACACTTTACTCGGAAGACCGTTACGGCTGGCATAGATAACGGCGGGATTGCCTTCAACGATAATATGGCAGGGAGTATGAAGCATGGTCTAACTCCTGAGGAGTAGGTAGAGATCTTAAACTTAAAGCAAAGGCGCTAGGGCTTTCGGATTTTTTGAGCACTGCGTAGAATCTGTCCGGCCAAAATAGCTGCCCCAAATCCATTATCAATATTCACAACGCCCACCCCTGCCGCACAGGAGTTGAGCATGGTTAGCAGTGGAGCCAGTCCGTTAAAGCTGGCTCCGTAGCCAATGCTGGTAGGCACGGCAATGATCGGACAGTCGGCCAGCCCTGCGACTACGCTGGGGAGCGCTCCCTCCATGCCTGCCACCACGATCAGCACATCAGCATCGTAGATGACCTGGCGATTGTTGAGCAATCGGTGGATGCCCGCCACGCCCACATCCCAGAGCCGCTTTACCTGAAAGCCTGCCAGCTCTGCCGTCACTGCGGCTTCTTCAGCCACGGGCAGATCGGCGGTGCCTGCCGAGAGCAATGTAATAGTGCCCAGATGCTGTGGCTCTAGCTCAGGCGGATGCAGAGCACAGATTCTTGCCATTTTGTAGTAGCGCAAATCTGGAATTTCTGCCTGGAGCTGTGCATAAATGGCTGGCTCAATTCGAGTTGCCATGACGACCGGGTGGCGCTGCCGCATGGCAAGAATGATTTGAATAATCTGCTCAGGCGTTTTGCCCAATCCCCAAATGGCTTCTGGAAAACCTGTCCGGAGCGATCGATGATGATCGACTTTGGCGAACTCGGCAATGGGTTCAAAGTCGAAGTGTTTGAGCTTATTAAGGGCAGATTCTGGGCTGAGTTCTCCCAGAGCGACGGCATTGAGTAAATCCTGGAGGGCTTCGGGTTGGGTCACAGGGTAGTGAAGAATCAGGACAGGGCTTGACTTTCATTTTATTAGACCTCTTACAGATTAGAGTTCTAGATTAGGGTTAGTTCTAGATTGGGGTTAATGGGGGCGCAGCTCCCATTAACCCTAACTTGCAAGAGGTTGATTGAAAGTTCTCAGTTTGTTGAACGTAGGGGCTTAGAGGATGTTTGAAAAACCCAACTGTGGGTAGCGAAAAGTTTCAGATCCCCCTAAATCCCCCTTTTTAAGGGGGACTTTGAATTCATTTCCCCCCTTTTTAAGGGGGGCAGGGGGGATCAACAGGTGCTTAAAATCACAGCCGACCACTTTTCAAACATCCTCTTAGACCCTTATCTCATCTTACCGAGTTCTATTTCATTGCTGCTCAGTTGGAGGGTAGTAGGCTGGAAAGCGATGGGGAAGGCTGATCTCTAACCTGTAGCTCTTGAATGTTCCATAGCCCCCAGCTAGGCAAACCGTTATACTTCAAACCTTGCAGGCGATCGCGCACGGCCATCAGGGCAATTTCATTTACTAAATTAATCACGGGCAGATACTCCTGAGTAATTTGCTGAAACTCGCCGTAAATTTGCTGCCGCTTGGTTTCATCTAGCTCTTGGGCTGCGACCTTAAACAGCTGATCAATCCGCAGTTCCCAGTCGGCAGCATTCCAGCCCTGTATCGGAGCCTGACCGGGCTGAGGCGCTAGGTTAAACATATGGGAGCTGCCCGTACTCAGCCAAAGATTTGAGCCACTGTAGGGGTCAACGCCCCCCGTGAAGCCAATGAGAATGCAATCCCAGTCGCGAGAGTCGTTAAGCTTGCTAATCAGGGTATTAAAGGCGATCGGCGTGAAGTCTACCTGAATGCCAATTTTGGCTAAATCTGTACGAATTTGAGAGCCAAGCGCCTCCCGAATTCGGTTGCCTGAGTTGGTTTGCAGCGTAAACTGCACCCGATTGCCCTCTGCATCTAGCAACTGCCCCTGCGCGCCATACGTAAAGCCCGCAGAGAGCAGCAGCTGTTTGGCTTTCTCTAGGCTGTAATCATAGGTTTTCAAGCCTTTCTCAGAGGGGAGATAGTAGGGGCTTTGTACCGAAATAGGTGAGTCTTGAGGGGTACTAATGCCGCGATAGATATTGTTGATCATGCGGGGGCGATCGATGGCGTGGGCGATCGCCTGCCGAAACGCGAGTGAGTTGAACCAGCGAGATTTGATCGGATCAACAATTGGCTTTCCGGCTTCAGTCTTGGCCTGGTTCAGGTTGAATTGAATAAAGGTCGTACCCGACCAAGCGCCACCGTTGTAGAGCTTAAAACGTCCCCGTTTCTCTTCCCGCTTCAGCAGTGAATAATATTCGGGACGCAGCGGACGCACATCGCCAATCACATCCAAATCACCCGATCGAAAGGCCAATAGCTGGGCATCCGTCGATTCTGTGAGCTGCCAAATGATGCGATCGATGTAAGGCAACTGCTTGCCCTGAGCATCCTGCTGCCAGTAATAGGGATTACGGCGAAAAATCAGACGCTCGGCAGGGCGATATTGCTCAATTAAGTAAGGCCCATTGACAACAATATCCTTGGGATCGGTGTCTGTGCCCCAGGTTGAGACAAATAGGGGATTGCCTTTGGCATCAAGCGATCGCATAGAAGCCTCTAGCTTATGCTTGGGCAAAATGACAATATCCGTTGGGGGGCCAGCCGTTGCGCGCAAAAACGGGGCAAAGGGTTCGGGCAGCACAAACTCAATGCGGCGATCGTCTAGCTTACGCACTTCTGGCAGCTGTCGATTGATGCCAATCCGCAGCGTGTCTTTGGCTTCTGCCGGAATTTTTTCATTAAAAATCACATCCCGATAGGTAAACACGACATCATCTGCTGTCAAGGGATGTCCATCTGACCACTTCAGGTTCTGCCGTAGCGTAAAGGTCACCCGCAGCTTGTCTGCCGAAATTTCCCACGACTCTGCCAGATCGGGCTGAAGCTCTCCAGTCATCCCCTCCTGCCGCAACAACCCTCGAAAACAGAACAGGAAAATGCTAGGAAACTCCTGATTCAAGGCATAGTTGAAGGTTTTAGGGTCTTGCAATGTCGAGAGGATGAGCTGAGATCCTCTGGCTGCTTGGGTTTTAAGGGCGATCGCACTACATCCATTCAGCGCTAGAAAAATCGTGAAGAGCAGGGCAATGAACCAACGACGATGAAGGGGAGCAAGGGGCATAGTGAGCCACGGGAGTAGACAGGCAGATAAACAAGAAACTTATCTCAATTTGACTCAAACAAGTGCTCACAAATCATAAATCGCCCAATTTTGCAAGCGCATCCCTGCAAAATTGGGCGATTTCATTAGCTATTGCTCTTTGGACATTGTTGTGGACGCACGGAGCGCATCCACAACAATGTCCCCTCCACGATCCTGAGTATTACAGTTGTATTTAAGTAGCGGAGGACGATCGCCTTTTGTAGTGAAAGAAGCGAGCAGTGGCTTGATGGGTTCTGCGCCAAAGTGACCAATGCAGTACCTGCTCTAATGCCCAAACCACCGGAAACAGAAGTTTCC
>DATNPL010000068.1:0-82193 GCA_036703255.1 Coleofasciculaceae cyanobacterium
GTGGGGCGCTTCGCGCCCCACCAAAATGTCCCGGCTCTAACCTCGGTGTCTACAGCTATAAACGAGCAGTTCTGCAATTTTTTCTTGGGTTCAGTATGCCCTAGAAAACCCATGAAATAACCCCAAAGCCCTCTGAATTGGGAAGGCTTTGGGGTTATGCAGCAAGGAGTTATTAACTGGCAGTTTCTAGCTGTCAGCGATTAACCATTGATAGCAGGAGCTTGCAAAGCAACAGGTGTAGCTTCACCCGCAGCGAGGTCAAGCGGGAAGTTGTGAGCGTTGCGCTCGTGCATCACTTCCATACCCAAGTTCGCACGGTTCAAAACATCTGCCCAGGTGTTTACAACCCGGCCTTGGCTATCCAACACAGACTGGTTAAAGTTGAACCCGTTCAGGTTGAACGCCATCGTGCTGATACCCATTGCGGTTAACCAGATTCCCACGACTGGCCATGCACCCAAGAAGAAGTGCAGAGCGCGGGAGTTGTTGAACGATGCGTATTGGAAGATCAACCGACCGAAGTAGCCGTGTGCTGCAACGATGTTGTAGGTCTCTTCTTCTTGTCCAAACTTGTAGCCGTAGTTCTGTGACTCGGTTTCAGTCGTCTCACGTACCAGGGAGGAGGTGACCAACGAACCGTGCATCGCGGAGAACAAGCTGCCGCCGAAGACGCCTGCCACACCCAGCATGTGGAAGGGGTGCATCAGAATGTTGTGCTCGGCTTGGAACACGAACATGAAGTTGAAGGTGCCGGAAATACCCAGGGGCATACCGTCAGAGAAGGAACCTTGTCCGATCGGGTAGATCAAGAAGACTGCGGTTGCGGCTGCAACAGGGGCAGAGTAGGCAACGCAGATCCAAGGACGCATGCCCAGACGGTAGGACAGTTCCCATTCACGTCCCATATAGCAGAAGACGCCAATCAGGAAGTGGAAGACGACCAACTGGTAAGGGCCACCGTTGTACAACCATTCATCGAGGGATGCAGCTTCCCAGATGGGGTAGAAGTGCAGACCGATCGCGTTGGAGGAAGGAACAACAGCACCGGAGATGATATTGTTGCCGTACATCAGAGAACCTGCAACAGGCTCACGGATGCCGTCGATGTCAACGGGGGGTGCGGCGATGAAGGCGACGATGAAGCAAATGGTGGCGGAGATCAGGGTGGGGATCATCAGAACGCCGAACCAGCCGATGTACAGGCGGTTGTCGGTGGAGGTGACCCACTCACAGAAGCGAGACCAGAGGTCAGCGCTTTCACGTCTTTGTAAAGTAGTTGTCATGGTAGGAAGTCCGGTTTGATTTGAATGAGATAGAAGCTGTATCGGTTATGTATGCTGTAAGCTTAACCGAAATATGAAGGAATGTAACAAACTCTCGGCATAGTTTTTCTGATAGAGGGCATAAGCTGGAGTTATAGCTGAAACCAAGCTGGAGGCTGCAAAGATTGATGTCGCTGCATTCTCCCTGATTCCTCTCAGATAGAATTCACAGCTACTTTCCGCACCGCCCCTTTTGAATTTCCTCAACACAAGGATGAGATTATGAGTCTGTTGGCTGGGATGCTGATTATGCTGATGGGCGCGATCGCTATCCTTTCGATCACTCAGATCATCACTCAAGCGTGTTCTGCTCCAGCCCAACCCCTATTTCTTCCCTTGAGCCAATGGCAGGTGGTTGACCTGACTCATCCTTTGACCCCTACTATTCCGATCTGGCCTGGTGACCCCAAAATCGAAATTCAGCCTTGGGCTTCTTATGACAAGGAAGGCTACTTTATCAATCGGGTCACGATGGGAGAGCATAGCGGCACTCACTGGGGCACGCCCAACTCTTTCTTTCAAGGGGCTACCAGCGCGGAACAGGTTGCTGTTGATCAACTGGTCGCTCCAGCTGTGGTGATCGATATTCGAGAGCAGACGGCGCAAGACCCAGACTACCGACTTTCACTCTCGGATGTTCAAGTCTGGGAATTGGCACATGGACAAATACCAGCGGGTAGCCTTGTGCTGCTATGGACGGGGTGGCAAGTGCGATGGCTTAATTCCTCTGCTTTTATGAATGCGGATGCGCAAGGGGTGCAGCATTGGCCGGGGTTTAGTGCGGAGGCCGCAGAGTTTTTAGTCTCTGAACGGCAGATTGCAGGGCTTGGAACAGACACGCATGGGGCTGATCCTGGTAATGATGAGGTCTATGCGGCTAGCTCTGCAATCTACACCGCAAAAGGCATGATTTTGGAATGTTTGACAGGGTTAGAGCAGCTACCTGCTACAGGTGCAACGCTGGTCGTTGGAGGCTTGCCCATCCAAGGTGGATCGGGCAGTCCAGCAAGGGTGTTTGCATTTCTATTGCCAGAATCAGCCAAAAACTGAGTTAGAGCTTATGCTTGGTCGGAGATCAATCACTGAATCGATACTTGAATTTTATCTGCCTCAGTAATTTTTACTGTAGTCCGCTGTTTATTTTGCGTTCCTAAATAGCAGCCTTGAGCGCAACTTCACGCATGTTGCTCAAATGTTCTTACAAAGCCTCCAGGGGTTGCCCGAATGCTAAACCCTTACGCTTGAGTTTCCGGTGTGATTTAATCCACGATCCTTAGCGAGGCGATCGCCCTCGCGAGGCTGGCATTGAGCTTCATGATCGATTCGCCGTTACTAAATCTTCCAGATCCAGGTCAAATAGGGCTGAACCCGTCCCCCCATTGATCAGCGGCAGCTTGCCATCCCACCGTTCGATCGCCTGTCTTCGCAGAATTTCTGGAGTCAGCGTGTCCCGGATAATCTGATGGGCTTCGGCATCGCCTTTGGCTAAATTCACCTTCATTTCGGCTTCACGGATTGCTTTCTGCGCCATAAATCCGGCACGCTTGGCCTCTTGTTCGGCAATCTGTTTGGCTTCGACCGCATCACTAAACCGATCGCTAAAGTGAACATGCACCAGCGAAATATCATCGATCGCAATATGGTAATTTGCTAAGCGGATCAGCAAGAGCTGATCGACCACGGCCTTAACTTCGCCCCGTTTGGTGATGATTTCTTCAGCGGTATATTGGGCGATCGCGGCCTTCAGGACTTCCTCTACAGCGGGGTTAATAATCCGATCGATCACAGCTTGCTCATCACCAATTTCCTGAAACATCAGATGGGCTTCTGTCGGAATTACATGCCAGTTGAGCGCTACATCGGCATAAATATCTTGCAGATCTCTAGAGGAAGCCTCGGCAGAAATTTCCTGCTTTTGCACCCGCACGCTTAGCTTTTGGACGGTGTGAACTAGAGGAACGACAAAGTGAATCCCCTCCGGCAAGATCTGAGGCTGCACCTGTCCAAACCGCATTAGCACGCCCCTTTGACCTGCCCCAATCACAGAGAAAAAGCTGGAGGCGATCGCCAAAATCAGCAGAACGACAATGGTTCGGCTGGCAATGTAGGCGTCTGTACGATTGCCAGACTTGGCAGACTGCGCTGGGGGATTCACTTTTGAGGTCATGCTCAGCTTGAAACTAAAGGCTGCTTAATTCATCGCCCCCTTAGTTTAAGTCACCTCTCGAATACTCGTAACCAGATGTTCGCGCATCTCTACAAATTCTCTCGATAGGCGCAGATGACTCGCAGACTCTGTGCGTTTAGCAAAGGGATTTGGGATATCTTGGACAATCCGACCCGGACGGGCATGCATAATCACAATGCGCGTTGCCAACAGCATGGCTTCTTCAACATCATGGGTGATGAAAAAGATAGTTTTTCGAGTTTGTTGCCAGATCCCCTTGAGGTGAATCTGCATTGATTCACGGGTCAGCGCATCCAGTGCCCCAAAAGGTTCATCCATGAGGATTAGCTTTGGGTCAGCTGCTAAGGTTCGAGCGATCGCGGCTCGTTGCTGCATCCCGCCCGATAGCTGATGCGGCAACAGATGGGTAGCGTGAGACAACCCCACCATATCTAAATAGTGCGAGACTTTCTGCTTCCGCTCTAGCTTCTGAATGCCCCGCATTTTGGGGCCAAACTCAACGTTATGGGCGATCGTCAGCCAAGGAAACAGGTTGGGTCGCTGAAATACAACTCCGACATCGGCATTTGGCTGAGTGTGCCGTTGTCGAGCAATCAAGATTTCGCCTGATGTTGGGGTTTGGTATCCGGCGATGACGCGCAGCAACGTTGTTTTACCACAGCCCGATGAGCCTAAGACGCAGACAAAATCGCCTGATTGTAGCTCTAAATTAATGTCTTGCAGCACTTCATTGCGGTGACTGCCTGTGCCGAACGTGACATTAATATGGGTGAGGTGAGTCGTATCTTCTAGATTGCGTTTGTCTGTGATTGAAGCGGATGGATAGGTCGTCATGGCTTGCTTAGAGCGCTTTTGTGTAAAAACTCTTTTGATATCCTGTCAGATCAGGTGCAGAAGGAATGGCTTTCTGCGCCACCATGAATTCTGCCGATTCTTTAAGAATCTTGGCAAAGTTACCGGGCTGCTCGGCAGTGCCTAGATACTGAGAGCTTTTTTGCTCGGTCGAGTCTAGCCAGATAATTTCGGTCATGGCGGATTTGCTCTCTTGGGGCGTAATGCCTACCTCAGTGGCGATCGTCGCTGCTGCTGCATCCGGATCGCTGCGGTAAGTCTTGATGGCCTCGTTCAAAACTGCAACATACTGCTTAACCGCATCTGGATATTGGTCGGCAAACTCTTTGCTCACTACGCCCACATCGGCCGTTACCACGCCTTTCTTTGCTAAATCTGCTGATGTGGTGAGAATTGTTCCGCCGATTTTTTGCAGCTTGCTTAAGTTAGGCTGCCAGACATATCCCGCATCGATGTCTCCCCGCTGCCAGGCCGCAATTAGATCAGGAGGCTGCAAGTCCAGCAGGGTTAGATCCCTCTGGTCAATATTTTCTAGCTTCAGCAGATTCAGCAAAGAGAAGTGGGCAGTAGACCCAAAAGGTGTGGCAACTTTCTTGCCTTTGAGGTCAGCGATCGCCTTGATTTGATCTTTAACAATCAGCGCTTCGGCACTGCCAATGACATCATGAATAAAGTAGACGTAATAGGGCAAGTCGCGGGCAATACCTACGCTAGTCGGGACAGAGCCAGCCAGCCCAAAATCGATGCCTTTGGCTGCAAAGGCCGTATTGACATCCCGCCCGGAATCAAAGCTAATATACTGCACTTCTGAATTAGGAAAGGCTTTTTGAGCCAAGCCAAGCGCTTTCGCTAAGACTTCGGCGTTAGGGATCACCTGATAGCCAATGCGAATTTTTGCGGGGACTGCGGAGGCTGCCGTAGAAGTAGGAGAGCTTGGGCTGGAGGAAGAGGACGGCGTGCTGGTACAGCTAGAAGCAATCAGCGGCAGGCTTAATCCCACCAGCCCGAATAACATATCTCTTCGCTTGAGTGGCATATTCTAGTCGTCCTCGTGAAAGTTATTAACCAAGTTTGTGGTCAAAGCTAAATGCTTAGTCGTGAGCAATCCAGGGAAGCTGCGTCTTCTGCACCCAGCGAATTCCGGCATCAATTAAGATGGCAATGATGCCCATGATGATGATGCCGACGAAGATGACATCACTCCTGAGAAATTTACTGGCATCTAGCACCATCCAACCTACGCCAGATACCGCTGCGACCATCTCGGCTGCGACCAAGGTGGAATAGGCAACGCCGATCGCCGTTCTCAGTCCGGTAAATATCTCTGGTAAGCAAGAGGGAAAAATAACGTATAGAAAGAGCTGCCATCCCGATGCGCCTAGCGATCGCGCCCCGTTAATCCGATCGATCGAGATGCGCTGCACACCTGATACAACAGCAAGATACAGGGGGGCAAACGCAGCTAAGAAGAGTAAGGCAATCTTAGAGGGATTCTCGATACCCAACCAAATCACGAGAAGTGTGTAGTAGGCCAAAGGCGGCAGCGGTCGATAGAACTCAATTAGGGGATCGAGGGCTGCTCGGAAGGGCTTCAAAAATCCGCTTAACAGACCTAAAGGAATAGCAGTGGCGATCGCCAGCACCAATGCCAGCAGTAATCGATACATGCTTTGGGTAATGTGGAACAACAGAGAGTTGTCTTTGTAGCCGTCTTTCAAAATTTCCAAGAAGGCTGACCATACTGAGGCAGGCGTAGGCAAGAAGAGTGGGCTAACCCACTGCAAAGCGGTGGCGATGAACCAGAGCAGTAGTATAAATGACACAGAAGCCAAGGAGATTAGGCGTTCTGAGGTTAACACCTGATGAAACCAGGACTGATCCGCCTTGCGGTTGGCTGGCTCTAGATTTTGCTGATTGGCTTTGAGTACCATAGTTCGCTATGACCTCAGCAACGGTCTAAGACAATGATCCAGAAGAATGACGAGTCCAACGCACTCTAATGTTGAATTTTCCATAGAGGGAGTTAATCCAATTTTTACGGGTAAATTCTGCGAGTGTTAGCACTATACTCCGGTTAATCGATCGGAGTATAGTAATTAAGATTAAATTAATGAATTTTTATGCAGTCTTACGGTGGTCTAATTCAATCTGCTGATGCCAAGCGTCGAAGACAGTTGAATCAGCCGACCGACTGCTTGAGAGGAATACTCCGCTCAAGGCATCTACATCGTGAGGCAAGATGCCCTGCGTCAGTAAATCTTGTGTTGAAGTTAGACTTGCTTTTGTTTACAGCTCATGTTAACGTTTGATCCATAAAATACGGTAATCTTATCGGAATACCGATATTAAAATCCATGAATCAGCCTATGCTTGCTTCTTCCCCGACCTTATTAAAACTGACTCAGCCTCAGCTCTTTGCGGCGCGTGCCATCTTGCCCTCTCGGCCGAATAGCCTTTGGAAAATTAAGTCTGGATTTGTGCGGACTTTGACTTGGTTAGAAGATGGCAATAACGTGGCGTTGGGGATTTGGGGTGAGGGAGATGTCGTTGGCGCAATGCTCTCCAATGCCGATCCCTTTCAGATTGAGTGCTTGACAAAAGTTGAGGCGATCGCTGTACCTTTTTCGGAGTTGCGAAATGCCACCGAGGTACTGTTGACGCACTTGCATCAAGTGGAGGCTCTGATGCAAATTCATAGCCACAGACGAATTGATATGGTGCTGCTTAAGTTTCTAGAATGGCTAGACAAGCGATTTGGACAAGACGTAGAGAACGGCCGACTCTTAAATCTCCGGTTAACACATCAAGATATTGCAGAAGCGATCGGTTCTACTCGCGTTACTGTCACCCGCATCCTCAATCAATTTGAGAAACAAGGTGTCGTTCAATGCCTATCTTTGCAACGGATTGTTCTTCACGAGCAGGATGGCTGGCACTATCAGATCTAGGACGCTAATCTTTCAGTGATTTGGCGCTCTGTGTTGAGGATAAACCCAAAATTCTTCCCTTTCTGGAATTGCCGTTTTTAGAAGCTGTGCTTTGCGCGACTTCTAGAAACGGCGTTATTAATTTCATAGCCGGATTCAGCAATGCTCTAAAAACCACTTGAGGTTAAAGTTCAAGGCTTGATTGGGGTTCTGAATAGCGCTCATCGATAAACTGTTTGAGGTGCGGCTGCTCCAAGCTAATGCCCAACTCTTGCGCTTTAGCCGTGAGCTGTTCTAGCGTCAATCCTGCCTCGATCGCATGGGCAATTAGGGCAATTCCGCCTGCCCGCAATCCGGCGCCACAGTGCAGCAGGAGGGGCTTAGGCAGATTCTCTACCTCCCAAAGCGCCTTAGCTACCTGTTCAGGGTCAGGGTTGAGATTGCTGAGGGCAATATTGGCATAGTCTAGACCGACTGCGGCAGCTTGAGTTGCTTCATCGCTGAGCACTCCAGATTCATCGGGCGATCGCAAATTGAGTACTGATTTAAATCCTTCTTCGGCTGCTTGCTGCAACTGTTCAGAAGTTAACTGACCTGCAAAGCTCAAGTCATGATTGAGTCTCTTAGCGTTGTCTACCATGATGGCAATTTCCTTTCAATTCCTGTCTTGAGTGATTAAGCGATACGGCATTGCTTAAATTTTTATTAAAGAGGCGCACGCCTCTCTAATAGAAATTCATTCCAGAGACTGGCAAAGAGATAGATTTCTGAATCAATCTACGGAAAAGCTTGCTTTCTGTATAGGCTTGTGAGATATTCTGTTATTAATCTACGGTATTTCGATCAATCTATCGTAGTTTAATCGATTAAACTTAAAAAAGATTTGAGTTTTTACTTGCCTCCCCTGTTTTGAGTCTGATCGATTTCGAGCGGGCGGTGAATGAATATCACAGGTCAGCACTGACGGAGTAAGGAGTTTAGATTCGGCATGGATATTCTTTGGTTTTTCCCAACGCATGGAGAAGGACGCTATCTGGGCACAGCGATCGGTGGACGTGCCGTTACGCCTGAATACTTAAAACAGCTCGCTGGGGCGATCGATAGTTTGGGATTTGCAGGCGCACTTTTGCCGACGGGAAAATCCTGCGAAGATGCCTGGGTGACTGCCGCTTCGCTGATTCATGTGACGCAGCGAATGAAGTTTTTAGTTGCCATTCGTCCCGGCATTTCTTCACCGGGTATGGCAGCCAGAATGGCCGCTACGTTCGATCGCCTCTCCAAAGGACGTTTGTTAGTGAATGTCGTCACGGGCGGCGATCCGGTTGAGCTGGCGGGGGATGGCCTGCACCTGAGCCATGATGCCCGCTATGACCTGACAGAGGAATTTCTCTCGGTTTGGCGCGGCGTGATGGCGGGGGAACGGGTAGATTACGAGGGTGAATATCTCAAGATCAAGGGTAGCAATCTGCTGTTTCCCCCCGTGCAGTCGCCCTATCCGCCGCTCTATTTTGGTGGCTCATCTCCTGCGGCCATGAAAGTTGCAGCCAAGCATGTCGATCTCTATTTGACTTGGGGCGAACCCCCGGCTCAGGTGGCTGAAAAGATTGCGCAGGTGCGTCAGCATGCTGCTGAACAGGGCAGAACCCTGCGATTTGGCATTCGGCTCCATGTGATCGTGCGTGAAACAGAAGCTGAAGCGTGGCAAGCTGCCGATCGCCTGATTCAACACTTGGATGAAGAGACGATCGCCGCAGCACAAGCGGCTCTGGCGCGGGCTGATTCTGAAGGACAGCGGCGGATGAGGGTTTTGCATAGTGGCAGTCGAGAATCGCTGGAGATTAGCCCCAATCTTTGGGCAGGCGTTGGCTTAGTGCGAGGGGGGGCTGGGACAGCTTTGGTCGGCGATCCAGATACGGTTGCAGCACGCATGTTGGAGTACGCCGATCTAGGAATCGACACTTTTATTCTGTCTGGCTATCCGCATTTAGAAGAAGCCTATCGCGTTGCAGAACTCCTGTTTCCCAAACTGCCGCTTGGTTTTCAGCTTCCTACGCCTAGCCTGCAACTCAGCCCTGTGGGTGAAATTATGGCGAATGAGAAAGTCCCAACCAGCGCTAGCTAAGGTCAATTGTTTTGGGAATCTAGCGTATTTTCTCGCTGAAGCTTTCAGCCT
The DNA here is from genome assembly GCA_036703255.1 of Coleofasciculaceae cyanobacterium. Classification (GTDB taxonomy): domain Bacteria; phylum Cyanobacteriota; class Cyanobacteriia; order Elainellales; family Elainellaceae; genus Drouetiella. The sequence goes on from DATNPL010000068.1 coordinate 9,463, forward strand.
CCATCCTTCAACCCATCTTTTTCTATGCAGATAGCAGAATCAAAAAACTCCGCTTTTTCCTGGCGATCGCTTCCTTGGCAACAGTTTGCGCCCTGGTTAGTGCCCGTCGGCTTAATCGTCATCTGGCAATTGCTAGCACAGGTCGGACTGATTACCGTCCGCATTCTTCCGGCTCCTACCGCGATCGTTCAGGCTGCGATTGACTTAACCCTGAGCGGTGAGTTAGCCCGCAACGTTGGCATTAGCCTTTACCGGGCGCTGATTGGTTTCTTGATTGGGGGTGCGATCGGGTTTGGTTTGGGATTGCTTAACGGCATTTCACCCATCGCAGAACGGTTTCTCGATAGCTCTGTTCAGATGATCCGCAACATTCCTCACCTGGCGTTAATTCCCTTAGTTATTCTATGGTTCGGTATTGGAGATCAGGCACGAATCTTTTTGGTGGCGTTGGGGGTATTTTTTCCGATATATATCAATACCTTTCACGGTATTCGATCGCTTGATCCTAACCTTCTAGAGATGGGCAGAGTCTATGGACTGCGCCCCCGTGAACAGTTCTGGAAGATCATTTTACCTGGAGCTTTGCCCAGTATGTTGGTTGGCTTGCGCTATGCCTTGGGCACCATGTGGCTGACGCTGATTGTTGCTGAGACGATCGCCGCCAACTCAGGCATTGGCTACATGGCAATGAATGCCAGAGAATTCATGCAGACGGATGTGGTAGTGCTGAGCATTTTGCTCTATGCCCTGTTGGGTAAATTGGCAGATTCGATCGTGCGAGTTTTGGAACAGTGGTGGCTGCCTTGGCACCCTAGCCAAAGTTAGCTGACTGAGATTTATTTATTTCTAGTAACGATGCCGTAAGCGAGCACATGTCGCAAAACCTGATTGGGGAGGTAGAAACTATGACGACAGAAAAGGTAACGCAGCAGGCGACCCGCAAGGTTCACCAATATGGCGCACATTTGAGAATTCAAAATCTGGGTAAAGCCTTTAGTCAGTTTCAGGTTTTGAAAGAGATTAACTTAGAGATTACTCCAGGCGAATTCGTTGCAGTTGTGGGTAAGAGTGGCTGCGGCAAAACAACGCTGCTGCGGCTTTTGGGTGGCTTAGAGTCTCCCACCCAAGGGCAAATTGAGATTGATGGGCAAACGCTGCAAGGCTTAAATCGCAACGCTAGAGTCATGTTTCAAGATGCTCGGCTGCTGCCTTGGCGACGCGTGCTCGATAATGTGTCTCTCGGCCTAAAAACTCAGGCTGCACAGCAGGCCCAGTGGGCGCTGGGTCAGGTGGGATTGGGCGATCGCGCTCAGCATTGGGTAACGCAGCTTTCGGGGGGACAACGGCAGCGAGTTGCTTTGGCGCGAGCTTTGGTCAGCCAACCGCAGCTTTTGTTGCTCGATGAACCGCTGGGCGCGTTGGATGCCCTGACGCGGGTGGGTATGCAAAATTTGATTGAAAATCTTTGGAAAGATCAGCAGTTTACGGCATTGCTCGTGACCCATGATGTGGAAGAGGCTGTGTATTTAGCCGATCGCGTAATTGTGATTGAGGAAGGACGTATCACGCTCGATCTGCCAATTCATTTGCCTCGGCCTCGGGATGTCGCCAGCGTGCCATTTGTTGAGCTAAAGGTGCAGATTCTCGATCGCATTCTCAACCGTCCCAGGCGACAGACGGATGCAGCCGATGCTTTGCCGCTTTTAGCAACTTAGCTTTTAGCAATTTAAATAAGGCAACCTGAGTAAAGTAGCTCTCAACGTTTATCCTCCTTCGTGGATTTTCCTATGCAGTTAAAACGCAGAACTTTTCTATCAGGATTGATCGGCTTCAGCCTGCCGCTGATGGCTGCAAGCTGCACAAGTTCCTCGAATTCTTCCTCACAGCCTTCTCTGGCGGCATCCAGCCCCGTGGCAGGTGGAACAGTGCGGATCGGTTACCAGAAGGCGACAGATCTAGATTTACTTCGCACCCGAGGCGAGCTAGACAAAAAGCTGAAAGAAGTGGGAGCAGCCGTAGAATGGGCGCTCTTTCCTTCAGGCCCTCCCATGCTAGAGGCCATGAATGCAGGCAAGATTGATTTTGGTGGCGTAGGGGAATCGCCGCCGATTTTCTCGCAAGCTGCGGGCGGGCAGTTTTACTATGTCAGCAATATTCCCTTAGCTGGCGAAACTCAGGATATTGTGGTTCCTGCCGATTCGCTCATTCAAACGGCGGCTGATTTGAAGGGAAAGAAGGTGGCGCTGCAAAAAGGCTCTAGTGCCCATTACTTATTGCTAAAGACTTTAGAGGAAGCCAATATTCCTGCCGATCAGGTCGAGGTTGTTTCCCTTTCGCCAGCCGATGCCCGTGCCGCTTTTGAGCAGGGCAATGTGGATGCTTGGTCGATTTGGGACCCATTTTTGGGTGTGGCTGAAAAGAATGGCAACATTCGCAACTTAAAATTGGGTCGGGAACGCCGCACTTATTTTCTCGCGGCTCAGCAGTTTGCTAAATCGCAGTCTGCTCTGCTCACGGCAGTATTGGAATCCACTAAAGAAAATGGAGCATGGGCCACGCAGCATACGCAGGAAATTGCTCAACAGTTTGCTAAAGATGTGAAGGTCGATCAAGCCGTTCTGGAAGTGGTTTACAAGCGCCGTAGTTGGGAGGTGCTGCCCGTTGATGAAAAAATTCAGACGATCCAGCAAGAAGTTGCTGATATTTTCTATAAAACCAAGGTGATTCCTAAATCGATTCAGGTGAAAGAAGCCTTCTTGCCTCCTGAAGAATACGCCAAGCTGTTTCCAGGTTAGGAACTCAACTATTTTTTGAGTCATTCCCATGCAAATTAAGAGCGTTTCCGAAGTTGCTCACTCTCCTTTGCTAGTTCTGACACTTGGCTGTATTGCCAGCTTTGTGATGCTAATGATTTTTCTTCTCTATCCTGCACAAAAGCTATTCATGTTCTCCTGTAGCAGAGGACTCCCGACTTCTGCTACTTCTCTTTTCTCATTCTGTGCTGAGAGACATTTCTAATCGCTGCCGATTATACAGGTGATTCAGTGTTTCTCAGCTCACTCGAATAGACGCATCGTTATGTCAATGCTTAACTATCGCCAATCTCTCATCCATCACCCGTTATTACCTCAAGTGAAGCCACGATCGGCTACAGCCAAGCCTGAGAGCAGTACCCGATTTCGGATTCAAATCTATGTGCCCCAAGCCTATCGACCAGAGGCGATCGCTTCTCATCTGCTCTTGGCGCATCAGCTTGGGGTAAAAGTCACAGGGGTAAAGTGGGATAACAGAGTGCTGCAAAGACAGATTGATCTAGAGCTGGTTGGAACGATCGCCCAAATTCACAGCGGACTAGACTACTTGAGGTCTTGCCATTTTACCCTTAAGGGCAAGCCTAACCCCGATGGTGACGGCTGGCACTGCTAGTGTTCTGGGCAATAATGTTTGAAACGGCTGCGCTCCTGCAAACATTATCAATTAAATGCTCTGTACGCCTCTCGTCAAAAAGCATCGCCTGATTCAGCGACACCTCTAGCAACTGATCAATTACCTGAGTACTGATTTAGCATGGGACAAATTCTTGAAGAGGTTTTGAATGCCAATCGGGGCTACGCAGAAACCTTTGGCGCAAAAGCCAATCTCACGATTCCGCCTGCCCGTCGCTTCACTATTTTGACCTGTATGGATGCACGCCTTGATCCGGCGAAATTCGCAGGTTTGGCGGAAGGTGATGCTCATATTATTCGGAATGCAGGCGGACGAGCCAGCGATGATGCTATTCGATCGCTCGTGATCTCCTATAAGCTTTTGGGGACGCGCGAGTGGTTTGTGGTTCATCACACTAATTGCGGCATGGAGACTTTTACCGATCAGGTGATGCGAGGCTTGCTTGCCAGCAGTTTAGATACTGCTCAGCTTGGCGAGTCTGGCTGGCAGGATATTGGCAACAGCGCCGGATCAGGGGAAGCTGAATTTATCGATTGGCTGACAATTGCCGATCTGGCGAAGAGCGTTGTCGATGATGTCAGGCGCATTCGTTTTCACCCGTTGGTTCCTCTGACGATTCCCATCTATGGATTTATCTATGATGTCAAAACAGGAAAGCTGATTGAGGTTCCAGAAGCGACAGCAGTCGGCGCGGTGCACGACTGAAAGAGAAATTTATCTAGATTTTGAGCGCTGTTCCGAGGACATCTCAGCCGCTGATCTCAGCCGAAGGCTACAAAAGTTAAAGCAGGTTGGCTCACGAACTGCATCTAATACTGCAAAACTTTGTTCAGGCAGCATGATAATGTATGCCGCAACACTTATTGCTTGTGGTGTGAGTTATGAGTAATCGTCGGGATGTTCTGATGGGTGCCCTCGGTGCCTCTGCTGCAACTTTGGCTGGAACGCTGTTTAGCCAAAAAGCTTCTGCCCAGTCTAGTCCTCAGCCCTCGCCTGAGCCAGCTTCAGCCGCTCCTAAAAAGCTGCGAATTTTGCTGCTCAACCCTAACAGTTCGCCAGACTTTACGGCTTTAATTTCCCGTGAGGCCAAGAAAGTTGCCAGCCCTGGCACTGAATTTGTAGAGGTGACTTCGCCCTTTGGCCCCAAATATATTGGCACCAGAGCCACAATGGCGATCGCTAGCCATGCTGCCGTTGATGCTCTTGCACAAATACTGGCGACTGATCCCAACATTGATGCAGGGATTCTGGCAGGTTTTGGCGCACAGGGAATTCCGGCTATGCGAGAATTTGCCTCTTTCCCCATTATTAGCTTAATGGATGCATCGATCGGGGCCGCTATCCAGGTGAGTAGCCGTTTCTCTATCCTAACTGGGGGAGAGCGTTGGGTGCCGATGCTGCAAGAGCAGGTCGATGCTATGGGCTTATCGAGCCGCGTGGCCTCAGTGCGATCGATTCCCCTGACTGGAGCGCAGATTGCTCAAGATCAAGACCGTGCCCTAACGCTGCTGACGGATCTGGCTAATGCTTGTGTCAGTGAAGATGGAGCCGAGTGCGTTGTGTTTGGGGGCGCAGCCGTAGCCGGAATTCCCAGCCGGATTCAAAATCGGGTGAGCGTGCCGTTGATCGATAACGTTGCGGTTGCGGTGGCAACGGCTGAGATGCTAGCGCGGGTGATGGCTAAGCCAAATATCAGCGCCAGCCGCCCGCCAGCCATTGAAAGTACTGGACTCTCGGAGCCGCTGACTGCAATCTTGAAGCAGTCTTAAGGGCGGCTGCGGTATGGCTGAGGGGCGTGAGCAGTAAGAATCAAAACTCGGAGAAAAAGTCTCAGCTCGTTAGAGCTGAGACTTTTTTTGCTGACAGTCCGCTTGAGAACCCTTAGAGCGGTTTGAGAGCGTTTTGAGAACGGTTTAGGAACGGTGCGATCGCTACCTTAAATTCAGGTGCCCGAAAAATCTGCATTCATTATTCATAGGAAGGGATTTCACCATGCCATGAAAAGATCGGTTTACTAACTCACTCTGCCCTACGCCTTGCCGCTTCATCACTGGAATTAGATCTGGCTGATGGAATTATTTCGTTACTTGTTGGGAGACTTTTTATGAACGATTCTGTAACTCCTTCGACTCACTTGACCCCTCAGTTAGGTTGTCTGTTAGGAGAATTTAACTGGCACAAATCTAAAGCTAAACGGCTGTTTGTGATCTGGAGTTTGATGATTTTCCCCTCCTTGATAAGCTGTTTATTCTTGGTGGGTATTCCCGCAACTTTTTTCTCGATCTACTTTGCGCGTCGATCGTGGCAGCGATGGCGATCGCCCAAAAACGTTGTGCTGCTTTACCAGCATGGCTTTGTGGATCAGCGAAAACCGCAGCCTGTGATGGTATCCTATGCCGACGTTCATACCCTGCTCATTACCGTCATTCGCTTAGCCGGGACAACCAGCCATATTTACACGGTTCAGACAAAGGACAATCGTAAGATTCAGTTTGATGAACATTTAGCGCAAATTAAAGATCTGGGGCATATCTTGCAGGAGCAGGTGGCACAGCATCAACTGCCTGAGGCGATCGCCACCTACAGTCAGGGATTACCCGTTTCCTTTAAGCATCTGACTGTGACCTCTGATGGAATTATCATGGGTAAGCGACATCTGGCTTGGCAAGAGTTTGATTTGGCCACAGTGATTCAAACTCGAACGCGCAAGCATGTTCATATCTTTGTTGAGATTAGGCAAAAAGATCAACAAAAGCCTTGGGCATTACTCGATCAAAAAACGTTTCCCAATATGTCACTCTTTTTTGCTCTACTCGATCATATCTCTGCGACGAAGTAGTCTTATCCAAACGTTATCACAGTATCCCTTCATATCCTGGAGACAAATCTCATGAATTTGCGACTCGAGTCATGCCGAATTCTATTTATCATATCGTTCCTCATTCCCCTGCTGCTGACTGACTCCGGGGCCTGGGCTGGATCTGCGATCGCCCATACCCAGAATCCTGTAGCGCAAGCGAGTGCTGCGGCTAGCCCACCGCTATTTGAAAACTTAGGGAACTATAGCCATGCCATTTCTACTCAAAATCCGCAGACCCAACGCTATTTTGACCAGGGCTTAATTCTGGCTTATGGATTTAACCATGCAGAAGCCCTGCGATCGTTTCAGCAGGCAGCCGCTCTCGATCGCACCTGCGCTATCTGCTATTGGGGTATGGCCTATGTTCTAGGGCCAAATATTAATGCACCTATGGATGATGGCGCTGTGCCGACCGCCTGGGAGGCAATTCAACAGGCGATCGCTCTCAGTCAATCTGCAAGCCCCAAAGAACAAGCCTATATTGCGGCTTTGGCAACCCGGTATAGGGCAAAACCTGTAGCCGACCGAACAGCGCTAAACCTCGCCTATACGAACGCGATGCGGCCAGTGGCACAACAGTACCCTGAGGATCTAGATGCGGCGACACTGTTTGCTGAAGCGCTGATGGACACTACCCCCTGGGATTATTGGACAGAGGATGGTACCCCAAACCCCGAAGGGGCAGAAATGATGGCAACCCTAGAGACTGTGTTGCAACATAACCCCAAGCATCCAGGTGCGCTGCATCTCTATATTCACGCGATGGAGGCTGAACGCCCAGAATTAGCCGCTGCTGCCGCCGATCGCCTGCGAGATCTCAACATCAACACCGGGCACCTGATCCATATGCCGGGTCACATCTATATTCGGGTCGGACGCTATCACGATGCTGTGGTTGCCAACCAGCAGGCCGCCGCCGCAGATGCCCAATATGCCTATCAGCATCATCCCCAGGGTATTTATCCCCTGGCCTATATGCCCCACAATCATCACTTTCTCTGGTACGCTGCCGTCATGTCGGGACAGCAGCAAGTGGCGATGCAGGCTGCCCAGAAAACCGCAGATTTAGTGGATCAATCTTTGATCCGGGAGGCGGGCTTGGGCACGTTGCAGCATTACGCCATGATTCCCCTCTACACTGCCGTTAAGTTTGGATTGTGGGATGAAGTTCTGGCGCAATCGGCTCCAGCCAGTGATTTGGCTTATCCCACAGGCGTTTGGCATTTTGCTCGCGGCATGGCATACACCGCTAAAGGCCAAAACCAACGAGCCAGCCAGGAATTAGCAGCCCTCAAAGCGATCGCAGCTCGTCCTGACCTGGAATCTATGCCGATCTCGATTAATACCGCGTCTCATCTCCTAAAGATTGCTACCGCAGTCTTGTCGGGTGAACTAGCGGCGAAACAGGGTGATATGGAAGGGGCGATCGCCCATCTCCGCAGCGGGGTTGAGTTAGAGGATAGCCTCAACTATGATGAACCCGCATCTTGGTATTCTCCGGTTCGCCAAACCTTGGGAGCGATTCTGCTGCAAGCCAATCGTCCGGCAGAGGCAGAGCAATCTTACCGAGAGGATTTAGCCAAATATCCCGAAAATGGCTGGTCGCTGTATGGGTTAGGGCAAAGCCTCCGAGCGCAGGGCAAACTGCCGGAAGCGCAACGGGTAGAAGCCCGATTTGATCAAGCTTGGCGTTATGCAGATGCTCCTATCAGCGCCTCGCGGCTGTGAGTCATCTTTGAAATCCGTTAAGGTTTTGTGGCGCGCAGGGTACGCCACAAAACTTTAATTTTTAATCACAAAATCTTTTAGCTCAATCCCAAAAGCTGATTTGAGATCAGGAAAAAACGATGCCAAAGCTGCTTGCTAATCTGACCAGAGAAGCAGTAAAACAATAGCGTGATCTGCCACAGGCCAGTGAAGTGAGAGGCGATCGCGCAATATCCAACTCCGTTCAACATGACCCTATTACCATGACAGATTCTCCCCAATCCCTTCCCCTACAGCATTTGATTGAACCTCACGTTCAGGATTTGGGAGGGTTTCAAGCGCGTCGTCTGCTGCCCTCCGAGATTTTGACGTTGGTGGGGCCATTCATCTTCTTTGATCATCTTGGCCCTGCGTTTTTTCCACCGGGTCAAGGCGTAGATGTCAGACCGCATCCCCACATCAATCTGGCAACCGTCACCTACTTGTTTGAAGGCGTTTTGCTGCATCGGGATAGCGTCGGCAGCGTTCAGGAAATTCGACCGGGAGCCGTCAACTGGATGACGGCAGGGCGCGGCATTGTTCATTCAGAGCGGACACCGGAAGCTGAACGCAGCCAAACATACACCTTGCACGGCATCCAGACCTGGGTGGCGCTTCCTGATGAGCATGAAGAGACAGAACCCTGGTTCCGGCATCATCCAGCGACCGATCTGCCGACTTGGGAGGCAGCGGGCGTATCTTTTACGTTAATTGCAGGAGCGGCTTACGGCTATACGTCTCCCGTACAAACGTTTTCGCCCATGATCTACCTGGATGTGCAGCTATCTCCTGGAGCGCAATTCACTCTACCGAGCCACTATCCGGAACAGGCCGTTTACAGCGTCACAGAAGGACTGCAAATTTCAGGGGTGCCGCTAGCCCAGCATCGCTTGGCTGTTCTAGCGGGTACGGAGGTGACTCTCTCAGCCGATCGCTCAGCTCGCTGTATTGTGATTGGCGGCGAACCTGTGGGTGAACGTCATAAATGGTGGAATTTTGTCTCGAGTCGGCGCGATCGCATTGAGCAAGCGAAGCAAGATTGGCGATCGGGTCGCTTTGCGCCAGTGCCTGAAGAAACTGAGTTTATTCCATTGCCTGAAGAGCCTGTCCGTCCAGCAGAACAGCCGATGTAAGCAAACTTGTAAGCGCTAGAGAGTCAAACGAGCTATGGTGATTATCGTCATGGGAGTGTCAGGAGCGGGCAAGACCACCATTGGTAGGCTGTTGGCGGAGTCGCTACAGTGGCAGTTTAGCGATGCCGATGATTTTCATCCGGCTACGAATATCGAGAAGATGCGGCAGGGGATACCGCTAACCGATGCCGATCGCTTTCCTTGGCTACAGGCGATTCGAGTGGCGATTGATGCCTGGTTAAGCCAGGAGGTGAATGTTGTGCTGGCCTGTTCTGCGCTAAAGTCTGAGTATCGTCAGTGGCTTCAGCCCTCTGAACTGCTTTCTGAGCAGCCCTCTCAGCCGTTGCAGTCCCATCAGCCTTGCGTCAGATGGGTTTACCTGCAAGGCTCATTTGAGTTAATTTGGCAGCGGCTGAGCCAGCGCCAAGGACATTATATGCAGGCGAACCTGCTCCAGAGCCAGATGGAGGCTTTGGAGGAACCTGAAGATGCGCTGCGGATAGATGTTTTTCAATCGCCTGAGGCGATCGTGCAACAAATTAGATCGAGTCTGGCTCTCTAACTGCTTCACCTGAATCGCTTCAACTTAGGATCGTGGATTAAATAACACGGGAAACTCAAGCGTAAGGGTTTAGCATTCGGGCAACCCTCTTTGCTACGACCCAGGGCACATCTACCGAAGGCTAAACCCCTACAGGTATATCGGTTTTATTTCGTTCTCGTTCCTTAGGATCGATCGCAACCCTTTGAGCAGGATGTGCGTTTAAGCCGCTTTGAGTAAAGCGACGATCGTTTGCACCAAGATTGCGGGTTCGATCGGTTTGGCAAGATGCCGCTGAAATCCGGCTGCTAAAGCCTGCTGCTGATCGATTTCGCCTGCATAGGCGGTGAGGGCGATCGCTGGAATTTGACCGCCTCGCTCGGGGGGTAAGCTTCGCACCTGACGCATGAGTTCATACCCATCGATTTCGGCCATGCCAATATCGCTAATCAGCAGATCGGGCTTAAAGCTATCCAATACATTTAAGGCTTCAATGGCAGAGGCTACAACTTGTGTCTTGGCTCCCGTTTGCTGCAAGATCGTAAAAGTCAGATCTCGCATATCCGCTTCATCATCCACTACCAAGATTCGCACATGATTTAGGGAAAACATACCCACCTCAGCCTTGGAAGCCCCTACCTGATCCGAGGTTTCTCCTGCGGCATTCCTCGATGAGGGTAATAACACGGTAAAAGTTGCCCCTAATCCTTCTCCAGCGCTTTCTGCTTTCACCGTTCCGCCATGCAGTTCAGTCAGATACTGGACGATCGCCAATCCTAATCCCAATCCGCCGAATTTTCGGGTCGTTGTGCCGTCCTCTTGCCGGAAATATTCAAAGACATGGGGAAGAAACGCTGGCGTGATCCCTTTGCCCGTGTCTTTCACCTGAATTTGAGCATGGGTGCCTACCTGTTCTAGTCGGATGTCAATCTGTCCATCCGGTGGCGTAAACTTGATCGCATTGGACAGCAAGTTCCACATCACTTGCTGTAGACGTCCAGCATCGCCTGAAAGCGGTTGCAGATCGGTTGCCACAATCTTGTGAAGGGTGATATTCTTTGCCTCGGCTGACAGGCGCACCGTTTCTATGGCCGCGTCCACCACCGTTGCTAAATTGACTTCACCCACATTCAACATCATCTTGCCGCGCAAGATGCGGGAGACATCTAGCAGGTCATCGATCAGTTCCGTTTGCAGTTTGGCATTGCGCTCGATCGTTTCCAAGGCTCGCTTGGTCACCAAGTCATCAAACTGGCGCGTTTGCAGCAGCTTTGCCCAGCCCAGAATGGGGTTGAGGGGCGATCGCAGCTCGTGGGACAACACCGCCAAAAATTCATCTTTAATGCGATTGGCGCGTTCTGCTTCGGCTCTAGCCTGCTGCTCGGCTGCGTAAAGCTGGGCACGCACGATGGCTTGAGCGCATTGACGGGTGAGTGCCAAAATAAAATCGCGATCGTCCTGATTCAACAGCCTGAACTTTGTGAACGAGAGAGACAGACCTCCTACGGCTTTTCCCTCTACGATTAAGGGCAATGAAATCCATGCCTCAAAGGGAAAGCGTTTATAGATCTCTGCCAAGCCAGGGTAGCGGGATAGCCTTTCAGCCAGGGGTTCTGACCAAACGGGTTGCTTCGTCTGCACGGCCTCTGAGAGAGGAAAGGGGGAATGAATGGAAAATTTCTGTTGGGCTGCATCCTCTGGGCTGGTTTCATAGCCCACCATCCGCACAACCTCTAACATAGTGCCATCTTCGCTCAGCAGCGCCATCAAGGCGGCATCTGCTTCTAGGGCAGCAATACTCTGCTCTACAATGACCTCTGCCACTTGTACGGGTGTCAAGGACTCTGAGAGCGCAGCGGTGACTGCTTGCAGACGGGTGGTTCGGTCAACGGCGCGTTCGGCGGCCTGTCGTGCCTGTTGAGCTTCTTGATATAGACGGGCATTGTCTAGGGCGATCGCGGCTCTCCAGGCTAGCTCCTCGGCCAGCGACAGATCTTCTGGACTGTAGGAACGCCCCGACTCTGCCGCAACAAATGAAATGGTGCCCAACGTTCTGCCGCGCGCGTTCAGCGGCACGAGCATGACAGAGCTAAAGCCAATTTCTCGTAAAATTCTGAGATGGTCGTCGTCTCGTGCTGCTCTGACGATCTGCTCATCAGAAACGGTTGGATAATACTCCGATCGCCCGGTGCGCAAGACCTGGGCAAGCCCCTGGGGTGCGTTTAAGTTAGGGGGATAGCGCCGATGCAGCTCTATGCCCCATTGCACCTTAGCCGGATCAACATGCGTCGTTGCCAGCCGTTCTAAGGTGCCATCGTCTTTGAGAATATCGACTGCACACCAATCTGCCAGGGTGGGAACAATGGCTTGCGCGACGCTGTTGAGCGTGTATTCATAATCCAATGAGGAGGTCAAGGTGGTATTTGCCTTGACCAGAAATCTTGCCCGCTGCTCGGCAATTTCGGCTGCTGCTCGGGTTGCCTGTTCTCGCAAGAGCAACTGCTCCCGTTCTGCCTCAGCCTGTTTGCGTGGGGTGACGTTGAGCGCAATCCCGGTCATTCGTGTTGGCTGTCCATCGGCATCATAAAAGGTCTGTCCGATCGCCGTTAACCAACAAATGCCTTGCGTCGGGTGCAGGATACGAAATTCTACGTTCAGGTTGGTTTGTTCTTCTAAGGCTGCCCGCACTGCTTGATCGACCCCTTCCCGGTCGAGTTCCATAATGGATGTCAGCCAGTTTTTGTAGCTGGGAGTTACCGTTGTATCCAGCCCATAGAGACGATAGTATTCTTCTGACCAAGTGACTTGGTTCGTCAAGATATCCCAATCCCACAATCCCGCTCCTGCTGCCCGTTGAGCCAACCTGAGCTGTTCTTCACTCTGACGCAGCGCAGCTTCGGCTTGCCGATGCTCTGTGACATCACTCATGAGGGCGTAATACCCTTTGATACTCCCCTGTTCATCAATATCTGGGACAAAGTGGCTTTGGATATAGCGCCATCCGGCTGTTTTAAGCAGCAAATGTTTCTCAAAGCTCAGTCTTTGCCCAGACAGCACATGGTCAATATCAGCCTGCAAAGACTGGTAAGCCGCTTGACCCAAAACTTCTTCTACAGGCTTTCCCACAATGTCTTCAGGCAAAAGACCAAACCAGTCGGTGTAGGTTTGATTGGCAAAACGGTATCGCTGCTGATGATCGACATAGGAGATGAGAACAGGGAGCGAATGGGTCAAAAGACGGAGCTGGTTTGCACTCTGGCGCAGTGCGGCTTCGGCCTGTTTGCGATCGGTAATGTCTAGCGCAGTTCCAAAAAAGGCGATCGCGCGTCGAGACTCTCCTTCAGATTCAAAATCTACCTGTCCGTTGGCCGACACCCACCGCTCAGTCCCATCCGCCCAGACCAGCCGATAGTCAATCTCATAGGTGCCCGAAGAATTTGGATTGAGGGCATTGGTGATCGCAGAGGCAACTTGATTGCGATCGTCTGGGTGAATTCGCGCTATCACCTCCTCCAAAGAGATCGTTCGGGTTTTATCCGTTTTGCCCCAAATCTCATGCATCCGCTCATCTAGCTCAACCTGATCGGTGCGGAGGCTGTAACGCCAAGTGCCCAGCCGTCCTACCTTAATCGCCAGCTGTGCCCGCTCCTGGCTTTGACGCAAGGCAATCTCAGCCCGCTTACGATCGGTAATATCCTGAATCACCACAATGGCTGAAGTGATTTGCCCTTGGGGGTCAAAAATAGGGGAGGAACTGGCATCAATGACGATCGCGTTGCCATCTGGAAAACGGATTTCCATCTCTTCGTGAGTAATCACCTCACCTGTTCGCAGCGATCGGATCAGCGGATAATCTTCGGGGGCGTAGATTTGTCCATTGGGATGATAGGCGCGGAACGGTACTCTTTGGTCATATTCTGTTAGCTCAAGATTCAGCTCATACGCGTACTGAAAAATCTGATTTGTGCGCTCATTGGCTAAAATCATTTCGCCGGACGCAGCATCGGCAATGATGACGCCCTCAGGCATTTGACGCAAAACTGCTTCAAACCGGGTACGCTCAGCCGCCAGTTCTTCGAGCAGTCGCTCTCGTTCAATTTCGGCCTGCTGGCGTTCATTTTCGATGCGCTTGCGTTCGCTAATGTCAGTGATCAGACTAAAGTACCCTTCAACTTCACCCTGTGTGTTGATATGAGGCACATAGTCCGCTCTGATGTAGCGAACTCCACCCGTGCGGTAGGGAATCTGGCTTTCAAAAGTCACCCGTTGGCCTGAAAACGCTTGCTCCATGTAAGGCCGAACAATTTCGTAGGCAACCTCTCCCAACACCTCTCGGATATGCCTGCCCGTAAAGCTGGCGGCAGGTTGCTCAAACCAGGCTTCATAGGTTTGATTGTTAAAGCGGTAGTAGTGATCTTTGTCTACATAGGCAATGAGAGCCGGAAGTGCATTGGTGATCAAGCGCCAATCTTCTTCGCGCCGTCGCAGCATTTCCTCTGTGCATTGATGTGCCGTCCGATCGATCGCCTCTCCCTTCAAGAGGGCTTCTCTTTCGGACTGCTCAGCTTCTGCCGAAATCTGCTCCGTGGGGAGAAAGGGCAGCAATGCCTGCCGATCTGGAGGGCTGGGTTCAGCCACAGCTAGCGTCTCCAAGACAGCAGGATAGCCCGTAGCAAAAACGCCCCTAATCTGACCCGTTTCATCCCAAATGGCGCTGTAAGACCAGCCCCGATCGCTATTGCCCCCAGATAGAGTCCGATCGCGCCTTAACGCCTGCCCCGTTGCCAACACCTGTTCAACATCAGCCCGGATATGAGGCCATTCAGCCGTCCAGCGATCGTTTTGATCAAGGGAATTCTGAGGCTGCGTCTTCGTCAGTAGGGAGCAGGCATCGTTATAGAGAAGAAGCCCATCAGCATCAGGCTGGATAGAAGCATCCTCCCAAACCAAAAACATGGGAGAACTGGAGTTCAATAGGATGGCAAAAGCACTTTTTAGGCTAGAAGGCCAAGTTTCAACGGTGCCAAGCGGCGTCTGTAACCCATTGGCCATATCCGTTGCACTAGCAAAATGCGATCGCATCTCAGTCTCCCCATTTCCACGTCATCCCTCTCACATTTTGGCAAAACATGATTTTGGCAAAACACAAGTGTTGGCAAAATACGATGCAAGAAGCTATTTTTCCCTATCTTGAATTCGCTGACCTAGCTTGCGCCTAGAAAATTGTAATCATGTGGCAGAATTCATCCATTCAGTTGTTGAATCAGGAGAGCTTTAACCCCAAAGCTAAGTTCGGTACGCTGTATCCGTCATGGGGCGACTAGAACATATTGACTTGAGATTTGAACCCATTCTCCTCCTGCGGACAGAATTTGGCATCTATCTCTTGAGAGATTTATTTCTCTCGATCGAGCCTTTGCAGATCCTATGCGATCGATGCTGAGAAGCTTGACCTTAGAAGCCTCCTAGAGCGAGGCTCTTAATTAACGGGATTGAAGGACGAATCGCCGTTCAGCCCCGATTTACCCACGGTTCCAACAGGGTTGACCGCCAAACCGTTCTTGAAGGAAATCAACCAGCAGGCGCACTTTGGTAGACAAATGACGATTGACCGGATAAATCACAGAAATGGTGAGTTCGGGGGGGTGATAGTCTGGCAGCACAATGTTCAGCAGACCCTGCTGCAATTCTGATTCCACGATAAAGGTCGGCAGCAGCGTAATACCTAATCCCCGAACGGCCGCATCTTTTAGCACTTCGCCGTTATTAGAACACAGCACCCCCGTTACAGCGATCGTTTGTTCTCCCTCCGTTCCAATTAATGTCCACTGATTCTCAACGGCTAGCTGCCCGTAGTGCAAGCAAGAATGGTGGCATAGCTCCTCAGGACAGGTCGGAATTCCATGCGTCTCTAAGTAGCTTGGCGCAGCACACAGCACGCGTTGCGCCGACGTTAACGAATGCATAATCAAACTGGCAGACTCCTGGGGTTTGGCAATGCGTAGCGTCACATCAAAGCCTTCTTCGATCGGGTCTACAAAGCGATCGCTTAGCGTTAACTGCACGCGCAGATCGGGATACTGCACCAAAAAATCGGCCAGTGCCGGAGCCAGATGCAGGGTGCCAAAAGTCATGGGCGCATTGATTCGCAGCCGACCTCTGGGTTCTTCATGGAGTTGGGTAATCGATTGCTCTGCTTCTTCTAGGCTTGCCAAAATCTCGACGCACCGTTCATGAAACGCCAATCCTGTTTCTGTCGGAGTTACCACTCGCGTGCTGCGATGCAGCAACTGTATGCCCAATTCATTTTCTAAGGCAACTACCAGTTTGTTAACCTGCGATCGCGACAGGCCCATCTCCCGAGCTGCTGCCGCAAAACCGCCAGAATTGACGACTTGGGTAAAAGCGCGAATACTTTCAAACTTATCCATTTCCTGAGTATTGTAGCCATTTTAGATACAGTGTGTTTATAAAATAGCATATTGTCTTTTATTTGGATTCATTCCATAATCATAGAGTACTCAGAAAGGGAAAAGGTAAAAAAAAAGGGTGAAGATATCGTTTCTTCTCCTTCTCCCTTTCCTCATCACTGCATCGAGGTTGTTCTCATGATTACCCTACGTCCTGCTCAAGAACGCGGTTCTGCTTACTTTGGCTGGCTTGACAGTCGCCATACTTTTTCCTTTGGCAATTACTATGATCCCAGCCATATGGGGTTTGCTGATTTACGGGTGATCAATGAAGATAAAGTGACTCCCGGACAGGGCTTCAGCACGCATGGACATCGGGATATGGAAATTATTTCCTACGTCCTAGAGGGTGCATTAGAACATAAAGACAGCATTGGTACCGGATCGGTGATTCGCCCTGGTGATGTGCAGCGCATGTCTGCCGGGACGGGCATTATGCACAGCGAATATAATGCTTCTAAAACCGAACCCGTCCATTTTCTACAAATCTGGGTTTTGCCGGAACAGAAAGGTATCGAACCGGGCTACGAGCAAAAGACGTTTACGGACGAAGATAAGCGGGGTCTGCTGCGGTTAGTTGGCTCTCGCGATGGACGGGATGGCTCGATCACGATTCACCAGGACATCAACCTTTATGCCAGCGTTTTGCAGGCCGATGATGCCGTGTCTCATCCGCTGACGGCAGGCCGAGTGGCTTGGTTGCAAGTGGTGCGTGGAGCCGTAAAGCTCAATGACCATACCCTGGCCGCAGGAGATGGCGCTGCGATCGCAGAAGAATCTCAGATCACGCTGCAAGGTGTATCTAGCGATTCTGAAGTGCTGTTGTTTGATATGGCAGCATAGGGTATCGAGTGGGCAACGACCCACTCGATCGGCTGATCAAAACTTTTCTTTCATCTTTTCCAGGAGCTATTTCATCATGACTCACATTCTCCATCTCGATGCTAGTCCTCGGGGCGATCGCTCCGTTTCGCGCACATTGGCTAAAGAATTTGTCTCAGAGTGGCAGGCGGCTCACCCTGAAGATACCGTCACCTATCGTGATCTGGGTCATCATCCTGTTCCGTTTGTGAGTGAAGCCTGGATTGCCGGAGCCTTTACGCCCCCGGATCAACATTCGCCTGAAAGTGCTGAAGCTATGCGGATTTCCGATCAGCTCGTCGATGAGTTTTTAGCAGCCGATCGCTATGTCTTCAGTGTGCCCATGTACAACTTTAGTCTTCCTGCCAACTTCAAGGCATACATCGACCAAATTGTGCGGGCAGGGCGTACCTTCAGCGTTGAGTCCGATGGCAGCTACAAAGGCTTGGTGCAGGGGAAAAAGATGGTGATTATTACTGCGCGGGGCGGCTCCTACCCCAAGGACACGCCTTACTATGCCTACGATATGCAAGAACCCTATCTGCGGCTGATTTTTGGGTTTATGGGCATCACCGATGTTGAAGTTATCCATGCGGATAATCTCATGGGTGGAGATGAGGCAAAGGCTACGGCGATCGCCCATGCCAAAGCTGCCTTGAGAGAAGTAGCCAGCGCCTTGTAGGGAACTCCAACGGTATAAAACGCGGTAAATCACGATGATGAAACTGATTACGCTGTTGTTGATGAGCAGCTTAACCGTCATGGCAGGCGCTGCGATCGCCCCTGCCTTACCCCAAATTCAGCAAGCTTTTGCTACGACGCCCAATTCTGAGTTCTGGGTGAAGTTAATGCTTACCCTCCCTGGCTTGTTTACGGCGATCGGAGCACCTATCTCAGGCAGCATTATCGATCGGTTTGGACGAAAGCCCCTGTTGATTGCCGCCATGATTATTTACGGCCTCGCCGGAGGGGTTGCGGGGCTAACCCTCAATTCAATTCCGGCTTTATTGGCAGCACGCGCTTTACTGGGTCTGGCGGTTGCCGCCGTGATGACTGCCTCACTGGCGTTAATTGCAGATTACTATGACGGCGCACAGCGCAATCAGGTGATGGGCATTCAGGCTGCATTTATGGGGTTTGGCGGCGTTGTTTTTCTGATGCTGGCGGGCTTCTTGGCCGGACTCAATTGGCGTATGCCTTTCGTTGTCTATCTGCTGACGTTTGCTGTTTTACCCTTGGTCTGGATCTTTTTGCCCGAACCCCCACGCGCATCGACTCCAAAATTGGGCGACCTTGCGATCTCTAGAGATCAGCTGCCTGTTAAAACTCTAGCGATCGTCTATGGGCTGAATTTTGTCATCATGTTGGCGTTTTACATGACACCCGTACAGCTGCCGTTTTACCTCCAAACCCTGGGGAGCGTTAGCAGCAGTGAGGTGGGAATTGCGATCGCAGCCACGACATTAGCCAATGCGATTTCCTCGATGCGCTACGGCAGCCTCAAATCTAAGTTCAGCTTTACCCATATCTTGGTCATTCTGTTGGTAATGATGGGTATTGGCTATAGCATTGTGGCATTCGGTAATGACTATTCCACTATTTTGCTGGGTCAGCTTTTGGTCGGCTTTGGGCTAGGGTTTGCCATGCCCAATATGAATGTCTGGGTGAGTGGCGAGACTCCAGCCTCGTTGCGCGGCAAGGCATTGGGTGGTTTGACGACCAGCATGTTTTTGGGACAGTTCTTTTGCCCTATTCTGACGCAGCCTCTGGTGCAGCAGCTTGGCTTTAGACAAACCTATGGCGTCATTGCCGGAATGTTGGGGGTTATAGCGCTAATTATCTACCTGATGATGCGCGATCGTTCTACTCCTTTGAATAGCAGAGCGTGAGGGGAGAATAAAGCTCAGTTGGGCAAAGGGGCGATCGCCAATCACGACAGAATACTTTCTCCAAATTTTCTGAAGGCATGACTCTCTGTGGCTTTCAGAAAATTTTTGTTTGGATTTAAGCCTGTCGCGCCACAGTCTCAGTCTGGGTCACTAGAATGCACCTTCGCTAAAACGATAAATAAAATCTATTGTTTTAAGAGAAAAGAGTATTTGCTTCTATGAGTTAAAGGAATTAGATTGAAGTTAAGACTGCTTTGAGCGGCTGAGCTGTTACGGTGGGGTCGCTAAAGAACAATAGCTGCATCTCTATTGCAGCACTGTTTATGTCCTTTGATCAACCTCTAAACTCTGTGGAGTAATTTATGAATCAGCTTGCCCTCTGTGAAATTGATTGGAGTCCGATTCTCCAACGTATTCAAGCAACAGAAGCCCATCAGCTTCCCACCTATCCTGGGGATTTGAAGACAGCGCTCCTCAACCATGCGGGTCTGGCTTCTCACCCTAAAGGTGAGGAAGTTTATCAGCTTGCTAGAGAAATCTCTCGCCTATCGACCTGCTGCGATCCAGAAATCGTCTACTGGTTTTCACGTTTAGTGCCGTTGCTTGACGTTTAGATCCAGAAGACCTTTAGATCCAGAAGGTTTAGATATACATAGCAAAGTAATCGTTGTAGATTTCAGTATTGGTGAGCAGCGTTCGCTCAAGTCTGTCCCGATCGCTGTTTTCTACAAAGCTGACAGCATCGCTCAGATCCTGGGGAATGAAGTCACCACAATATTCGTTTGCGGGTACTGCTTCTTTCATTTTTTGAGGATAGCTCAAGCCCAGATGATTCATGATTGTGATGAACTGCTCACGCGTTCGATTGGCAAATCGTGGGTTCAATCTTTTTTCCTCGCCAATGGTGGAAGCGGTTCTCCCCTGATAGTCATGAGCTGGGTAGACCAATAGGGTATCGGGCAGGGTAAAGAGTCGTTGTGTGACGGTATCGTATAAAGTACCTGCATTGCCCCCCTGTAAATCTGTTCGGCCACAGCCGCGAATTAATAGCGCATCCCCGGTGAGCAGATGGCTATGATTGATCCGATAGGCTAGATGGCTGTGGGTATGCCCTGGCGTGGCGATCGCCTCAATCACCACAGAGCCTAGCGTTAACGTCTCGCGATCGGTTAGCGAGCGATCCGCAGATCGAGCCGTTGCGTTTTGGGGCACCATCACCTGACAGCCTGTCTGCTGTCTCAGCTTGCCTGCTCCGGTAATATGATCGGCATGAATATGCGTTTCTAGACAGTAGCGGAGCGTTAGCCCCAGCTCATTCAGCGAGGTCAAATCTCGATCGACTTGTTCTAATACCGCATCCACCAAGATGGCATCTTGGGTCTGGCTGTCGGCAATCAGATAGGTATAGGTACTGGATGCAGCATCAAAGAATTGCCGAAACAGCAAGCTTGATGGCGGTGGCGTGGGAGCAATCGGCACCTGGGGCACAGGATGAACGCGCATAGGCAGCGATTGCAAGATTGCCGCCGCAACGCCCTGCGCCTGCCCTCGCAGTTCTGGAACCGCGATCGTCTCCCACAAGTCTCCTTTGCGGGGTGTTCCTAACGTGTATAGCAGGGTTGAAATTTGGCCGTTCGCATCGAAAACGGCACCCTGTGGGGCAGTATCCAAACCCAACCCCATTTCGTTGGGGCGAATCAAGCGTTGCGATCGCAAATGGGCGATCAGCGGCTGGGGCGATCGACGGTAATCGGTTTCTACGCCAGTGCAGTTAATGACCAGGCTAACGTTCAAGTCTAGGTTAGTTCCGTACCGCTGGCGAATCGTCACGGCTACGGCATTGGGTAAAGTGCGATAATCCTGGATGCGTCCTGCTGAGATCACCAACTGTCCTGAATTCAACATGCCCTGGAGGATTTCTGAAATGCTGGGAGCAATCCGGTGACGATGCACTTCCCAATAGGGTTTGAGATGGCGCAAAAACCGCTGCCGCTCTTTAGGGGAGAGTTCTTGCCAGAGCCGTTGTGTGATTGGGCGGAGGGAATCAATGACCGATCGCCAGTCGTAGCCTTGAAGCGCAGCAGCCTTTACCTCTGTCCGCACCCGCTGTGACAGCTCCCGAACAGTCTTCGGCGCAGTTTCTGAAGTCAAAAAGGCCGGATAAGCTTGGGTGGCTTGATGCTGTAGCGGGCATAATCCGCGTCGAGACACGGCATAAATTTTGCCCCGATGCTGCTGCTCATGGAGCGACACAACCGTATCCACCATCGTTAATCCCGTACCGATTAGCAGTACGCTGGCATCCGGCTCCAGATCCGCTAGGGCATCGGCTGACCAAGCCTTTCGCAGACGATTGTCGTTCCTCCCGGAAGCAGCCAGAGGATCAGCAGGCGCATTGCCTAACGCCAGCACAATCTTATCGGCAAAAAACTGAGGATGGCTCTGAAGAGAGACGATCGCCCCGGTTTTCTCTGGCTCTACGGCTACTACTTCATCAGTCAGGCGCTCTAGCCGAACATGACTCGAAGCTGTGGCCTCCGCCTCCTCCAGAATAGATTGGAGGTAAAGCCCGTAAATTTTTCGGGGGATAAAAGTGCTGGCATTGACTTCATCCGGCAAAAAAGGAGCCAATTCATTGCGATTGTAGTTGAGCCAGCGCAAGAGATGGGTTGGATCATCTGGGAAGGCGCTCATGTTTCCAGCGGAAACATTGAGCAAATGGCTGAGGGCATCTGTACTGTAAGCAACGCCTTTACCGATCGCATGATGGCGCTCAATCAGCTTAATCGTCAGAGGTCGAGTTGCGGTCTTGAGCAGGTTGGCAGCCACCAGAGAGCCGCTAAAGCCAGCACCCACAATAGCGATCGTCGTCGTTGAAGAATCCGAGCTTTCGGTTCTGAGCACGCTTTTTTCCTCAAATACAGACGGTTTTTGGAAGAGTTTCGTAGCGCTGAAGCGAACGGTAAAAAGAGAGAATTAGCTCGTTTAGTGCCTCAACATCGATTAAAAAAGCATCATGTCCCTGAGAAGAATGAAGAACCTGTAGCTGAGCGTTAGGAATGAGGGCTGCTAATTCCTGCTGTTCCACGGGAGGATACAAAACATCCGAATCGATCGCCACAATCAGCGCAGGCTTCTGAATTTGAGCTAGAACGGCAGTATACTCACCGCGATCGCGTGCGACATCATGGATATCCATGGCTTGAGTTAAGCGGACGTAGGTATTGGCATCAAATCGCTCAACCAGCTTTTGCCCTTGGTGATGCAGGTAATTGGCAATGGCATAGGGCTGATTGGGCGGGCGCTGCCGACCAAACTTCTGCTCAAAGCTTGCCCAAGATCGATATAGGTTCATGGCAATCATCCGCGCTACCGATAGCCCTGCTTTGGGCGGACTGGCAGGATCGTAGTAACCATCCTGCCAGTCAGGGTCGGCGTAGATGGCCTGACGTTGGGCTTCGCTCAAGCCAATGCACCAGGCAGAATGTCTTCCAGAAGCGGCAATCAGGGCGATCGCCCCCACTTTTTCAGGATAGAGCAGCGCCCATTCCAAAACCTGCATGCCGCCTAGAGAACCTCCGATCGCCAGCTTTAAGCGCCGAATTGAGAGGGCTTCTAGCAACACCGCCTGCAAGCGCACCATGTCGCGAATGGTAATCAGCGGAAACGCTGCACCATAAGGCTCTCCCGTCTGGGGATGCAGGCTGGTGGGGCCAGTTGTGCCGTAGCAACTGCCTAAGACATTGCTGCACACCATGAAATCGCTAGCCGGATCGAACGCTTTTCCGGCTCCAAACAGCGATGCCCACCAGTCTGCGGCATCTGCGCCTCCGGTCAGCGCATGGCAGATCCAGACCCCGTTGTCGCATTCAGCATTCAGCTCTCCCCAAGTTTGATAGGCAATGTTCACCTCTGGCAGTACGGCTCCAGACTCCAAATAGAAGGGTTTTGAGAGTCGATAAAACTGAGTCTGCGGCGGAATAAACTGTTGGTAACTCATGCATTCCTAAAGCTGTTGAAATGCTTGCTCAAAATCTGCTTTGATGTCGTCAATATGTTCGATACCTACTGATACACGCACCAGATCAGGCGAGACGCCAGCCGATCGCTGTTCTGCTTCACTCAACTGCTGGTGGGTGGTTGAGGCCGGATGGATCACTAGCGTTTTAGCGTCACCTACGTTAGCCAAGTGACTCGCTAACTTCAGTCGTTCGATCAACGCCTGTCCAGCCGATAGACCGCCTTCAATACCAAAATTCAACACGCCCCCAAACCCATGCTGAAGATACTTTTTCGCCCGTTCATGATAGGGATGATCGGGCAAACCGGGGTAGTTGACCCATTCTACTTTCGGCTGCTGCCTCAGCCATTGGGCTAGCTCAAGGGCATTATCAACATGGCGCTGCACCCGTAACGAGAGGGTTTCTAGCCCTTGCAGCAACAGAAATGCATTGAATGGACTTAAAGAAGCGCCAATGTCTCGCAGCCCTTCAACCCTAGCGCGAATAATGAAAGCGATATTGCCCAATCCGCTTTGGGGGCCAAAGGCATCATAGAAATTGAGTCCGTGATAGCCCGGTGCAGGTTCGGTAAACAGCGGAAACTTGCCATTGCCCCAGTCAAATTTTCCTGAATCAACGATGACGCCGCCAATCGAGGTGCCATGTCCTCCAATCCACTTGGTTGCAGACTCAACCACAATATCGGCACCATGCTCGATCGGGCGAGACAAATAGCCGCCCGCTCCAAAGGTATTATCCACAATCAGCGGAATCCCGTTTTCATGGGCAACATGCGCCAAGGCCGCAAAATCGGGAATGTTGAACTGGGGATTACCGATCGTCTCTACATAGAGGGCTTTGGTGCGATCGTCAATGGCCTGCCGGAAAGCTTCAGCATCGTCACCTTCTACAAATCGCACCTCAATTCCGAGGCGTGGTAGCGTGACTTTGAATTGATTGTAGGTACCGCCATAGAGAAAGCTAGTGGTAACAATGTTGTCTCCCGCTTGAGCAATGGTGCTAATTGCTAAAAACTGTGCGGCTTGACCACTGGCGGTTGCTAGGGCAGCCACGCCACCTTCTAAGGCCGCAATTCGCTTTTCAAATACATCTGTCGTCGGATTCATAATCCGGGTGTAAATGTTGCCAAACTCTTTGAGCGCAAACAGATTGGCACCCTGCTCAGCGCTGTCAAAGGTATAGGAGGTCGTTTGATAAATCGGCACCGCACGGGCATTGGTTCCAGGAGCAGGCGTTTGACCTGCATGGACTTGTAGCGTTTCAAAGCGATAGGGGTCAGACATAGTTTTGAATAATGCTGGCTGCTGAAGTGAATAAGATCTTTTGGGCTGGATGCTCGATCAGGCTGGAGAAGCGATCGTCTCTAAATTTAACTAAAAGCCGATAGAGATACTGTAATTTACGTATCGTACTGAAATCTTTCTGATTTGGGAAGTAGTCCGATAGAAAACTAGATTGCCAACTTTCTGGAGATATGGGAATATTGGCATTAATTTATCATTTACTGATAGATTTACCGTAGATTAAAGATCTGTCTGTGCTTAAAGCAGTATGAGCTTTTTGGCAGCGCAAGTTTTGGTCAGCAGATGGCAAGCGCTGCGGTGCAGGGTGTCAGAAGGATATTGCTGATGCCGAGGAATACGCTGACAGTTTTATGCCACTCCGTTACGTAGACAACCATTAGGTAGACAACCATGAAATTTACAATTGGACGATCGCTTTCGCGCTTTAAATTGGGGCGATCGAAGCTTTTTGCTTTTGTGACATCCTTAATTGCTTTTGCAGTCGTGATCCCACTGCTGCCGTTTTCTCCTTCTGTGGCTAATACTGCGGCTAATCCGCCGACCAGCGTTCAGTTTGTTCCTCCCTCCTGGGTCACAGAACATGCCAGCGATGCCAATCTGCGGATTTTAGATGTCAGATTTAGCCCCTTTGATTATTTTGTGGGGCACATTCCCAATGCAGTTCACATTGCTGACAATACGTTCCGGGGTCCCAATGGTGCCCTACCCGTTCAGTATTGGAAAACTGACAAGCTGCGATCGCTCTTCACCGAGGCAGGCGTGACGGACAGCAGTAAAGTGCTGATCTATTCCGATGGCAGAGATTTTTTGGGGGCAACGATGGTTGCTTATTTATTGGAACGAACGGGACATGATAATGTAGCGATTCTAGATGGGGGTTTTGCAGGATACAAGGCTGCACAGTTGCCCATTACCAAAGAGTTTCCACAATACACGCCGGGTACATTCAACGTCTCAGATAACGCCACCATTCGCGTCACTTTGGATCAGCTGAAGGGATTGATTGGAAAATCTGGAGTCACTTTAATTGATCCTCGTCCGCCTGAGGTTTTTGCGGGAGAGCAAGATATTTGGGTGCGCAATGGACATATTCCAGGTGCAAAAAACATCCCTTGGGTGACGTTTACCCTGGGAGAAACAAACTTTCACCAGCTCAAACCGCTAGATGAAATTAGAAAAATTCTGGCCGATCGGGGCATAACGCCAGCAGACGATATCATTGTCACTTGCAGTACTGGACGGGAAGCAACGTTGCAGTACAACGTGTTAAAGCATGTGCTGGGCTACGAGAAGGTCAGAGTGTATGAAGGATCATGGACGGAATATTCTTCCCGGCCTGACTTACCGATCGCAACAGGTAGAGATGTCTAGGCTTGTGAACTAATTGATCTAGACTCATCAATCTAAAAGAGGCTTTTGAAGAAGTCCTTCTCAAAAGCCTCTTTTAGTTTCAAGAAAATAGCACCTAGTGCCTCAGACTGGCCTATCCGATGCGATTAGAGCTTGATATGCTGAAATAGCGATTGCCCCTTGAACGCTTCACGACTCAGCGGATTAAATACTAGAGGTAATGGAAAAGACTCTAGAAAAGATTGAGCAGACCACTCTAAGGGTGACCAGTAGCGATCTAAATCGGAGATTATCTTTTCCCAAGCCGTTTCCTCATTGAGGTCTTGACCGTAGACAAGAATCTTTTCTATGTTCAACCCGCTATAGAAATCTCGAAAGCGATGATCAATTCGGGCTTTCTGGTTTTGAAGGCGAATAAAACGACCTCCTGCTCCAGCAATCTGGAAATAGGCGCAGGGAATCTGATAAGCCTCAGCAATGACCAGGCCATGTAAGCTGGTGCTGACAATTCGCTTACATGAAGTGATTTCTTTTACTTTCTCCTCGAGTGACCCAAAGGTCGGCTGAGTTAGGGTTGTAATGATACGCACATCAGAGGCGATCGATTGAGGAATGCGGTAGCGAATCAGCTCTCTACGCACAATGGCAGCTTCGCCTAAAGCTTCCAATTCAGAAAGATGTACGATCACGCCTAGCTCATACCGTTTCTCAGAGGCAGGCTGCATGAGAGAAGGCAAAAACCAGACCGGATCACCATAGACCTCTGGTACTTCAATACCCTGATGCTGGAAAGTCTGAGCGCTAAAAGGCCCCCGCAAGGCATGAACCCGAAACTCTGTTTTGGGCGGTCGTTCGTAGAAGAATAAGCTACGAACGCTCGGGTGTCTTGCCTTATCGATTCCGGTTCCCCATAAGTGAACTTCACCGTTCCTCAAAGCATGACCAATTGTGCCTACACAGGCCAGCCTTTTTTGAGATGAATCAAAGTGGCGATGCACAATGGGCAGCCCTGATAACGCGCTAATAATAATTGGGCTGAGTGCATCACCTAAATTAACAAGCGGTTGGTTGGGCGTGCTGGCCACCCAAGTGAGGGGCACAGACTGTGTATAGCGATCGCGTACAAGTAGAGGATGAGGCCGATTTGCTGGTTTTCTTAGTAAGGTAATCATGGGTCAACAGGGGAATGAATGAGTCTAGTGACGTAGCCTGTGTGGAGGGCGGGGAAATGAGGCGATGCGATCGGGCTAATTGAATCTGCGCCACTGTCGCCAGCTTTGATGGAGGTGAATGAACCCAAGGCTGATGACCACAACAAAGATGATCCCGGCGATCGCCACATAGCCGCGTCCGTAGCTCCAGGGACGCTTGAGGCGGTATGGAGAAGATTTTTTCGATCGCGAGCTAATCAGTCCGAAACCTTGGACTTGGGTTGCACTTGCCATACTTTTCATCTTTCCTGCTGTGAATGGTCTGCAATTTTTTAATCTAGCAGGGGTCAATTCCCCGCCGCTCTGCGGCGAAACTTCAAGCTTGCAATGTCAGCCATTGGCTGACGAGCAAAACGGGTTGCATACCCCGTCCGCTTGCGGCGGGGTCGTTGATTTGAATTCCACTGGAGGCAGGATCGTTGAAAGCAACGCTCCGATAGTCCGCAAAGGCGATGCCTGTTTCCAGCTCGATCAATCTTTAATCTACTGTAAATCTACCAAATTACCGTAAATTAATGTTATGAGAACTCTAACATGCTCAGTTTTCAAAATCAAGTAGATTTTGAACCGTAATTTCTCTATGGCTGCAACAACGATTCAAGCAGTCTCAGCAGATTGCAAGTTCTCTTGTTTTTGAGGTTTTGTAGCGTACTTCATGCGCCACAAAACCTCGATTTTCAAGTCTATTGAGGCTGTAAAAATTGATGGGAAAAGGTAGCGCTCAAAGCGGCTGCGATTTGAGTAAATACCTGGCTGGCGATCGCATCTGCATTGGTCAACGTTAAGGGTTGCCCCCGATCTCCTCCCGCACACAACCGTGGATCGAGGGGAATCTGACCTAAAAGAGGGGCGGAGAGTTCGGTGGCGAGGTGCTGCCCGCCTCCATTGCCAAAGATCTCCATAGGCTGTCCCCCGCAAATTAAGTAGCTCATATTCTCGATAATACCTAGCACAGGTACACCAACGCGGCGAAACATATGAATACTGCGACGCACATCCGCGATCGCCACCTCTTGTGGTGTAGTGACAAGTAGGACACCGCAGATTGGACTTTCCTGAATGATTGTGATCTGAGCATCTCCGGTACCGGGCGGCAGATCAATCAAGAGGTAGTCTAGATCTCCCCAATCCACTTCTTGAATGAATTGCGTAATAATTTTATGGAGAACAGGCCCACGCCAAGCTAAAGGATGATCGATTTCTGCCAATAGCCCCACCGACATGACTTTGATGCCGTGGGCTTGTAAGGGCAAAAACCGTTGACCGTTAGGCGTATCGATCACGCTCACGGTCGATCGCCCTAACCCCAGCATTTGCGGAACATTAGGTCCATAGACATCTGCATCTAACAGCCCAACCTTAGCACCGCTTTGTCGTAGAGCGATCGCCAGATTGACGCTAGCAGTTGATTTACCGACTCCTCCTTTGCCGCTAGAAATCGCGAGTGTCGTTTTGACGCCTGGAATGGTGCAAACCTGAATATAGGTCTTCTTGCACCAGGATAACGACGAGAGTCTGGTTTTGATTTCAGTTTGGAGATGCGCTTGGTGAGAGCCAATGTACAGACGCAGATAAATATATTCATCCACCACGCGCAGGTTTCGCACCATGCCTAAGCTGATGATGTCAGCATTCAGCGTGGGTTCAATCACCTGCTTTAAAGCTTGAATCACCTCTTGTTGATGGGCAGTGGTGAGGATGTCGGTAGGTGTAGCGCTCGTCATGGTGCTGAATGACTGGAGAGATCAAGAGGAACTTGAGCAGAGGCTTGAATTTTTTGAATGGAACGCTGTGCGTAAATACAAACTTCGCGATCGGGGTCATCTAAAGCTTGCTGTAAGGGGTGAAGCGCAGCCGCATGGCCAAGATTGCCGAGAGCGATCGCGGCTTCCTTCCTGACATCGGGAGACTCATCTGCTAGGGCTTGAATCCCAGCAGGGAGATAAGCCGGATCGGGCGTTTGCTGAAGGGCTTGTAGGATTGCCTTGCGGACTTGCCAGTGGGCATCAGGCAGTGCTGCTAACAGGGCAGGAATAGCCGTTTGATTGGCATGAATGGCCAGACCTTGAGCTGCATTGCGTCGAACCTGCCAATCTGAATCTGCAAGCGCTTGGCTCAGGAGCGAAATTACTTCTGCATCAGCAAGATGCCCTAACGTCAAAGCGGTTGACCGCCGAACTGTCTCATCTGGATCTTGGAGCAGTCTTAGCGCAGGCGGACATTGCCTGACTTGGTTGAGATAGCGCAGTGTCGTAACTGCCGCTTCTCGAAGCTGAGGCTGAGGCGACGTAAAGAAAGGCATGATGTCTGGGAGAGCCTGAGCATCGTGAATCTTGCGGAGCAGGATTAAAATATTTAATTGCATGTTCTCGTTATTTTGATGCAGTTTATCCAGCAGCAAGCGCAGATGATCGGGGGTGATTAATTCATTAAGGGCAGATAGAGCGTCGCTACGAATCTCCTCCTCTGGAGCAGCAAAACAGTTGAGCAAAGCCGGAACGGCAACCGGATCAGCCAACTCCCAGAGAGCCGCGATCGCAATCTTTTGCACCGCAGGGCTTTCGTCTTTGAGCGCTGCAATCAGGGCATCAAGTGCAGCCTCATCGCCCAAATGTTGTAGGGTTTTGACGGCAACTAGGCGATCGGATAATGAGGGGGACTGTAATAATTCAATCCACTCATCGAGTTCTGTGTTGGTCAACATGGCAAATTAGGGTTATCGCATTAGGGTTATCGCAGTAGAAAAGGAATCTGCACTGTAATGGCCTGCGTGGGGCATTCTTTCTCACAGGGTAAACAGAACCAGCATTCGTCATATTTCATGTAAGCTTTGCCTGTTTGAGGATCTTTTGCGAGTACATCCAGAGGACAGACTTCGATACAGGCTGTGCATTTTTCTAGACACTTAGATTCATCTACCAAAACAGGAACATCGACTCTTTGGTTAATGAGCGCCATTGCTTTTGATATCTCCTAGTGCAGGTTAAAATCCGAACCTTGGGGGTGATCCCCCAAACCCCCTTCTGGGGGACGAGCGCTTCCCCCAGACCCCCTCCGAAGGGATGGACTGTAGGCAGGAGAAGGCGCTTCGCATTACCACCAAGTTTCATTCCCTTCCTTCCTCACCCATGCGAAGCGCCCCATGCCGCCAACCCTTAACCTCATCTGGAGGGGGTTTGGGGGACGCAGCCGTCCCTCAATGGGGGGATTGGGGGGAAACCCCCCAAGGCTCGGATTCCCAATCCTCGAATTCCCAACCTATCAACGCATCGCCACATCATAGGCTTCTCGCTGCAAATTTACCTCTACCACATAAGGTTCGATCGCCCGCTTAAACAAAACCATCCCCGACTCCTCTTTTTTTAGGTTCACATGGCAGAACCATTCATCATCATTCTTCTCAGGAAAATCTAGGCGATAGTGATATAACCCCCAACGGCTCTCTCTTCGATACAGCGAGGCTCGTGCCGCCATTTCCGCACAGTCTCGAATAAAGTGAACCTCCATGCACCGCATCAGCTCATGCGGATCACGCGCCCCCATTTGATCCAAGGTTTCGGAATAGCGCATAAAGCTTTGCAGACCGATCGCCATCTTATTGCCCGACTTAGGCGGTTGCAAATAGTCATTTACCAAACGCCGTAGCTTATATTCAATCTGCGTATGCGGCACGCCATTCGGTCGATGCAGCGGGGCGTAAATTCGTGTTTTCTCTGCCTCCAAAACATCTGCATCCGGTTCCAAATGCTCCAAATTCTGGCTGTAGGCTACAGCGTGAATCCCAGCAATTCGCCCAAACACAAATGCCCCAATCATGTAGTTGTGCGGCACGCTAGCCATATCTCCAGCCGCATAGAGTCCTGCTACCGTAGTCTGTGCATGCTCATTCACCCAAACGCCAGAAGCACTATGTCCGCTACACAGCCCAATCTCTGAAATATTCATCTCAACGCCATGCGTGCGGTAGTCTTCGCCTCTACCCTGGTGAAATCTTTCTCGACTGGGGCGCTCATTGGCCCAAAGAATCCTCTCAATTTCAGCGATTGTATCTTCATCTAGATGCGTCATCTGCATCTGAATCGGGCCTTTGCCAGAGTTCAGCTCCTTCCAAACCTCCAGCATCATTTGCCCACTCCAGTAATCGCAATTAATGAAGCGGTGACCTTCAGCGTTAGCCGTATGGGCACCAAAAGGGCCAGCAACATAGGCACAAGCAGGGCCGTTGTAATCCTTAATCAGCGGATTGACCTGAAAACATTCAATATTGGTGAGTTCTGCGCCTGCATGATAGGCCATCGAGTAGCCATCGCCTGCGTTGGTAGGATTCTCGTAAGTGCCATAGAGATAGCCCGACTCCGGCAGCCCTAGTCTGCCACAAGCTCCTGTACAGAGGATAACGGCCTTGGCTTGAATCACCACAAAGTGACCTTGCCGCACATCAAATCCAACCGCCCCGATCGCCCGTCCTGCCTGTACCAACACCCTAGTCGCCATCACCCGATTGGTGACGTTCACCTTATGGCGCTTCACCTGACGCGCCAGGATCGTTTTCAAGTCTTTCCCTTCTGGCATGGGCAGCACGTACTTGCCCACGCGATGCACCTGCTTCAAGTCATAGTTCCCCTGTGCATCCTTCTGGAACTTAACGCCCCAGCTCTCTAGCTCTTGAATCGTTTCGTAGCCTAACTTACCTGTTTGATAAACCGCCTTTTGGTTCAAGATGCCATCGTTGGCGATCGTCACTTCTCGCACATACTGCTCTGGCGTAGAATGTCCAGGAATCACGGCGGTGTTAACCCCATCCATTCCCATAGCGATCGCACCACTGCGCCGAATATTCGCCTTCTCCAGAATTAGCACCGCTCCATTGGGATTAGCCTGCTTCGCTTTGATGGCTGCCATAGTGCCTGCTGTGCCGCCACCAATCACCAGCACATCTGTTTTTATCCATTGCGTATCGCTTGGAATAGTCATTTAAACACCGCCCGATTTTTCAAAATAAAAAGGAATCTTCAGGATATTGCCAGTTCTCCAGCTATTCCTTTTCAGAACTAGTTACCTGTCCAGACGGCATCCTGTACCTTGACTGACTTTGGAATCAGCTTAATATCAAGGAAGGTATCTGCAATCTTCTGCTGCTCTTTAATCACGGCCTCCGTTAGAGGTAAAACCCCGTAATCACGCCGCTTCTCTGCCTTTTCCAGTACGGCGGCATCAATACCGAGTGAAGGCGCAAGAAACTGAGCCACTTCCGTAGGGTTTTGCTTCGCCCAATCGCTCACCTTTGTCACTTCAGCCAGCACTGTCTTCAGACTTTCTGGGCTTTTCTCAATAAAAGATTGAGCGGCTAAATAGTAGCCTCGGTTAGGAGCTAGCCCGGTCGCATCTTTAATAATTCTTGCGTCTGCTTTTTGCTCTGCAACAGACAAATAAGGGTCCCAAATTGCCCAGGCATCAATGTTGCGTCCCTCAAATGCAGCACGGGCATCGGCAGGGGCAAGATGAACGATCTCAACATCGCTTAGCTTCAGTCCGGCTGATTGCAGTGCCTTCACAGCCAGGTAATTGGTGTTAGAGCCTTTGGCAAAGGCCAGCT
Organism: Coleofasciculaceae cyanobacterium; assembly: GCA_036703255.1. Taxonomy (GTDB): domain Bacteria; phylum Cyanobacteriota; class Cyanobacteriia; order Elainellales; family Elainellaceae; genus Drouetiella. The sequence continues at coordinate 41,893 of DATNPL010000068.1, forward strand.
TTTTACCCTTGAGATCAGACAGCTTTTGGATCGGTGAATCCTTGGGAACGACGATCGCTTCTCCTTGAGGACTCCACGGATCATAAGCCACATAGCGCACGGGCGTTCCGGCTGCCTGGGCAAAAATTGGCGGTGCCTCTCCGGTGTAGCCAAAGTCAATCGAGCCTGCATTCATGGCTTCCAGCATTGGGGGGCCTGCCGGAAACTCTGTCCACTCCACTGAACTCCCAGAAGCGGCCAATGCTTTTTCCAGATCTCCGCGCGACTTCAGGGCGCTAAGGATCGTTGCCGCTTTTTGATAACCAATATGGACAACCACAGCCGCACTTGGGCTAGAGGATGCCGCTGGATTTGCAGGAACACTAGATGTACAGGCAGAAAGCGCTAGGCTCAGCCCCAAACCAGCGGTGAAGAGGAACAGCGTGAAAGTGCGGTGACGCCTAAATGGCTGAACCAATAGCTTTGAAAGATTCCATATCCAGCTCTGCTGAAGGTGAATAGACATAGAAAAATTAGCCTGAAAATGGAGGACTTGTGCTGCGCTATCCTAAATTAATCTACGGTAACTTGGTCGGCTTATAGGATTTAGCACTTCAGAGTATGGCATACTCATAGATCAAAATCAAATGAGAGAAACCCATTATTTTCTCTTATTGTTAAGAAGGAAAAGAATATTTGATTTTATCAATCGATCCATATTGCAACGAAAACGAGAAAAGAGATAAATCTTGCTCGTTTATGAGTCGTATATTTAAGAATTCGAGAGAACGCTGAAAGCAAAAGTAGAATTTCGATCGCGCCATCCATTTGTACATCGTTCTGCGTCAAGATTTCGGAATGAGATTCTTTGTAATAACTTTTACTTGGTTCCTATTAAAGGATTTAATCATCTACATAGGATGAATATAAAAGGGATAAAGTAAGTTATAAAAAGAGAACATGATACAAAAAAATACTCCCTTAAAGTCTTCCATTCTCTGCCCAGATTTAAGGATTCACTACTGTCTTGAGAGGTGTCTTGCAAAGGAGTGAAAATAATAAAGGACAGCTTGTTAGGCGGGCGCTGCCGACTCAACAAACTGTCCTGGGTTTACCTGCTTTAAATAGCGTGAAGTTAAGCTTTTGGAGGGCGATTAACTAGCCCACCCACTAGCGCCACCCCGACTCGCTATTGGCCATACCACGACTTTTTCCATTGCTGCATCTGATCAATCTCTTGCTGCTGGCTGCTGATAATGTCTTGAGCTAGCTTCTTTACCTCAGGGCGATCGCTCTTCTCTAAAGCCTCTTTTGCCATGACCAGTGCGCCTTCGTGGTGGGGCAGCATCGCATTGATGAAGCGCAAATCGAACTGATCATCCGCAGCGCCTAAGTCCACATTCATCATCATGCTAGACATCACCTCATCTGACATCGGCATCATATGTCCCATCTCTGCGCTGTACATCATTGGGGTCGCACTTGCATTGGGATACCAATCTGTCCGCCATGCTTTCAGCTGAGCAATTTCTTTTTGCTGAGCAGCAATAATGGCCTCAGCCAACTGCTTGATCTCGGGGCGCTGAGACTTTTGCAAAGCCTCCTGCGCCATGACCACCGCCCCTTCATGGTGAGGAGTCATGCCGTCAATGAAGCGCAAGTCAAAATTTTCATCCTTAGGGCCTAGACTCATGTCCATAGAGCCATGATTCATGCCTTCCATGCCTCCCATTGGGCTTTGGGCGATCGCTGGGGGTGAGTCTGTCGATGAATCTTGGCGGTTGACCGATGAGCCAGCAGGAGGATTTGAGCAAGCTGTAAGCATAAGACTGCCCGTAAAAGCGATCGCCAGTAGGGGAGTTTTCAAGTTCATCATTTTCAGGTTAATCATATGTAGCCTCATCTTGGTTTTCATTTGTGGACTGTTTAAGTTGTAGACTGTTTGAGCTATTGGTGTTTGGGGGATACTGCTGTCTTCAGATCTCTAGTTAGTTAGAGCGCCAGAGGATAGGTAAGCTTTAGCTGACATCAGAGTAGCGCATGGATTAAAATTATCGCCGCAAAAAGAATTATTTAGGGCACTTCTGCTGTATGAGAGAGTATACAGTCTCAGTAAAGTTAGCCTCCAAATCACTAAACTAGAGTAGCTCAATCTGGCTAGATACAGTATCGCAGGCAATTATGAAATTGAGATGAAATAAGTTAAATATCCAAAAACTAAGTGCCGCTAAGTTTTGGTAGCTATACCTTTGTACAAATGCCCCAGCTGAATGCGTTTTTGTGCAATTTTTCTCATTTCAGAATTGGCATCGATCGCAGTATTTTTTGAATGCGATCGGGGTAGTATGGCAAATCTAATCCCGTGCCAAACTCAATCTCTAAAATCTCTCCTCTAACCTCTAAAAGAAGTTCCTATCGATGTCGAGTTAGGGCTGGATTGGACATTGTCCAATCCAGCCAGCAAGGCAAAGCCATCCGGTTGTACAAGCTCATGCCGAATATTCTTGTTTCAACTGTTTCAATGCTGCTGGAGCTTGAGATGAGGAATTCTCCGGCTCAGAAGCCATATGGGTCGATGTGACTTCTATGATCCCGCGAAACATATTCATGCCACAAGCAAATTCATAGCTGCCAGGGGCTGTTGGGGTGAATTCAACGGCTGTCGTCTGATTGAGGGTCAGGCTTTGGGCAATGTGAAAGTCGGGTAAACGCACCTCCTCTAAACAACTGCTAGGGTCGCGCCGCAGGAAATTGAGCCGCACGGGTTGTCCCGCCTGCACCACAATGCGGCTTGGCTCATATCCCCCATCAACAATGATAGCGACTTCCTGAATGCCGTCTTGAGCTTTGGCGGTTTGAGACTTGGGTTTACTGAGGAGAAACCACCAGAGTTCTAGCCCGATTAAGCCTAGCCCAACCAGCGTCACAGCCATCTTGTTAGCTAAGGGTTGATCGATGCGTTGAAATGAATTGGCTGTTGCAGGGGAAATCATATTGTGTTCCCTGCTATATTCTCCATTGTGTTCAACTGGCAGTTCGGCAGCTAGTGCCCCCGAAATTGCACCTAACAAAAAACCGAATCCTACTAGTGTTCCCCAAAATGTTGACTTGCTTAGCATAGATATTGATCCTGGTAATGGTTGCTCAACGGCTTTAGTGAATTCTGGGCTGGAAATTACGCAACCGCAGAGCATTGGTGACCACCGAAACAGAGCTAAACGCCATTGCCGCTCCGGCAATGATGGGGCTAAGCAGCCAGCTAAAGAAGGGAAAGAGAATTCCGGCTGCGATCGGGATACCCGCTACGTTATAGATAAAGGCAAAAAACAGATTCTGGCGAATGTTGCGCATGGTGGCACGCGAGAGCTGAATGGCGGTGACAATGCCTTGTAAATCGCCCGAGATCAGCGTGATATCACTAGCGGCGATCGCCACATCGGTACCTGTGCCAATGGCAATCCCCACATCGGCTTGAGCCAGGGCGGGTGCATCATTAATGCCATCGCCTACCATAGCCACAATCTTGCCTTCAGCTTGAAGTGCGCTGATGGTGCTGGCTTTTTGATCAGGGCGAACTTCAGCTAAAACGCGAGTGATCCCCACTTCACGGGCAATTACCTCTGCGGTGGGGCGATTGTCTCCCGTCAGCATTACCACTTCTAAGCCCAATTTCTGCAACGTCTGCACCGTGTGGGCAGAGGATGGCTTGAGGGCATCAGCAATCCCCATCATGCCTTGTACTTTTCCCGCTACAGCAATCCAGATAACCGTTTTACCCAAATACTCTAACTTGTCTCGCTGGGTTGCCAAAGCTTGCGTCTCAATACCTTGCTCTGTCAACCAGCGCTGGGTGCCTATTTGAACGAATTTGTCTAAAACATAGCCCTGCACACCGCTACCCGCGATCGCCTCAAATTCTCGAACCGCTGTCAATTCTGCCTGTTGAGACTGAGCATACTGCACAATGGCTTCTGCCAGCGGATGTTCTGAATTGCGCTCTACGGAGGCGGCAAGCTGCAAGAGATGAATCTCGTTGCGGTTAGCAGTGCCGTTGACCGTAACAAAGTCTGTGACGGTGGGTTTGCCCTGCGTCAATGTCCCCGTTTTGTCTAAGACGATCGTTTGCAGCTTATGCGCCAATTCCAAGCTGTCTGCGCCTTTGATCAAGATCCCGTTTTCTGCACCTTTGCCTGTGCCGACCAAAATCGAAGTGGGGGTTGCCAAACCCAACGCACAGGGACAGGCGATGATCAGCACCCCGACCGTTGTGGTCAAGGCCAGCGTGACGTTGCCCATAAAGTTGTACCAGATGATGAAGGTGAGGATGGCGATCGCAATCACCACGGGCACAAACCACCCCGTCACCTGATCGGCCAACTTTTGAATCGGAGCCTTAGAGCCTTGTGCCTGCTGCACTAGCTTAACAATCTGAGCCAAGAACGTATCTTTGCCGATGCGCGTCGCTCGAAACTTAAAGCTCCCCGTTTTGTTGATCGTAGCGCCAATGACCTCATCACCGGGCTGCTTTTTAACGGCAACACTTTCGCCCGTCACCATTGCTTCATCAACGGTCGAAGCCCCTTCAACCACTTCCCCATCCACCGGAATTTTTTCACCCGGACGCACCAAAACAACATCTCCTAACTGCACTTCAGCGATCGGCACCTCCATTTCCTGCCCATTGCGAATGATGCGAGCCGTTCTGGCCTGTAAACCCATTAGCTTACGAATTGCCTCTGAGGTTTGCCCTCTAGCGCGATTCTCAAACAAGCGCCCGAGCAAAATCAGCGTGATCACAACGGCGGCGGTTTCGTAGTAAACGCTTGGCTCAAGTCCTTGAGCAGCCAGAACTTCAGGAAAGATCGTCACGAATAGCGAGTAGAAATAGGCGGCGCTGGTGCCCAAGGCAATCAGCGTATCCATCGTGGAAGCATGGCGCTTCAAGGCTTTCCAGCTATTGACATAAAATGATCGACCGCACCAAAACTGCACAGGAGCCGTTAAGATGGCCTGGAGCCAGAAGTTGTGCAGCCACATAGGAATGAAAGGAATCTGTAACCCCGTCATCGCTGGAATAGAGCCAACCACCAGCAGGGTGCTAATGATGCCACCCGTCCAGACTTTACGGTGCAGATCGCGCGATGCAGCCTGTCGTGTCTGGCGCTCTGCGTCATCCTCTCCCCTCAGCAGGTCTTGTTCCTGAATCGCCTGGGCAGAATATCCAGCCGCATCCACGGCAGCTTGAATCGCGTTCAGGTCAGTTTTGCGCGCGTCGTAGGTAACGCTGGCTTGCCCAACCCCGAAATTGACGCTGCATTCACTCACGCCTTCAACAGAACGAATGGCGTTTTCTATGCTATTGGCACAAGCGGCGCAGCTCATGCCTCGGAGCTTTAAAGTTGCTGTGTCCATAATTGAATGTGTCCATAATTGAAAAGGAGTATGAAGAGTCTGAATCAGTGGGAAGTAGGCTACAAATCTTGCTAGCGGCTCAGAACTCAAGGCATGAGATTATGCCACGGTATAGCCTGCGGCGGCGATCGACTGCTTCACCTCAAGGTCAGGCTTTTGAGTTTCAATGTGAACCTGCTTCGTTTTTGGATCAGCCTCTACTTTGGCAGCGGGATCGATCGCCATCACAGCATTTGTGATAGTGGTCGCACAGGCAGAACAGGCCATGTCGGGAACGGTAAGTTGTAGAGTCATAACATCAGCAGTTCGTAAACTGCCCTCTTGATTGGATTAATCTCATTATGAAGTCTCCAGTCAAATGGAGAGTCAAGAGGGGCATCGATAAATTAAGCGATCGTTATATTTGGCGTGAGCAGAGGCCGCCTTCTGGCTCAGGGTTAATTTTCCGCCTTAGCTATGAGCCAATCTTCATCGTTGCTCAAAAAGTCAGACTATTATGATGCAACTGGGTACTTCGTCTACCGCTAAAATGCATTCTAATCTGCTTGATGTTGTATCTCTGGAGCTAAGGCATTTTTTTAAAGCGCGATCGATTACATCTCTTTGTAGAGAGGATTGGGGTAGAGTGCAATTTTTAGAGAGCAGCCGCGATCGCCCTTAAGTATGAGAGGATACAGGAAGTGAATCTCTACAAAAGTATGATTTTAGAACTCGTTAATGGCAAGATTTAACCCCGACTTGGCAACAGGGATTTCAATCTGAAGAGAACCCGCGAGTATATGCCCAAGTGTGTCAATTTATGGCTAATTTTTTATTGCTAGATCTGGAAGAGAGGGAAGCAGATGCAGTTGTTCTCTAAGCCTACGGCGGCGGAAGAGAAGGTGAAGCCCAAAAAACGCACATCCGATCGCGTTCGAGATCATCTGGCCAACGAGCGCACCTATTTGGCCTGGATGAGAAGTGCGATCGCCCTTATGGGATTTGGCGTTTTGATTGTGCGTCTGCGTTTGCTACGGCCACCGATGGCACCACAGCCGCCTGGAGCCGGCTGGAAGCTAGGTTTAGCTTTTTCAATCGTGGGTATGCTGACCGTCTTGCTCTCAACACAGCACTATTTTGCCGTGCGTGAAGACATTGATGAAGACAACTATGAACCTGCCGATCGCTGGATTATCTTATCGAGCTTAGCGATTTTGACGCTGGGAGCAGGCGTCATCTACTATGTATTCACGGTGCCGCTAGAGTCGCTCAACACCATTATGTTGGAATGATAGCGCTGGAGTTCTATGTCAAAGGTGCCGCTACACCGCATGGACGAGTTTCCAACTCACCATCACCAACAGTGCGTAAACCACAAACCGTAACGCCCGCTGTGGAGCGATTTGGCAGAGCTTTGCGCCAATCAACACGCCAGGGACAGAACCGATCCAAATTGGAATCACCAGGTTCCAATCTACTGTCCCTAAGCTGAGGTGACCGATCGCCGTGAAAGTCAATAAAATTGCTGCCTGAAAAATATCTGTTCCCACTAGCTTACGGGCTTCGAGCTGAAAGAACGCAATCAGCACGAGTGCAAACATTGAGCCAGAAGAAACGCTAGTTAGCCCAACCACGCAGCCGAGAACAGCGCCGATCGCGATCGTTAATCCTTTGCCTGTGAACGTCTCTAGATCAAGCTTGGGCAACGTGGGTAGCTTCATTTGAGGGGCAAAGATCAGCAGCAGCATCTGCACTAAGGCGATACCTGTTACTAACAAAATGGCTGTTCCAATCAGTTGTAGTAAGAGACTATCAAAATTCAAGCTGCTCGACTGCCGCAGTTGGTGCAGGAGACCCACGCCAATCAAAGACCCTGGAACGCTGCCTAGCGCTAACCACTTGGCTACCTGAAGATCGATCGTCTGCTGTTGCCAATGCTTCACTCCTCCAACGATCTTCATCAAGGTTGCTGCCATCACATCGGAACTGACGGCGATCGCGGGGGGCACCTGAAAAACTAAGATCAACATGGGCGTGATCAGCGACGCGCCGCCAATTCCAGTCAAGCCAACTACGATGCCCACAAAAAAGCTGAGGGCCGTTAGGAGAGGATAATTCATTTTTCTTAGGGCACTAAGACCTGTAAGAAGCGGTTAACAGCAGTTCAATTGACAAACAGATTCGGCGCATCTAAAACCTTTAACTGCACTAACCCTAAGATGATGAGGGTGTATGCTGTAGAAGTGACAACACCCGTGAGCAACTCTTTTTTTAGATTGCGCTCTTGGCTTTGCTCCTGCAAAACATCCATTACCCCAAACTGCATCATCAAAATGCCGACGATATTAGAGAGCCAATAGCCCGCGATCGCACCTGGCAGAAGTGATCCTGGAGCAATGCGGTTGCAAATCGCACCGAAGAGATAGGCGATCGGCAAGTTGAAAATCAGATCATTCCACCAGCAAAGGGGAGACAGTAGGTACCCAATCACCAAGAGCAACCCACCTCTGAGATTTTTGAAGGTAAAAACTTTTGCGGGTTCTTGAATGGCTAACTGAAGCTGCGCTTGAACGACTTGCTTGGTGGCGGTGAGCTTGTCTAAACTCAGGAGTTTTTCAAAGGCTTCTTTAAGATTTGGCATGAAAATTTGATAAATACGTAACACCTACTCAATTCTATCAGTCAAATACGATATTCCGATAGATTTACAGTAGTTTAATAGAGTTATATTTCACCCAAAGTTAAAGTGCAGATCAGGCAGCACGCTATAGCCCAATCAATCTGGAATGCACAGATTTGTTGAGGGGCGCGAAGCGCCCCTCAACAAATCTAACTGCCGTTTTCTTCTACACCTCAACATATTGAGGAGCAAAGGACTTGACCTCTTTAGGCTTCACGTAAACGCGCTGACCTGACTTGAGATTGAGGCGGTTAAATTCTTCTCGCGTCAGATTGACGGTAAACGTGTGATCATCCTCCAACGTTAGCTCTGCCTGAATTTCCCAACCTAAATGAATGACGCGGTTGACAATCGCCAAACTCGTATCGTTGTCGGGCACTAGCTCAATCTGCACATCATGCGGACGCAAAAACACATTGGGATGCTCAGGTCGGTATCCTGCCCGCTTAAAGATCGGCGCGCTACTAGGCAACACATTGACGGGGCCAATAAAGCTCATGACAAACGGTGTTGCCGGATTATCGTAGAGTTCTGAGGCGCTGCCCACCTGCTCAACGCGCCCTTTGTTCATCACCACTAGCTCATCCGAGACTTCCATCGCCTCTTCTTGGTCATGGGTGACAAACACGGTTGTCACATGAACCGTGTCATGCAAATGCCGTAGCCAGCTCCGCAGATCTTTCCGCACTTTGGCATCTAGCGCTCCAAACGGTTCATCCAAAAGCAATACTTGGGGTTCTACCGCTAAGGCTCGAGCCAGAGCCACCCGCTGGCGCTGTCCGCCAGAAAGCTGAGAGGGATAGCGATCGCCCAAGCCGTTGAGCTGCACCAGCTCCAGTAGCTCTTCGACCCGGTTTTTAATGCGATTCTTGGGCTGCTTGTCAATCTCCAGTCCAAAAGCGATGTTTTGGCGAATGGTCAAATGCTTGAACAGCGCATAGTGCTGGAATACGAAACCAATCTTGCGATCCTGCACGCTTTGATAGGTCGCGTCTCGCCCTGTCAAATAAATTTTGCCGCTGTCGGGCAGTTCCAATCCGGCAATTAAGCGCAGCAGCGTTGATTTTCCCGAACCGGATGGGCCTAGTAAGGCTACCAGAGATCCAGTTTCAATCTCGACGCTGACCTGATCAACGGCCTGAAAATTACCAAAGTTCTTGGATACGTTATTGACCGAAATCCCCATGCTGTCTAGTCTCCCAACAAAAGTAGCGACAAATATAGGTTGCGTGGCAGTGTGCCTCAAAATTCTCTAATCAAACCCGGCAACTCGATCGAGATACTGTATTTTTACCACAGTTTACGCTATTCTCTGCTTAATACTCCGGTAGCCTCATCAAATTACTGTAATTTATTTTTCACGTCTGTCGTTCCTGATTCAGAAGTTTACAAATTTATGAAACTACTGTAAGCTGAGCGGAAAACCGGACTATGTTAGTTCTATTCAGTCTCAACCGACAAATGAGTGTGCTTATGGAGATGACTGCCAGGGTTGAGTATGCCTTGTTAGCGCTGTTAGAGATGGCCATTTACCATGCCCGGAAAGAGCCGTTGAAGCTTAATGAAATTACGCTCAAATACGCCATTCCCGATCGCTATCTGGAGCAAATTTTGATTCATTTGCGCCATAGCGGGATTATCCAGAGCCAGCGAGGTGCCAGAGGGGGATATGCCTTAACACGCGAACCTCGGCAAATCACGATATGGGAGATCGTGGCCTCCATTGAAGGGGAAGTTGGACAAGAGCAAATTCGGCAGCGCAAGTCCAAAAGACCCGATATGGCGGTGATTGAGACCGCAGAAAAAGACCTGGTATATGGCATATGGCAGAAAGCTAGGGCAGCGTCTCACACGGTGCTCAGCCACTATACGCTGCAAGACCTGTGCCAGCAATTAGAAGATGCCAAACAAGTTGAGCCGATGTATCACATCTAACGGGTATTGATATATTCATAGCGGTTAGGGCTACCCATTTTTGAGGTTCACGCGAACGCTCTTTGTCACTCAATTGGAAACCTAGAAGATACACATATGAGAATTGCTCAAGATATTACCGCACTCATCGGCCGTACTCCGCTCGTGCAGCTCAACAAGATCCCGCAAGCAGAGGGTTGCGTCGCTCAGATTATTGTCAAGCTCGAAAGCCTCAATCCTTCTGCTTCTGTCAAAGACCGCATTGGTATTGGCATGGTGCTAGATGCAGAGCGGGCGGGCTTGATCCATCCGGGCAAAACCGTTCTGGTAGAGCCGACCTCCGGAAATACAGGCATTGCGCTGGCAATGGTGGCTGCTGCAAAAGGCTACCGCCTGATCTTAACCATGCCAGACACGATGAGCTTAGAGCGCCGAGCCATGTTGAGAGGCTATGGCGCAGAGCTAGAGCTGACATCCGGCGCAGAAGGGATGCGAGGAGCCATTCGCCGTGCCGAAGAAATTGTGGCGCGATCGCCCCATGCCTATATGCTGCAACAGTTTCTCAATCCCGCTAACCCTAAAGTTCACCGTGAAACGACCGCCGAAGAAATTTGGGCAGATACCGATGGCCAAGTTGATATTTTAATTGCGGGTATTGGGACGGGCGGAACGCTGACCGGAGTGGCTGACGTGATCAAGCAGCGCAAGCCATCGTTTAGAGCGATCGCGGTTGAACCCTCCAATAGCCAAGTGCTTGCAGGTGGGCAACCTGGCCCCCACAAGATTCAGGGCATCGGGGCCGGATTTATTCCTAAGATCTTGCAAACCCATTTAATCGATGAAGTGATTCACGTTAGCGATAACGAAGCGATCGCCTATGGCCGCCGATTGGCTCGGGAAGAAGGGTTGCTCTCTGGCATTTCTTCCGGGGCGGCTTTGGCAGCAGCGATCGCGGTGGGCAAACGCCCAGAAAATACAGGCAAGCTCATCGTCGTCATTCAACCTAGCTTTGGCGAACGCTATCTGAGCACTGCTCTTTTTCAGGACTTGGGTGAACTGGATACCCAGGTTCACGCTTTGCAAGAGTTAGCAAAACAGTAAGGTTTTAGGGTTTTTGTGGTGCGCGCCACAAAAACCCTATTTTCGATCGACCTAATCTTCGATCGGGGCGTTGGGAGCCAGGGCATCAATATCGGTCTGACTCAGGCTAGGAATTGTCCAAGTGCCTTCACCTGCTGCGAAAACTTTAGCTGGGGAAACATTTAGCTCTATAGCACCATCAGGATTAGTCTTGGCTACGAACTGAGTGCCCGGAACAAGCTTGACGGCGATCGGTTCAGCCAGTTCTTGATCGGCAATTCCAGCGACCGTAATCCCTTTGGGCAGAAGCACGCCATCGCAGTTCCAGTCATCATCCGTTGCTTGACCTGCTGCCAAGTAATAGAGTGTGCTTTGGTCGGCCGTAAAGGCGGCTTTTTTCTGCGGCTTATGGGCATAAACTCCTAGCGTTTTATCGGTTGCGTTGCGGCACTGTGCCCAATCCGATGCCGATTCTAGAATGTATTTTTGGAGCCGCAATTCGCCAATTTTCTGCTGTAGTCCCGCTGCATCATAGCCTGCTTGATCAGGAGCATCTTTGGCACCTAGTAAATCGCTTAGCGTTTGGGTTACTTCGGTGTAGTCTGGGCTAAGGGTAAGATTGGGGCGATTGGCCCAGGCAGGTTGGGCGATCGCTAAATTCACGACGAGCACTAAAGCGGCTAGGGCTATTTTAATGAAATTCATAGTTCTCCTGATTCAATTCAAAAAGTGAGGGTGTTGAACGTCCGAGGTCAGCGAGGGCTAAACCTTGATGTTAAAAGACTGTTGAAAAAGAGGACTCGCGTAGATGTATTAAGCTTGAAACTAATTTTGAAGGAGGAAGAGACGGTAGCTGTGGCTCTCCACCAGGATGAAAATACCTAAGCTGATCAAAACAAACGGAACGATTCGATGACTATAGCAGGTCAAAAGACGAGCAACTACGGGCTGTTTGGTTAACCGATAAGCAATATAGCACCAAGCTGCAATGAGTACCAAGAATGTTACCAGGATTACAATCAGCTCTGTCCCATTGCTATTTGCAAAGAGAGACACATAAACTCCAATATTGTCTCCTCCATTGGCCAGAGTAATAGCGGCAACGCTATAGATTTGAGGAGGCAAAAGATGGGTGAGTGACCAACTCCGAGATTTTGGGGCGGGTAGCGCTGTGACGGTTTGCACTTGAGGCTGATCTTCTGGCTGGAGCAGCTGACTCACACCAATGGCGATCGGCAAAAGACCCAATAGTCCAATCCATTCCTTAGGAACGATCAGTCCCCCGAAAAACCCTGGAAGGCTGGCTAGAACCAGTAGCGCGAAGCCCAGGTATTGCCCAAGAACAATATGCCTGGGGCGAAAAGTAGCATTCACTTGAGCAAAGAGAAGCGTCAAAATGACAATATCGTCAATATTCGTTGCGGCGAAAGCAGTACTGCCAGATAGGATTGCCTGTGCTAATTCACCCATAACGAACCTTTATGCTTGTGCTGACCTCTCTGCTAATTATCTCTCAACCTCGGCAGGCTGCATCCAACTGCGGCTCAACGACCCGACAACGCAGCAGCAGGAAATCAACGCTATCACTAGTAAACCGCGATCTTCTAAGGTGTGGCTTTCCGTCATGATCGTGATGCCCAAGCCAATCAACACAAACGGCACAAACTGATTGCCATAGCGCGTTAAGGCTTCAGCGATCGCCGGGATTTGGGTGAGCCGATAGGCAACATAACACCAGACCCCGACCAGCGAGAAGAACACGCCGAGGACAATGACCAAACTTTCCCAGGTGCAGCTAGCAAACAGCGGCATATAAATCCCGACATTATCGCCCCCGTTGGCCAGCGTGACTGCTGCGACGCCACAGGTTTGTGGAGAGAGCAAGCCGCCAAATGAAGGCTTAGAGTCCAGCTTAACGGCCTGATCATTCTCATCCTCTTCTCGGTTGAGCAAACGATTGAGTCCAATGGCGATCGGTACAAGACCCAACAATCCAATCCAGGCTTCTGGTAAAAAGAAACTGCCAAAAAATCCTGGAATACTGGCCAGGACGAGGGTTGCAAAGCCCAGATACTGTCCTAGTACAATATGGCGACGTTGCAGCAAGAGATCCACTTGAGAAAAGAACAGCATGAGCACTAAAATGTCGTCAAGATTGGTGGCGGTAAATGCCGTAATTCCGGTCGAGATGGAAGTAATTAGAGTCGTCATAGCGGTTGTGTTAAGGGACTGGTTGCCTTGAGAGATTTAGAATTCGAACGGAGCTACAGTTTTTTGGTGTCATTAAAGCTCAGGTGAATCGCTTCAATCTCTCGCTGCATTCTCCGCACAATTTTGGGCGATCGCATTCTCTGCACCACAAACCAGCCACAGCCCAGCGCTAGATAGAGGAGAAACAGATAAGGGAAGGTGTTGTAGGGCGCTTCGGGAACAGGAAATAAATCACTGCCGGGAATGCCCACCGTTCCCAGAATGGGAATCATCATGAAGGCAACACCCATGACGGAGAAAACAATATCTAACGGGCGCAGTTTGCCCATGCGGTAGAGATAAACGGGCGCGGCGATCGACACCAGAATGTAAACCAGCAAGAATCCATAGGTGCAAAGCGTGCCTAGGTAGCCCATGCTGATGAATGGCTGCACACCCAGCAGTGTCATTACCGCAGGCACCGAGAAAGTAATGACTGAACAGAGGGCGATCGCTGTGTGTGGGGTCAGGTTCGTATCGTGAGCTGAACCCAATGACTCATGCAGCAGGCCATGCCGTGCCATCATAAAAAACACGCGGGCAGCGGGGTTGATGCAGGCCAGGATGCAGGCAAAGAAGCTCATTAATGCCCCGAAGCTAATCAGAGTTCCTAAGAAACCCACCCCGGCTTGATTTGCCAAAAACGTCAGCGGCTCTTCGCTTTGGGCCAAATCTACCGATGTGCCGCTAAAGCCTAAGACTTCGATATAGGCCATCAGAATAAAGAAAATGCCTGCCTGAATCGTGCTTTGCATCACTGCTTTAGGGATATTCTTCAGCGGCTTTTGTGCCTCGTCTCCTAACGTTGTGGCACTCTCAAAGCCGGAGAAGCCAAACACAACCAGCACGACACCCATCGCGATACCGCCCGGTGTTGTGTTATGCAAGGCGAGCTGAGAGAAGTCGATCGCAAAGCCTTTCTGTGCCCAAACAATGCCGCCCAACAGCGCGATAGAGGCGATCGATACCACTTCGAGCCACAGCATGGCTTTGGCAGAGAGCTGAATATCTCTGTAGGCGGCGTAGCAAGAAATGCCTGCGCCCAGAGCCAACAGCGTCAGGATGTGTGTGTGAATGCCCATGTGGCTCAACAGCTCTTGACCAAAGTTGGCAAAGCCACAGAGAACCGCCATGCCTGTGAACAGGTAAGCCAGAATCAAGCCCCAGGCACAAATCACACCCGCAGTCGGCCCTAGTCCCTTAGCAATGTAGGTGTAAAGAGATCCTGGTGAAGCAGAGCGTCGGGCAAACTGATTAATATTGATGCTGACAAAGACCAAACCCACTAAGCCGATTAGAAAGCTGAGCCAGGTGCCATTGCCAGAGAGCGCAAAGATTAAGCCTAAGTTAGCGGCAGGTGTGGTGGTAGGCGCAATGACGGCGATCGACTGAGCAATCACTTCCCCGTAGGAAAGGCAGTCTCGTTTCAAGCCGTGGGCACTAGAGTTGAGCGGAATTTCGGCAGTCATCTAAAAGCTCCTTAGCAGGTAAGCAGTTTGGATAGCGTTCAAACCCTGTTATGGCGATCGCTCTGGATCTGGAGGAGTTTCTTACGCTATTCAACTTCATAGGCTTCACTTTAATGATTGCGATTCATAGAATCAAATATTCTTTTTTGTTATAACGATAGTTAGAAATGATTGATTATGAGAAGCTGGGTTCAATTCAGAAAAAGGGATGGCTAAATCGGCTGAAGTTTAGGGCTACAAGGATTTAATTTCTATTCTTTAGTTTCCCCAGTTGCAGAGTCGGAAATGCTTGAATTTTCTCTAACATGAAAGCCTGAAAACCCTATGGAGTATGACTTTTAGCTGAGCCATGCCCTGCTCGATAATGAATCAAAATCTATAAATTTTCCTGACGGCTCAAAAATATAAACTTAAGGACTTATTTGTCCCAATTCTTGACATGAAAGGTGGGAAAAGAATCAAATTTATGAATTGAGAATAGCGAAATCCTTGCACTCAGTTTAAGGCTGTTATCTTTCTCTGACAAAACTGTTCCGATGGACGCTTACCGAAACCTATGACGCTCGAACAATTACGAATTTTTTTGGCAGTTGCAGAACACTTGCACTTTACCCGCGCCGCAGAAGAACTGTATATTACTCAGCCTGCCGTCAGTGCGGCGATCCACTGCCTAGAAGAGGAATACGGCGTTAAGCTCTTTCACCGGGTTGGGCGACGCATTGAAATTGCTGATGCGGGCACGCTGCTGCAAGCTGAAGCTCAAAAAATTATGGAACAGGTAGCGCTGACAGAACGGGGGCTGCGGGAGCTGAACAACCTTCAGCAGGGTGAACTGAGGCTCGGCTCTAGTCTGACGATCGGCAACTATTGGCTGCCCGATAAAATTAGTCGGTTCAAGCAGCAATATCCCGGCATTACCGTCAACTGCACGTTGGCGAACGCAGAAGAGATTGGTATGGGAACTGCAACGGGATTGTTTGATATTGGCTTAGTCACAGGTGAGGTGAAACCTGCCCTCAAACAAATACTGAAGCAAGAGGTTGTCGGCAGCGATCGCCTTCAGATCGTGGTGGGTAAATCCCATCCCTGGTTTAGAACAACGAAGATCCCGCTGGAAGAGTTAACCGAGACGGCCTGGGTCATGCGTGAATCGGGTTCGGGAGCGCAACAAATGCTAGAACAAGCCTTACAAAGTTGGGGCATTCATGCCGACGCCCTAAAGGTTGTCTTGGTGCTAAGCAGCAGTGAAATGGTGAAAGCCGTGGTTGAAAGCGGTGTGGGTGCAGCAGCCATTCCTGAACTGATGGTCAAAAATGAGCTGAAGCTGGCAACGCTGCGATCGATCCAAGTGATCGATCGCACTCAGCCCCAGAAACCGCTGAGTATTGTGCAGCCTGTGCTCAAGCTGAAACATCGGGAACGGTTTCAGACCCGTGTGGCGATCGCTTTTGAGCAGATGCTGCTGGCTTGAGGTCGTTGAGGCCAGTTTGTGCTCGACTGTAGGAGCGTTTACGAGCGATAGAATGACAGAGTTAGATCAGGCTATTCGGGACAACTCTGTTGTGTGAGGTTATGGAAACCGTAGATGTAGTGGTGGTGGGAAGCGGCATTGGCGGTCTTTGTTGTGCCGCCTTGCTGGCTCGATATGGGTTTAGTGTCGTCGTTTGCGAGAGCCATAGTATTCCCGGAGGTGCTGCCCACAGCTTTGAGCGACAGGGATTTCACTTCGACTCTGGCCCCTCTCTCCAATCAGGGCTTTCCTACAGCCCTTCCAGCAATCCCCTGCGCCAAGTTTTGGATGCGATCGACGAAGATGTGCCCTGGCTGACCTACGATGCCTGGGGCTGTTTCTTACCTGAAGGCTACTTTCGAGCCGCCGTTGGTGCAGAATCCTTTAATCAAGTTCTGGCTCAATGGCGGGGAGCATCCGCTGTAGCTGAGTGGCAAGCGTTGCAGCGAGTCATGGAACCCCTGAAGGCTGCCTCTGTTGCCATTCCACCCATTGCCGTGCGATCGGATTTGGGAATGCTCATGACCCTCTATCCGTTCTTGCCCAATCTGCTGAAGCAGGCTAAAACGATGCTGCAATTGTCAGGCCCGTTTTCCCAGTTTCTAGAAGGCGTGGTGCAAGATCCGTTTATTCGTAACTGGCTCGATCTACTCTGCTTCATGCTCTCTGGCTTGCCTGCCAAAGGCACGATGGCGGCGGAAATGGCCTTTATGTTTGCGGACTGGTACCGCCCCAATGTCGTATTGGACTATCCCCAAGGGGGCGGCGGTGCGCTCATTGGGGCGCTAGTGCGGGGGCTAAAACGCCACGGAGGGCAGCTACGACTGAATGCTGCGGTGCAGCAGATTTTAGTGCAGCAGCAGCGGGCAGTCGGCGTGCAACTGCAAAATGGAGAACAGATTACCGCCCGTCATGCGGTTGTATGCAACGCCTCGAGCTGGGATATGCTCAAGCTTTTGCCTGAAACGGCTCTCTCACGCTTTCCCAAAAAACGCCAAACGCTTCCGGCCTGTCCTAGCTTTATGCACCTCCATTTGGGAATTGATGCCACAGATTTGCCAGATTTGGAATGCCACTATCTGATTGTGAATGACTGGGAGCGTGGGGTAGATGCGCCGCAAAATGTGGTTGCTGTGTCTATCCCCTCTGTGCTGGATGCCACCCTTGCCCCTGCGGGCAAACAGGGAATTCATGCCTATACGCCTGCTACCGAACCCTACGAACTCTGGGCGGGCTTGAATCGCAAAAGCGATCGCTACCAGCAACTAAAAGCAGAACGCTCAGAGGTTCTCTGGCAGGGCTTAGAGCGCATTATTCCAGATCTGCGCGATCGCTGTGAAGTGACGCTAGTGGGAACGCCGCTTACCCATGAGCGATTTCTCCGACGGCACCGGGGAACCTATGGCCCTGCTATTTCTGCCGGACAGGGAATGTTTCCTAGCTGTAAAACTCCTTTGAATGGCTTGCTCTGCTGTGGCGATTCCACCTTTCCCGGCATCGGAGTGCCTGCCGTCGCGGCCAGCGGCATGATTGCAGCGAATACTCTGGCTTCAGTCTCCCAGCATCGAGAGTTAATTCAAGAGATTGAGTTTAACCCTGTTTCAGAATGAACCTGTTTTCTGTAGCGCCATTGTGGAGTTTAAAACCGCTTGAGACAGAGGTGGGAATAACGCTGTGACTTATTTGTGTTGCGATCGCATGGGAATCTCTACCGTAAACTCAGCTCCCTGCCCCAGAGAAGAAACGCAGTTCAAAACGCCTTTATGTCTATCGGTAATGACCTGATAGCTAATGGACAAACCTAGACCTGTGCCTTTGCCCACAGGCTTTGTGGTGAAAAACGGATCAAATAACCTTTGCTGGACTTGCTCTGAAATACCTGGGCCATTGTCAGCAATGCGAATTCGGATGCGATCGGAGTTAAAAACTTCTGTCCAAATGGTAATTAATGGTGCCGAATTTTGTGTTGTTTTGATGCCCTCTTCTAGTGCATCAATGGCATTGGTTAACAAATTCATAAAAACCTGGTTGAGCTGTCCGGCATAGCACTCTACGCTAGGCAATGGACTATAGTGCTTGATGACCTCAATCGCAGAACGGTCTGGCTTTGCCTTGAGGCGATTTTGCAAAATCATGAGCGTGCTATCAATCCCTTCGTGAATGTTGACTTCCTTCACCTCAGCCTCATCCATGCGCGAAAAGCTACGCAGAGACAAAACAATTTTTTGGATGCGTTCAGTCCCCATTTTCATAGAGGCCAAAAGGCTGGGCAAATCTTCTATCAGAAAGTCAATGTCCATTGCCTCGGCTTCTGCCTGAATTTCATTTATAGGCTGAGGATAGTGCTTTTGATACAGCCCCAACAGTTTTGTCAGGTCTTGGATATACGCCTTAGCGTAAGAGAGGTTGCCTGAGATAAAGTTAACGGGGTTATTAATTTCGTGGGCAACCCCTGCTACCAATTGTCCTAAGCTTGACATCTTTTCTGCTTGCACAATCTGAGCTTGATTTTGCCGCAGTTGCTTGAGAGTTTCGCTGAACTGCCGCGCTTGTGCCGCTGCTGCATCTGTTAAAGCCTGCTGCTGGGCTTGCGCTTCCTCTAATTGTTCTGCAAGCTGTTGGCGTTGGGCTTCAACCTGTTGGTAGTCAGTATGAGCCTTTTGCAGTTCGATTTCGGTAGCGGCAAGTCGAGCTGTAAAGGTATGACAAAGTGTTTGCCAGCATTCCTGCTGACCCTCTGTCATCAGTAGGCAAGTCGTTATATCCATCGGTATACTTTATGTATCGAGCTTAATAATTTATTCAGTCTATATTTAAGCTATCTGCGGCCGTCTTAAGACACCATAGATTCATGAGCAGCCAGGTAAGCTCCACGGGCGATCGGATCAAAACCTCGGGGAAATTGAGTCTCTTCCGTGTATAGCGCCCGCTCCAAATTAGCGCCCTCTAGGCTAGCATCGCGCAGATCGGCACTGCTCAAATCCGCAGCTCGTAAGACTGTCCAAGTCAAGATGGCTGAGCGCAAATGGACGGCATTTAGGTTTGCAGCGGTGAGGTTGGTTGCTTGTAAATTAGCGCCATTCAACTTTGCCTCACTCAAGTTAACGCCACTGAGATCGGCATCCTGCAAATTAACACCATTTAAATAAGCTGCGTTGAGATTGACCCCGTTAAAGATAGCTCCCTGTAGCGTAGAACCACTCAGTCGGGCACCTCGCAGGTTAGCCCAACTCAAATTTGCGCCCGTTAGATTTGCACCCCGCAGGTTAATGCCTCGTAAGTCTGCTCCGCAAAAATTGACTTCCTGTAGGTTCGCTTCACGCAGGTTGGCTCCCGCTAAGATTGCGCCACTCAATTTTGCACCACTGAGATTTGCCCGTACCAGTAAAGCTCCTTTTAAGTTTGCTTTTGTCAAATCGGCACAGCTCAGGTTTGCGTGACTGAGTTTGGCAAAGCTAAGATCGGCTCTGCTCATGAAAGCCTGATGAAAATCAATCTCTGTTAAATTCGCTCTGGAAAAGTTGGCGGCAGCAAGATATGCAGAGGGCAAGCTGGCTTCAGTGAGATTAGCACCTTCCAAAACAATGTTGGCTAGGTTAGCCCCTGACAAGCTAGTTTTGGTGAGCTCAACCCCGCTGAAATCTCGTCGGTCTTCTAGGTATTCTTGTAGAAGTTCGTAATCGTACATTATTCTACCTCCGGAGCTTCGTGGGAACTAGCCTTCAAGGCTTAATATTCCCTTAATGCCCTGGGGCAGTCAAAGTCTGGTCTAATTTGATACAAAGTTTAATCAATGGGGCGATCGCCGGATCTTCCTGTCCGATCGCGATGTTTCTGAGTGTGATGTTTCCGAGTGCGATGTTTCTGAGTGCGATGTTGTGCAAGCCGCTGGCGTGAGCCAAGATCCGTAAGGAATGACAGTTTGTGACTCGGCGGTGAGAACAACTGCTCCGTTACTTTCCCTCACCCAGCCCTGAGCCTCTAGAACTTGAGCCTCTGAAACTTGAGTATCTGGGGAAGGCAAAGCCGCTGTAGGCAGTGGAGAAACTGTTGTCGCAACCTGCGATCGCCCTGGAAAGCGCAGATCCTCCCAAACAAGCCTCTCCTCAGCTTGGCTAGGCGCAATCGGCAATCCACTTCGTCCCGTTTCGAGAAACTGCCCTGCCGCTGGCTGGCGGGTGGCGCGACAGCGCTGATCCAGTCTCAAATTCACTACCTCAGTGGGCAGATTGACCAGTCCGCGAGTGGGATCAAACGTGGGTGCATTCAGCCGAATGGTGCCG
This sequence comes from Coleofasciculaceae cyanobacterium, assembly GCA_036703255.1. Classification (GTDB taxonomy): domain Bacteria; phylum Cyanobacteriota; class Cyanobacteriia; order Elainellales; family Elainellaceae; genus Drouetiella. The sequence goes on from DATNPL010000068.1 coordinate 62,449, forward strand.
CTAGTCCCCAGTTCAGAACTGGCTGTGATGTCGCTCAGGCGGGTCTGCTGCTGACGTGGTTCAATGCCAAGCACGCCATCGGCATTAATTTGGACATCGCCCCCGGTGCCCGTAAACGCATTTGCTGTAATGTCGCTATTATCCGTTAGCCCAGTGACGATATAGCCTGCATCGATCGCAATATTGCCACCGTCGCCGCCTGTTCGGCTGCTGCCTGCATTGGTTGAGATACGGCTGTTGCGGCTGAGGAGCAACAGCATGGGGACGTTCAGGGTGATATTTCCGCCATTGCCCGATGCCGTTTCCGAGAGAATGCTGCCGCGATCGCTCAGGTGAACGCGATTGGCCCAAATCTGGGCGCTTCCGGCTCCCTGTGCCTGCGTTTCGTCTGGATTGAGGCTGCCCACCGCGATCGCCGCGCCGTCTGCTATCTGTAATTCCTGCGTGTGTAGTCGTAGCGTTCCCCCTCGTCCGGTTGCCGCAGCCACACCTTCTGTGCGTAAGCCGGGAATTCCCCCTGATGCTGCAATGATGCTAGAGGGAAATCGTCCTTCTGGGTCTGTACCCCGCACCTCTACGCGGGCTGCGTTCACCCTGAGCGTCCCGGCGTTGCCGCTGCCAAATGTAGTGGTTTGCAAAACTGCGCCAGCGCTGATCTGCAAGTGGTCTGTGGTTAGCCGTAGCGATCCGCCGCTGCCGCTCGATCCCCGCTCGGTTCCTGAAAAAAGACCGCTGCCAATGGGCAAATCCTGCGGTGCAAACAGCCGCCCATTGTTCTGAAGCGCCACCCCATCCAGCGCGATCGTGGTAGCACGAACCTCAATTGCCCCAGCATCGCCCGCGCCAGACGTAGTGGTATTGATCTGAGCGCCGTTCAAAATGCTGAGGCTGGGAGTAGTGATGCGCAGATTGCCGCCTTGGGCTTTAGCCGTTTCGGTAACCTGGTTAATCAAGCCGCTAGGCTCCCAGACTCGATCGGCGATCGTGCCACCCGTCACGGTCACTGAGTCTGTTGCGGTCACAGTCAAGTCTCTTCCTTGTCCTGTGCCGTAAGCGACAATCGCCACCTGCCCGCCGTCTTGCATCCGCAGGCGATCGGTGAGAATCTGAATCGCTGCGGCTTGGCCGCCTCCCGCTGACAAAGAGCCAATGATCGCGCCGCCATTGATCCGCAGATCCTCAGCGCCAATTTGAATCTTGCCGCCATCGGCATTGCCCAGGGTGTTAGCAATGACAAACGCATCGGTGATGTCTACGCGATCGCCCCGGATCTGAATACTGCCTGCCCCATTGCCACTGGCGCTGACCAACGCCCCCTCTGTGAGCGTGAGGGTGTCAAAACGCTCTATCTGCCCATAGCCTAGCCGCCAGCCTGATGCAGATGGATTGAGGCTGACTTGCGAAGATCCGTCTGTTTGACCTATCGCCCCAAGTTCAACTCGCCCCGCAGTGGCTCTAAGCAGTGCCGATCGCAGTGTGACCCTGCCACCAATTAGCGCCAGCGTTTTGCCTGCTGGAACCTGTAAGCCGCCAATAACGGGAGAATCCGGCGTTTCGAGCGTCAGATTTGCCCCTGCTTCGGCTCGAATTCCTGCGGGCGATCGCCCAAACTGTAGCCCCACGGGAACGCTCACCGTGAGCAATGATGACGGGTTGACGGCACTGAAGGCGGTATTGTCAGCGAAATTGAGGCGATCGGCAGTTGTGGCAAAGAAAGATCCGCCCAGATTCAGTGAAGCCTCTGTGCCGAAGGTGATGCCGTTAGGATTGAGCAGAAATAAATTTGCAGAACTTAAACTGCCGTCAAGCTGCAAGGCTTCGATCGCGCCATTAATATGAGAGGTAGAACGACCTGTGACCCGCACGAGGATATTGGCCGTTGCTGGATCGATTGATTGAAATGAAGCTGTTCTATTCACCGGAACAGAGAACTGCTGAAAGCTGTGAAAGAGATTGGTGCCGACCTGCGTTCCGCCCGTAATTACGATCGCCCTATTTCTAGACTGCGTGATACTGCGACGCGGCAATGTGGCATCCGGGGTGATTTGAGCCAGAGCAAAATCACTTATGCAAACGCTGAAAGCAGTGCCGAGGCAAGCAATGCTGTAAGCAAGGCTGAGCCAAGAGAGCCGTCTCCTGCGCCTCAGCCATTCTGAAGAACTGAGCTGACTGAATTGAACGAGCCGAGGTTTCCCGCTTTTTGAATGAGGCACTGTTCTAAGTTAGGAAGCTGACGAAAACAAGGTGAATAGATTTCTATTGATGTTAGATGCCTGCGCCAGCGAGAGGCTTGCCCTCACCTCTCCTGATCGCTGGCTGGGACTAGAGATTAGGGATTGAGGTGATATCCGCTAGCGTGATCTGGCTTGCCTTAACGCCTTTTAGCAAAGCTAACGAATCATTCCCTAAGCTAATCAAAGTTTGTCTTCCCTGAGATTCGATCGTCAACTTCCGAAACTTAATTCCTTTGCCTAACCCTAATTTATCCTGTCGATCTTTGAAGTCAAGAATCGTATCTGTGCCGCTCCCTTTCTCGATCGCAAAAATATCTCGCCCTCGCCCTCCCAGATATCGATCGCTGCCCAAACCGCCTATCAGCAGATCATTCCCCGCTTGCCCTTTCAACAGATCATTGCCTGCCTTGCCCTCTAACCGATCGTGACCCGAATCGCCAACGAGCCGATCATTCCGGCGCGAACCCGTGAGGATATCTGAGCCTTGGGTGTCTGGATCGTCGCTATCCGGGTCATCGCTATCTGGGTCGCCGTTTCCCGGTGAATCTGGCGGACTATCATCAGGCAGCCCAGCATCAGGTGGATCAGAACCGGGTGGCGGCGTCCGATCGCCTTCGCCAAAGGTGCGAATGTCGGTAGATGAGAGAGTCGGTTGAGTTACAAGCGTTGCGATGGCTATGGGCAGCGTTGCGCCTGTCCCATCGGCATCAAAAAAGAGGTCGCCTGTGGTGCGATCGTAGATCAGGCGGTGAGTTGCAGTTGTGGCAACCTTGCCCAGTCGAAATTGGGCTGGCTGAAATGAGGCCGAGAGTCCAGCCGCTTTGAACGAACCTGAGCCAATGTAAATGCCGATTTTATCTCCCTCGGCAGCGTTGAAATCGGTCACTTCATCGACCCGATCGGCTGGGTTATAAAAGTCAAAGCGATCGGCTCCAGAGCCGCCTTCCAGCGTATCGAAATCGCCGCCGCCAGAGAGGTAGTCGCTGCCCGCTTCGCCCGAAAGACTGTCGCCATCTGCTTCGCCATTCAAGACATCGTTGCCGCTCCAGCCAAACAGACTATCAGAGCCAGACCCTCCCTCAAGGCGATCGTCTCCTCTGCCGCCATCTAACACATCATTGTCGGCCGCGCCGCGCAGCACATCGTTGCCCGAGTTGCCCGCCAGAAAATCGTTATTGTCACCGCTTTCCAGCCGATCGCTCCCCTGTCCGCCATGCAGGTTATCTGCCCCGCCGCGACTGGTGAGCGTGTCATGACCTGCCTCTCCATAAATGGCATAGCCGTAGCTGCCAAAGCGGGGACTGCTGACGGTCGTATCGTCTGGAACTGTCAGGTTATCATTGTCATCGCTGCCTTTGAGGATGCGATCGCGGCGTTGGTCGTCTTCAATAATTAGCGTTGTGGCTCGAATCGGGCTGTCAGGTGTCAGCGTCAGGCTGATGGCAACCGGATCGATGCTGGTGTCAGAAGCGAGATTGTCATCCGGATTGCTCAGCAGCAGTGCCGGATTTTCGTTCAGCCTGCGATCTTCGTTAAAAACGTAAACCTCTTGGCTAAAGCCAAATGGCGCATCTTCATCGATGGTGATCACGATCGCCCGATTGCCGTCAAAAATCTTGTCGTCTGGAATGGTCAAACCGAGCGATCGGCTGATTTCTCCGGGGGCAAAGGTGATATCAATGCTAAACTGGCTGCTTTCTTCTTGGGTCCACTCTGAGCCAAAAATAATTCCCTCAATCTCACCGTTGCCGTTGGTGGTTGCTCTGCGTCTATTTTTGTTGGTGCGGACTCTAGGCATTGTTCTTGTAATGGGGCAGCATTAGCAGATCTCTATTAACCCAGCGGTTGAATATTTTTTGGAATGCCGGGGGTATGGAATGCACTCCAACAAAAATATTCCATCTGTATCTTCTTCAATAGTGCCAGGTTATTGGTTAGATATACCGAATAATGGCTAAGCCTTACGGAGTTTCCCCTCAAAACTTAGCATTCTGTATTTTTTCTAAGATCGCCAACGAGTTAACCTGTCATAGTTTGTTGGAAGCGCAGCACTTCCAACAAACTATTGAGTTTTATTTCATCTATGATCCTAAGCGTTGAGATGTTGTGCCCTATTGGGCGCGGCACAACATCTCATTATGGGATTTCCTCAGGTAATAATGACTGGCGGTGCAGAGATAAAATCGATCGCCTTACTCATACCGAATCTGTTTTCGACAATCCCAATCAGGTCACTATTCTTATAGATGCCAGTATCACGGGTGCCGTTTCCAGTTATATCCAGTGAATCAACTAGCACATAGTCAGATATTGGACCATGAATTTGAATTTTGTCGCCTTCAAAGCGGTTAAAGTCAGCAATTAAGGCATGTCCTGATCCAAGGTAATGAGCACCGCTATCCCCTAGAATGAACTTATCTGTACCGCTACCGCCCGTCAGCGTATCGAGTTCACCTGTCGTAAACCCATAGCCAGACAGCGTATCGTTGCCGCTTTCACCGAAGACTTGATCGCTGCCAGAGCCGCCGCTTAGATAGTCGTCTCCGGTCACGCCAAACATGGCATCGTTGCCTGCCTCCCCAAACAAATAATCGTTACCGTCGGCACCGCCGCCCATAAAGTCGTTGCCGTTACCGCCAAAGAGCTGGTCGTTGCCTTCGCCAGCACTAATCCGGTCGTTGCCTTCGCCACCAAAGAGGTAATCAACTCCGGCACCGCCGCTGAGGTAGTCGTCACCGCCTAAGCCGTAGAGTGTATCGATGCCGTCGCCACCATACATTTGGTCGTTCTTTTCGCCCCCCGTGAGGTTATCGTTGCCGCCATTGCCGACGATCGTCCAAGGCTTCCAAACTTTTCTGAAGAAATCAGTAAAGCCGCCCCGCTCTTTGTAGGCTCGAAAAACGTTGTTGCTGTTGTTGCCAATGTACTGTCCCATTTGAAAACTCCTAATTCAATATCGGTGGATGGGCTTACATTCGCAAGTATGGCTAATGCAGCGATCGCAGAGTTGGGTTAAAGTCGGGAGTCTCAAAGGAAACCTGCAATGTCACAATTGAGGTTAATTCAGGTTAATTCGGGGGATCATCAAGCTGGAAAAAATTGCTGAAATTGAGAGTATCCTTGGCTATAGATTGCAGGGTTAAAGATTGCAGCGCATCGCTAGGCTCTGGACGTTGTGGACTTGGAGAATAAAATCATGAGTTTTGATCTAAAAGAGCTGATCAAAGCCGCCAATCGATCGCTCTCAGAAAAAACAGGCAGAAACCTCAACGACATAGAAATCCTGATCTTAGAAGGGGCATGGAACCGCGAAGAGTACGATCAAATTGCCGCCAAGCATCAGTATGCGACTAGCTACATTAGCCAAGACGTTGCCCCCAAGCTCTGGAAAGAGCTGAGCGAAGCGTTGGGAGAACGGGTTAGGAAAAGTAATTTCAAAGAAGCGTTGAAACGATACTGGCAAGGGCAAGCTCTGAAGCCCGATCGCATTGCTGCCGCCAAGCCAGCCGCGATTGGCGATCGGCAGATCCAGAATGACGACATCCACAGCGACTATGCCGAAGATTGCTACATTGAGCGCCCGCCGATCGAATTCTTGTGTTATGAAACGCTGCTGCAACCTGGGGCGCTGGTGCGGATCAAAGCCCCAACGCTGATGGGTAAGACCTGTTTGCTGAATCGGCTGCTGGCTCAAGTGGCTGTCCAGAATTATCGAACGGTCAGCTTGAGCTTTGAACTGGCCGATCGCCAGATTCACTTCACCGATCTCGATAAGTTTTTGCGGTGGTTTTGCCTGAACCTAAGCCGCGAGTTGGGCTTGCCTCATCAGCTTGAGCAGTATTGGGATGAGGCGGGCATGGGCAGTAAAGTCAGCTGCACCACCTACCTGGAAGAGTATCTGCTCCGGCAATCCGATCGGCCGCTAGTCATCTGTTTGGATAAAGTCGATATTTTGTTTCCCTATCCAGAAATTTACGAAGATGTCTTTGGTTTGCTGCGCTCCTGGTACGAAAAAGCTCGCAGTCGGCAGATCTGGAAACAGCTCCGTCTGGTGATTGTGCATTCCACCGATGTCTATATTCGACTGAATCTACATCAGTCGCCGTTTAATGTCGGTACACCCATCGAGTTACCCGAATTTACCCAAGACCAAGTTCGATCGTTTGCCCAGCAGCATGGGTTAGCCGCAGATCAAGCGCTGATCTTGCCGCTGATTGATTTGGTGGGTGGGCATCCTTATCTGCTAGAGCAGGCTTTTGAGGCGATCAAGACCCATCCAGAGCGATCGCTAGCGCAATTTCTAGCCGAAGCCCCCACCGATGCTGGCATCTACGCCCACCACCTCCGCGATCTTTGGCTAACTTTGTCGTCGCAGCCGCAGCTCACAGCCGCTCTCAAAGCCGTAATGCTGTCCGATCGCCCTGTGCAGCTAGAGCCAACCCAAGCATATCAACTGCAAAGCCTGGGACTGGTGAAATGGGTGGGCAATCAAGCCACGCCGCGCTGTGCCCTGTATCGGCTGTATTTCCAGACGCATTGGCGCGCCTCAGACGGGGGCGACCCCACATGAGCATACCCTCAATACATCCCTATCAGATGGGTGGGAGTTTGCCCGCCGATGCCCGCTCCTATGTGATCCGTCAAGCGGATCAGGCGCTATATGAAGCGCTGCTTGCGGGCGAATATTGCTATGTGCTGAATTCCCGCCAGATGGGAAAATCCTCGCTGCGGGTTCGCACCATGAACCGATTAACGCAAGAGGGAATTGCCTGTGCCGAAGTTGAGCTGTCGGGAATTGGCAGCCAGCAGATTACAGCAGCCCAGTGGTATGGCGGCATGATTCAAGAGCTGATCAGCGGCTTTGAGCTAGATCTGCATCGGCGAACCTGGCTGCAAGAAAGAGCTGATCTGTCGCCTGTGCAGCGGCTCAAAGAATTCATCGAGCAAGTGCTGCTGGTACAAATTCCGCAAAAGCTGGTGATTTTTATCGATGAAGTAGACAGCTTGCTGGGCTTGAACTTTCCGACCGATGAGTTTTTGAGCCTGATTCGCCACTGCTATGAGCAGCGATCGCACCGTCCTGCCTATCGCCGCCTTTCTTTCGTGCTGCTCGGCGTGGCTGCCCCCTCAGATCTGATTCAATCTCCCCATGCGACGCCGTTTAACATCGGACGATTTATTCAGCTCCAGGGCTTTCAACCCCAGGAAAGCACTTTCTTAGCAGAGGGCTTGCAGCCGAAGGCCGCTCAGCCACAGGTCGTTTTGCAGGCCATTCTAGACTGGACGGGCGGACAGCCGTTTCTCACCCAGAAGCTTTGCTGGCTGGTGGCCACCCGTGACGGTTTCATAGCGGCTGGCACCGAAGTTCAGCAAATTGAACAACTGGTACGATCGCACCTGCTCAACCATTGGGAAGCCCAAGATGAGCCAGAGCATCTGCGCACAATTCGCGATCGCATCCTGCGGCACCGCCATCGCCGTCGGCTCCTGAAGCTCTATCAGCAGTTGCTTCGACGGGGCAGTTTGTCTGCGGCCCGATCGCCCGATCACTTAGCGCTGCGGCTCTCTGGACTGGTAATGCAGCAAGGTAGCCGTTTGCAGGTCTTCAATCGTGTCTATCAATCGGTGTTTAGTCAAAAGTGGGTGGCGCGTCAGCTAGCGGAGTTACCCACCGAAGACTCGCCGCCTCGCCACACGGCACTCTTGACGAGCGCAGCCGTGGCCATAGCAGTGTTGGGAGTACGATCGCTCGGCGGTTTTCAGGCTTGGGAGCTACAGGCTTTTGATCACCTGATGCGGGGACGGCCGCCCGAACCGATAGAGGATCGGATTTTGATCGTCACCGTCAGCGAGGCCGATATTCAATACCAAAATCGGCTGGGCATGCAGCGGCAGGGTTCGCTGTCGGATCAGGCGCTACTGCTGCTGCTGCAAAAGCTAGCGCCGCACCAGCCCAGCGTTATTGGCCTGAATATCTTCCATGATTTTCAGTTTGCGCCGGAGCTGAATCCCCTCTTAGCTGAAATGCCGCTGTTGGCAACCTGCGAGTTGGGAGAAACGATCGGTCGGCCTGTCGGCATTCCGGCTCCTCCTGGACTTCCTGCCGATCGCCTGGGATTTAGCGACTTTCCCCTTGACCCACAGTACGTCGTTCGGCGGCAGCTTCTGGCTGCGCCTGCCGTGCCAGAATGCCCCACCAGCCAATCTTTGAGTCTGGGCATCGCCTTGAGCTATTTGGAGCAGCGCGGCCTGACGCTGCAAAAAAGCGCTAGAGGTGAGATGCAGCTTGGCTCGATCGTGATTCCTCAACTCACGGCTGATGCAGGCGGCTATCAGCTCCCCTCTAGCGAAGTTGCAGGCTATCAAATTCTGGTGAACTACCGATCGCCTGAGTTGCGCCAGGTTTCGCTCACCGATTTACTCAACGGCAAGGTCGATCGCCAACTGTCCGCCTGGGTGCGCGATCGCATCGTGCTGATTGGCACAGCCGATATTAAAGATTCACACCTGACTCCCTATAGCCAGGGAAGCCTTCCTGTCAAAACGCCAGGGGTTGTTGTCCAGGCTCACATGATTAGTCAAATTATTAGCGCTGTGCTCGATCGCCGCCCCTGGATCGGCTGGTTGCCTGAATGGGCAGAGTGGCTCTGGGTCAGCGCTTGGTCGCTGGGGGGTGGGCTAATGGGCTGGGTTGGGGTATTTTCGCTACGCGGCGCTTTCTCTAGAGGAAATGCCCTGCGAGGGTCGATCGCCAGTCTGTCAGGATTGTTAGGCGCGATCGGCGGGCTGTATGGTCTTTGTGCCATCAGCCTGCTGTCTGGGGCTTGGCTGCCGCTGATTCCAGCAGCACTGGCGTTTGTGGCTTCCTGGAGCGGTTCCCTGCTGGCGTTCTATGTTTGGGTTGAACGCGATCGACATTGAGGATAGTCTATTGAAAAAACAGCCCGGAATCTGTTGCCGCACTCTTGTAAACCCCCTTTATGATCCAGTTTGATATTGGAACGCATCATGTCTCTTGCCGCATTCCTCCCCTATGGCTTTGCCCTTCTCAGCCTGACGATCGCTCCATTCTCAGCCAAGGCTGCTCCTTTACTGCCTGAATCTTCCCCCTACGATTTACCGCTGAGTCACGCATCTTTCCTCAGCGCTTCCCCCGCAGACTTTGCCGGGACAAACCGACCCCCTAGCCGGATTTCGGGTGGATCACGCGGGCCTTGTCTGAACCAACTGATTGCGATTGTGCCAGGAACGGGAGCCGTTGATCCAGCCGCGACCTGTAGCACTGAGTCCCGTTCGGCACTTGCCCTCACGTTAAGCGAGTTTCCGTCTTTCTGGGTTTATGTGCCTCAGTTCTCCCAGGATCGCTCCCTCGAATCAGCTCAGCCCACCGCCGAATTGGTCATCCTAGACGATCGCCAGCAGCCCATCCAGACCGAACGCATCACGCTGCCCGCAGAGTCTGGCATCATTTCTGTCACGCTACGCCGATCGCTGCCCGTCAACCAGCCATATCGCTGGATTTTTTCGGTCTGGATTAATCCGCAAAGCCCCTCTCAAAATCCTAAGGTTGAAGGCTTGATCCAGCGGATACAGCCTGATGCCACGCTGCGCCACCAGCTTACAGAGGCGACTGAAGCTGATCGACTGGCGCTATACGTCGAGCACAATCTCTGGCACGATCGGCTGACTGCGTTAGCGGCGATCGCAGCCACGCCTCAAGCTCCTGAGTCTGGCTGGTCGAATTTATTAGACTCGGTAGGGCTAGGGGCAATTGCCGATGAGCCGATCTTGAACTGCTGCGGCAGTGTGAATGCTGGGGAGTGAATCAGAGCCAGTCTCCCACCAGCACATAGGCAGCCCAGAACAGTGGCGCTTGATAACCGCTTGTTTTAAGCAGTGTCACCTGAGCGCGCCGGAGAGCTTCAGCTTTGGTCACTGCTGGATTCTCATCATTGCCAATGAACTCACGATAGAACTGCCCCATCAGGTCAGCGGTTGCCAAGTCATCAATTGACCAGAGCGAGGCGATCGTGCTGCGGGCACCCGACTGCACGGCTACACCTGCCAACCCCAATGTGGCTCGGCTATCGCCATCGGCTGTTTTGCAGGCACTCAAAATCAGTAGCTCAATCGGATTTGAAGTGGTTTCGCTACGGTTCTGAAGGAGAGTACTGAGTTGATTCATATCAATGCGTTCGTCCCAGGTCAAAATAAATGTTTCTTCTGGAATCGAACTGAATTGACCATGTGTTGCTACATGCACGATCGGAACGGGTAGATTTTGCAGCAATTCTTGCAGAGCTGAGCTGGTAAATTTCTGATTCAGCAACGTTCGACTTGGAATCTGCGCCTGAATCATTTCAATCTCAGTTTCAACGTTTGCCAGTGCCGAAAAGTTTTCATGCGGCGGGAAATTTGGGCGCGTTTCCGAGAGTCCAAAGGTGAGTGCGCTCAGGGGTCTACGCTGGTGATGGGTAGGTGGAATGAGCTGTAATCCTGGCATCAGGGCGATCGCATACTGTTCGACCAAAAAGTGTTCTCCGTCATGCAATGCCGCCATGGGAATATTGCGCAAAACACCATCCAAAACAAACACCAAGGTTTTGATCTGATGTGCGGCTAGGGTGGGCTGAAACGATCGAATCAGCCAATCATAAACCTGCTGCGAAGCGTCCAAAGCCTCAGCTGCAAGATAGGGACGCTCTAGCTCTTGCCGTAGCGACGTTAGGACAGGTTCAATGGTGCTGCGCGGCAGCGGCACAGAATGGAGGTATAGCGACTGTGCCTCTAGGTTTTCCGGCTGATTTTGCGGCTGCGGCAGCCGCAGTACGATCGCCATCTGATTGTCCAGCAGAATTGGATAAATCACGGCGGCAGTCGGGTCAATCTGGGTGGCATCCAGTTCGATCGGCTGGGTCAAATTGCAGCGGAGAAAGTTCTCTAATTCGCTTACCTGAAGCGCATCAATTTCTCGCACGATTTGTCTTAGGTCATCCTGAGTTAGCGGCTTTTGGGCAGTATTTACTGCGCTTAATCGCAACTCCACCAGTTCCCGATAGACTGGCTCCACCGCATCCCGAAATGAAAATTGGACTTCGGCATCGATCGCCCGCAAATCAGCTCGCACCGATTTCAGTGTTTCCAGGGCAGCGGTATAGTGAGCGATCGCCAATTCAGGCTGGCGCTGTTGGGTGTAAATCCGTCCAAGCTGCCATTGCCACTGATAGGCAATTTCCCAAGCCTGTGTTGCCTGCGCTAGCCCCAAGGCAGACTGGGTGAGCTGTTGTGCCCTCACATGCTCCGCTTGCGTAGCGGCCTGCTCGTACCAATGCCCCAAAGTCCCCAACACATAGGACTCTGCTCGTTTGTCTTGCAGCGTTTTGGCCTGCTGAAGCGCTACGGTGAGCAGAGGAACTACCGCGATGCGATCGCCCTCGATCGGACTGGCTAACCAGGGCGAGTTGGCTCGAATTAAATGGAGCCGGATCAAGCTTTGTGCTAAACCGATCCGGACATAGACTGCTGTGCGATCGGCGGGTAGATGAGCGAGTAAATTTGCTAGGGTATTGAACTGTGCCTGAATCTGCGGTTGCAAACTTTCAGTAGCACTAAGTTCAGGATGGGATTCAGGATGGAGCCACTGCTGTAAATCAATCAACAGGCTGAGCAACGGCAACTGAGCTTGGATTTGAAGGGTACGATTGGGTAGAACTGCCGCCGCCGCGATCGCCTCTTGGTAATGCGCCAAGGCTTGATGCGCCAAGTCTACGGTTTTATCCTGTTGGCGCTGTGCTCCTAGACCCGCATTTCTCAAGCCTGTGCGATCGGTCAGATCTTTGGCTTGTGCGTAGAGGGCGCGTTCTGTATTCGCCAGACTCAGCAGCGTCGCGCTGATTTCGGGTGCAGCCTGCAAGAGTTTCGCCCGCTCCAAGGTTTGTTGCAGGATATGCTGAGATTGAGGCAGGTAGCCAACTAGCCGCAAGACCTGCCCCAGACTCCGCAAAGCCAAAAGCTGAACCGAACTGACGCAGGTAGATTGATCTAGCCCCTCCACAGCAGAACCCTGACAATCCTGCCGATGAGCCTGATTTGGAGTATCTGAGGCACCCAGAACTTGAGAGATTGCCAACGTCATAGCGGCTGCGTTTTCGATCTCACAGGAGCCAGAAATATCCAAAGCTTCAAACGCAGTATCACAGGCTCGACGATATAGCCCCAACGACTCTAATGCCTGCACCTGGTTGGTTAAGCTGCCGATGATGCCATCCCGATCGCCCAACTGCCGATAATGCGCTGTAGCTTGCTGCCAGGTCGCAACGGCCTGTTCTGCTTTTCCCTGAGCAAATTCTAATTGTCCGCGTCCGTTGAGCGTCTGAGCCAGCGCTTGAATAAGAATGGGCGATCGAGGGTCAACTGAGGTGAATGAGGTTAATAAAGTCAAGCTAGCGTTTACGGCTGTTGTTGCGTCTACCCATGCTCCTAACCTTTGATGGGCTAAAGACAGATAGCTAAGAGCGATCGCCTGATGCAGCCTATCCCCTTGCGCCTCGTAACGTGCTGCGGCTTTCTGCCAGATCTGGGCTGCCTCATGAAATCGCCCTGCCTGATAAAGCGTCTGCCCTGTGGTCAAAGCCTCTGTAATCAAAGCTTCTGTGGTTAAAGCTTCTGACTCATCCTGCTGCTGAGCGACAGCGCGAGGCATAGAAAGCTGAGCTTGGGCAAGCGGCAAGCCGATAGTCAGATAGCAAGCCAAAATAAATAAGATGAGAGGATAGCCTGCTTGTTTCCAACGGGCGGAGAGCGATCGCCTGATCCCCATTGCTTCTCTCCTCGTGTATTTATTTCAAGCATTGCATATTATTTGTTGCAATAGGAATGCTACGAAGAGAACAAAGCAAAGGTTTACAGTACCATACGAACATTACCCGATGAGATGACATTAAGATCAATATTATGTTATCAAGAAAGGCTGTAGTGAACGGCTTAAACCTTCATAAACACCATGAACGAGCTGTCTACGATTCACCCTATCTCGATCTGTTCAAGGGAAACCTGTCTCCCGTGGGATAAACAGCAGGCACAAAGGTGGTGGAATCTCCTGAGTCCGTGATCTCAATTTCTGAGAGTGGATATAGCTGTGATGAGGTAAGTGATGCAGTTACACCAATTGAATGACATTAAAGAATTTTGGCATCAGACTCAGAATTATCTGGTTCAAGATGAAGCAGAGCATAACGTGTTGATTAGCATTTTGCAGACCCTGCTGCATTATCCAGAACGTTATCCAGAACCACCCTATCTAGCACTCGTTCAAGCAGAGAGCGACATTCTAGCGATCGCCATCTGCACGCCTCCCCACAAATTACTGCTATCCAAAGTGAAAGACTTGAACGCGCTAAAGTTGATTGCTCAAGACTTGCAGCGATCGCAATTACCAGGGGTCAGCGGTCTGGTAGCGGAGACAGAAGCCTTCGTGCAAGCTTGGCAGACGTTGACCGGGCAGCTCTATCAACGAGAGATAGAAATGAGACTGCATCAGCTCACTGAGGTAGAACCTGTGGCAATGCCTGATGGTTCTCTCAGGCTGGCGATGGAGAGCGATCGTGCCTTGTTGATTGAGTGGTTTACAGCATTTAATGCTGAAGTTGGCATGACGGTGAATTGTGAGGCAGAACGCATAATTGATATGCGGTTGAATCAACAGAGTATTTATCTGTGGGAAGACGGCATTCCTGTTTCAATGGCTGGCGGCAGACCGTTTTCTCAAACAGCAGCTCGGATTGCTCCGGTATACACGCCCCCTATATCTCGCTGCAAAAGGTATGCAACTGCTTGCGTTGCCACCCTAAGCCAGAAACTTTTAGATCAGGGATACGATCGCTGTTATTTGTTTACAGATTTAGCCAATCCCATCTCTAATCGCATCTATCACCGGATTGGCTATCTCCCTGTTTGCGACTGGCATGAATACTCACTGATTTAATGGAGACATGATGACGATTTACTTTTATGTGGAACGGGAAAAGCCTTACGGTTGCTTCTCCAATTTCTCAGCACATGGTTTTATGCTTGATGAACTGTACTGGGCAACCAGTGAACATTACTTTCAGGCGCAAAAGTTTGTCCAAACTCCCTATTTGGAAGAGGTGCGACAGACTAAAACCCCAAAGGATGCAGCAAATATGGGCAGAAACCGCTCTCTGCCCCTCCGGCCTGACTGGAATCAGGTCAAGGATGATGTCATGCGGCAAGCGGTGATGCAAAAGTTTAGAACCCATGCTGAGATCCGAGAAATTTTGCTCCTAACGGGGGATGAGGTGCTGGTGGAAAACTCTCCAATCGATTACTACTGGGGCTGTGGTAAAGATGGAAGCGGCAAGAATAAACTAGGGCTGATTTTGATGGAAGTGCGTGAGATTTTACGTCAAGAAGAAGAAATCTCTAGCTAAGAACTTTTTGTGGTGTGGGCTTTGTCTACATCGCAAAAAGTTCTTACATTAATACCGTCCATAAGAGTTTATAGGCTTTTCTAGGTGAATCTAATCGAAAGAGAGAAAATATGAAATTAGAAAAATATGATTACTATTTAGTACTCGATCTGGAAGCAACTTGCTGCAACCAAGAAACTATTCAGAGACACGAGATGGAAATTATAGAGATTGGAGCGGTTATGGTTGAAGCTCAAAGCTTAACTACCCTTGACGAATTCCAAACTTTCATCAAACCCATTCGCTTTCCTCGGCTCACTGAGTTCTGTCAATCCCTAACCTCAATCACCCAGGTGCAGGTAGATCAAGCTCCTGAATACAAGGAGGCGATCGCACTTCTGAAAGAATGGCTATCAAACTATTCCAATGCTGTCTTTGGTTCCTGGGGAGATTTCGATCGCAATCAGTTTAAGCAAGACAGTAAGTTTCACGATGTTCCTGTTCCCATCACCTATCCTCATGTCAATCTCAAGAAGTTGTTTAGCAAAACCCAGAAATTGCCCAAGCGCTATGGTATGGCAGAAGCTTTGCAACTGGCAGAGATTGACCTAGAAGGAACCCATCACCGAGGCATTGACGATGCCAGAAATATTGCCAAACTGCTGCCGTTTATTGTGGGGAGACAGCAACTCAATCAGCCTGCAATTATGCAGATGGAAACGATGAACTCGTAAAATCGATCGCCAACTGTGAAGATCACCTGGCTACCCCCATGATCGAATAGGGCAAACGCTAACCTACCCAATCCAAACAGAGCTGCAACATTGAGTCCTATGCCAAAACTGAATCCAAGTCAGGCTAGACGCTCCCCTCTTCCTCTACGATCTAGAGCCTGAGAATGATGCGGCGATTGCCTCCTTCGCGCTGACTACATAAAAGCTATAGATGTGAACAAATTTATGCTGTGGATGAATGCTCTGGCGCAGGAAAAAAGGGAATCTCTGTACCAGACGAAGAGTTCGTTTTAGGCTCAAAGGTTTCCAGAATTTAGAACCGGGAAAACTGGAGAAGCACCCGTATGCGCTGAAGATGCTGCAAAAGCTTCAGGTGTAAAACTTGAAGCAAAATGTTTTGTAGACATTCTCTCAACATCTTCTCTTAATCTGGTATTCTGAGTCCACGACTTGGTTCTGACGGGGAGCAGCCGTCAGAGGAAACAGGGAAAGTGTAGTGTGACTCTACCGCTGTCCCGCAACTGTAAAAGAGAGTTTGAGCTTTAAGTTTTGAGTGAGTTTATTCAATTCAAAATTTAAATCTCCAGCCTTGAACGTCTCTAAAGCCAGAATGCCTGCCAGTCGCAAACAACAACGTCTTACTATCTGCGAGGTACAGGATGAAGACACGATATCGGAAATGGCTAAGCCTGGGAGCAATGGCTAGCCTCAGTTGCTATATTTTGCTTGGGTCAGCTACCCCTGTCTACGCCATGCACATTGCAGAAGGATTTTTACCCGTGCAGTGGGCAATTTTTTGGTGGGCTGTAGCGTTGCCGTTCTTTTTAGTGGGGCTGCGATCGCTAACTCTCATCACCCAGCAGAAGCCAGAATTAAAGCTCTTGCTGGCTCTGGCAGGAGCTTTTACCTTTGTGCTGTCGGCTCTAAAAATTCCCTCAGTTACAGGCAGCTGCTCTCACCCAACCGGAACGGGGTTAGGCGCAGTTTTATTTGGCCCCTCTGTCATGTCTGTTTTGGGCGGATTGGTACTGCTCTTTCAAGCAGTTTTGCTGGCGCATGGGGGTTTGACCACGCTGGGCGCAAACATGTTTTCGATGGCGATCGTGGGGCCTTTTATGGCCTACGGTATTTATCATTTGATGCTGCGGTTTGGGAATCAATCTGTTGCAATCTTCTTAGCTGCAACCTTGTCAGATTTGATTACCTATTTAACAACGGCTGTGCAGCTTGCCTTAGCATTTCCAGCGCTACAGGGCGGCTTTTTAGCGTCGCTCTTGAAGTTTGTAGGAATTTTTGCAGTCACCCAAGTACCCCTAGCTCTTTGTGAGGGTCTGCTAACCGTACTCGTTTGGAATTGGCTACAAAAACATGGAAAGCAGGAGTTGCAAACGCTCAATGTTCTTGAGGGGCAGTAAACCATGCGCAAACTGTCCAGCAACTGGCTATTGATTGGCGGAGTCCTCATTTTAGCCCTAGGGCCTTTACTGGTGCTTCAAGGCAAAGAGTTTGGCGCAACCGATGGTCACTTTATCACTGCAATTGAGACAGATCATCCGGATTATAAACCTTGGTTTGAACCCGTGATCAAAGACTCAGGGCCTGAGGTGCAAACTTTTCTGTTTGCCGCTCAAGCTGGAATTGGGGCAGGCGTGATGGGATATATTTTGGGTCTATACAAGGGGCGATCGGAGAGACGCGAGAGGGATGAGCATTGAACCAACCCCACGTAATGTTCGTTTGTATAGCTGTAGCTACAGGCATTGGGATGGGAAATTTTCGTGGGCGCGCTCTGCGCGCCCACGAAAATTTCCTAAACGTCATAGCTACGGATCTATGAGCTGTGAAAGTGCCTACTGGACTAAGCAGGCGGTTTGCGTCGGCAAGCCAATGCTCCGAAAATTACAGGCTCTCCATGAAAACGCAGCGCTAGATTCTAACGTCGCGGGAGCGTAGGCAGATGTTGCCGCTGCAAATTGATACCCTGGCTTACAGCAGTCGGCTGCGGCACTTGCCACCCGAACATAAGCTGCTATTTGCGCTCGCCCTGCTGCTGATCACCTATGCAACTTATGTCCCAGTACAGCTTCTCATTGCAGTTTGGATCAGCATTTGGACAGTGGTCTATGCTGGCATCCCGACATCCATTTATTTGCGGTTGCTCTCGATCACTACCGCATTTTGGCTCACCAGTTTGCCTGCCTTGGTCGTGAGTGGTGTAGATCTTCCTCATCTGCAAGCGATACAGGCAGATGTTTGGCAAGGGTTCACTTGGGGAGGCTACTACATTTACCTCAGTCAGCAGGGTCTGCATCAAGCCGCAGAATTAGGGGCAAGGGCGATCGCGTCTACCGCCTGTATTTACTTTATGATCTTGACTATTCCCTTTACCGAGATTTTGCATGTCCTTCGGCGCATCGGCTGTCCAGCTCTGCTCACCGAACTGATGATGCTAATGTATCGATTTATCTTTGTCCTTTTACAGACTGCAAACCAGCTCTGGACAGCCCAACAGTCTCGTGGCGGCTACCGCACCCGCAAACTTTGGCTCAAGAGTTTAGGGTTATTAATCGGGCAGTTGCTCCGGCGAACGTTAGAAAATTATCGTCAGGTTTCACTTACCCTCACCTCTCGTGGTTTTACCGGAGACTTTCGCGTTTGCCACTCGCGGCAATACCGATTGTCTAAGCGATATAGCTTTGAAGCGCTGTTGGGCTGCGCATTATTGGTGATGCTCACAGGATGGCACCATGCTACTGGAATTTGAGAAAGTCAATTACATCTATCCCGGTAGCTCCCACCCTGCCCTTCAGAGCCTAACGCTACGCATTCCCAAAGGAAAACGCTGTGTGCTTTTAGGGCGCAATGGCTGCGGCAAAACGACGCTATTTCTCCTGGCAAACGGACTCTACAAGCCTCAAGACGGTGCCGTTCGTTGGCAAGGCTTCCCCCTGCGCTACGATCGCAAATCCCTGATGGATTTGCGGCAAAAGGTAGGGCTAGTGTTTCAAGATCCAGAGCAGCAGTTAGTTGCGTCTACGGTTGAGGAAGATATTTCCTATGGGCTGTGTAACCTAGGCTTACCCGATTCAGAGGTGAATCAGCGCGTGGGGCAAGCCATCACCGCATTTAACTTATCTGAGTTAGCCGCCTGTCCGGTACATCATCTGAGCTTAGGGCAAAAAAAACGGGTTTCTTTGGCCGATGTGATGGTGCTTCAGCCAGAGCTACTGCTTCTTGATGAACCCACGGCCTATCTCGACCAGCTTCAGACTCGTGATCTGATGACAAAGCTACAGCAGATTCAGGCAACAGGTACAACGATCGTTATGGCAACCCACGATCTAGACTTGGCCTACTGCTGGGCAGACTGGATTTTTATTCTCAACCAGGGGCAGCTCGTTCTTGAAGGAACACCCCAGGATGTGTTCGCTCAACGAGATACACTAGAACAGCTTCACTTGGGTGTTCCTTTACTGTTTGATGTGTTGGATAAAGTCGCAGAAGCGTTATCCAACCCCTTAAATCAAGCTGACTCTCAAGCCATGAAGAGCATTTCTGAACCGTTGCGTAACCGTATTCTAGATGCATTTAGACGTGCCTAAAGGGCTTGTCGTCGCAAGAAACTGTCATAACTTGATTATACGGAGATAGAGCTGTGATAACAGTTCGTTGCCGTCTGCTAATGGGTGGCGATCGCCAATTAGGTTCACCCTTCCCTAATGACCGAAGAAGTACCTATCCCGATTAGGCGGAGCAATCCTTGAGCTGGAATCAGAATTTTAACAAAGGCTAAGCGCTTTACTTGCTTCTACTCAGTTTCCTTGCATCAACCCCTCGATAGTCTGGCAAAGACGGTATAGAAGATTCAAGTGATATCAAGTCATGATATTATTCGAGCGACACGATCGCTCTCTGACATTACTATAGTCAAGCAGTAGGAAGCATTAGCAACAGCAGGCATATTGAAAGCAAACTTGCTGGTGCTGTATCTAGTTGGCCTAGTTTAACTTAGCTGCAACTTGTGGATTATAGATATCTCGTCATCAGGCATAGGTTAGATATGCTTGCTCTCAGCTCTCTCAGCCATGGATATCCCCTACTCAATGTCAGATGGACAGCAAAATTTTAAGTCTGAACTCAGGCAGAAGCCATGCTATGTAACGCAACTCCTGCTTGAGTTCAGGTGCAATTCTCCTAAATTCCCTCTAATTCCCCTTGACACCTCAGCGGAACCGCCGTTATATTAGTAAAGCGGTCGAGGGGGAGCGAAGCGAAGCGAGAGCGGAGCGAGGCGACCTCGAGGCATCCGAACCTAGACAAGTTAATAGTTTAGAAGACAGGATAACACG
>DATNPL010000116.1:0-49992 GCA_036703255.1 Coleofasciculaceae cyanobacterium
TGCATTCAAGACTCTGGAGCAACTGCAAACCAAAGTGGATCAACTCTTGTCTGAGTTATCGTCCGAAGTTGTTGCTTCCATCACGGGTTATTCCTTTATTCTGGACGCTCTATCTGTCGTGGATACCGTTTAAATTGGTATTACAACAGCCCTCGCGGAAGGTGCTAGAGGCATTAGCAAAGTCTCAACGGGCGATCGTTCTAGGTGATCCGGGTGCAGGCAAGTCTACCCTATTGCAATATCTGGCGCTGGAATGGGTAGAGGGCAAAACGAAAACCCTGCCGCTGTTGATTGAACTGCGCGAGTATGCGCTGGCTCAATCGACAAACTTTCTGGATTTCCTTCATTAGATATCTTCAAGAATAAAAAAGACTGCTACACAAGAGTTTCAGCGATTGAGGGGTTTTCGATTTTAAGCTTGTTGACTCTATTCTCAATTAGTGAAACCTGAAACCCTCATACTTACGTCGAGTAATAAATTGTATGTAAGACTACAAGCTTCTGAAACCCTTACGTTGAGGGCAACAGTATTTTTGAAGATGTCTAGTAAAGCAAGATCTACGCTATCTTTTGATTCTGTATGTAATGCCCATACTCTTTTCCCTAGCTTTCTTACAATTAAGGGTAAAGCATTTACGGTGGGGGAATCCAACAGAAGAATTAGCTGCTAAAGTAGGCAAGCAACGCTATTAGTAGTTGAGAGCTGTGGCAAAAACGCTAAGTCTGTTTGAAGAAGATCGTTTAACGCTGCCGAAGAGCATTGAGCTATCGGTGGAATCGTTGCGTCACTATGGCTCCTTCTACAAACACTGGGCGATCGCCTTTTCCGGGGGTAAGGACTCTTCAGCCACCGTCACCCTCATTGCCCACCTGATTGAAACAGGTCAAATTCCCAAACCTGAGAGCTTAACCGTCCTTTACGCCGACACTCGCCAAGAGCTACTGCCGCTGCACTCGTCTGCACTGGGGATTTTGGAGGAGCTTCGCAAGCGTGGGTTTGAAACTCGCGTCGTGTTGCCAGAACTGGATCACCGCTATTTTGTCTACATCTTAGGTCGGGGAGTGCCGCCACCATCCAATACCTTCCGATGGTGTACGCCTAAGCTCAAGGTCATGAGCATGGAACGGGAGCTGGAAGCCCTACGCCAAGAGCGGGGCGAAAAGTTCCTGATGATCACAGGAGTGCGAATTGGGGAGAGCGCCGCCAGGGATCAGCGGATTGCGGTTAGCTGTACGAAGGATGGTGGAGAGTGCGGGCAGGGCTGGTTCCAGCATTCGTCTTCGGGGGCTGTGGCAGATACGTTAGCACCGATCGTTCATTGGCGGGTCTGCCATGTGTGGGACTGGCTGCTTCACGCCGATTTAGAGCTTGGATTCCCTACTTTTGAGATCGCCAGGGTTTACGGGCAGGATGTCAGTGATGGGGAGGAGCCGCTCAATGCCAGAACAGGCTGTATCGGCTGTCCCCTCGTTCAGAAGGATGCTGCCCTCGACCGCCTGATCGCTCAACCGGAGTGGGCATACCTTGCCCCTCTTCACAAGCTCAGACCTCTATATTGGGAAATTAAAAAGCCTCAATATCGCCATCGTAAGCATGGAGAGATCAACAAGGATGGCTCTCTTTCAGCGAAGCAAAACCGCTTAGGCCCCTTAACTTTGGATGCTCGGCGTTGGATGCTAGAACAAGTTTTAGCAGTTCAATCAGAGGTGAATACAGCGGCGCAATCGCTCAGTAAGCCAGAAATTAGCCTGATTAACGGTGAAGAATTGGCACGGATTAAGGAGTTAATTGCAGCAAATACCTATCCTGAAAAGTGGGATGGGACAGAACACCGAGGTGATGAGTGGCTTCCTGATATATTGCCTGACGGGAGCATTCAACCACTGCTATTTGATCAGATTTAATCTCAGCAGTAAGAGCATGAATAAATGTGTTGCTCCTACTGCTGACACTGCTAATCGATCTGAATTGCTCGACTAGCAACACTTATAACTTCATTGGAATTTCTAAAAGGGACTGGACGACTCCATTCACTTCCAGAAATGATGTTGTACCTGTGGAGTAGCCCAACCATGCGATCGACGGCTCTACGAGTGCCTGTTAGAGTCATCTTCACGGGTTCCTCACTTGGAGAAGATTGGCTGGTACCACCTTCAGGCGGTTGACCAGCATCACTTAAAGAATCTCTGTCAATGAACATTTCAATTACTCCTAAACAAATGGAAGACTGTCACACCAAACTGTCACAGTCCAATTAGTCTCTATATAAGCTATCACAGTCCAATTGGACTGTATACGGAGATGCAGAGCTCTGACACGATTGATCATGCTTGGAGCAAACCGTATAAGAGGCTATGGGAAAAGCAGGGCGAGTTCTAAAAACAGTAATGCAGAGCTATGGCATTAGTCAGGGAAAGTTAGCCGCAGCGATGGGAATTGGTTCGTCCAACGTGTATCGCTGGGCGAACGAAATCCGTGATCCAGGTTCAGAAACCGTGATGAATATTCTGGCAGCGCTAGAAAACCTCAACCCAGATGCAGCAGCAGAATTTAGAAAGCTCTACATAAGTCCTGAGTCGGAAGACAATAAAGAATCCAGCTAGGCAATTTTCCAGAATGCGCGATGCCACTGAAGAGAATCAATTCTGGGGTTGTAGGTTTCTTGATTGGGTAGAAGAATACTTTCACCGTCAAAGTCTTGCAGCGGTCTTATGTCTGTTAGGCTTTCTTCATGAAAACGATCGCGTGGAATGATAATTCTGTAATCATTGCCAATACCAAACCAACCACGATCAAATGCCCAATGATGATTTTTACAGAGAGCAATTCCATTATCCAAGCGATCGTCGTGAAACTCTGAGAATGGTTTGATATGCGCTCCGTCTACAATATTCTGGCTATCTTGGCTAACGATCTTTAAACGACAGAGAGCACAATGTTGTAGATATAGGGAGACTACGTTGCGACGGAATGCAACATTTCTTACAAATGTCTTATCTTGGTCTTTAATATCTTCCGTTGTGTAAACTGCACCACCTTTTTCAAATAATCTCAACTGAATACTATCTAACTCGTCAACTTGATAAAGGTTCTCTAATTGTTGTGTCTTTGTTGAGAACCATGTTGAAACTAAAGTTTCAGCTAAATGAACTCTTGAACTCACATCTTGTAAATACTCAAATAATTCATCGTCTACATAGGCATATTTAACTGTATTGCGGAGCGCTGCTAAACCTTTAATTTTGGTTCTACTCGCAATTGTTGCCTCGAAACCAGGATTGGGCATGAGATGCCAAAACTTGTCACCCGTAAGATGGAAGAATGGCAGTGAAATATCTGATCGATGATCGGTAGTTACTAGATTTGACCAGTATTTGAGGAATGTAGCGATTAGTTCAGGAGTTAAGTAAATTTGATTATGCTGTATTCTATTTTTGTCAAATTGTTCAATTACAGAGAGCAATAGAGTTGGTTTGTGTGGTGCAACTCCATGAGCGCGATCGACTCCTAACTTTATAAATTTTTTAGCGTAGTAGCTTAAGTCTTTCTTCATCGCTAGTTGTCAGGCTCCCAACAGCCATCTTTTAGGTACGCTGGCGGATCTCGCAGTTCATCAGTCTGTGAAATCTCTTTGACTAACTCAAATTTACCCGGAAACCATCGGGCAACTAACACAGTAACCAAACTACTTCTTAGAATTGGGTCTTGTAGGAATTTGAATAGTTCTTCATCTAAATATGCATATTTAATTGCTTGTTTAACTTCTGCAAGAGTTTTTAATTTCTCTTTAGAAGAGAGTAGCTTGGCATAACTTGGATTTGCCCATAGATGCCAAAATTTACCACTCCTCATGTAAAAGAAAGGTCTAGAGATATCAGGATTGTGGTTGTATGAACCTAAATAACTCCAATATTTAAAAAATGTCTGAATTAGTTCAGAGGATAAATAAATCTTGTTCTCTGTAATGATTTCTCTTTTAATTTGCTCAATTACAGATAACAGCAAAATTGGTTTATGGGGTGCTACACCATGAGCGCGATCGACCCGCAATCGCTCAAATTTCTTAACGTAGTAAACGAGCGCTTCGAGATCTTGAATATTTCTCTTGTCTGAGTTACTAGGCATGATAAATATCCACCTAACAATCGAGAAAATGGCAAGCTGTTCAGCAGTTCTACAAGGCTCTATAGCTGTTTCAGGGAGATGAGCTATGGGGAAAAGCTGAAAGGTATGAGCCAGCAGCATTTCAGCGCCTTTTGACCTCCGGAGCTGAAATGCTTGACTAGCGAGCGTTTCAAGCCCTTATCTCCGAATACCTTCTTAAAACAGCTATAGAGCCAACTTTTTTATGCCTTTACACACGTTCGATTTTCACAGATTAAGTCATTCGACGGTAACTGATTTTGCCAGGTTACGAGGCTGATCGACATCTAAACCGCGACGGGCTGCAATGTGGTAGGCCAAAAATTGCAGCGGGATGACCGTCAAAATGGGAGAGAGCAGTTCTTCGACAGAAGGCACAGGCAGTAGATGATCAAACACCTCTGCGGCTTCTGCATCATTCATAGGCGTCACACCAATTAGCTTGGCATCTCGCGCCTTTGCCTCTTGGGCATTAGACAGAACCTTTTCATAAACCATTCCTGGCATAGCGATCGCCACCACAGGCACTTTCTCATCCAAGAGGGCGATCGGCCCGTGCTTCATTTCTCCAGCCGGATAGCCTTCGGCATGGATGTAGCTGATTTCTTTGAGCTTTAAGGCTCCCTCTAGGGCGATCGGGAAATTGATACCGCGTCCAATAAAAATAAAGTCCTGAGTTTCGGTAAACTCATGGGCTAACTGCTCCACATACCGCTCCTGCACCTCCAAAATCGACTCAATTTGGGCAGGCAACTGTCGTAGCTCCGTGACGATTTCCTCTAGGCGATCGAGCGCTACCGTTTTGCGGCGATAGGCCAGATCGATCGCCAAACAGTAAAATGCCACAAGCTGAGCGGTAAAGGTTTTGGTCGCCGCTACCCCTATTTCAATCCCTGCATGGGTGTTAATCAGGTGATTGACCAAGTGGCTCAGAGTGCTGTCGGTGCGGTTAGTGATGCCCAGCAGCTTAGGCTGAAATTTACCGCCCATTTCAGTTCTGCGACGCTTCTCCATGTCTAGTGCCGACAGTGTATCGGCAGTTTCGCCCGATTGGGTAACGCCGATCGTCAAAGTGTGGGGCGTGAGCGGTGAAGCCGCATAGCGAAACTCGGAGGCATACTGCACCTGGGTGGGAATGTCGGCTAGCTGCTCTAGCAAATGCTTGCCAACCAGACTGGCGTGCCAACTCGTGCCGCAAGCCACGATTTGAATTTGCTCTAGATCGGCATAAAAGCTGTCTGGTAATCCTAGATGGATGGGGGAGGTGGAGGATTGAGCCGTCCATTCGCTATCCAAGTAGGCTTCTAGACCCGCACGCACCACTCCAGGCTGCTCATAGATTTCTTTGAGCATGAAGTGCTTGAAGCCTTGTTTTTCCACCAGAATCGGGTTCCAATTCAGCGTTTGTGGCGTTTTCCGCAGGCGATCGCCCCCAAAGTTATAAACTTCTACGCCTAGCGTCGTCAAACGGGCAATCTCGCCGTTTTCCATTGTCAGCACATTGCGCGTGTGGCTCACCAAGGCGGGCGTATCGGACGCACAGAAAAACTCCCCTTTGCCAAACCCGATCGCCAAAGGAGCCTGCTGCTTCACGGCAATTAATTCTTCAGGGTAGTCTGCATTGACGATCGCCAAGGCAAAAGCGCCCCGCAAATCGTTAACGGCTCGACGCACCGCTTCCAAAAAAGGCTTGGGATGATTTGGCTCTTGGGCGATCGCCTGTAGATATTCGGCAATCAGGTGAGGAATCACTTCTGTATCGGTGTCCGAGCGAAACTCATGCCCTCGAGTTTTCAGCCCTTCCCGCAGCTCTCGATAGTTTTCAATAATGCCGTTTTGCACCACTGCGATCCGGCGGGCTGTGTCCATATGCGGGTGGGCATTGTATTCTTCGGGCTTACCGTGGGTCGCCCAGCGCGTGTGCCCAATGCCAACCTGTGCCGGGTTCTCGACGCCTTCTAGCTTATCCTGCAAATTTTGCAGCTTGCCCTTCGCCCGAACACAGTGAATTTCGTTATCCCAGAGGGTGGCAATGCCCGCAGAGTCATAGCCTCGATATTCCAACTTACGTAGACCCTCCAGCAAAATTGTGCTCGCGGGCTGGTTCCCGATATAGCCAACAATTCCACACATGACTTCCACCTCTCCTCAATCAAAGCCAGAGATCGATTAGCATACAATACTTATTCTTCGCTGTGGGTGCCAGCCGATGTCATGGATCGGCAATACACAAGTTGCATATCGCAAATTAAGCCTTGTTGCAAACCGACTATTCTACCTGAAAGTTGCGATAGGTTTTGAGGGTGAGCTTTGGAGGATGGCGCAATGGGTTTTCAACGAATTCTGGCGGCGATCGATTACTCTCCCCTCAGCCAAGTGGTGTTTGAGCAAGCCTTAGAGCTAGCTAAGGCTAATCAGGCTAAGCTGATGCTATTCCACAGCCTATCGGCAGATGCGGTAACGCTGGCTCCTGCATTTCCTGGTGAGTTTGGCGTATCGCCACAGTTTATTAGTCAGGCTTATCAGGTCGAGTTTGTGCGTTTAGATGAGCAGATCCAGCAAATTCAGTCTGTGCTGCATCGCTTTTATAACTTGGCTCAGCGCGAAGGCGTAGAGGCAGAATATCAATATAAAATTGCCGAGCCTGGGCAAGGGCTATGTGAGGCGGCTCAGCAGTGGGAGGCCGATTTGGTGATAGTGGGTCGGCGAGGACGTAAAGGGTTGACCGAGGCTCTGCTGGGCAGCGTCAGCAACTATGTGCTGCACCATGCGCCCTGTGCAGTGCTGGCCATTCAGTCAGCCCATGCTTATTCAGAAAAGCGATCGCCCCTCCCTGAATCAGCATTCAGTTCCACATCGCTCAATCAAACCAGCTCAATCAAATAGCACCAACCATAGCGGCAGCGTTAGCAAAAGCATGCCTGTAGACAAGACGATGCTGCTGGCAATCAGTTCGCGATCGAGCTGATATTCTTCTGCCAAGATCAATCCAGCAAAGGCTGAGGGCATACCTGCCATTAGCACGAGAGCCAGTCGCGCATCGCCCATCAAGCCCATCAGCGAGGTCAACAGCCCCACCATCAATGGGCTAACCACCACCTTGAGCAAGGCTGGCACCATAGCCAACCGCAGACTTGCCCAGCCGTGAAGCTGGCTCAGCCGCATGCCCATCAGCAGCAAGGCGGCCGGAATCACAACCCAGACAGAGGCTTCAATGCCAAACTCGATCGCCCCTGGCAGCCCAATGGAACGGGTCGAATAGCCGATCGCAAAAGCCCAAAGTGAAGGTACGGTCAATACATCTCGAATCTGCATCAACCAGTGGCTTTTTTGAAGACTGCGCCCGTAGTAGCTGGCCAAAAACACGCCAATGCCATAGGTGCCGACTACGTTTTGGGTAACGCTGTAAATTACTAGCCAGCTAGCCTGGGCAGAATCGATGAAGGCAGGCGCGATGGCTAAGCCGACAAACCCTGTGTTGCCAAAAATGGAGGTGAGGATAAAGCTGCCTCGTCGAGCGCGATCGTGCCAGGGATCAGGCTCAAGATCAGGGCGCAAAGCTGGCTCATGCGCTACTTCATCTTCAGCCGCGTCTTTGGCGATCTCTTTGGTAACCTCTTTAGCAGCATTTTCGGCATCAGCTTGAGACAGAACTTGAGGCAGAGACAGGCGGCGGACAACTTGCAGGCTAAGCCAAGCCAATATTAATGCCAATGCCAGTCCGGCGATCGTCACAATCGGCGCTAATCCAACTTGCGATGAGAACTGAGTTTGCCGAGCTAAAGCCAATATTTCTAAAGGCACGCCCACCCAGTAGAGGCTACGACCCAGCAAACGCGGCAGAGACTCGGGCAAAACCCGCAGAAGAATTGCCCCCAACCCTGTCCAAAGAAAGAGCGGCAGATAGGCTTGAACGAGAGAGTCTGTCATATCTCTTAGGCTCTGGTTAAAGGCCGATTTTCAATACGCTATCCGCATTGCGATCGACTCTTTTGCTCACTTTAAAGCGCGCTGAACTACCCACACAAAGAGCCTTTGGGAAAACCCAATCGCTTCTGCTCTAAATCGCTTCTATGGATTCAATCAGCCATTGACCGTCTTGACGAGTCAAAGAATAGCGAACCCGCAGATTATCTGGACTGCTGCTGCTGCCGTCAGGTTGGCCGTTGGTATAAGGCTGTATCGACTCGGTAACGGTAGCTTCTACGGTGGCACGAGTGGCCTCAACCACTGCATCGGGGCTAGGAGACTCGGCAGTATCGCTAGGTGATGCCGCTGGATCTTCCGCAGCAGTCTCTGGCGTTGCCTCTTCTGTTGCAGGTTCAGCAGAATCTTCTGCGGCTGAATCCGCATCTGTCTCTACTGAGGTAATCTCCAAGTTGGAGTGTTCATACTCCAGATAGGAGTTAGCGGCTTTCACCTGCTCCGCGTCTCCCTTCCACTGAGACAAAATCGGTTCTGCCAAGACTTTATCGAGCTGAGTCAGGTCGTGGGTTTCGCCCATAGCAGCAGCCTTTGCCGCCAGCCAAGACTCAATCACGGCCTTAGCTTCATCCGTGGTTAACGTGGGGCTGGCTGCAACGGCAGGTTGGCCTTGCTGCGTGATTTGACTAAATCCTTGCTCTGCCTTAGCCGGACTTGCAGTTGCCGTTTGCGATCGCCCCCCAAAGACTCTACTGCCCAAGAACCCAAGTAGGAGCAAGCCCAGCACCCCCAGGGCTGCCAGAAACAAAAGGCGATCGAGTCGAGGTGCGCCCTGAGAGCGCCTTGGCGGCTGCACATCAGGCTGTACAACTCGCGTAGCAGGTACATCGTCCTCTAGTCCAATGGGTGCTCTATAGCCATTGCTGGTTACAGGAGACGAAAAGACAGGCTCTGGCGACAGCGATGTGCCATTGTTGGCATGACTAGGGGCGGCGACTGTAGCCGTATCGCCACTTGAGACGCGAATCGTTTCACTCGGCCTCATCTGAGGAGCGTAGGAAGACTCTGGATCTCTGCGGGGCGGTTGTCTGGTTAAAGTGGGCGATCGCCCCCAGCTACTTGAGGGTTCAGGCTCATTGGGCAGCTCCTCTAGGTAAGCCTGGACATCCTCATCAGCAAAGTATTCTTTGAGAGAAGGCTGCTTTCTAGACAGGTCGCGGAAGTGTGGAAAAACCTCATTTTGCAGCCAGCGTTCGCTATAGAGACAGAGACCAGGCAGCAAGTCAGGCGATCCTTGTGAATGTTCGCGGATAAAGGTGAGGGAGTCAAACTCTTGGCTAAGCCCGAGTGCCCGACTCGCTTCATCGGTTTGGCCTAGCAACAAAGCGCAGACGGCCTGCTCTAGATGCACATCTTGCTTGGTGCCGAGCCGCAGCAAGACTAGCTTTGCCCGTCGAATTAAGGAAGGCTGACGTTCGGCAAATCCGCGCGCCAGCAGCGCATAGACGGCCAGATAGGACGCTACCGCTGAGGGGCGTTGTGCCTCGGCTTCAAACAATGCCTGCTGTTCGGCTGCCGTTAAATAGCTGCGTAACTGCTGAATAAACCTCAGGAAGTCATCAACGCCTAGCCCTGAATAATCATCTTCTGAGCCATCAATGCCACCGCGATCGTGCAACATGTCTTCAAGCAGACTCATCCCCTGCCGCCGAGTCTCTTCCCGGTTTCCAGGCATGGCGAGAAGTTCTAAAATTCGGTAAGGTCGCAACTTGTAAAGATCGGATCGCATCTCACCCCGTAGACTTGCAAAAATTCCTTCTCGTAACAAAAGCTGCTGTCCTGTTTCTAGAGATTCAGCCGCGTTTTCATATTGGCCCTGCTGCCACTGCTCTCGGCCCAGTTCCAGGCAAGCCAGCGCCACTGTTAAGACAATATCGGCGGAAACGATCTCTGGGTCGCCAAACTCACCTGCTCTCAGGTTGAGATTGCCACCGCTCAGGTAAGGACGACCCAGGCGCAGCACAAGCTCATACTCACCCAGCTCAAACAAGACGACCAGCGCGCCAATAAACTGAGAGTCTGTAATTTCGATACTTGGGGTATGGGGATCAACGCTTAGCTCGGGATCAGACGCCATCCGTCCGTAGCTGAGAGCCTCGCTGTCCGGCTCAACGCCTCTAACATCCAGCAGCTCGTATGACTTTGCCAAAAACTGGGCGTCGTAATCTTGGCGTGCCTCTGGGTCAGAGAGAACTTCATAAGCTGCGTCAATCAGCTGCCTACGAGACGCCAGTGCCGCCTCCGAGAATTCACGTCTGGGAAGTTGTTGGGTTCGATCGCGGTGAGCCTGCTGCAACTGCTCAGCCGTGGCTTGAATTGGTAAACCTAAAATCCGATAATAATCTAGCGGAATTCGCACAATTCCCATCCCCGCAACTAGTAAATTCATTAAAACCCCAACCTCTCCCCACCCGTAGCCGTAGCTTGTCCATCGCAGGCTTTTGACCTAGGTGGGCACAATTTCCATACCAGCAATCATTAAAATTTATTCCCAAGCATAGACAAAAAACTGCTGATTTTCACACATGTTTCCTATTTTAAAAATTTGCTCTTTTCATCTGAAAACTCGGCCACTGAAAACGCGATCAAATTTACACTAGGTTATACTTCGGACTCTGGAGGATTGCAACTGCCCATGTACGTCACCCCAGAGCCGCTAGAGTGCATTTGATCTAAGATCTGACCTATAGAACCTGTAACATATTGACCTATAGAACCTGTAACGGATAGCTCAAGGCACAGCTTGAAATACGGAGTCCAAAAAGATTAATTTCTCAGTTAATCCCTCAGAATTTTCCCCATTCCGAGTTGTTCGGAGAGCGATCGATTCATTTAGGGCAAGTACTTTTGATCTCGTCTGCGGTCAACTTTAGATCACTGCGTAACTTAATCTACAGGAACTCATTCTGAAAGCTAGCTGAAGCAGACATAAATTAACTCACCCAAAACCTGCCCCGCATTTTGAGCCAGACCTTCTGAGCCAGGGCTTTGGAATCTCTCGATGAATTCCTAGCAGGGGTCTGAGCCAGTGTAAGTAGATAGATTTGCCCTGAGTTGTATCAATAGAATCCTTTCTCAGAAAGGTGCTGACCGGGTTATCTTGGAATGGATATATCTAGAGATTACACCACTGCTTCTTTAAGGATACTACGCCCATGATTGAGGAACGGACTATCCCCACGCTGCCTTCGATCGCAGCCGTTTCCCGCGAGGAGGGACAAAGGCTCTACGAAGACATGAATCTTGGGCGCATATTTGAGGACAAATGCGCTGAGATGTACTATCGGGGCAAGATGTTTGGGTTTGTCCATCTCTACAACGGACAGGAAGCAGTTTCAACGGGTGTCATTCAGGCAATGCGTCCTGGTGAAGACTACGTATGCAGCACTTACCGAGATCATGTGCATGCGCTCAGTGCTGGCGTGCCCGCGCGCGAAGTCATGGCAGAGCTGTTTGGTAAAGCCACAGGTTGCAGTAAGGGGCGGGGTGGCTCTATGCACCTGTTTTCTTCAGAGCATCGGCTGCTGGGCGGCTATGCCTTTATTGGAGAAGGGATTCCCGTTGCGTTAGGAGCCGCATTTCAGTCGAAGTATCGCCGGGAAGCTATGGGCGATACTTCGGCAGATCAGGTCACGGCTGCCTTCTTTGGCGATGGCACTAGCAATAACGGCCAGTTTTTTGAATGCCTCAACATGGCGGCGCTGTGGAAACTGCCCATTTTATTTGTGGTGGAAAATAACAAGTGGGCGATCGGCATGTCTCACGAGCGCGCCACCTCTCAGCCTGAAATCTACAAAAAAGCTAGCGTCTTTGGTATGCCAGGAGTTGAGGTCGATGGCATGGATGTCTTGGCCGTTCGTACGGTGGCTCAAGAGGCCGTAGCGCGTGCCCGTGCAGGCGAAGGGCCAACGTTGATTGAGTGCCTGACTTACCGTTTTCGAGGGCATTCTCTAGCCGACCCGGATGAGCTGCGCTCTAAGACTGAAAAAGAGTTTTGGCTGGCACGCGATCCGATCAAGCGCCTGAAAACGCACCTGATTGAGCAGCAGTTGTTTGAAGAGGAAGAGCTAAAGGCGATCGAGCGACGTATCCAAGCTGAGGTTGAGGATGCGGTCAAGTTTGCCCAAGACAGCCCTGAGCCTGACCCCAGCGAACTCTACCGCTTTGTGTTTGCCGAAGACGAATAGACGATTTCTCTAAAGCGCCACAGAATACTTTTGTGGCGCTTTTCGCTTACGCCGCTTTAAAACCTTCAGTCCAACTCTTTCTTCCTTGCCGCCATGCCCAATCCTCTCATGTATCAAGCGGATGAAGCCTATGTGCTGCTGGAACCCAACCAGCCTGAGCAGTTTGTCACACCCGCAGAATTGCTAGAAAAACTGAAGTTGATTTTGAGCGATCGCCAAGATGATTTGCCTCAAGATTTGCAGCGCTTTACCGATCTTACCGCTCAAGCCAAGCACCTGATGGAGACGAGCTGTGAGCTGGATATGGAGCCAGGGCAATTTTTGCAATGGTATGTTGTGCGGTTAGAAAAGTAGGCTGCAAAAGCGTTCAGGAGTTTTTGCGGGCGATCATTTGCGATCGACAGACATGAAAGCCCGCAAGCATCCTAAATCTCAGTAGGCAGGAAACTGCTCTTGATAGGCTATGTAGATGGCCTCAAGGAATTGATCGGAAGTTAATCCTGCCGGAATCTCTGCTAGCTGAACGATCGCCCGCGTTTGACGAGCGAGTTTCAAGCTGAGTTCGCTTCTAGCCTGGGTTTCCATAAAGTCTCGGCGCTGAAGATACTCTCGGATGACGGCAAAATCATCGGGGAGGAGTTGAGTCAGATCGATGAGTTGAGGTAGGCTTTCGGCTAGCTGTCTCGCTTCCTGACTCACGCGAATGCCAGAATTGCTCTGTGCTCGGTTTTCCTGTATCACTACTGTACCCGCTACCCAATC
The DNA here is from genome assembly GCA_036703255.1 of Coleofasciculaceae cyanobacterium. Classification (GTDB taxonomy): domain Bacteria; phylum Cyanobacteriota; class Cyanobacteriia; order Elainellales; family Elainellaceae; genus Drouetiella. The sequence goes on from DATNPL010000116.1 coordinate 13,078, forward strand.
TCCGATTCGCTTCTCTCTTCTACCAAAAAAAATCAGGAAGGCTCCGACAAAGAAAAAATCGTCAAGCGGGCGCAGCAAAGCTCTGAGCGTAGCTTGAGCCATTCTGATGGGTCTGCCATTATCGCGAATCACCCGAATTTTTGCCATGCGCTTTCCAGGCGTTTGGCCTTGCCACAACACCTCAAAAAACACAAAATACCCTGCAAAAATGAAAAAGCTGGCGAGGAAAGCGCTCGCCCCTAGCCAGACTGGCAGACTTGCGTAGTTTGTTTCGGTACTCTCTAGATAGTTCAAAAGCTGATTGCTGATGATGCCCCAGATGATCCAGAACAGCAGCAGACACAGCAGCAAAAAGGTGTAGTCCAGAGAGAGCGCCAGCGCACGACTGCCAATGCCAGCCAGGGAAAACTCTAGCTCAACGCTCTCGGGGGTCAGCAGCTTAATTCGAATGAAAAGACGCATGAGAACGGCAGAAATAGGAGAAATAGAGAAAGAAATGGCTTAGTTTTGCAGCCTAGTCCCGTAGCCGCAGTCCCAGTCCTTCTCGACGGCTGCGCAGATCATAATAAATTGCAGCTTTAATCGTCTGCCAAAAGGGCAGAAACAATGTGCTGGTGGCAAAACTGGAGATATAGGTAAAGGCTAAGGACAGCATGTAGAGCGCTGACGTCTCTGAAGGCTGAATGGCAATCAGCACGCCGCTAATCAGGCTGGTGGCAATCTGAATGGCAATTTGCAGGACAAAGGCAATCAGAAACGCCACAAATAGAATCAAGAAAATGCGCCATGCACTTTTTTTGGTGAGCTGCCAGCTGCGACCGATCGATCGCACGCCATCCATATCAAGTTCGATCGCCAAAGGCAGTTCCGTGACGCAAAACCGCGCACTCAGCCAACACATTAGCACAATGAACGCGGTCACTATAACTACAGTACCCAGGCCAAACGTCAGCAAAAAACTAGGGTTACTAAACATTTGCTCTAGTAAAACCTCTGGGTTTGAAGACTGAAAAGCAGCTAACCCCCCAACGGTTCCGAATGTTGCGACCATGAGCACAACGAGCAGCAGATAAAAGGCAAGTAAAACGCCACCAAAAATCAGCGAGGTGAGCAGAGACATGATCACAAACCACCACAGGCGTGAGTTGGTAAACCGCCTTGCCTGTTGGGCCGTCTCTGGTTGTTGAGTGAGTTCGCTGAAAGCCAACCGCGAGATGGCCGCTGCACCCGCCATATATTTCCCGACACAGTACACTAGCAGCACCAGCCATGCGGGAATAATGAGGCCGAGCAGGGCATAGTAGTTTTGGGCGATCGCAAAAAAACCAATAATGGCCGCGATCACCACAATGGGTAGCACTATCCATAAGGTAGCCAGCAGCGCCACCCCAATATACTGTTTGAAATGGCTGCTGTAGAGCCGCAGCCCTACGCTGACGACATTGCCGACGCTCAAAGGTTGCAGCAAACCTTGAGGATTAGAACTTGAAGCCATCCGTCGCTCTCTCCCAACTTTCAGGTGCAAATGAATATGGCAGTTTTATAGTTCCCTGTTTCACCCTGAACGCATCCCCAGCCGGATTGGAAACCGTGAATCAGGGTACTTGCAATCTCAGGTTTGCAATTCTCAGGTAATGCATGAGATCAGGCCATGCCCTACCCAAACTATCGTCTAAATCTCGGCGGAATGCACACTAAAGTCAAAAAATATAGAGATCTCAGAGATGAATATTCAGCGTTGGGTGGCTCGACGAGAGCAAACTTGGAAGCAACTCGAAAGGCTGCTCAATCAAGTCGAGAAGTTTGGCATCAAATCTCTTAAAGCTAAAGAGATTCAGACTTTAGCTAGCCTATATCGATCGACCTCAGCAGATTTGGCGCGTGCCCGAACGCAGCAAGTCGGCAATCTCTTGATCCAGAATTTGCAGACCTTAGCCACTCGCAGCTATACCCAAATCTACCAAGGTTCGCGTCGGCAAGAGTGGCAAGCCGTTCGCCAGTTTTATCTTTGGGGTTTTCCGGCTGTGGTGCAGCAGACCCGTGGCTATATTGCCCTAGCAACCTCTTTGCTTTTGGGCTTTGGTCTGGTGAGCTGGTGGCTGGCATGGCGCGATCCAACCTTTTTGTCTTTGGTGGTGCCGCAGTCGCTGATCTCTCAAGTGCGCGATCGCCAAGAGCTATGGATGGGTTCAATCTTGGGCGTAGAGCCGTTTGCCTCTGCCAGCATCATGGTCAATAACATCCGGGTGTCTTTTGCAGCGCTAGCGGGCGGCATGATGGCTGGATTAGGCACCCTTTATATTATGGTGATTAATGGCATTTCCTTGGGGGCGATCGCTGCCCTAGTGGCTCAAAACAACCTTTCCTACCCCTTTTGGGCTTTTGTTTTTCCCCACGGAGCCTTAGAGCTACCCGCAATTTTCTTTGCAGGCGCAGCGGGGTTTTTGTTGGGCAAAGCTATCGTGTTTCCAGGCCAATATCGCCGTATTGATGCCTTGAGGCTTTATGGGCAACAGGCCGCACAACTCATGTTTGGCATTGTGCCCCTGCTGCTGATTGCAGGAGCGATCGAAGGATTCTTTTCTCCCAATCCGGCAGTTCCCGGCCTGTTTAAATATGGGACGGGTATCCTGCTGTTTGTCGGGTTAGTTGCCTATCTCAGCCGGAAATCTCCCTCCTGAAGCTCGACATTCATGCTTTTCCATCAGGTTTTTTGTACTATATAGAGCTAGTTCAACTTTTCATAGCTGTGCTTGGAAGCAACCTACCGTCAGGGTGATTGCTACGGTTGTTTTCAGTTGCTGAATTGTAGACGGTTTGATTTTGACAGTGTTCAAACGAAGCTAAAAAATGACAGACTACACATCAGTAGAGGCTTTAGCGACTCTCTAAGAATCGGTTTATCTTTATTAAGATGTCTTTTGCCGTTTCCTTAGCAGAATTACTTGAGTTGCATTTCTCAGCAGATACGCGAATGAGTCTCGCCCCTTCCTCCTCTAGATGACTTAGGCGCTCCTGCGCTCTAACTGGAGATTCTTGATGCCAGCGATCACCGTCTACCTCTACGACGAAGGTCACGCCTTTACAAATGACAATGAAGTCGGGTTCAATTCGGCTAAAGGTTGGTCTATTGGATACCACTACAGGCAAGGGTAGTACTGGTAGACCTGTATCACGAAGAGCAATGAACAGTAGTATTTCTGGCTGAGATCTGAATAGCAATCCCTCATGCTCAATAGCTGCTGGATTAGAAGAATGCGCCCGCCCCTGATTCGTGACACTTGGGGGGAGTGAATTTGGCCTTACTACAAACTGAACCGTGAAATCATGGGCGTCATCTGCCACAATAGCGTTGGCAAGTTCAGCAAGTTGCTTCTCAACTGCGGTTCTTTCTGCCGTACTGCCAAATATAGCCCAGGCGCGTGGTGACAAGAACACCTTAATCAACCATGTCCATATCCCACCGTTCCAATCATCGTAATCTTGCAGAGTAATACTAACCCCACGAGTCCGTAACGTTTGCGAAACAATGTCTAATCCTCGTTCATCTGCAAGCTCTGCGAGAGCGTTTACGAGGATTTCGGAGGAAACAGGCACTGGACATTCATCATGCGGTCGCGAGCCGCCTCGCCCATATATAGACCGGGAATCTTCTTTAGAATTCACAACCTTATTGATCTCACTTTTTACACACTCAGTACAATAACACCGCGAGTTAGTTGCTTATTTGAGTTGATTTCCTTGCAAGCTTTGGCTCACGGAAGCTTTAGCCTGAAGATGTGAGAGGCTGCGGCAAGGGCGATCGCTCTCCCACCTGATATCCCTTATCTCGAATTTCTGTTTCTATGCGCCGGACTCGCTTGTCGGCTCCTGGGTGAGTCGTGAGAAAGTCAATATTAGAGCCAAGCTCCTGACTCATGCGGGCAAAGAAATCGGTGGCTCCAGCCACTTGCCCATAGGTTTGCTGCAATAGGTCTAACCCAAACCGATCGGCCTGGTATTCCTGATCCTGAGAGAAACGGGAATTGTCTAGCGTTGTGGCACTCGAAAGGGCGATCGACTGTAGGCTTCCCACATCTCCCAATACGCCAGCCAAGGCTAGCTGTAGCAAGAGTCCTCTTCCTAGCCGCCGCAGGTGGTCACGATGGGCAAAGTGTCCCAATTCATGACCTAGAACCATCATCAGCTCATTTTCTGACTCCATCTGAGCCAGCAGACCCTCGTAGATAATGATCCGATCGCCCGGTATGGCCATCGCATTCACAACAGGCTGAGAATCAGCCGTAGGAATATAAATCACGCGATATTCGCGATGATGAGGTTCATCTGGCAAATGAGTCTCTAGGCGATCGACAAGCTGGTTCAGCTTGTCTTGAATCAGAGAACTCTGACCTTGCTCCTCAGAGGATGCTTTGGCCTGCTGCTCATAGACAGGGATAATCAGCGCACCGAGCTGCTGCTCTACGCCATAGGGCACTAGCCCCGACAGCACATCTGCCAGCCCCTGCACCGAGGCAAAGAGGGCGATCGCAAAACCCACAAAAAAGCCAAACATCTGAAGCAGTTGGCGATTTTTGGGCGGGGGAGAGCGATCGCTATAGCTGGCGGTTTCGGGTGGCAGTTCAAGCGGCATGGCTGTATTTAATGAGCGACATTTATTGGCTAACAAAACGCATTAGGGCAAGTTATTTTTTGAAAGCCTCGCTACGCGAGGCTTTCAAAAAATAACTCATTTGGATTTAAGTGCAGCCGTAACATATAGGCTAATGGACTCACCTAATGGCACGATTAGCTCTTGACTGGCCTAAAGGCATTCAAGAAGTTGAGGAAAGGATAGAGCTGACGCGATTGCACCCAGAGCCTCCCTTGGCCGCTAAAGCGACAGACCAGCCCCTCACCGCCCAAAATTCCTGTTCTCAACCCTTTCCACGATAAACCACTCAGCATTTCTACCTTGTAGTTCAGCGTGTCTTCAAACGCGGCAATGTAGCCTGTATCGACCACATACTCACCATCCACCGGAATTTCTAAAATGCCGCCGTAGGAGCTAAACCAAAAATCGCCCATGCCCGAAGCCTTCAGCAAAAACAGCGATTCGCCGCTAAAAAATCCTTTGAATCCCTGAAACTTTGTGTCGAGGGTGACGGTGGGGCTAGCGGCCACAAATCCCGAAGATTGCACCATCAACCCGTTCCCATTTAGCCGATAGTATTGAATGTCTCCGGGCACTCCAGGGGCTAAGATTAGCTCTCCAGGCTGGCCGATCGCCGTAAATTCGCTAATAAACAGCGACTCACCGCCTAGCATCCGCCCGATACCTTTTGCCAATCCGCCCTGAACTTTAGATTTCATCTGGATACAGGTATCCATAGCCGCCATCGCGCCCGATTCCACCAGCACTGTTTGGTTAGGGTTGAGTCTCAAGTGAAGCGATGCGTAAGAAGGGGCATGTTCGATCGTGTAGGGAGTCTCTGCCTGAGACAGGCTATCCGATGGGGAAATATGATTTGTCATGGTTGTCTCTCCTGTAATTTAGCGGGGGGGAAGCTGACTGCCGACCATCTGACCAAATGCTCCCGGATTATGGGTTTGGCAAAAGAGCCGACCTTTGCCCTGAAATCGGCAGACGAAGCCTTCGCCGCCCAAAAATGCCCCAACCCAACTTGATCCCGGCTTAGTAATCGAAAAGCTCAACGTCTTCTCAAATGCAACAATATTGCCTGTGTCTACGATGTACTCCCCGTCTACTTCGACTTCATAAATGCCACCAAAAGCGCTCAGCAAAACCAGGCCGTTGCCGCTTGCCGTTAGCCAAAAAATTGACTCACCTGAGAGGATCGACTTAAAGCCTTGAAACCCCAGCTCGATATCTACGCCGCCTGTGCTGGCTAAGTAGCCTGTAGACTGGATCACGAGTTCATTGCCTTGAAGGGTGTAGGGCAAAATATCGCCCATGAGCTTGGGGGCAAGATACAGCTCGGCAGATTGATTGCCCGATCGAAACGTGCTGAGAAATAAGGATTCACCTGCGAGCATGCGCTTTAGTCCGCCCAACACGCCACCCCCTTTGCCTTTGCGTAAGGTGGTACTGACATCTATATGTCCGCTCATGGCTACCATAGCTCCGGCCTCGGTTAGTAGCTCTTCCTGAGGTGCCATGTCAATTTTGGCGATCGCGCTGTCAGGCTGATGTAAGATATCGAGTTTCATAGTTTTATGCCTTGGTCTTCAGGATCTTCGGTCTTTTGGGTCTTCGGTCTTGAGAATCTTGAGATACAAGTAGAGTGCGCTTATCGCAGCTTGGGACGCACAAACCGCACTAGCCCACCGACACTACGAGACTGTAGATAAATTCGACCTTGACCCGACAGCCGATTGACCAGCCCTTCTCCCGAAGTAATCGAACCCACCAAGCCACCTGCCAGCTTCAGATTCATCTTGATATTGGGTTCATAGGCCAGCAGGTGCCCTGAATCAACGATGAATTCGCCGTCTACCCGTCGCTGCGAAACGCCGCCGTATCCGCCAAAAAAGACCAGCCCATTGCCGCCTAGCCTCAGCCTAAATAACCCTTCACCTGCCAGCCAGCTAGAAAAACCAGCCCACTGCACGCCCATGTGAACGCCTGGAGTATGGGCAATATAGGCTCCGGGCTGAAAGCAAATTTCGTTGCCCTTTAGCTCGATCGCCACAATGTCCCCGATCGTAGACTGGCTGAGCACCAGCTCCATAGACTGGGCTGACGTATTTTTAAACGCATTGACAAAGAGCGACTCACCCCCAAGAAATTTCTTGAGCAGTGCCGGAATGAAACCGCCTGAAAACTGAGTGGTCATGGATAGCTTTGCCGCCATGCTGAGCATAGCTCCGGCTTCGGCAATAATCTGCTCACCTGGATTTAGGGTCAAAAAAATCGCTGCAAATGCAGGCTTATAGAGAATTTCGTACTTCACAGAGATACCTCATTCAAGGTTGGTATTGGGGTTGATATCGGTATTTAATCTACGCATTCAATCTCAGCCGATTTATCTCAGTCGATTGACTTCGGTCGATTGCAAAGTTTTTCAGCCTTCTACAAAGCTAGTTTTTGAATTTTGTGCTGCATAAAACCCAAATTGAGATCTACTGAATCTAGGAGTGACGATAAACAGCAAGTGTGAGTTCTGACGGCTCTAGCATGCCCTGAGAAAAACGATCGCTAGCGAAGGTCTTTGTTAATTTCTATTGCAAATTCATATCTGGCAGCGCTCCTTTACGGTTTTCTTCTTTGCAGCGCTAGAGGTTTCCGGTCAGTTGCTCTCCTTCTGGCAAAAAAAACCTCGAAGCTGTAGCCCTTCGAGGTGAGTATCGCTATCTGGATAACGATCTTTATTCGTTCAGCATGAAACGAATCTTGGTGAGGACAAAGGTTTTCAAGGATGGCGATCGCTGGTTTTTGCTGGCTGATTCTCCTGCCGACTCGTCCTCATAGCGAGCTATCAGCCGTCGTCGCGGTCGTTATGCAGAAGATTTAAATAACTTCACACTTTTATGCGATCATCATTCAGGTATCGATACTCAATAAAGCTAGGTAAATAAGATTAATTGGATAGTTGAACAAAAATTGAAGAGATAAGTATGGAAACAAAATTATGGGGCAAGTCCAATTTTGGCAACATGCGCCCCGCAGGGGTAGAAGTTTCCGATTGGGGGAATTGTAATTTGGTAAGTACTTCATCGATTCAATTCATGGTCTCTGTGATCCAGGGCATCTATAAAGTATTTGGCTTGAATAATGGGTTGCTACGATCGCAGTAGATTCGCAATATTGATAGCAGATGAGTCTGTTAGGAGGGGAAATCATGGTAGAACGTCCAATTAAAAAGTCTGAGCGGCAGGCTGAGCCAAAAGCAGGAGCTGAAACTGCTGAAACCGCTTCAGTTTCGGCACCTGAAATTAGCCAGGAAGCCCCTTCGGAGGATCGCCCTAAAAGAGTTGTGCCAATGCCCAACAAAGATCCCAATCGCGATCGCACCGCTAGCCGAGATAGCGATCGCGATCGGGGCAAAGGCAAAGGAAAGGGCGATCGCAAAAGAGACGAAGAAGGCAGCAAGCCACCCGCCGCTATGGCTTTGATGCGCGGCCCTAGACCCAGCAAAGCTAAACCTCCTGTCGAAGCACCCGTCATAGCGATTCAGGAAGAGTCTGAAGCGGCTGAACCTGAGGTGATTGAAACAGCTCCTGAGGCAGTCGTTTCTGAGCCAACCATTTCAGAAGCACCTGCTCCTGAAGCCGCCGCACCTGTAGAGGTAGCACCGATCGCGCCACCAGAACCAGAGCCTGAAGCAGTTACTCCTGAAACTGTCGTTGAAGCTGCAACTGAACCTGTGGCTGCGACCGCTACAGCAGAGGCTACGCCTGAGGTGGCAGAAGAAGCCGCTCCAGAAACCGTAGAACCCGTGGCTGGTGAAGCGGCTAGCGATGCCAAGACTGAAGGCGCTTAGGCTAGCACCAAAGCTATGAATTGCTGCTTACAGTCATTTCACCGGAGTTGATATGGGCTGAAAGACTTTTTGAAAAAGTAGGCGACCCCTATTGCTTCAAAAAGTCTTTGGTTTTATAGCCATAGCCACTTTACTTAGGATGTTTTTGGTGGCGCGCGGAGCGCGCCACCAAAAGCATCCCCATCCTAATCACGCTGTCTAAAGCTATATTAAGCTTGCGATCGTAGCTGGATAGAAGAAGTTAAGCTGGCAAGCTGCCTTTGATGAGCCGCTGCTTGCAACCACAGAGCGACAGGCTTCTTCTATACTCATTAAGTACTTAGCAAGCAGCAGCGATCGGGGCATCAGGCTATGACGGAGATCAAGACAGATTACCAAATTGGCAGGGTGAGCCTAACGCCAGCAGACAAAGGCTGTCCGCCTTTTTCGTTAATCATTCCAGCCTACAACGAGCAGTTGGGCATTGCTCCCGTGTTGCAGCATTTGCAAACTATCCTCAATGATGCACAGTGCGAGTATGAAATCATTGTGGTGAATGATGGCTCAACTGATGATACGGGAAAGCTATTGCGATCGCATCCCGGCATTCGGCTGATTGAACATCGGCGCAATCTGGGCTACGGAGCAGCGTTGAAGACAGGTATCCGCAACGCCCAGCATTCGCTCATCGTCATTACGGACGCCGATGGAACCTATCCCAATGAGCGCATTCCAGAGCTAGTCACGCTGGCAACTCAGTCTGACATGGTGGTGGGAGCCAGGATTGGAGCGAATGTCAAGTACTCAAAAATTCGCCGCATTCCCAAATGGTTTTTAGTCAACTTTGCCCAATGGTTAACGCAGTCCAAGATTCCTGACCTTAACAGCGGCTTACGGGTCTTTCGCAAAAGTACGGTCGAGCGATTTTTAAACATTTTGCCCAACACCTTTAGCTTCACCACCAGCATTACGGTTGCCATGCTGATGAATAACTATCTGGTGCATTACGAATCGATCGACTATCACATGCGCGTGGGCAAAAGCAAAATTAAGCCCATCCGCGACACCCTGCGATTTGTGCAGTTAATTGTGCGGACGGGGGTATATTTTGCGCCATTACGGGTGTTTATGCCACTTGCAGGTTTATTCTTTGCAGGGTTTCTCTTTACTTTTCTCCAGGATCTGTTTGTGCGGGAAGATCTAACTGAGCGCACCCTAATTCTGCTGATCGCTTCCACCCAAATCGCTATCTTTGCCCTACTGGCTGACATGATTGACAAACGTACTGGAAAATTGTGATCCTCTGCGATTGCTCGTTCTATAGTTACACCGCAGGGTTATAGTTGGGTTACAAACAAGGTTACATCACAGTACAGCCTTACCACTATCCGTAGAGTCTAAAAAAATAAGCTCATACTAGATGTGGAAAAATCTGGACAGCAACGCATCAGCCGAAAAAGTCTGAAATCCTTACAGGGAAAGAACTCTACTCCTTTTTAGAAAAGCTGTAGACTTTTCAAGCCATTCAGGATGTTTTTTAACCGCTATATTACCCCTGGTTTGCTCTAAAGGTTACAACTATGCGGACAGGTTTTGCCATGCATGATTCAATGAGAGTCATGGCAAAACCTGCGCCTAGAGTGGCTTTACCGCTGAATTGTGAAGTCGGCTATGCCCAAATCGATCGATCGATTTAGCGTGGCAAATAGTCCGCCTGCCCCTAGTCCTGCGTCCTTGCGGTTTTCGTTGTAGTACAGGCTGCCTGTAGAGCGATCGTAGGTGATAGCAGCATTGCTTTTCTCAACTTTCTGGAGGCTGTCTACAGACTCAAACGATAGCCTTCTGCCAAAAATAGTGCGTAGTTCGAGGCGCAGGAAAGTGTCTGGATCAAGCACAATTCGATCGCGCCCTTTCTGAAAGTCTACGATCCGATCGACGCCCATCCCGGCACGGGTAAATTTGGCTTCCATGCTAAACAGGAATTTGTCATTGCCAAAGCCACCCTTGAGGCGATCGTTACCTGCGTTGCCCACAAGCGTATCGTTATCGGCTTGCCCATTAAGGCGATCGTTGCCTGCGCCCCCGACCAGCCTATCATCGCCCGTAGCACCCGTAATCTGATCGTTGCCGCCTTGTCCATCTAGCGTGTTTGCTTGGGCACTGCCAATCAGCTTGTCGCCAACCTGGGTGCCAATCACATCAACTACTCCTGCAATATTTGAGGTGACAGCAGGAGTGCTGTTTAACGTCAGCGTGGCGCTGGTCAGGTTTGCCGTAATGGAAACGATCTTTTCACGAGAGCCGTCGATCGCCTGATCGTCTCGAACCACAAGGCTGGTTTGGTTGAGCAAGACCGACAAGTTACGGCTGCCGATATTTGCCGTGACCAGATCAGGCTTACCATCATTGTTGAGATCACCGACCGCGACGGCATAAGGATCACTGCCTACGGTTAGGTTAGTCGGCGTGCTAAAAGTGCCGTTGCCGTTGCCTGTCAGCACCGAAACTCTACCCGAGTTTTGATTCGCCACAGTCAGGTCTTTATTGCTGTCACCATTCAGATCGGCAGCCGTCACAGAAACAGGGCCATAGCCGACGTTAAGCTGAGTCGGTGCAGCAAAGCTGCCATTCCCGTTACCCAGCAGGACAGACAGATTGGCAGAATTGAAGTTGGCTGTGACTAAATCCAGCTTGCCATCGTTGTTGAAATCGGCTGTGACAATGCTGTAGGGTAAATCGCCCACGCCTGTGCTGACAGGCGCGGCAAAGCTGCCATTCCCGTTGTTCAGTAAAATGGAAATGTTGTCTGTTGATTGGTTGGCAGTCGCCAGATCGGGCTTGCTGTCACCATTAAAGTCACCGATCGCTACCGCAACGGGCTGAGTCGATGTCCCTGTGGTGTAGCTAGTGGCTGCGGCAAACGTGCCGTTGCCATTGCCCAACAGAACTGAAACACCGTTACTGCTCAGGTTGGTGGTGACGATGTCTAGCCGGGTGTCGCCGTCAAAATCAGCGATCGCCACCCCATGAGGATCGTTGCCAACCGGGAGGATCGCGGCTGCCCCAAAGCTGCCGTTGCCGCTACCCATCAAGACAGAAATGCTGCCGGGTGTTTGTTCATTGGCAGTCACCAAATCGGGGATTTTGTCACCGTTGAAGTCGCCAATCGCAATCATTTCTGGGTCGGCACCATTGACGGCAAACGTCACAGGATTGCCAAAGCCACCCGCTCCGTTACCCAAAAACAGGGAGGCGGTTCCGGTTGGCTCGTTGCCGTTGCCCGTCAGCAAATCGACTTTGCCATCTCGATTGAAGTCGGCAATGGCGATCGCTTCTGGAAAGGCACCTGCTACCAGGGGTGCAGCAGTTCCGGGGGCGGGTGAAAATTTAAGCGGGGCAGAATTGGTAGATGTCATAGCAAAGTTTTCCTAGATGCAACATGTAGGAGGAATGAGGGATTAAATGCGGGGCGATCGGTCACAAAATCTTGGACAAACCCTTAGCTGTAGCGAGTTGTCTGGCTAAAAAGGGGTTTGGCAGAATGTCGGCGGAAAACTCTGTTCTCCGTATCGGTTCCGTACTGGCTCCGTGGATTCCCTGACTGAAAAAGTTCCGGATCAGTTCCCTTACCGATGAAGTCAGTGTTTTTTGCATCGTCTCTGGGCGTCAGCCTGTAACGCTAGGTCTTCCCCTGGCTGATTTCAACCTTCTGGATCGAACATGACCTCGAAGCTATTATGCGGATAGCGCCGCCGTAGCACTGGGCAATAGCCTTCCGCATCAGAACAGTTATAAAATCTCGCCATGTCCTGATGCCGACAGTGGGGCAATAGGCGCACGACAACCTATCGCTGAAGGCGATCGCTAATGGCAAAAGCAGGGGCAGCCCTCAAGCAAGTTCTGGAAGCTTACGGGATTTCTCAAAATAACGAGAACTGCTGCGTCTATGTCAATTGTCTAATTCTTGCTTTAGCATTTTGATATCATTCAACTTTTAAGATGGAGGCAGATTGTGCAAATTAGACTAACTAAAGTGTTTCAGAAAGTACCAGAAGGTTATATTGGCTCTGTTGAAGAACTGCCTGGAGCAAATGCTCAGGGAGAGACGCTTGAGGAAACAAGAGAGAATTTGGAAGAAGCGATCGAGTTAGTTCTAGAAGCAAATCGCACCTTAACTGGAGAGCAAATCCAAGATCAAGAGGTAATCCGAGAGTCGATCGTTTATTTGGCTGCATAAAACGAATCGATCTAATTCGCCATTTAGAAAGGCATGGCTGTGAGTTTTTGCGAGAGAGCAGCAAGCATACAGTCTATATCCATCGAGCTGTGCAGAAATCATCAACTGTTCCCCGTCATCGTGAAATTAACGATTTTCTGGCTCGAAAAATCTGTCGGGATTTACAAGTTCCAGAGCCGGGTGCAACTTAACCATACTCAAAGCTAGCTGGTCACCTGGCTGATTTTAACCTTCTGGATCGAACATGACCTCGAAACTGTCATGCGGATAGAGCCGCCGCATCAGAACAGTTGTGAAATCGCGCCATGTCTTGATGCTGGCAGTTAAGCAATAGGCGCACGACAACCCATCGCTGAAGGCGATCGCTATAGGTCATAATGATGAAGTCTCAATTGTGAATGGAAAAATGAGCCAGTGTGGGCGTCTTGCCGCAATGCACTGACTGAATAGGCTTAATCGACTGAATACTAATTGTCCATAATCGGACAACTTCCATATTACAAGAGATTGTCCAAGTTTGATCAATCTTCTGCATATTTTGAGCATGGCAAAAGCAGGGGCAGCCCTCAAGCAGGTTCTGGAAGCTTACGGGATTTCTCAAAATAAGCTGGCTACGATCATGAGAATTTCTCACTCCAATGTCCACCGTTGGATCAATGGAGCGGCTGATCCGTTAGGTGACTCTATTCTAGAAATCCGCAATGCCCTTGAGAAAATTGAGATGGGTGCTGGAGAAGCTTTCATTAGGTTCTATCTGGAAACCTCGCCTGAAGAAAGAACAGAGTAGGAGCAATCAACCAAGTTCGCTCAAGATATGGCAAAAGTGGGGATAGTCCTCAAGCAAGTTTTAGAAACCTATGGGATTAGCCAAAGCGATCTAGCAAAAGTCATGGGAATTCGGCGGGGCAATATTCATCGTTGGGTTAATGAGCTTGCCGATCCTGCTAGCACTGCAATTATTGAAATTCGGGATGCACTGCAAAAAAATAATCCAGCCGCAGCTACGGCATTTATTGATCTGTGGTTAGATAGCTCAGAGCCAGAGACTTGACCCACCTCTACTTTGCCAAATGCTCCATCAGCATTCGGTGAATGAAGATATAGCCGTTCTCGCGGCTGCCATACATCTCCATAGCCATTGCGATCGAGACTTTCAAACTCTGATTGCCGATGAAATGGAAACTCTGCCCTCAGCAAATTAAACTCCAGTCAATCCAGGAAGGCGGCAGATAGGGTACGCTTAGCTACGATAAAGATGTAGGGTGCAAGAGTGCGATCGCCACCCCTCACCCTATTCCCCTATCCCCTCACCTCCCACCATGCCCGCCGACTTCCTCAGCCATCTCAACCCTTCCCAGCGCAGCGCCGTCGAGCACTACTGTGGCCCTTTGCTGGTCGTAGCGGGAGCTGGCTCTGGCAAAACGCGCGCCCTCACCTACCGCATTGCTAACCTGGTGCTGACCCACAAGGTTGATCCCGAAAATATCTTGGCGGTGACTTTTACCAACAAAGCCGCCAAAGAAATGAAAGAGCGGATTGAACGGCTGTTTGCTGAACAAGAAGCCGAGGCCAAACAGGGCAAGCGGCTAGAGGCATTGTCAGCGATCGAGCAAACCAGATTGCGATCGCACATTTACAAAACCATCACCAAAGAGCTGTGGATCGGCACCTTTCACGCCCTCTGCGCCCGGATTTTGCGCTACGACATTGAGAAATACGAAGGGGCTAACGGCAGCAAATGGACGAAGAGCTTTTCGATCTTTGACGAATCGGACGCGCAAAGCCTGGTGAAAAATATCGTCACCCAGCAGCTTAATTTGGATGACAAAAAATTTGAGCCGCGATCGATGCGGTACGCCATTAGCAACGCCAAGAATCAGGGATTTACTCCGGCAGATGTCGAGAGAGATCAGCCGACCTTTAAAGGACGGGTGATTGCCAATGTCTATTCGGAATATCAAAAAGCATTGGCCGCCAATAATGCCCTTGACTTTGATGACCTGATCCTGATCCCCGTACAGCTATTTCAGCAAAACCCGCAGGTCTTGGACTACTGGCATCGCCGCTTTCGCCACATTTTGGTGGATGAATATCAAGATACCAACCGCACGCAATACAACCTGATTCGATTGCTTGTCACCAACGGAGCCGACTCGCGCCAGTTTGCCGATTGGAATCATCGATCGATCCTGGTCGTTGGGGATGCCGATCAGTCGATTTACTCCTTCCGGGCGGCAGATTTTACCATCCTGATGGACTTTCAGAATGACTTTGGCGACGGATTGCCCGACGACGACACCCGCACAATGGTAAAGCTAGAGGAGAACTACCGCTCTACCGAAAATATTCTGCAAATCGCCAATGCGCTGATCGAAAACAACACTGAACGGATCGATAAAGTGCTGCGGCCAACGCGCGGCACTGGAGAAACAGTCTTTTGCTATCGCGCTGAAGATGAAACGGCTGAGGCCAATTTTGTCATTAACCAGCTTCGCCAGATGGAACTAACCCATCCTGGGCTGAACTGGGGCAGCTTTGCCATTCTCTATCGCACCAATGCTCAGTCTCGCTCGTTTGAGGAAGTGCTGGTGCAGCAGGCCATTCCCTACACGGTCGTCGGCGGGCTACGGTTCTACGATCGCAAAGAAATCAAAGATGTCCTGTGCTACCTGCGCCTAGTGGCTAACCCAGAAGACTCGATCAGCCTCAAGCGCGTCTTCAATACGCCTCGACGCGGCATCGGCAAAGCCACGATCGATCGCCTAGAAACTGCCGCCCGCGAACTCAACACCTCCCTCTGGCAAATCTTGACGGACGAAACCTCAGTGCAAACCTTAGCAGGGCGATCGGCCAAGCCTGTCCTGGGCTTTGTGCGCATGATTCAGTCCTGGCAGGCTCAAGTCGAAGAGATGCCTGCCTCCCAGATTGTGCAGGGCATTCTGGAAGAGTCTAAATATGTGGATGACTTGAAAACTCAAGGCACCGATGAAGCGCTCGATCGCCTGCAAAACGTTCAGGAGCTATATAATGCCGTCTTGCAATTTGAGGAGCAAAACGAAGCCTCAAACCTGCTGCTGTTTCTAGCCAATGCTTCGCTTGCTTCCGATCTGGACAATCTGAATGAGGAGCAGCAATCTAAAGTCTCGCTGATGACGTTGCACTCCTCTAAAGGGCTAGAGTTTCCGGTGGTTTTTCTGGTGGGGCTAGAGCAAGGATTGTTTCCCAACCATCGCTCAATGGAAGATCCCAAATCTCTGGAGGAAGAGCGTCGCCTTTGCTACGTTGGCATCACCCGCGCCAAAGAGCAGCTCTTTCTGTCCTATGCTCGTGAGCGGCGGCTGTACGGCACGCGTGAGCCAGCAACCCCTTCGCTGTTTTTGGGAGAGCTGCCCAAAGAGCTGCTGCTGGGCAGTGCTAGTGGCGCTATTCCCAAGCGCAAGACCACGCCTATGCGAGAAATCAAGCCACAGGTCATAGATGCGCCAGGGGTGCATGAAGATGACTGGACGGTGGGCGATCGCATTCTCCACAAAGGCTTTGGCGAGGGCAAAGTCACTCATATCTTTGGGGCAGGTAACAAAATCTGTCTGGCTGTCAGATTCCCCGGCATCGGACAAAAAATCCTTGATCCCAAAATTACGCCACTGCAACGCATGGATTAAGTGCCTCTGTAGGCAGCGAGATTAGGACAGGGGCGTTTTGGGTGGCGCTTCGCGCGCCACCCAAAACGCTTTAAACAGGTATGGGTTAGATATTCTACAACCGTGATGCTTCTTTGGAGGCGTAAACGAAAGCCGCAGACGGCTCTTACCCTATGGCTCCATCGCCACTTTAATCACTTTGCGGCTTTTCATGTCTTGAAACACTTGCTCAAGCTGCTGCAACGGCTGATGGTCGCTAATTAACAGCTCGAACGGTAAGACTCGACTGGACAATAGCTTTAGCGCCTCTCGTACATAGTGTGGCGTACTGTGAAATACGCCTTTGAGCGTCAATTCACTGTAGTGTAGCTGCTCTGTACTGACGGTAATCGTTGTATTTCTGGGGCAGCCGCCAAATAAATTCACCGTTGCGCCTGGACGAGCAGACGCGATCGCCGTTTCCCACACCTCAGCCGATCCTGTGGCTTCGACGACGACATCCGCACCCCAGCCTTGGGTAAGCGACTTGACGGTTTCTGGAATGCTAGAGATCTGGCGGTGATTAAAGGTGCGCGCCACGCCAAAAGCCTCGCCTACCTGCAACCGATCTGAACTGCCGCCAAACAAAAACACCTCTGCGCCCCGCTCGACCAAAGCGCCCGCAAACATGAGGCCGATCGCCCCATCTCCCAGCAGCGCCACCCGATCGCCCGGTTTCACGTTAGCGCGAGCAGCACCATGCAGGACGCAGGCCAGCGGTTCGGTCATGGCCGCGATCGCATCGGGCAGCTCAGCCGGAATAGGCAGCAGATTGCGCTGAACGATGGGCGCAGGAATTTTGAGATATTCAGCAAACGTCCCATTATTAAAGCTGAGATCGGTACAGAGCGAATATTCTTGCTTCTGACAAAAAAAGCAGGTCATGCAGGGTGCAGAATTGTTGGCCACAACGCGATCGCCCACTTGCCAACCCGTTACTCCAGAGCCGATCGCCACAATCCGTCCTGCGGCCTCATGACCAAAGGCCGTAGGTGGCTTTAGCATCTTGGCATGTCCGCCCCGCCGCCACACCTTCAGATCGGTGCCGCAGGTTGTTGCCACGCCCACCTGCATCACCACTTCTCCGGCTGCCGGAGTTGGCTCGGCAACGTTTTCTAAGCGCAAATCTTCTTGACCGTAAAGTAAGGCGGCTAACACATCAATGGTTTTGAGTTTTGACCTTCCAATTCTATGGGATCAGTTGACCTATGATGGGCTAATGAAGCTTCAGAGTTCGGATCACAGGCCACAATCTAGCGCTTATCCCTTGGTTGCCCACATCCAAGGGCAGGGATATCCCATTCTGTGTCTGCATGGACATCCCGGATCAGCCCAATGCATGAGCGTATTCACAAATCACTTCAGCGGCTTGTCCAGGAACCGTTTCCAGACGATCGCTCCTGACCTGCGGGGGTATGGCAAGAGCCAAACGCGCACTGCCTTTGAGATGGAAGATCACCTAAACGATTTGGAAGCTTTGGTCGATCGACTTCAGCTCGATCGATTCCTGATTTTGGGCTGGTCGCTGGGAGGCATCTTAGGGATCGAACTGGCCTTAAAGATGCCCGAGCGCGTCAGTGGCTTGGTTCTGTTGGCCACAGCAGCCCGTCCGCGAGGCAGCCACCCGCCCGTGAGGTGGCAAGATAACCTCTATACGGGTCTTGCGTCTATTCTGAACCTTGCCAAACCCGCTTGGCAATGGAATATCGATACGTTTGGCAAGCGATCGCTCTACCGCTACCTCGTTCAGCAACATACAGCCAATGTCTACCAACACTTGGCGCGTGAGGGGGTTTCTGCCTATCTGCAAACGACTCGGCAGGCGCATCGTGCCCTCTGGAATGCCCAAGTTCAGCGGGTTCGCTACGATCGCCTCCCAGACCTTGCCCAAATTCAGTGCCCTGCTTTAATGCTGGCTGGAGAGTACGATCGCCACATTACCCCCCAATCCAGCCAGGAAACGGCATCTTATCTCTCCAATTGCGAAATGCGCTGTTACAAAAATACGGCTCACCTATTTCCCTGGGAAATTAGTGAGGAAATGCTAACTGACATTGACCGCTGGCTAGAGAATACCTGGTCGGAGCAGCCGAGTTAGCAGGTTTACCACGCTTCAAAAAACCTACTTCTGCCAGCAGACAACTCCTGGCTTACACGCGTCCCGTTGCCAGCGGAGAAACGTTGCGCTGGCTGGCTTTGAGCTGAGACTCATCAAAAACGGTCAAGTTTTCAGGTCTACAGCGTTTTACAGTCACTTTGACTTTCCGGGTTCCTTCTCGCTCTAGATCTTCGATATATCCAGCCTGACTAGCTCTCGCATCCTCTGCATTGGCAAAAGGCCCAAAATAGTAGGTGCAGTCTGGCATTTCCGTCACGATTTCTATCCACCAAGCCATTCCCCAAGACACGAGGATATCAATCCAAAGTTCTTTCATAGATTCTTATTCACCTGCCAGGGTCATCCGCAAATGCATTTGGCAATCAGTCGATTGCAAAGCTCTCTCAATCTTCTAAAAAGCTAGTTTTCAAAGGCGCTTTGCACCGCTGAAAACTAGCTTTTTAGTTTTTTGCACGGCACTAAAGGCGGCACAAAAACCCAATTTGAGGTCTACTGATCCTTCAAGAAATTTGCAAGTTTTGATAGAAAATTTCTATTTTCACATCTCGGTTATACCGTTTTGCGCTGATTTTTGCAAAGCTTCTTTCGGACGACCTCCCAGGTGATGAGCCTGACCTCGTCGCTGGCGATAGACTTCATACAGCACCATGCCCGTTGCAACAGAGGCATTGAGGCTAGGCGTGTTTCCTTGCAGAGGGATAGAGACAAGAACATCGCAGCCCCGTTGGGTGAGCAGGCTCAAGCCATCTCCCTCAGAACCCACAACCAAAACGGTAGCACCGCTGAATTCTACCGTGTCTGCGGGTTGGCTGGCATTTGCAGCAGCACCATAGATCCAAAAATCTGCGCTCTTTAACTCTTCCAATGCACGGCTGAGATTAACGACTCTAGCGACTGGAAAGGTTTCCAAGGCTCCGGCAGCTACTTTGGCAACGGCTGAAGTCACGCCGACTGCCCGACGCTGGGGAATGACGATCCCCTGTGCTCCCAAAGCTTCCGCAGTGCGAATAATTGCCCCCAAATTATGGGGATCAGTAATGCCATCGGCAACAATCAAGACGGGGCGATCGCTGGCAGCTTTGGCTTGCTCAATCAGCTCACCCAGCTCAAGGTAGGCATAAGGAGCAACCTGAGCCACGATGCCCTGGTGACTGGCTCCTTGGGTCATTTGCTCCAATCGCCGATAGTCTACTTCATCAATGACCGTGCCATCTGCCTTGGCCTGTGATAGAAGCTGGTGAAACCGGGGATCATATCGCAGCTTTGACAAAATCCAGATGCGATTGAGGTAGCGTTTTCCCTCTAGAGCCGCCAAAACGCTATGGCGACCGTAGATCAAATCCGTTTCTGGATCAGCATCAGTCGTCGCCTGGGGTTCAGCGTCCTGAGACAGGCTAGAGCCGTTGAACCGATCGCGAGAATTGGGGATCGCACCTCTATCGGAAAACGCGCTGCGTCTAGGAGAAAATCTTCTCCCTTCGCCCTCTGCGTCAGGGCTTCCTGACCTTGAGAAAGGACGATCGCCCCGATCGCGCCCTTGCCGAGGCTGAGGAGAATCATAGCGACGGGGTGAACTTTGAGATTCATCTGGGTTGGCACTTTGCCGACCGATCCCTTCACGGCTGACATATCGCTTGACTCTAATAGGCCGAGATTCTCCGGCGCTATGGCGATCGCGCGATCGCGATTCGTCCCCTTCACGGGGGATATAGCGCTTGGCTCGGGGCGACTGTGGCCTGCTCTCATTACGGCCAGAATCTTCACGGTTGAAGCTATCTCGGCTGTCCCGGCTATCTTGACTGCGACTGTCCGGGCTGCGGCTGTCTCGGCCAACGTAGCGCTTGGGTCTAGGCGACTGGGCGGCATCTCCATCTCTGGGAACATAGCGCTGTTTGCCCGTCGAGGCTTTTTTCTTGGGTCGAGCAGGCTGCTCAGGCTTGAAAGAGTCTGAACTCCGATCCCCTTCAAATTTGCTGGCTCCTCTGACCGGACGCCCTGCTCTTTTTGGGGCACCCTGCGATCGCCCAGCCGCGTTGAAATTCCGAGGTTTAGCCGCCATAATTGATCCTCCTTTAGTTAAGATGTCGAAAAACGGGTTGTCTGGAGGCTAAGTGCCCCAGATCCGAATACTATTGCCCAAAAAACAGGCGTTCAAAACGGTGTCGCCGCCACCCTAATTCTCAAAACGGCGCTTAAATTCTCACGCTTAAACTCTCTAAGAGTGCCTTAACCTGCTTCCAGAAAGCGATTTATTAGAATGGAATCAAGGCTCAAATGGCGCTTTTCGCAACCAGCTGTAACTTTGGTTAACCTTGCTGCACCAAATATCTGTGATATATATTTACAAATTGAATGTCTCGTTATGTCTAACTCTTGAAGTGTCTAAACCTTGAGGTCAGCTCTAATAGCAGTTTTAATATCAGGGCGATCGCTTAAAAAGCTGAAATGGAATACTAGGTTTGTAGGAAATTCTAGATTCGTAAAAAACTCTAGGCTTATGGGCAAGACAGCGCGATCGCAGCTCCAGTCAAAGCCGGACAACGCCGAAAACTGCTGCGCTAGCCCACTGTTGCTCCTTCGCTCTTGAAAGAAATCTGCTGAAGGACTTCGGCCAGCCTTTGCGGGTCAGTGAGATACAAATAGCCCAGTAGAGTTTCTAGGCTTGTTGCCTGCTGGTAAATTTCTGGGTTCAATCGCTTAGGCCCTCTGGCCGCTGCATTGCGACCTCGCTTAACAATATCTAACTCCTGCTCTGATAGATTGGGCTGTAGCGAACTTAGGTAATTTGCCTGCGCTTCAGCTCGAACCGCAGCCACAACTTGATCGTGATAAAGCTGTACGCGCTTGGGAGGCAAAAGGTACTGCATTCGGACATGAAGCTCATATACAGCATCTCCCAAGTAGGCCAGCGCAGCAGGAGAAATTTGCCTCAGCAAAACATCAGACCTAGCGGGCAGGTCTGAATGGAGAGTACTTCCTGAAATACAGCCCAAACTAGGCAGCATCTCTGTCGGAAGGTCAAGGTTTGCTTTCTCCTTAGAATTCACCTTAAGAACTTACCTTTATAGCAAGACTCCAACTTTGGCTAAATTGCCGAATCGGGCTGAATTTATTAACCCTTCTTAAGGTTCTCTAGAGCGACAGTGACTGACTCTTGGAGCGACAAAAACTTGTCCAAACGCACAAGCTTGACGGTCTGAGTCACCCGAGGGTTAGTTACGATCTGTAAAGAACCTGTCGCACCTTGAACTTTTTTGACCAGTTGAACCAAGGCACCGAGTCCAGAGCTGTCTACAAAGTCGATTTGAGAGAGATCAAGAATCAAATTCTTGGGGCCTTCCTCAATGTACTTTTCTAAAACCTTGCGAAATGTAGGCTCAGAGAAAGCATCTAACAAGCCTGCAAGGCGAAAGAGTTGGCAGTTATCCCTAACTTCGCGTGTGCCTCTTAAACTAACGGTTAGGGGAAGTGGATCAGGAATAAATTCCTCCTGGCTAGACGTTTCGTAGCCGCATAACTATTATCCGAGGTTCAAGTATAGGGCAGGATGAAAGGGAATGCAACCTGGTTTGATCTTCTCAATCGCCTTGAGGATGGTCTTGCCAGAGGCTAGTGGTTTGCCGCAGGCTCAGATGCGCCCCGTTACCCAAAATCAGGTGATCCAACACGGGGATACCCAGTAGTCGTCCGCCTTCTAACAGTTGGCGCGTCAAGGCGATATCTTCACTGCTTGCCTCTAAGTTGCCAGACGGATGGTTATGCGCCACAATCACTCGCACGGCTCCATGTCGCACAACCGCTCTAAAAATATCTCGGGGGTGGGCGATCGTCTCTGTCGCAGTGCCCACACTCAGTAGCTCAGTGCCCATTAACCGATGCTTAATGTCTAGCAGCAGCACAGCAAACCGTTCGTTAGGCTGCCACATCAGGTCATGGCTAAAGGCAGCCGCCGCTATGGCAGGATCATCTACAACCGTGCGATCGAGCGGACGAGAATACAGTACACGCTTGCCCAGCTCAATGGCTGCAACAATCGTAGTGGCTTTAGCATTGCCAATGCCGTGAATCTCGGTTAGCTCAGGAATGCTGATGTCTCTCAGAACCGCTAAGGGATCGCGATGATGAGCTGCTAAAACGTTCAACATATGCTGCCCTAGACCGATCGCGGAGAGTTTTCCGGCTCCCTGCCCTGTACCCAGCAAAATGGCGATTAGTTCTGGGGTTGCCAAGGTTTTAGCGCCGTGGGCAATCAGACGTTCGCGGGGGCGCTCGGTGGCGGGGATGTCAGAGATTTTGACGCTGTAAGTCATAGCAAGAAATTCAGCGGTTGAGAGATGTACCTCTTTCAGTAATCCCAAATTGGCGATCGATAAAACCCTGTGCTTAACCTACCAAACCTCATTTAAAAACTCTAATTTGCCAGAGGTCTAGTGGTAGACTCATCTGTGCAGAAAGCAGATGTATAAGAGAGCAGGGTTTGCAAACAGCTATGCGACTAGAGTTTGTTCCAGTTGAAGAGTTCTATTTTGCCCTGACTCTAGCGGTTAAGACGTTAGATGAAACCCCAGATGCAGCTTTGGTCGAGCAGGCGCGATCGCTGCTTCAGGAAAAACTAGGGCAACCCTCTACCGTCGCTCCAGGTAAACAAAATACGTTCAACTATGTGTTTCGCGTGCAGGATTACGACAATAGCCCCGCACCTCAGTTGATTCTCTCCGTCTCAGATTGGCAGGACAAATTGCGGCTCAGCAGCGACTACGGCTGGATGCTCGATTCAGAGCGCAAGCCAAAACGCACCGATCGCTTTGACCAGCGCGAAGCGTTTGCGAAAGAGGTGCGATCGCATCTCAAGGAACAGTTGGGTCTGGTATTTGATCAGGACTAGAGCTTTTATTATTTTTGAGAGGGCTGCTGAGCAATCCCCTCAAAAATAAGCGAGGAATTTGCAGCCCAGCTCCGCTTGAGCCAGATTTATGATCTGAATTGAAAGACCTGATGACTGATCCCCTTTTTCGGATTGAAAACCTACGCGTTGCCTACCCTCACTCAGAAGATAGAGGGGTTTCTGGGAACGCGATCGCCCATACGGTATGGGCTGTAGATAATGTTTCGATCGATTTGGCGGCAGGGGAAAGGCTAGGGCTGGTGGGTGAATCAGGCTGCGGCAAATCGACGCTCGGACGAGCCGCCATGCGCTTGCTCTCTGCCTCAACTCAGATAGAAGGAAAGGTCTGGTTTAAGGGCGAGTCGGTTTTTGATTTTTCGCCAGAGCAGCTTCGGCGCTTTCGGGGCGAGGCCGTCGCGCTGATTTTTCAAGACCCCATGACGCGCCTCGATCCTTTAATGACGATTGGCGAACATTGCGTGGAAACGCTGCGCGCCCATCAACCTCAGCTTTCTCGTCAACAGGCCAAAGATCAGGCGATCGCCACCCTGGAAGCGGTCAAGATTCCGGCGAGTCGCTGGTCGCAGTTTCCCCATGAATTCAGCGGCGGTATGCGGCAGCGGGTAGCGATCGCCCTAGCACTGCTGCTAAATCCTAAGCTAATTGTGGCGGATGAACCCACGACCAGCTTAGATGTCACCGTTTCCGCCCAGATTTTACAGGAGCTAACCCGGCTGTGCCAGGAGCGGCAGATGGGCCTGCTACTGATCTCTCACGATTTGGCAATGGTAGGAGAATATTGCGATCGGATTGCCGTCATGTATGGCGGCAAAGTAGTAGAGGCAGGCGCAACCCAGACCGTCTTTGCCCAGCCTCAACACCGCTATACCCAATCTCTGCTGAAGGCAGCGCTCCATCTGCAATCCCATGATGGGCAGCCTCAGCTAGAGAAGGCTACTTCTTCTCCAGATTCTCTAGAGCGAGAGTCACCCCTGCTGAGCGTAGAGAATCTCTACCAGCACTACAGGCTAGAGCAAAGCCTCGCAGCCAGATTGTTATCCAAACAGGGCGATCGCACGATCAGAGCCGTCGATGGCATCACGCTTGATCTGTATCGGGGAGAGATTCTAGGACTCGTAGGAGAATCGGGCTGTGGCAAAAGCACGCTGTCGCGCACGCTGCTGCATTTGATTCGCCCCACTTCAGGCAAGGTGGAGTTTTTGGGGCAAAATTTGACGAACCTCTCGCCGACCGCTCTGCGCCAGCAGCGACGGCAGATGCAGATGGTGTTTCAAGACCCCCATGCCTGCCTCAATCCATTAATGACAGTGGGTGACAGCATTGCCGATCCGCTGTTGATTCACCATCTTGCCGATAAAGCCACGGCTAAAGTCCAAGCCAAGCAGATGTTGGAGCGAGTTGGGCTAACGCCTGCCGAAGATTTTTACGATCGCTATCCCAAAGAGCTATCTGGAGGGCAGCAGCAACGCGTGGCGATCGCACGGGCTTTGATTACGCGACCGAAGCTGCTAATCTGCGATGAACCTGTCAGTATGCTCGATGCCAGCGTTCAGGCGCAGGTGCTGGACTTAATGCTAGAGCTGAAGCAAGAATTTGACTTAACTTACCTGTTCATTACTCACGATCTTTGGGTAGCAAGGTTTTTGTGCGATCGGATTGCCGTCATGCAGGCGGGCAAAATTGTGGAGTTGGGAAATACGGAGGAAATTTTTACCCATCCGCAACATTCTTATACCCAGACGCTTTTGGGGGCGGCTCCGCTGCTGTCTCGTTTACCTCAGCCGCTTAAAGCCAAAGAAACTTAAAGCGGCGGCAGCAAAATTCTGGGAAATATCCTCGCATACCTGCCAGAACTCTCCGAAAGGAGCAAACTTTAGAGGCATATTTTGTGTAACATTCATTAAGAGTGCTTGATCTGGGTTTTGCTCCACTTCATCACTATTTGACTTAGCAGGCTTATACAGGCTGTCCATGTTTGGTTTAATTGGTCATCTCACGAGTTTAGAACACGCTCAATCCGTTGCTAGAGAACTTGGCTATCCCGAATACGCAGATCAGGGGCTGGATTTTTGGTGTAGTGCCCCACCGCAAATTGTTGACACTATTAAGGTGACAAGTGCTACAGGGCAGCAAATTGAAGGACGTTATGTAGAGTCTTGCTTTTTGCCGGAAATGCTGGCAACTCGACGGATCAAGGCCGCCACGCGTAAGATCATTAACGCTATGGCGCATGCCCAGAAAAACGGCATTAACATTACCGCTCTTGGCGGATTCTCATCGATTATTTTTGAGAACTTTAATTTGAACCAAATCCAGCAGGTGCGCAACATCAAGCTGGAGTTCGATCGCTTCACCACAGGAAACACCCACACGGCATACATTATCTGCCGTCAGGTCGAACAAGCCTCTCAGCAGGTTGGTATTAATCTCTCAAAAGCAACGGTGGCGGTGTGCGGCGCGACGGGCGATATTGGCAGCGCTGTCTGTCGTTGGCTAAACTCGCGGGCTGACGTTGCCGATTTGCTGCTGGTGGCTCGCAATCCCGATCGCCTTCAGCTACTGCAAGAGGAGCTAGGGAGAGGCAAAATTTTGCCGCTTGAGGAAGCTTTGCCCCAGGCTGATATTGTCGTCTGGGTTGCCAGTATGCCCAAGGGCGTGGAGATTGACTATCAAAAGCTGAAGCAGCCCTGCCTCATGATTGATGGGGGATATCCTAAAAACATGGCAAAGCAGATTCAGCAGCCAGGGGTGCATATTTTGAATGGCGGCATTGTCGAGCATTCTCTCGACATTGACTGGAAAATCATGAGCATTGTCAATATGGATGTTCCGGCGCGACAGCTCTTTGCCTGCTTTGCAGAATCGATGCTGCTGGAGTTTGAAAAACTCTACACCAATTTCTCTTGGGGACGGAATCAAATTACGCTGGAAAAAATGGATTTGATCGGACAGGTTTCTGTCAAGCATGGGTTCCGTCCGCTGTTGACGGTCGGCAGCTAAGCCGTAGACGACTAGCTCAAGACATATCCCTTGTTACGGCCAACTATCTACCTAATAGATAACTCAGGGTTTTAGACTCTGCAAAAGCTCTCTAGAATACTCCTCTAGAGAGCTTTTGCGATCTGAGGCTCTATTAAAAGTCGCTGAATCCTATAGCCTTAGCCGCTTTATATTAAGATTTATTTCTAAAATTCTACAGATAATGGGAGCAGGTGCTCACGAAAAGGTTAACCGAAGTAAAGAAATAACTCATTATTTTTATCAAATTGTGTCAGATATTCGCCTCAATGCTCACTGGGTATAGGTTTTCTGGTACAACCACTATATGAAGAATTAGATAACAAAGGCTGATTGATGGCTGAGCTGCAAAGGCTTGAGCCGCAATTCTTGAGTGCCTAAATCTAATCAGATGCCTTACCCCTGAGGAGCCAAACCGCATGTTTACCCACGTCAAGCCCACAGTCAGACATATCGCACCCGATGATCTCAACGGGCGATCCCTGGTTAAGGTGGTCTATGTCGTGCTAGAGCCGCAGTACCAAAGCACCCTCTCTGCGGCAGTCCGATCGATTAACCAAAATAATCCTTCTCTGGCGATCGAAATCAGCGGCTACTTGCTAGAAGAATTGCGTAGCTCTGAAAATTACGAAGCCTTTAAACAAGATGTCGCTCAAGCGAATGTATTCATCGCTTCGCTGATCTTTATCGAAGAATTAGCGGATAAAGTCGTTGCGGCTGTTGAGCCTCATCGCGATCGCCTGGATGTATCGGTGGTCTTTCCCTCGATGCCGCAGGTGATGCGCCTCAACAAGATGGGCAGCTTCTCGATGGCGCAATTGGGGCAGTCGAAAGGGGCGATCGCTCAGTTCATGCGCAAGCGCAAAGAGAAGTCTGGCTCTTCGTTTCAAGACGGCATGCTAAAGCTGCTGCAAACTTTGCCGAAAGTGCTGAAATTCTTGCCGATCGACAAGGCGCAAGATGCTCGTAACTTCATGCTCAGCTTTCAGTATTGGCTAGGTGGCTCGGCGGAGAACCTGGAAAACTTCCTGCTCATGCTGGCGGGCAAGTACATTATCAACAACGTTCAGCCCGATGGCTCTCAGCGTTCAGCGGTTTTGCAGTACTGTGATCCCGTTACCTATCCTGACATGGGCATCTGGCACCCCCTCGCGCCGCAGATGTTTGAGGATCTAAAAGAGTATCTCAACTGGCATGCCTCACGCCAAGATATTCCTGAAAGCCTAAAAGATCCACTAGCTCCCACCGTGGGATTGGTGCTGCAAAGAACCCACCTTGTCACCAGCGACGATGCCCATTACGTCGCGATGGTGCAAGAGTTGGAATGCATGGGCGCCAGGGTAATTCCTGTGTTTGCAGGGGGCTTGGATTTCTCGAAGCCTGTAGATGTCTATTTCTATGACCCGATCCAAAAAGATCAGACGATTGTCGATGTGGTGGTTTCCCTCACAGGCTTTGCCTTGGTAGGCGGCCCCGCACGGCAGGATCACCCCAAGGCCATCATTTCTCTCCAACGCCTTAACCGTCCCTATATGGTGGCGTTGCCCCTCGTCTTTCAAACCACTGAAGAATGGCAGGACAGCGATCTAGGTCTGCACCCGATTCAGGTGGCGCTGCAAATTGCCATTCCAGAGCTGGATGGCGCGATCGAGCCGATCGTCATGTCCGGACGCGATGGCGCAACGGGTAAAGCCATTGCCCTGCAAGATCGGGTGGAGGCGATCGCCCAGCGTGCTATGAAGTGGGCAAACCTGCGCCGCAAGCCAAAGCTGCATAAAAAAGTAGCGATCACGGTCTTCAGCTTCCCGCCTGACAAAGGCAACGTTGGCACAGCCGCCTATCTAGATGTGTTTGGCTCCATTTACCAGGTGATTCACGCCCTGAAGCAAAACGGCTACGACATTCAAGATTTGCCTGAGTCGGCAGAAGCCCTGATGCAGGAAGTTATTCATGATGCGCAAGCGCAATACAACAGCCCCGAACTCAACATTGCCTACCGCATGTCGGTGCCAGAATATGAAAGCCTGACGCCCTATTACAAGCGGCTAGAGGAATCTTGGGGTGCGGCTCCAGGACATTTGAACACAGACGGACAAAACCTGTTGGTGTTTGGTAAGCACTTCGGCAATGTCTTTATTGGCATTCAGCCCACCTTTGGCTACGAAGGCGATCCGATGCGGCTGCTGTTCTCCCGATCGGCCAGTCCTCATCACGGCTTTGCCGCCTACTACACTTACCTGGAGCATGTGTGGCAAGCCGATGCTGTGCTGCACTTTGGCACGCATGGATCGCTGGAATTTATGCCCGGTAAGCAGATGGGGATGTCCGTTGAGTGCTATCCCGATAGCCTGATCGGCAAGATTCCCAACCTCTACTACTATGCGGCTAACAATCCCTCAGAGGCGACGATCGCCAAGCGCCGTAGCTATGCCGAAACCATCAGCTATCTCACTCCTCCGGCAGAAAATGCTGGTCTTTACAAAGGCTTGAAGGAGCTGAGCGAGCTGATCTCTTCCTACCAGACCCTGAAGGACTCGGGTCGTGCCCAGCCGATCATCAATGCCATTGTGGATAAGTGCCGCTTGGTCAATCTCGACAAAGATATTGACTTGCCGGAAGACGGCGTAGAGCTACCCGTTGAGGAACGCGATGCGCTCGTAGGCAAGGTTTACATCAAGCTGATGGAAATTGAGTCGCGGCTCTTGCCCTGCGGTTTGCACATTATTGGTAAAGCTCCCACGGCAGAAGAGGCGATCGCCACTCTGGTCAATATTTCGGCGCTCGATCGCCCTGAAGATAATCTGCTTAGCCTGCCGCGCATCATTGCTAACAGCCTTGGGCGTGACATGGATGAGTTGTACAAGAGCAGCGATCGCGGTGTTTTGGAAGATGTCCAGCTCTTGTTTGACATCAATGAAGCAGTTCGGGCTGCGGTTGCGGCAATGGTGCAAGAACAGGTGGATGCGGAAGGCCGTGTTTCCAAAGTCACCAAGCTCAATTTCTTTAACCTGGGCAGAAAAGAACCCTGGGTTGAAGCGCTGTATCAGGCAGGGTATCCCAAGGTGGATGTGGAAGCAATCAAGCCGCTGTTTGAATATCTGGAGTTTTGCCTGAAGCAGGTGACCGCAGATAACGAGCTAGGGGCTATGATTCGAGCGCTGGAAGGGGAATACATTCTCCCCGGCCCCGGCGGCGACCCGATTCGCAATCCTGATGTGCTGCCCACAGGCAAAAATATCCATGCCCTCGATCCGCAGGCGATTCCCACAACCGCAGCCGTGCAGTCGGCGCAGATCGTGGTCGATCGCCTTCTTGCCCGTCAGCGTGCCGAAAATGGCGGCAGCTACCCAGAGACGATCGCTTTCGTCCTTTGGGGTACAGACAACATCAAGACCTATGGTGAGTCTCTGGCGCAGGTGATGCTGCTGGTGGGCGTGCGTCCGGTGGCGGATGCCTTAGGTCGGGTCAACAAGGTGGAGCTGATTTCACTAGAGGAGTTGGGTCGCCCCCGTGTCGATGTTGTGGTCAACTGCTCTGGCGTATTCCGCGACTTGTTTATCAACCAGATGAATCTGCTCGATCGCGCCGTTAAAATGGCCGCCGAAGCGGATGAGCCGCTGGAAATGAACTTTGTCCGGAAGCATGCCTTGAAGCAATCCGAAGAAATGGGGATTAACCTGCGGCAGGCTGCCACTCGCGTCTTCTCTAACGCCTCTGGCTCCTACTCTTCTAACGTCAACCTGGCGGTCGAAAACAGCACCTGGGAAAGTGAGGCAGAGCTTCAGGACATGTTCTTGGCGCGCAAGTCCTTCTCCTTCAATTCCGATAATCCTGGCATGATGGATCAGTCGCGGGACATCTTTGAGTCGGCGCTGAAAACCGTCGATGTGACCTTCCAGAATCTCGACTCGTCCGAGATATCTCTGACGGATGTCTCCCACTACTTCGATTCCGACCCGACTAAGGTAGTGTCTCAGCTCCGTAATGACGGCAAGACCCCGGCTTCCTTTATTGCCGATACCACCACCGCCAACGCCCAGGTGCGATCGCTCTCGGAAACGGTGCGGCTGGATGCCCGAACCAAGATGCTCAACCCTAAATGGTATGAGGGCATGTTGTCTCACGGGTACGAGGGCGTGCGTGAACTCTCGAAGCGTCTGGTCAACACAATGGGTTGGTCAGCCACAGCCGGAGCGGTAGACAACTGGATTTACGAAGATGCTAACAGCACCTTCATTAAGGACGAAGCCATGCGCGATCGCTTGATGAACCTCAATCCCCACTCTTTCCGCAAAGTGGTAACGACGCTGCTAGAAGTGAACGGTCGCGGGTACTGGGAAACCAGCGAAGAAAACCTGGAAATGCTACGCGAACTCTATCAGGAAGTAGAAGATCGGATTGAGGGCGTTGAGTAATCTGCGACGCTGACACGCGCCCCTGATAAGGCTCAGTAAGTTTTGTCAGGGGCGTCAAGCGCTCCTGGCAAAATTAGACTTAGCTACAGTCAGAAACATTTTCAGCTCGTTTTCACCCTCTGCTTGGCATCGCCCTATCAGGTGATGCCCCAGGTGAATGTCTCTCATCTCGACTCCCTCTATGAGGTGAATCCACTGGATGAGCGAGTTGGGTGAAGCCTGACGGGTCTGGCGCAACGTACATTAGCAATAGATAAGTGACGTTTATTGATTGACCTGGCAGGGGGCTGCCAGGTCTTTTATTGCTTTTTTGAATTGCAACCATCCGGCTTAGGACATTTGAGGCATAGGTTTCGCGCACCCGTCAAAACTTCCTTCTCCGAAACGGCTTAACGGTTGCTATATTACAAATGTCGATTTTTATAGATCGCTAAAGTTTTTGAATCTTCATAAAGCCTTCTACTTTTCTGTGAAGATTCTTCAGATCGGTTGTCTTATGCCTAGCCGATTCGAACTTTATAGCAGGACAATCTAGTTGCATATCCCAATTACATGTCCAGTGGGAACGCTAGTGAATATCGCTACCGTTTACCAAAATTGAGCGAGGAATCAGGTTTTGTCAGTTAATTCACTAGGAGTCCTGCTAACCCATATCGTCCTGCTATCGATCGCTTTCCTGTTGCTGATCCCGATCGCTATCCTATTCATTGAGTGTTTTGCGGCTCTACTGCCCAGCCGTCGCCAAACGGTTAGCCCTATATCGCGGCCTAGAACCGCCATACTGGTTCCAGCCCATAACGAAGCCTTGGGCATTCAGGCGATCCTCACTGGGCTAATGGCGCAGCTCACAGAACGCGATCGCCTTGTGGTGATTGCCGACAACTGTACCGATGAAACAGCGGCCATTGCCCGATCGACAGGAGCGATTGTCATTGAGCGTCAAGATACCAATCACCTTGGCAAGGGCTACGCCCTGGACTATGGCATGAATTATTTGGCAGCTGAGCCACCCGACGTTGTCACCTTTGTGGATGCCGATTGCATCATGCAACCCGGTAGCTTGGCAAAGATTGCCGATTGGGCGATGGCCACAAACCGCCCTGTGCAAGCACTTTACCTCATGGAACGCCCGACCCAACCTCAGCCCAAGGATGCTGTCTCGGCGCTTGCCTTCATGGTCAAAAATTTAGTTCGTCCCCAAGGGCTGAATCGCCTGGGATTTCCCTGCCTACTAACAGGCACAGGGATGGCCTTTCCTTGGGCGCTGCTGCGCAATGTCAAACTAGCCAGCGGCAATATTGTCGAAGACATGCAGTTGGGCATAGACCTCGCGATCGCAGGGAACCCCCCCCTGTTTTGCAGAGAGGCACAAGTTACAGGATTGCTGCCTCAGCAAGAAAAAGCCGCCAAGAGCCAGAGAACCCGCTGGGAACATGGACATCTGCAAACCCTCATCGCCCAAGTGCCGCCCCTGGTTAAACAGTCTTTTCAGCAAAGACGGTTGGATCTATTGGCGATCGCGCTAGATCTGTCTGTTCCCCCAATTTCTCTCTTGTCAATGCTTTGGTTTGCCATCTCTAGCTTGACCGTAGCAGCAGGTTTTTTGGGAATTACCTGGTTGCCTGCCTGGGTTCTCGGCATCGAGGGTCTGTTGCTATTGACGGCCATTTTAGTGGCCTGGGCAAAATACGGTCGGGCTGAATTGCCCATTCAGACGCTGCTAGCTGTCCCCCTCTATGTTCTGTGGAAAATTCCACTCTACTTCGCGTTTCTAATCCGCCCTCAAACCCAATGGGTGCGAACCGATCGCGATGCTGCAAACGCGCCAAAGCCCTAAGGCGTGAGTCTTTATAGCCTGAACAACAATATCCAAGCAATTGTGAAGACTAAATAAAAGCATTCGGCTCTCCTTTGAGATGTGGCTAAGAGATTAGCTAGTATGTCTGAGTCTCAGTTAGATTTGGTGAATTTTTGGCTCAGATAAAGTCAGGTTGCACAAGAGCTAAAGCTTTTGCCAGTTTATGGGATGACCGGATGGTTTTAGAGGGGGTTTATGGTGCTGATTCGATTGCTATCAAACAGAGGATTGCGATGAATATTACCCCAACTGAGATTTCTGAAGTTTTAATCATCGAACCCCGCGTCTTTTCGGATCATCGAGGCTTCTTTTTTGAAAGCTTTAATGAACAACTCTTTAGGGATAAGACCCATCTGGATGTTCGTTTTGTTCAAGACAATCACTCTTGCTCCGCGCAAAATGTGCTGCGAGGTTTGCACTACCAGATTCAGCAGCCTCAAGGCAAGCTAGTGCGCGTCGTGTCAGGGGCTGTCTTTGATGTAGCTGTAGATTTGCGAAGAAGCTCATCTACTTTCGGGCAATGGGTCGGCTGTGAGCTGAGCGCCGAAAACAAGCGGCAGTTTTGGGTTCCAGCCGGATTTGCTCATGGCTTTCTGGCCTTATCCGATCGCACAGAGGTGCTCTACAAAACAACCGACTATTACGCGCCCTCTCACGAACGCTGTCTGCTCTGGAATGATCCGAAATTGCAGATCGCTTGGCCACTGGATGCCGAACCGATCTTGACGGTGAAAGATCAGGCAGGTCAGCCCTTGGAAACTGCTGACATTTTTGAGTAAGCGCTTAAAGTCGGCGGTCTTAAGAGAACGCCATGCAACACTTGCTAGAGAAAACATGCTGATCGGCAGTTCAAATCATCACCCCATCGTTTTAGCCTGTGCATCCAACGATGCTTATGCCATGCCCCTGGCAGCAACGGTGCGGTCAGTCTTAGAAAATTTGGGCGGCAATTTACCCGTTCACCTGTTCATCCTAGATGGTGGCATTCGAGCAGCAAAAAAACGTCGCATTATCAGTTCTCTCAACTCTTATCCAGTTGAGATTTTCTGGATTCAACCTTCTGCAAAGCTCCTCAGCAATCTGCCGCTTTCAGCTCAGTATCCTCTAGCGATTTATTACCGTCTTTTATTGCCCAAAATTATTCCCTCAACCTGCAAAAAAGCCATTTACCTAGATACCGATTTAATTGTTGTAGGCGATCTGGAGCAGCTTTGGCAGATTGATATTCAAGACCATGCCATCTTAGCCGTTCAAGATGCCTGTCAGCGGTACATCCACAGGGCAGGTGGCTTCAGCCATGCTCAAAAACTGGAGATTCCTCCAGAGAGCAAATACTTTAATTCGGGTGTTCTGGTGATTAATCTGGACTATTGGAGAACTGAAAAGATTCTAGAACGGGCGATCGCCTACCTGCAAAAAAACGCTCAGCGCTCCTTTAACCCTGATCAAGACGCTCTCAATGCCCTCATGGTCGGCAAATGGGGAGAACTTGACCCCCGCTGGAATCAGATTCACGCCATTCACGGCTATGCTTCATGGCAAGACAGCCCGTACAGTCAAGAGGTTTTTGACCAGGTTTTACACCAGCCTTACATTGTTCACTACACCACGCCCCCTAAGCCCTGGCAAACAGGCTGTCGGCACCCCAGACAAGACTTGTTCTATGAGTATCTTGATAAAACAGCGTGGGCTGGCTGGCGCGAAACCCTGTGGCGGCGGGCATGGCGACGGTTAGAAAAAGAAATACAAATGAGTGATAATCCCCAGCAAAATTCGTTGGCGTTTCACACCAAGAAATGCAGCGTTTGAGGCTGGCTGGAGAAGAGTGGGTTTGATAATGAGCCAAATGTTTGAATAGGGGAGGTAATCAGCATGAGTCGGATTTTGCTAATAGGAGGCGCAGGACAAGTCGGGCAAGAGCTGCAAACAACGCTAAAGCCTCTCGGGGATCTCATGAGCGTTGCGCGTGAACACCTAGACTTGACTCAGCCCGATCGCATTCGGCAGGTGATTCAATCTGCTCAGCCTGACCTGATTGTGAATGCGGCAGCCTACACCGCAGTCGATAAAGCCGAAACAGAAATGGATTTGGCAAAGGCCATCAATGCTGAAGCCCCGACCGTGATGGCTGAAGTCTGCCAACAGATTGGCGCAAGCCTGATCCACATTTCTACTGATTATGTGTTTGACGGTAGCAAAAACACACCCTACACCGAAACGGATACGCCCAACCCCATTGGCGCTTATGGTCAGTCAAAGCTTCTGGGTGAGGAAGGCATTCGTCAGGTAGGCGATCGCTCTCCCGATTTTCGCTATGCAATTCTGCGTACAGCCTGGGTCTATGGCGCTCAGGGCAAAGGCAATTTTGCCAAAACGATGCTGCGCCTGGGAGCCGATCGCCCAGAGGTTCGAGTCGTGGCTGATCAGGTTGGCACACCTACCTGGTCTACTGAAATTGCTAGAGCGATCGCCCAGATCTCACCCCATTTTCTAGCGGCATCAGAGGCTTCCAGCGGCATCTATCACTTTACAAACAGCGGCATCACAAGCTGGTATGACTTTGCTGTTGCCATCTTTGAAGAAGCTGAGGCACTCGGTTTTCCACTCAAGCTAGAGCGTGTCGTGCCCATTACGACGGCAGAATATCCTACCCCGACGCGCCGTCCAGCCTATTCTGCCCTTGCCTGTCAAAAAATATCTGCAATTTTGCAGACTCCTACGCCTCAATGGCGGCAGAGCCTTCGTCACATGCTCACTGAACTTTATTCATTCACCCACTCATGAAAGCAATCATTCTTTCCGGCGGCAAGGGAACACGTCTACGTCCATTAACCCATACGGGCGCAAAGCAGCTTGTTCCAGTCGCCAATAAACCGATTCTTTGGTACGGGATCGAATCCATTGTTGAAGCTGGAATCACGGACATTGGGATCATTATTAGCCCGGAAACGGGTGAAGAGGTGCAGACGAAAACAGGCGACGGCAGCCAATTTGGGGCAAATATCACCTATATTTTGCAAGAAAAGCCCGCAGGTCTTGCCCATGCAGTCAAGATAGCGCAACCGTTCTTGGGTGATTCGCCTTTTGTCATGTATCTAGGTGACAACTTGGTTCAGAGCGAGCTGGCGCTATTTCTAGAGCAGTTTGTGACCCGTAGCTTAGATGCGCTGACCCTGCTCTGTCCGGTGCCCAATCCCAGCGCTTTTGGGGTCGCCAGAGTCGATGAAGAGGGCAAATTGCTTCAGCTGGTAGAAAAACCTAAAGACCCGCCTTCTAATCTGGCGCTGGTAGGAATTTACATTTTTACGCCTGTGATTCATGATGCGATCGCGTCTATACAGCCCTCTGCCAGAGGTGAGTTAGAAATCACAGATGCAATCCAGACGCTGATCAACTGGCAAAAACCCGTTGAAGCGCGCCAAATTCGCGGCTGGTGGCTAGACACCGGAAAGAAAGATGACTTGTTAGAAGCCAACCGCGTCATTCTAGATACCTGCCTGGAAACTTCCATTCAGGGCGATATTGATGAACAGAGCCAAATTATTGGGCGGGTACAAATTGGTGAAGGCTCTAAAGTTATCAACTGCACGATTCGAGGCCCCGTGACCATTGGCAAAAATTGCCACTTAGAAAATTGTTTCATTGGTCCCTACAGCAGCGTTGCAGATGAAGTCTCTCTGATTGAAACAGACTTAGAGCACAGCGTAATTTTGAAAGGCGCAAAAATCGAGGGCATTCATAAGCGAATCGTCGATAGCGTTATTGGACAACGTGCCCATTTGAAAGAAGCCCCCAGACGACCCAAGGCGTTTCGGTTTATGATTGGAGACGATTGTCAGATTGAAGTTGTGTAGCCCAACTATGAGACAGCCCTTGGGAGGCAAGATCGTAAGGCCAGATCTGGTTTAGCTGAAGTTGCCTATTCTCTCTTGTTAGAGGCAAAATGATTAGAAGAAAAGGAGGAAGCGATCGCTTCCTCCTTTTTCTTACTGCTCGTTAAAGCCTATCTTTTTCTGTAGTGGGGATTGAACGCGTAAAACCTGACGCATGAGCCTTACGAGATTATACGAGCTTCTTTGATAACAATAGTCCGGACAGTTTTGGAAGGGGAAAAATCGGGCTATGTAGACAAAAAGCTACCTCTCAGTTTAGGGTGCAGATATTGAAAACTAGCACCTGAGAAATAGCAGTATGGATATTCTACAAGCCCTCTTGTCCAA
>DATNPL010000117.1:0-3621 GCA_036703255.1 Coleofasciculaceae cyanobacterium
AGTGGCAAGCCGTTCGGGCTGACCTCAAGGTTTCCCAACACAAGCGCAATCAACAACGGCAATTTCGCCGTTCCCCAGCAATCTATCTGGCAGAACTGGAGCAGAAGGCTCACCAGCTAGCTTTGCTGTCCTAGAAAAAAAGCATCAGCTACTAATGAGATCTCCTCAGACTTGGTTAGCGTTATGGTGTTCAGGTGTACCAGAAGCTCTAAAGCTTGTGCAGGAGGCAATGATTCAGTCAAGTCCAAAAGACTGGTATCTCTTCTTCTTCCCTAATGAGTCTTTCCATGATCAGATTTCGCAGCGTATGCTCAATGCTCTGATACCCGTTTTACAAAAGTATCCGGACATTCAAGAGTGTATAGCTGAGAGGGCAGCAGATGCAGGATTTGGAGAATGGGTGAATGAACATCTCCCAGACGTTGCAACAAGGGAACGAATTCGGTATTCCTTACCTACGAATGAGGATATTAGCAGCGCTCTAGCGGTAGCCCTTGAAAAGGAATCTAATGATGAAAAACCCATACAACTAGCACCAGAGCTTCAGCCAGTTCGTACTGCTTTTAGGCAAAGAGATAGATTGGAATCAGTTATAAACTTACAGGATATCCTTAAAACCTGGATTAACTCAGTAGAAAATGAGAAGAAATTAGTCTTCATAGCTAAACTTCTTGCAGCTTGGGGTAGCAGTCGAGATATTGATTGGTGGCAGGAGTTACAACCAACTGATCCGTTTTCTCACACAGCTTGGGCAAATACCTTGTAGGTCTTAAAACGCCGTAGATGGCATGGAATAGGGGAATTTACAGCTATGTCTTAAGGATATCTAAGCTGCATTCATATACTTCAAATGCGGCTCTAAACTTTACTATTTAGACCCAACTCTATCAATCAATTTACATTCGTAGCACTGTGTTTAATTTAGGCAAAATGATACATCAACGTATTGGTGATTGCAGTGTTGCTTTAGTCTCTCTTCAAATTCCCCTTCAAGAAATCACTGAATTTCTTCAGCAGCTTGTTTCGATTTCATCAGTCGAATCAGAGCAAACGATCGCCACTTGTATCGCCCAAAAACTCACTGAGCTTGGATTCGAGCCACACCTGATTGGACAACCGGAGCATCCCTCAGTTATTTGTCATCATCAAGCGGCAACTGCAACGAAAACAATCTGGCTGCAATCCCACCTTGATACCGCTCCTGTGGGCGATCGCTCTCAATGGCAATACGACCCATTTGCTGGAACGATTGTAGACGATCGGATTTACGGCAGAGGGGTAGCTGACTCGAAAGGGGCGATCGCCCTATTCATCTATCTTGCCAAAGCTCTAAAGGACTCGCCCCAGTTCAACGGCTCGCTATTCCTCGGATTCGATGCTCAGGAGGAATCGGGTAACTTTTCTGGAATTCGAGAGATTCTCTATCATGCGCCCAAAGCAGATGTTTGCATTCTGGGTTATCAAAGCTTTGATGAAATTGCGATCGGCGCGAGGGGATGGCTACGGCTCAAGCTAACTACATACGGCAAAGCGGCTCATACTGGCAGTCGCTCCAAAAAGGGTAGAAATGCTGTTCATGCGCTGATACATGCCTGCTCTACTTTATTGGAACTCCGGCTAGAAGGACAGACCGAACCGTTCTTTGAATTTGGTTCTACCTTAAACATTGCTCAGATTGGCGGTGGTGAAGCAATCAACGTTGTACCTGACAAAGCAGAAGCCTGCATTGACATTCGGTTGCTGCCCTCCCAACAAGCCCAGAACATCGTACAAACCATTGAGGCAAAACTGCGGGATTTGCAGCGATCGCGCTCCGATTTTCAGTATGTGCTGGAAGTACTCCAATCTGAACCTGCTTATCTGACTGATCCTGGTCATCCATTTGTTCAGATCTTGCAGAAAAATGCAGCGCAGTACAGAGTAGCTTCAGGAAATGAGATTCAAGATCTTGCTTTAGTTGCAAATGGTGCAGGCAGTGTGGGTAACGTGATTAGTCGGTTGGGAATTCCCATCATTAATGCCTATGGTTGTGAAAGTGGTAATGTCCACGCTCCCAACGAGTGGCTTAATCTCAAGACCATAGAGCCAGTGTTTCAGTCTTACTGGGCTAGTTTGGTTCAGTTCTGCCTTGATGGTGAATATTGAGACAGCAACGACCAGCCATCGCGATCCACGATCGGGTGATTGTGCAGTTTATGGGCGATCACCTCACTCTCTATCATCAGTTATTTCAAAACTCAGAGGAACCATATTTCCAGTCATTGTCAATCCCAACCACATGGGTTGTTGTGGGCGAATCAGTTGACCTGTAATGGCGCATCGCTGTTCTTGTTGGGCGATCGCCCTAAACGTCGCTCGAATATCTGACATAGAAAGTTGTGAAGGATAGGAGGGCAGTGCAAAGTCGTTCTCCCTTGGGGGCAATTGCCTATCTTCGTCGTACAGTAACTCGTCTGGTCTTGCTTGTTTGTCTACAAACTGCCAGAGCACATCTCGGATCAGAGTTTGATACCCCTGCTCTCCGGAGATCTGCCGCAATCGCTCTTTCAATTCTGATTCCAATCGGATACTCGTGACCTGCATTTCTGAAGTGTTACCTCGCTTATGTGTATTCATAACCAACGCCCTGATTTTTTTAAAAGGATGGACAATCTAATACTACAAGTGTAGTATATAGACAGCCATAATTGTAATACAAATACTACAGCCTTCTATGATACGCATCCTCACCACCTTAGCCAGCGCCATGCAATGCCGACCCTATTCAGGTCAAGGCAGAGCAGCGGCGCTGTTTGCGCTTGAGGGAACGTATCGGTTTAGTGGCGGTAAATCCGTCAGCGAAGGCATTCATAGCGCAGTCATCGGCTGGCTCAATCCAGATCAACTGACGAGCAGCGGGAGGTGCAGGGCAATCCTGACACCGACATAGGGAAAAGTATATCCACTTCCCAACCCCCGCTCCTGGTCATCAGAGGCGGGGGTTGTTTTTTGAGGAGAAACCTGATGCAAATCGAGCAGAGACAGAAAATTCCCATACTCCAGAACCAGGTGGTGGTGTTCTCCAAGAACTACCTGCCCCTGGCGCGAATCAACATCAAACGGGCGATCGTCCTGCTCGTCACAGGTCAAGCAGAAACCCTGGAGTTCAGCAGCACCCAGCAATGGGAAGTGCGATCGCCCAGCATCGTACTACAAATTCCAGATCACATCCGGTTGACAGGCGGTAATCCAGAGCGGCATTGGAAGGCTCCTCCGGTGAATCGGCGGGAAATCTTTCGCCGCGACAACCACACCTGTCAGTACTGCGGCAGCACCAAGCACCT
Organism: Coleofasciculaceae cyanobacterium; assembly: GCA_036703255.1. Lineage (GTDB taxonomy): Bacteria > Cyanobacteriota > Cyanobacteriia > Elainellales > Elainellaceae > Drouetiella. The sequence goes on from DATNPL010000117.1 coordinate 3,324, forward strand.
GACGCTGGATCACGTCATTCCCCGCTCGAAGGGTGGAACCCATACCTGGGACAACGTGGTAACCGCCTGCGAGAAGTGCAATTCAAGCAAGAGCGATCGCCTCTTACATGAAACCCCAATGGTACTCAAAACCAAACCCAAAGCACCGATGCATCCTGCGATCGCATTTGCTGAGCAGTTCTGGAAAGAACAGCAGCCTATTGAACCCTGACCTCAAGCCTAAAGAGGAGGCATGACCGATGTTGAAGCTGAACTACACCGATGTTGGGCTGTACATGGAGCGAACCATGACCAACCC
>DATNPL010000131.1:0-73845 GCA_036703255.1 Coleofasciculaceae cyanobacterium
AGAGGAAGACGAAGAGGAAGACGAAGAGGAAGACGAAGAGGAAGACGAAGAGGAAGACGAAGAGGAAGACGAAGAGGAAGACGAAGAGGAAGACGAAGAGGAAGACGAAGAGGAAGACGAAGAGGAAGACGAAGAGTCATAGTTTCTTATCCTCTTTTGCCATAGGTATATTTAAGTTGATTGGTTGGCAGGATACAATGTGGCGCAGCTGATTCGGCGATCGCTCCAGCGTATCTCTAAAAGCCGATCGCTCCATAAAATCAGGATTTCGGCTGATTGAGAATGGCCTGTGATCGCATTGCATCAAGCCGCGATCGTGCTGCATCACCTCACAATCGAATTGTAAGCACTTGCAATGGCATGTTGAGGAGTAACAGTGTTTACGGGATGAGGCGCGATCGAATGATTGAGCGTGCCGGTCAGATTGCAGGCGTATACAATGATTTTATAAGGTTTGAGTGGGACGGCAATAAAGCAGCCAAAAACTTGTCGAAACATGGCGTTTCGTTCGAGGAAGCCAAACCTGTGTTTGATGATTCACTCTATGTTGATTTCTATGATCCAGAGCATTCAGAGGATGAAGCCCGTTATCTGATTATCGGAATATCAAACTGAAGGCAATTGCTGCTCGTGTCTTATACGGAAAGGGGGCGACTCGATCCGTCTCATCAGTGCTAGAGAAGTAACACGAAGCGAACGAGAAGCTTATGAAGAGGGATGAGCCAAATATGGAAGATGAGCTGCGGTCAGAGTATGACTTAAAGAGTCTACGGGTCAGAAGATTGGGTGTTGGACGAAAGAGCTTTGGTGAAACAACGGTGCGCTTAGAACCCGATGTGGCAGAGATGTTTCCCAGTGCTGAGGCTGTTAATGAGGCTCTACGATTTCTCATAAGGGTCATGCAGCAAAACCAGCTTTCTTCTCTTGAAGTACAGGCTGACATTGTATTGAAGCCAACTGATCAGAAATAATCTATAAGTGTGAAATTGTTCATTGCAATGCGATCGCTGCTTCTCTTTGCAGGTTCAGAGTGGGCGATCGCTCCAGCATATTTTTCGCTCAAATGCGATCGAATAATGGCGATTGCTCCAGCTCATAATTACCTCTAATTGTTCTCAATCAAGAGCAATTAATCATTGTCATGGGTTGAGTTGCGATCGAATTGTAAGGGTGGTGATCACTTTTAGGTAGATAGAGACTGCTTGAAGAAATTAATTATTACTATGCTAGTCACTGTCACTTGCCAACTTCTAGCATTATGCATTAAGAAAAGTATCTTGCACTGCTTCGACAAGTTCTTCGAGAGAACACTGCAAAATTCTGCATAGGGATAGAGTTTGCTTAGGTGTTAGCTTCGGTTCACTTCGCCCGGTCTCCCAATTGCTAACCGTTTGATCCGTCACACAAACAAAATCTGCAACTTGCCTTTGAGTAAGATTGCGACTCTTCCGCATTTGTACTAATAAATTATCGTTTAGCATAAGCAATTACAAATCAATTTATACAAATGAATTTGACAAAGAGTATAGTATACGTTAATATCTTTACTATGCGCGATTAGCGTATGAGAATGCCTATAAATTAGACAGCCAAGCTGAATATAGCCATATTTCCTGTAACTGGTAGCTTCAGGTTCAAATAGTTTTCGCAAAGAAACACTGCCAATTAGTACCTCTGTTTCAAACTTTTTTATATAGAAAAATTGAATGATCACTTCAATATGAATAGTAACCTTACACTTTTTTCCTTTTTTTCAGGCTCTGGTTTTCTAGATTTAGGCTTTGAGATGAATGGCTTTGAAGTAGCATATGTTAATGAAATTCATCTTCCTTTTCAAGATGCATATAAATACTCAAGAAAGTTACTTAATTTGCCAAATGCCAAATATGGATACCATTCTGACGATGTTGCAAAACTTACAGATGATAGCGCGTGCAATAAGTTAGCGGAATTGATTGCGGATGCGCGGCTATCTTCAAAAGTAGTTGGATTTATTGGTGGTCCACCATGTCCAGATTTTTCCATTGGAGGGAAAAATAAAGGTAGATATGGTGACAATGGCAAGCTTTCTGGTTCCTACATCGACTTGGTATGTAAACTGCAACCGGACTTCTTTCTTTTTGAGAATGTGAAAGGCTTATGGAGAACACAAAAGCATAAAAGTTTCTATGAAGAGCTCAAAAGAAAAGTTCAAGATTTTGGATATATTACATCTGAGAAGCTAATCAATGCAATTGAATATTCAGTGCCTCAAGATAGGGATAGAATAATTCTACTAGGATTTCGTCTCGATCTTTTTGAAAAAGATTTATCTGGAAAAAGAAGTATTCCAGAATGTATATTTCCTTGGAACTCACATAGAAAATATACAAAAAATATAGTCATGGATCTTCCTTGGCCTAACACAGAATCTTTTCAAATTGACTTAGAGAAAAAGAAACCAGCTGGGATTATCGAAGAATTAACAGTAGAGTATTGGTTTAAAAAAAATGATGTCTACAATCATCCAAATACTATACATTTCTTTAAGCCAAGAGCTGGACTAAAGAGATTTAATTCTGTGGATGAAGGCGATGACTCTAGAAAATCATTTAAGAGATTACATAGATGGCGTTATTCACCTACAGCTTGCTATGGTAACAACGAAGTTCATTTACATCCTTATAAAGTCAGGCGAATATCAGTTTCTGAGGCTTTATCCATACAATCCTTACCTGCTTCATATTCCTTACCTCCCTATATGTCATTATCAAACATGTTTAAGACCATCGGAAATGGAGTTCCATATTTAGTGGCATCAGGACTTGCGAACTTGATAGCTGAGCTTCTTAATAATGAAAACACAACTGATCTTATAGACTTAGCTATGGAGGTTAAAGAGGAAAATCTTAGAACTATTACGAATCAATTGATTCAGCTGGAAATGAAGTTATGAAGATCAAATCAAGAGTCAAGTGCAACAAAATGCAAAACTATGGAATAACTTAGAATTCAAAATTTACTCCAAAATGCGTCGAGATCATCAATGGTTAGAATTTTGGAATCAGAGTCAATAATAGGACCTTCAATGCTAGGGAGGGAGGATAACAGAGGTGCACTGAATACTTCAGAATCACTTTCATTGCTAGTTCCAATTGCATGAAATTGCAATCGATGTGAATCGTCATGAATATATTTGCTTGCAAGTTTTGTTATATTTGCCTCATAAAGTATTTGATATCTCCTATCTGGCCTGTTACTTGTTTTAACTGATATAAATGAGATCACATCTTCAGGCTCACATTTATCTATGAGCTTTTTATATATATTCTTAAGCTCATCAAAGAGAGCCTTGCCAAAGAGTTCTTGGGAATCCGGGATTGACTCAGCGATAATACTTCTTCGGACAAGTACGAAGTCAGGAGTTGAGCACCTCAACACAATATTTCTTTGTTTCAAAGTTTCAAGAAAATCTGTAAAGCGTATTCTAGAATTAGGTTTATAAAGTTGCCAAAACTTTATTGAATTCTCATTTCCCATTTTAATAATGTAAAGATCCTTTCTTTGATTTAAGATAGATGAATGAGCACTGTACAAGTAGCTAAATTCATTCCATTGTCCTTTGCAGTTGTTAAGAGAACCACTGCTAGGTATTTTATTGTAAGAGTTTAGAGCTTCTAGAATTACTTTCTGTCTGATTTTTTCAGCGATTTTATCTAGTGGAGTTTCATGTGGTATCAATGGATATATTTCTAAAAAAGCTTCATGAGCTTTGACATAAATTTCCTCGTTTTCTACTCTTAAATAGTTAGGTATTTGCATCGCAGCATCTCATGTTGATTATTTCCAACTTGGCAATATCGCTCTTAACTTCCTGTCCATCTCTTACTGTAGGAGTAGTTAATAGATGTTTTGGCCGAACTCAAACTACAGCTCATCTACGGAATCATCAAGCTTGTGATATTGAATCTCTTGCTTAATATCCTCTGACTCTAAGTAGCGATCGATCGCTTCTGATACTACTTGGCTCAAGGTGACACCCCGAACACCTGCAAGACGTTTCAAAACGCTGTAAACATCTTTAGCCACAGTTGATCTGAACTGCTGTTGATCATCTCTCTTGGGAGCCATTCACTCAAGTTTCTGATTACGGTTGAGCAATTCTCTCATAGGCTGTAGACTACAGAAGTCGCATGACTACGGTAGTCATGCGACTTCTGTACACGATTAAATTTAAGAGGTGATGTTTATGGTTGTGCTTTCTGATGACGAGATCGCTTTGCTCAAGGCGATCCTCACCGCTCTGCGGGGAATCAAAGTTCGGGATATCGACAAAGCCCTCGTGATTTTGTCCAAGGCAGAACGACGGCTCTGACCGTTCTTACGGCTGCAAGGGGCGAGTCAAGGCGATGTCCAACCGCATAAAACCGCCCCCTACATCCCCCAATTCTGGGGAACTGTGAGCAAAACCGGGTCGAAAGTCCCCCAGAATTAGGAGATTAGGGGGCAAATGCAGAATATTCAGTCCCTCTTAGATAGCCCTAGAACTTTACAAAACATCTGCCAGAGTCAGTCAAAAAGCTTCAACAGGCTTCTGCAATACGTTAGAGTGATTTCTATTAAGACTCAGGCTACAACCCGTTACAGCGCTCCAGTTATGAACCCTACCTTCCTCGATCGCCTCCATAGTCCAGAGCGTCCCGTCCTTGTGTTCGATGGCGCAATGGGCACCAACCTTCAGGTACAAGACCTGACTGCCGAAGATTTTGGCGGCGCTGAGTATGAAGGGTGTAACGAATACTTAGTCGTCACCAAGCCTGAAGCCGTTGAAAAAGTCCACTGCGACTTTTTAGCCGCAGGAGCCGACGTGATTGAAACAGATACCTTTGGCGCAGCCTCGATCGTCCTGGCAGAATATGACTTGACCGATCGCGCCTACGAGCTAAACAAGCTGGCGGCAGAGCTAGCAAAGCGCTGTACGGCAAAATTCTCGACTCCCGAAAAGCCCAGATTTGTGGCCGGTTCCATCGGGCCAACAACCAAGCTGCCCACTCTGGGGCATATCGACTACGACACCATGAAAGCCTCCTTTGTCGAGCAGGCACAGGGGCTATATGACGGGGGCGTAGACCTGTTTTTGGTCGAAACCTGCCAAGATGTTCTGCAAATCAAGGCGGCCTTAAACGCGATCGAAGAAGTGTTCACCGAGAAGGGCGATCGCCGTCCCCTTATGGTGTCGGTGACGATGGAGCTTCAAGGCACCATGCTAGTGGGTTCCGATGTCAGCGCCATGCTCAGCATTTTAGAACCCTACCCGATCGATATCCTGGGGCTAAACTGCGCTACAGGGCCTGATCGCATGGCAGAACATATTCAATATCTATCGCAGCATTCGCCCTTCGTCATTTCCTGTATTCCCAATGCCGGAATTCCAGAGAACGTCGGCGGTCATGCCCACTACAAGCTGACCCCAATGGAGCTAAGAATGGCGCTGCTGCGCTTCGTCGAAGACTTGGGCGTGCAGGTGATTGGCGGCTGCTGCGGCACAAGACCCGATCACATCCAGCAGCTGGCCGAACTCGCGCCGACGCTTCAGCCCAAAGACCGCCCGGTACGCATTCCCCGCTGGGAGCTAAACGGCAGTGCCGACTCTCTCGATCCGCGTCCGGCGTTGCAATACCCTCCGGCAGCGGCATCCCTCTACTCTGCCCAGCCCTACGACCAAGACAACTCTTTCTTGATCATTGGCGAACGGCTCAACGCCAGCGGCTCCAAAAAATGCCGAGAGTTGCTCAATGCCGAAGATTGGGATGGGCTAGTGGCTCTGGCGCGATCGCAAGTCCGAGAAGGGGCGCATGTCCTGGATGTCAACGTGGACTATGTCGGACGAGATGGCGTCAGGGACATGCGCAAACTCGTGTCTCGCCTCGTCACCAACGTTACCCTGCCGCTGATGCTCGACTCCACCGAGTGGCAAAAAATGGAGGCCGGATTGAAGGTGGCCGGGGGCAAATGTCTGCTCAACTCCACCAACTACGAAGACGGCGACGATCGCTTCTTTAAGGTGCTAGAGCTAGCTAAGCAGTATGGAGCAGGGATAGTAGTCGGGACGATCGATGAAGACGGCATGGCGCGTACTGCCGAAAAGAAGTTTCAGATTGCCCAACGCGCCTATCGAGATGCGCTGGAATACGGCATTCCGGCTCACGAAATCTTCTACGACACTCTGGCATTGCCGATCTCGACCGGAATCGAAGAAGACCGAGCCAACGGCAAGGCCACGATCGACTCCATCCGCCTGATCCGCGAACACCTGCCGGGGGTGCATATTGTTCTAGGAGTTTCCAATATCTCCTTTGGGCTGAGTCCGGCAACCCGCATGGCGCTAAACTCGATGTTCTTGCATGAGGCAACGCAGGCGGGTATGGATGCGGCGATCGTCAGCGCCGCCAAAATTTTGCCCCTGGCCAAAATTGATCCCAAACATCAAGAAGTTTGTCGGCAGCTGATCTATGACGAGCGGCGATTTGACGGCGATATTTGCAGCTACGACCCGCTGATGGAGCTGACCAAGCTGTTTGAAGGCGTTTCGGCCAAAGAGGCGCGATCGAGTGGGTCAATTACCGATTTGGCGATCGAGGAGCGCTTAAAGCGGCACATCATCGATGGCGAACGGATTGGGCTAGAGGATGCCTTGAAGCTGGCCTTAGAGCAATATCCGCCGCTGACGATCATCAACACTTTCTTGCTCGACGGCATGAAGGTGGTGGGCGAACTCTTCGGCTCCGGACAGATGCAGTTGCCTTTTGTCTTGCAGTCTGCCGAAACCATGAAATCGGCGGTCGCCTTCCTAGAGCCGTTCATGGAAAAAGAGGATTCTAATCAATCCAAAGGCGTTTTCCTGATTGCCACCGTCAAGGGAGACGTACATGACATCGGCAAAAATCTGGTAGACATCATCCTCACCAACAACGGCTACAGGGTGATTAACCTGGGCATCAAGCAGCCTGTAGATAACATCATCCAAGCCTATGAGCAGCACAAGGTAGACTGCATTGCCATGAGCGGCCTGCTGGTAAAATCAACGGCCTTCATGAAGGAAAACCTGGCGGTGTTTAACCAGCGCGGCATCACCGTACCCGTGATTCTGGGCGGCGCAGCGCTCACGCCCAAATTTGTCTATGAGGACTGCCAGAACACCTACAAAGGCCGCGTCATCTACGGCAAAGATGCCTTCTCGGATCTGCATTTCATGGACAAGCTGATGCCCGCGAAGCAGTCAGAAAACTGGGATGACCTGAAGGGATTCTTGGATGAAGCAGAGGATTCAGTGGCGATCGCCATCGAGGAAACGGTAGAGGCTACCCCTAAGCCGATTGCTGAGCCATTGCCGGAAGACACGCGGCGATCGGATGCTGTTACTCTAGACATGCCTCGCCCCACGCCGCCCTTCTGGGGTACTCAGATCTTGCAGCCCCAGGACATCCCAATCGAAGAGCTGTTTTGGCATCTCGACTTGCAGGCGTTAATTGCTGGACAGTGGCAGTTCCGCAAGCCTAAGGAGCAGTCCCGTGAAGACTATGATGCTTTCCTGCAAGCCAAGGTCTACCCGGTTCTAGAAGAGTGGAAGCAGCGCATTGTCAGCGAGAATTTGCTGCATCCGCAGGCGGTTTATGGCTATTTCCCCTGCCTCTCGGAAGGAAACTCGCTGCATATTTATCATGCGCCGACCCGTCCGCTGGCAGAACCCAGAACCACGTTCAGCTTCCCTCGACAGCGATCGCTGCGTCGGCTCTGCATTGCCGATTTCTTCCAGCCCAAAGAGGCTTTCGAGTCGGGAGGGGCGATCGATGTCTTCCCCATGCAGGCGGTAACGATGGGCGAGGTGGCGACCCAGTTTGCCAAGACGCTGTTCGAGTCGAATCAATATACCGACTACCTCTATTTCCACGGTTTAGCGGTGCAAATGGCGGAAGCCCTGGCGGAATGGACTCACGCGCGAATTCGACGAGAGCTGGGCTTTGGCGACCAAGAACCCAACAATATCCGGGATATGCTGGCGCAGCGCTATCAAGGCTCACGCTACAGCTTTGGCTATCCAGCTTGCCCCAATATGCAAGACCAGTACAAACAGCTCGACCTGCTAGAGGCCCAGCGCATTGGTCTGCACATGGACGAAAGCGAACAGATTTATCCAGAGCAGTCCACGACGGCGATCGTCGCTTACCATCCTGCCGCCAAGTATTTCAGTGCCTAGCGCGAAATCAATCAACGACCCCGCCGCAAGCGGACGGGGTATGCAACCCGTTTTGCTCGTCAGCCAATGGCTGACATTGCAAGCTTGAAGTTTCGCCGCAGAGCGGCGGGGAATTGACCCCTGCTAGATTAAAACCAGATTATTTTTGAAAACCTGGCGGAGCCAGGTTTTCAAAAATAATCTGTACTTCAAACCGGAGTGACTTTTAGTAGGGCTGCAAAATCCCGCGTAGTTCACCTGCACGGTTCTTTTTGGTGTGAATATCTACATACAATTTGCCGCTTGAGAGCTGTTCTAGCTGTTCGCTTGTTAGAGTGTACTCTCCAGCAAATCGACCGCTCTTTTCATCCGTAGGACTCACCTCTAGAGCATACTGAAACGGCCCATTGGCATTCGCTTCGCCCTGATGGATATGGATGCCCGATGTGACATTTGGGTTAGGAGGCGTTAGCGGATCGGTTGCATAGTCACGCAGGGCGCTCGACAAATTGCTAAAGTCTCCCCGTATGACCAAGCGATCGCCCACCAACACAGCACCAGCGGCTCCAAAAGCTGAGGTTGCAGGCGTCGAGGGGACAATATCGTTCTTGGTCAAAACCGCAACATAGCGCGTGAATGAGCTAGCGGATGCGCCCTGAGCGATCAGAGCAGAGTCAGCTTCACGTAAATTTGCCATCAGATACGGCTCGATCGCGCTCAGATCGGCGATGGGCTGTGGCATTTGGGAAGAGCTAGCGGCCGATTCACCGTTCAGCCACTCGGCTACAGGGTGACTCAAAGATGGGGCGGAGGAAATCCCAATCAGAAGGACGCAAGTAACCAAACTCAGAAAGGCACTGTACAACATCCGTCTTGCTGTCATAATTACTTCTCGCAAAGGTATTTAGCTTAGGGTACGAGTACCTCACCCAATCGGATGCATCAACGGCACAGTCTTCTAGGGCTGTCGCTTGTCAGGCACATGGTTAAGCCATGCCCATCCCAATTTGTCTGGCAGGGATCGCCATAAAGTTGGGGAGGTTTTTAGGAGCCTGCCCCAAAAACCTCCCCGCTCTGACTGCTGTAAATAGCGCTTGGCTAAAATGCCGCCTCTGCTGGCAAGATTCTAGCCAAAGGATTCAGCGCCGTTTGTTGGCTGCCGTTTGCCATTACGTCAATCCGCTGCACCAAAATGACATCGTTGTTCTGCAAGCGAGGATTCGCAATCTCGTTTCTCCCTTGAGCCACATCTACGGCAATCGATCGCCAATCGATGGTGCCATTGGAGTTTAGTCGAATCAGGTCTGCTTTTTGGGCTTGGCGATTAAATCCGCCAGATGCCAAGATGGCCTGATTGGCAGAGGTGTGGGTCGGTAAGTCCAGCACTCCCGGATTATTCACCTCGCCCAGTACACTCACCTGAATGCGATCGGGCGTTTCAGGCGTCAGTTGACTGCCTTCTACCGCAGCAAGATTCGTGGCTTTAGGAATGGCGATCGTGTCTCCAGATTGCAGAGCCAGATCTTCGCTCAAATTGCCCGTTTGCAACACTTGCCACAAGTCAAAGGTCAGAATTTCTCCAGCCCGCCGCACTTGAATTTGACGAATATTTGCCGTGGACGATATGCCCCCCGCCATCTGAATCGCCTGAATCAGCGTGGGGTCAGTGCTCGTCAGGCTGTAGCCACCCGGACGAGAGACTTCACCCATGATCGCCACATTCACGCTGACCTTAGAAGCTAGATCAGGAGACTCTGAGCTAGAGGCATCCGCATTTGCCTGAGTTGCAGGCTGGGCTTCAGATTGGGCAGTGGGCTGGGTTTCGGATTGGGCTACGGGCTGGGTTTCAGCTATTTCACTAGGGGCTACATCTGATGGGACATTAGAAGCCACAGGGTCAGAAGCCTGCACAGCCTCAGCCGCAAGCAGAGCCGCTTGAAGGATCGGTTGAGCGATCGTTTCAGAATAGCGTGAATTTTCGCGGTCGGCTGCTGCGGGACTCGCCGTTGGAGAGCCGATCGGTTGATTCGGGGAGGTAGCGATCGCAGTATCGGATTCTCCTCCACTGACGGTCGGCATAGGCTGGCTTTGTGCGGCTACCAGCGTTGATAAAGGTGCGACTCTTCCCCGCTCAGCCAAGAGCTGATAAACCACCTTCGCAGCTTCGGCGCGGGTCATGTCAGGCCGCATCCGCACCGATTCGGGGCTAATGGCCTCTTCCGGAAAGGCGCGCTGCGTCATCCCGACAAACTGTTCTGGTGTAATGGGCTGATCGGGACGGAAGCTACCATCCGAAAAGCCTTGAACGATATCTGCATCGCGTAGCGCCATGACGATCGGCTGCGACCAATGCTCTTGCACATCGGCCAGGGCACCCAGCGGTTGAGCAGGTGCAACAGGAGAATTATTGCTGCTCGGCAGATTGGCAGGTGGGGTGGTGGCGGTAGCCTCTTGTAGAGCGGTGAGATTACCGGGCTGGCTAGCTGGCACGGTTGGCATAGCGGGAGCGCTGGGGCTGACAGGAGGCCTCCAGGTATTAAGACGCGGTAGCACAACGGTAGGCGCTGAGTTCAAACGCGGCAGAACGGGCTGCGCCTGAGGCAGCGAATACCGACGCGCATTTAATGTCGGCACAGTGCCCAGAGAAGTCTTGATGCGAGTCGATTCGGGCTTGAGCGTTTCAGGCCGACTGCTCTGAGCCGTGCTGGCCGCCTGTGCAGATACCGCTTCACCGGGAGCAGATGTCTCTTCTCTGGTGGCGGCAGTGCTTGTTCCTAGGTCAGAGTCAAATGACGGATCAGGTTGACTAACCAAATTATTTTGTTCGCAAGCTGCCAGACCTGCCAAAGTGCAGAGGGCAATTGCAGAATTGCGGATAGAGCTGATTTGCATAGCCAGAATCAGTGAAGTACAGTGCAGGAAAAGCGGTTTAAATTGAATCTGTTAAGAGTTCATTAATCGCTATCTCAGTAGATAACATGACTACTCACTGATACCTGTTTTTCTTCACGCATCCGGAATACGCTGATATGAAACGAGCTATCCGCAATTCCCTTCACAAGAAATTCATAATTTGAGTTGAGGGTCAAGTTCAACTGCTTGGACTTTGAAAATCTGGCGTTTCGAGCCAGTCACGCGCTAAGAAATCCTGATTCGAGTTTTGCTGAAGAGCATTTTGCATTCCAGGAATAAAGACATTTGCGATCGCCTCTTACTCTTGATTAATCGGGTTTGAGCAGCCTGCATCGCTAGCATGACCCAGTCCAAAGAGCAGGCTCCTCCAACTAGCCGCGTAAGCAGAATCACCTATTCGAAACTACTCAGTTTTGGCCTGCGCGATCGCCCCCACCGTGCCTTTCACAGCCCGCAAATAGTCTGCGGGAGCAAGCTGTATCAGCAAACCTCGCGTCCCTGCCGATACTGCAACTTCATCAAATATTTCTATAGTTTCTTCCACATAGACCGGATAATCTTTCTTACAGGCAATCGCAGTTACCCCTCCCCGGATATAGCCCGTCAAAGGTTGAACATCTTTTAAAGCAACCGGATCGACTTTGCGATCGCCCGTTAGCCTCGCCAGAGCTTTGAGATCGAGGTGCATATTAGCCGGAATAACCGCAAGACAAACCACGGTGCGATCGCCCCGCACAACCAGCGTCTTAAACAGGCAATCGGCGGAGACGCCCACTTTATCTGCGGTACTTTCTGCTGCTAGATCTTGAGTATCAACCTCGTAGCTCAGCAAAGCATAAGGAATTCCCAGATTCTCTAGGACACGAATGGCATTCGTTTTCATCTCCTCTTGACCCCCCATCTTCAGCTTTTACTCTAGCGCTCATGACTCCGCCTGAAACCCCCCTCCAGCAGACTCAACCCGCCACCCCCAGCTCACGCAGATGGCAAATATTTACAGGGCTGCGAATTCGGCTCAAAATCTGGCTAGGCGAAAAGACCTTTAGCGGAGCTAACCTCTATCGCATTGACCTCAGTCGAGCAGAGCTGATTGGCACTCTCATTCTCTGGGCAAATTTCTTTTGGTCTATCTTGCTGTGGACGGCTCTCCCGGAGGCAGGGGCGATCGGGGTTGTCCTCATTTGGGCAAACCTGCTCTGGACGATCTTGGTCTGGATTAACTTGCGAGAAGCCAGCTTTCGCTACTCTGATTTACGCACCGCCAGCCTCAAAAACACGGTCTTGATCGGCATCTTGCTCATTTGGTCTATTTGGGTTTGGGCAATCATCATTAGCTCACGCGCCAATGGCAGTTTGATAGTTTGGGTCAATCCCAATGTGGCCTTTATTCTCTGGGCGATTCTCAGCCGTGTCGATCTAAACAATGCCGACTTAAACAACGCCCACCTTAGAAAAGCAAACTTGAGCCGTGTTGACTTCCGAGATGCCAACCTTACCAAAGCTGACCTGCGCGACAGCGATCTACGCGGCTCTATTCTGCGCGGAGCCGATCTCAGCACTGCCGATTTCCGAGGCGCAAATCTGCGGGATGCTGACCTACGGGAAGCTATTTTGCGGGGTGCCAACCTCAGCGGCGTTGACTTAAGCAATATTGACCTCAACGGCGCAGATCTGCGAGAAGCCCTACTAGAAGGGGCTAATCTCAGCGCTGCTGACCTCAGATGGGCCAGGTTGAGTCGTGCGAATTTAGGCGATGCCAATTTGAGTTGGGCTAACCTCAGCGGCGCTAAACTCAATGGTGCCAATCTGCAAGGCGCTGATTTGGATGGAGCCGATTTTCGGGAAGCCCTGCTCAATGGCGTCAATGTCAGCCAGGTCGATTTCAGCGCAGTTTTGGTAAAAGGGGCAAAATTTGGCAATAATTTGGGTCTGACATTGAGCGATCGCGGTAATCTTAAGGCACGAGGTGCCATCCTAGATGACTTTCCAGGCTCCAGTCTGCGCAGTCGATAACAACCTGTTAATTGATACACCCCCAGGCACCTCGGGAACACTAGACCCTAACCTTTTGACATAAATGTTAGGACTATGGCCTTTGCAACTGAGACTATGGCATACGCAGTTAAAACAGTTTTAGACACTTGGTTGAAGAGCAGCACAGCCCAAGGTTCAGCTTTGCCTGACAGCCAAAAACAATTTATCAGTGCAGGCACAACACTGCCTCTATCCGGGTTTGAGATTGTAGAAGCTAACCACCTCAAATTTACCTTAGGCATAGATAGCCAAGGTAAACAGATGTTTTTTAAAGGTCGTAATACCTGGTATGTCTATCTTCCAGCAATCCAAATTCTTAGAAATGGGCAACCCATTATTGCGCCCAAGCCTGCACCCAAACCTGAGCCAGTCTACACGGTGCAAACCCTGCTGGATACCTGGCTAAAAATTAGTTCAGCGCAAGGCTCAGCCCTAACCAGTGACCAAAAGCAGTTTGTTAGCGCTAGCAAAGTGCTGCCCCTGTCGAGCTATAGCCTGGTTGAGAACGATCATCTTAAGCTGACGCTAGGAGTTGATAGTCAGGGTAGACAAATTCAATTTAACGGACGAAACACCTGGTATGTCTATCGTCCTGCGGTGCGAATCCTCAAAGATGGGCAACCCGTAATCCTCAGCCCTAGCAGCAATACTTCTGTAGCGCCTAGCCCCACTCCAGGAAAGATCAACGCTAAGGGTTTGAGACTGCTCAAGTCTTTTGAAGGGCTGAGGCTAAATGCCTATATTGATGCAGTGGGGGTGCTGACGATCGGTTATGGCACCACTTCGGGGGTAGTGCCCGGAATGAAAATTACTGAAGCCCAAGCTGAAGATTTTTTGAAGCGCGACTTGGCGAGATTTGAAAATGCAGTAAAGAGCTTAGTCAAAGTTCCGCTCAATGAAGATCAATTTTCAGCGTTGGTATCATTTACCTACAATGTGGGTGAAGGAGCGCTAGGTGGCTCAACCCTGCTCCGGTTACTCAACCAGAGAGATTTTCAGGGTGCCGCCGAGCAGTTTATGCGATGGAACAGAGGCGATCAAGGTGAACTACCGGGACTCACGCGCCGCCGAAAAGCTGAACGGGCGCTATTTCTAAGCCAGGACTTTACGGTGTTTTTGTAATGCCAGCTTCTTGAAGCTCGTACCCGAAGCCCATAAGGGGCTTGAAATTGAGCTGAACCTTTCCTCAAAAAGTCCATTTTTGCGGGTTGAGTTCAGCCAGCTTGACGGGCAAATGTCCCACGACGCTGAGGAACTCTAACGCATCGATTTTGCCTTCTTCAAGCAAATCTCGCAAAACCTGGCTAATTGCCACACAGGCCGATTCCAATTGTTCTCGATCCAATTCTTCTGAATTCATCGTTACCTACCTTCTACACTTGTACTTTACGTATCTTTACAGCCTTAGTCTCTGCCGATCGCTCAAGAAATGCCTTCACCTGATCGGGTGAATCAGTAGGGCGATGTGTTGGGCAGATACTCACTATGCTGAAACGGAAACCGTCTAGATCGGCGGCAGCTATGACAGTGATTGAGGTGGGTCACGGGGCGATCGCCATGCAAACCCATGCCCCGTCTGTCATGCGTCAATATCATGGCTCTATATCAGGCTTCTGGCTCAGGACAGCTTCAATTCGCCTGAGGCGATCGAGAATTTCCTGCTGATAGTCATTTTCTCGATCGCCAGGTTGGCGCTCAATCGTGAGGCTACCGCTGGTTTCTAGGATGGCCGCTCTGATCTCTGCCAGATTTTCAACGCCTTGGCGGCGAAGGCTGGTGCGAAGTTCAGCTTCTGTAATCACTTCTTTGCTCAGGTTTTCATGGAGTATCCGCCCGTTGTTGACCAACAGCGTCGATTTTCCTTCCACCAAATGTTCAATTTTGGGATAGCGATAGGCCAGCCGCACAACAACGTAGTTTGTGACCAGCAAAGCTGCTGCGCCAATCATGCCGCCCGAGACTGAATTGTCATCGCCAATAATCGCATTCTGAACAGCATTAGAAAGCATGAGCAACACCACCAGGTCAAAACCCGTCATCTGTCCTAGCTCTCGCTTGCCGCCAAATCGTAAAGCAACCAGCAAGAAGAAATAGACCAGCACAGGGCGAATGATCTTTTCTAAAACTGAGATGTCCGGTATCCATAAATCGTGAAAAAGCCCCATAGCGGCGATGTCCTCAGCAGAAAGTTTGGCCGTAGGAGCAGCCTGATGCCCTGCCCCTATGAAATCAATTTAGGCATAGAATTTGAGCATAGAATTTGGGCATTGATTCTGCTGCGCCTATCCTGCTAAGGTTTGCTACTTGCTGAGGTTTGCCATTGAATTAAATTTCAAAGTAGAAGGCAATCTATTTTTGGGGCATGTTGCTGTCCCCAAAAAACGAAACCCTAATCTTTTCGGCGCGAGGCGCTAAAGAAATTAGGGTTTGAAAGTCAGGGCGCGTTGCGGCTTACGGAGTCTAGGATAGATCTAAGACACTACCTGCTAACCTCTGATTTTTCGTGGAGTGACTTGATAGCCTTAGCAGCGACCAGAATGCGTTCGATTAACTCTGCGTTAGAACCCTGATGCTGAAACAGCAGCTTAGTTTCAGTCAGGAGGCGATCGGTCGAATCATCCTGAGATGAAGGCGTCTCAGAAAAAAGCTGAAGTTGTTGAGGCATAGAATTTCCTGGGATAGGGATAAAGAGTATAGAACAATTGTACTATAACTTATCCATTAGCGGCTCCCATGAAGAAAACCTCCAGCGGAAAATCCGCCAGAGGCTTTTGGCTTTTGGAACCGCTGAAATTCAAATGCTGAGAGCGACTACACTCGGTATCCTGGAGTGCGGGTGCCGTAGTCTACTTCAGTGCCTGTTACAGTCACGGCGATCGCCTCGAAGGACTCAGAGTTCCAGTTGCGCTCATGGATAGGCTTTGACTGCTCTCCCAAGAAATAGGCTTGAGTACCCACGACTGCAACGGCTACCCAGCCAATGACAAACAGAGACACAAGAATTAGCATTGCCATGTTAGTTACCTCTCAACTTTGTTTCTCTAAAAGGAGTTTGAAAAATAGAAATCTCGGATTAGCTGCGCTATTTGCTGAACCTGCCTAGCCTGTGCGATCGACTCCCAATCAATGACACAAGCTCCAATCTGCCCCACACACTGAACACTGACTCAACTCTGGATTAACGCTTGCAGACTGCCGAAAGCGCATTAAGCTAGCTCAGGCACCTTCCCTCAACTTCCGATTGGAGAGTTGTAAATCGAGCTTTGAGAGGAGATAAGAGACTCAACACCTTTCGCAACCTGCGTTCGTAACCTTATGTAAAGAAATATAACATCAATTGTTACAAAACTGCAACATTGATTGCAAACTTTTTTTGAGAATGCTATTGAGATCGAACTATCTATGGCTCAATTTCAACGCCTGGTTGTTTCACCTGCTCAGATTGCGGCTGAGCAAATTGCCTTGACGATGGCTCAGCAGCACTATCTAGGACATGTGCTGCGACTGCGGTCGGGCGATCGCTTTATTGCCATGAATGGCTTAGGACAGAGCTGGCTAGTGGCGCTCACGACCCAGGCGGCTACAGCCAAGATCCTAGAAGCTATGCAGACGCAAACTGAGCTACCCATTTCTGTTACATTGCTGATGGCGCTTCCCAAAAACGGCATGGATGAGGTGGTACGACAAGCCACCGAGTTAGGAATTGATCAAATTGTGCCGATTTTAAGCGATCGCTCTCTCTTGAAACCCAGCCCTCAAAAGCTCGATCGCTGGCAGCGCATTGCTCAAGAAGCAGCCGAACAGTCAGAGCGGCAGATGGTTCCAGGCGTTCAGGCTCCCCAGACTTGGGGAGAAGCTTTGCAGATTTGGAATACACAACATTCAACGTGTTACCTTTGCGCTGAGCGAGGCACGCGATCGCATCTGTTGAGCCGTTTGCAAGCACTGAGCGCTGAAGAATGGAGCAGGGGAATTACGATCGCGATCGGCTGTGAAGGGGGATGGACTGAGGCAGAAATAGAAAGCGCGATCGCGGTAGGCTATCAGCCTATCTCGCTGGGAGCCAGGATTTTGCGAGCAGTCACGGCACCTGTTGTAGCCCTCTCGCTGGTGTCCGCAGTTTTGGAGGAAAATGTACCTCAAATTTCTGAGTCAACTTAATTTATGAGAGAGGTTTAGAGTGCTTTTCTCATAAATAGATAAACCTCAAAACCAACAATGTCCCGATTTATTAAACCTCTTGCAAATTAGGGTTGATGGCGGCTGCGCCCTCCTCAAGCCTGATCCAAAACTCTCATCTGCAAGAGGTCTATTAGAGAATGGAAAAAGTTACATTAATAGACAGCGAAAGCTGTTGATTTGCTGAGGCTCAGCAGATCGTAGATAGGGTTTTGCGATTTACTGCGTCTGCCGTTCCTTCCTATGCTTGACCAAATTGCCGCTGCATTCGATCGCCAGGATTACAAGACCGCTGCTCAGCTCTTAAAGCAGTTCCGTCAGCAGTCGCCTGATAATGTTTGGGCACGGCTTTATGTAGGGCGGCTTCAGGAAGTCTCCGGCAAGTCGGAAGCAGCAGCGGCCATTTATCGCCAGCTTTTGCAAGAGACACGCAATCCTAAAGTCGTGACTCAGGCGCGTGAAGGGCTGCAACGGCTCAATGCCGAGGCCAAAGCCCAGCGAGAGGAAGCGATCGCCCAAGCCACTGCCGATCCAGCAAATGCAGGAGTAGGTTTTTTGATCTTGGAGCCGATTGAGGCGGCAGCCAGGACAGAAACGGCACGGAAATTTGCACAAATCATGAAGCTAGATGCCTATATGGCGCGCATGATCTTGCCCAGTCGCGGCTGGCGGCTCTATCGCACTGCGGCTCTAGGAGAGTTGCAGCTTTATGGGCAAGAGCTACAAAAAGCGGGCATCCCGGCCTTTTGGGTTTCGCTAGCAGCCATCCAAAAAATTCGGGTGTTTCGGGTGCAGTATTTTCAGGCGGCTTCACCCCAGCCAACGGTTCTGTGCAAGAGCGAGGCTGATCAGCTAGGTTCTTTAACCTTTGAATGGTCAGAGGTGGCTAACCGAGTTGAGGGACTGTTGCCTATTTTTGAAGATGTGGTAGATGTAGGGGTGCGCAACCAATTGACCCATCGGGAAGAAACGCAAGACTATGCGCAAATAGTTGATCTACATTTGCCCAAACGCAACTGCATCTTGCGATTTTGCGATCGCGCCTACCAGTTTCAAAATGGCGTAGTATTCGATGCCAGCCAAGATGGTGGCCTTTCCAATGCCCAAGCAACGCTGCGGATTCGCTGGAATCAGCTAACTGAATTTTTAAAGGAGCGATCGACGACCCTTCCTGTCGGGTCAGATTTCACCCCCTTTGCCGAAACGGCGCTAGAGCCTTTAGCCTTGGTCAAAGATTTTTCGGCTCATATTGATTTGTTTCGCAAAGATCCGACGCAATGGGACAATGCCTTTCAGCTCTATAGCGGTCTAATTTTTCAACATTGCCTCAAGTAGGAATGATTTTTCATAACTTATGCTGCAAATTTCTAAGGCCGTGAGCATCCCAGAGCATGAAATTGAGATGAGCGCAGTCCGATCGCAAGGAGCAGGAGGACAAAACGTGAATAAAGTGGCGACTGCGATTCACTTACGCTTTGATATCGCAGCGTCTTCTCTACCCGATTGCTACAAAGAGCGGCTGTTGCAACTCAGTGACCAGCGCATCACCAAAGAAGGGGTGATTGTGATCAAGGCTCAAGAGCACCGCAGTCAAGAGCAAAATCGGGAAGAGGCTTTGCAGCGGTTGCAAGGGCTAATAAAAAGCGCCATCGTAGTTGCCAAACCCCGCAAGCCCAGTAAACCCACTCGGAGTTCTCAGCGGAAACGTCTGGATAGCAAAACCAAGCGGAGTCAGATTAAGACCCTGCGCGGCAAAATTGCCGATGAGTAAGATGCGAGCCTGCGATCGCCACGGCAAATCTAAATTGAACAAAAATTGAACAAATTGTTGCGGTCAAATCAGCATGTCAGAATAGGCGTATTGTTCTATGACAGCTAGCCCATGAATCCGATCGCCGCTCTTAGCCCACTTTCTTCGCCCTCAACCGCCGATCATTTTGCCATTACCTTTGCGCCCCTCTCGTTTGAAGAAGTGTACGCATTGGCAGATGATCCTGCCAACGGCGCAGTCGTGCTGATGAGCGGCATGGTGCGCAACCAGACGGGCGGTAGAGCGGTAGTGGCCTTAGAGTATCAGGCTTACGAACCGATGGCGATCGCTGTCTTTAAGCAGATTGCCCAAGAGGTGCGCCAAACCTGGAGTGATGTTACCCATGTGGTGATTCACCATCGCACTGGACGCTTGAGCATTGGAGAAATTAGCGTTCTAGTGGCGATCGGCTGTCCCCATCGTGCAGAGGCATTTGCGGCCTGTCAGTATGCGATCGATGCGCTCAAACAAAACGCTCCCATCTGGAAAAAGGAGTGGTACAACGAGCAGGAATATAGCTGGGTCAAATGTTGCTAAGGTGCAGCAGAAAGACTGTTCCGAACGGTGACACGATCGCAATGTGGCTGGCAATGCCGTCCATAGCTTTGCGGTGAGCCGCAGGGATGGGATGGGTGGCCGCAACAGGTAACTCCACCAAGACAGGCGGCCGATCGACTGGGATAGCCGTCAGGGCTTTACCAGAGGCGGCAATCACACAAAACGGCTTCTCTCGGATTTCCTCTAGGGACTCAGGGTTAGCGGCGGTTCGATCGCCTTTGAGCACTGCCAGAATTGGACGCAGATTGAGCACAGGCAGCGGCTGATTACCCCAATAAACGAGTCGATTTGACCCCATATTTTTGATGAGAGCCGCTTGGTGAGTCACCCGCAGAACGGCAGCGGGCGGAAGCGCAAACCAATGGTCGTCAATTTGGAAAGCGATCACCTTGTAGCGGTCTGCCTTATGAGCCTCTATCGGGCGAGTTTTTGTCTGCCTAGTTTCTGCCTTACGGACACCTAAAGTCTCTAAAGTATCCAAGGTATCTAAAGGGGCGATCGGCCGTTGGGAAGTGCGCATAGGTTTTGCCATCTAGAAAGCAGGGACGAGAGCTGAAGCAGTCATAACGGTATCTAGTATTTCCAGCAGTTCGGCAGAAGTGTAAGGCTTGCTCATGAAGGCATTAGCCCCTAGCTCCGTGGCGAACTGACGGTATTTATCGCTACTGCGAGACGTCAGCATGACAACGGGAATGGCCTGAAGATCTGGTGTTTTTCGGAGCTGGGCGAGAAATTCAAAGCCGTTCATCCGAGGCATTTCAATATCCGAGATGATTAGATGCACATCGGCCTGTTGTTGTAGATAGGCAAATCCTTCTAAGCCATCGCCCGCCTGAGACACCCGGTAGCCTCTTTCCTGCAAAGTTCTGGCTAGCGTCTGGCGAACGGTGAGCGAGTCTTCAATTAGCAGGATGTGAGCAGGGGGCTGAGGAAGCAAGGGGACGAAAGGTAAAGCCGCATCGCGCAATGCGAGAGATGGAGCTGAAGACGTAAAAGGCTGAGAAATTGAGGGCTGGGCTTGACGAAACTGCTGTAGGAGCAGGGCAGGGTCAATCACCAGAGTTAGCTGACTGTCTCCCAGGATGCTACAGCCGTAGACATAGGGCGGGGGGGCGATCGCCGTTCCCAACGGACGAATGACCAACTCTTGTTCTCCCAACATCTGATCGACCTGTAGACCCCAGATGTTGTTGGACGATCGCATCAGAATCACTGGGGAGAGCGTGCCCTGCTGAGAGGGGGCTGCGTCAGGGCAGTGGAGCAGTTCAGACAAGGGATAGACCGGAATCATGCGATCGGCTTGATCGATTTGCCAGCGCAAAACTTTCTGATGGCTACTGGTTTGACTCAGTTGATCCCCCTTGGGTAAGATCACCTGCTGAATGATGTGCGTGGATAGGGCGTAAGTCATGCCCTGGTTTTGGCAAACCATCAGTCGGGTAATCGTGATCGACAGAGGCAAAGACAGCGTAAAGCAGGTTCCCTGCCCTGGCGTAGAGCTGACAATGACGCTGCCTTTTGAGGCTTGAATCTGAGAGCGCACCATATCCAGCCCAACCCCGCGACCCGATAAATCACTCACTTGGGTGGCCGTAGAAAAGCCCGCATGGAATAAAAACTCAGAGAGTTGTGCTGTAGAAGCGACTTTAGCTGCCTCTGGGCTGAGTAGACCGATCGCTACGGCTTGAGCAGCAACGCGCTGCCAGTCAATTCCCTGCCCATCATCCCAAATTTCAATGAGCGTGCGGTTGCCCTGATGGTAGGCATGAATTTGAATTTGCCCAATTTCTGGCTTGCCACTGGCGTGACGATGCTCAGGTGATTCAATCCCGTGGTCAAAGGCATTGCGAACCAGATGTAGGAGAGGATTATAGAGTTTTTCAGCGATCGCTTTATCGACCAGCACATGGGTGCCGCTCAGCGTCATTTCAACAGGTTTATGGTGGGTAGCGGCAAGCTGCTGCAACAGGCGCGGAAAGCGATTTAGTACATCCCCCAAGGGCTGCATTCGAGCAGTCGTCAGGTCATCCTGCACGCTGGTGAGCAGTCGCTTCTGGGCTTCACGGGTTTGGCGGATGGTTCGAATCTGGTGCTCTAGCGTTTCACCCACCATCTCTAGCTGCACAAGATCATTAAGTGCCGATTGCACCAGCACCTGAAAGTCGGTGTATTGATCCATTTCCAGGGCATCGAAAGCCGTTGGAGCAACAGGAGATCGAGCTATAGGCTGAGCAGGCTCCTGAGCCACAGAGCCTTCGCCCATCACGTCCGACCAGCTTTGTAACTCGCTTAGGGTGCGTTGGTGCTGCCGCAGAGAAGCCAACAGTTCCTGAACGCCAAGACGAAACTGAATATCCTGATTAGTCTGTTGGTTCTGGTTGATGAGCAGTTCTCCGGCCAGATGATCCAGACGTTCGAGCTGTTCTAAATTGACACGAACAACAGGAAGTGGCTCGGACGGTGGAGAAGGGAGGGCAGGAGAAAGGGGGACAGGAGAAAGGAGCAATGATGCAGGAGGCGAAAGCGGCTCGATCGCCGCTTCTACTGGAGCTGCTAAAGCCTCTACTGCCCTAGGCTCCAGCGGAATATCGCCAAACAGAGCATCCAGGCTCAGCAGTGCGATCGGGTCAGAAGAATTCGAGACAGTTTCAGTTTTTTGGGGGTGATGGGCTAGCTGCTTGAGAGGCCGTGAGGCGGTGCCGCCTTGGGTGCGATCGCCTCCCAGGACAGCGGCTTGCCCCTGACGAAAGTCAGCGAGAGCCAGGGTAGCAATCTGCTGAACCCGATCAGGGTGAGCGGTTAGAGCCGCAAGTGTTGCCTGGGCAATTTCACCAAACCCCTTGAGCTGCAAAGATTCTGCCAAGCCCAGAAAAACCTCTGCTTCGGATTGGAGATGCTTGAGCAAAATATTGGAGGGTTGGGTAAGGGCGATCGCCAAATTCTGTAACCGCTGCTCCACTCCGCTCTCAAACATGGACTGCACCAGGTCAAAGCCCAACTCAGCAGCCGTTGGCAGCGGCGGCTCCTGATCAAACAGCGAACCTAGATGGGTTCGCAGCCGAGACAGCACAGCAGCCGATCGGTGCAACACATCAGATTCATTCACTGATGTGCCCATAAACTCAGCCATAAGCGGCTCTCTCAAGCACTCGTAAGCCTGAAATAGCAGAGCTGTAAACTCGGCATCAATCACGACTTCCGGATTGTAGAGTGTCTTAAACACATCTTCCAGAACATGCGCTACGGATTTAACGGTGTCTAGCTCGATACTGGCAGCGGCTCCCTTGAGGGTATGAGCCGCCCGCATCAAATTGTGGACTTGAGCCGGAGTGCGATCTTGTTTGAGGTTGAACAGCTCTTGTTCGATCGCTTGCAGCAGATCATTGGCTTCAATGAGGAAGTTGGCATAGTCTTCCTGGCGAATCGTAGGAGAAATCGGCATAATCAGGTTCTGGCGTGGGTGATGTCAAGCATGGATTTTGCAGGGTACAGGTGCGCCTCCTGCAAAAATCCTTCTCAGATTGAGCACAGATCCCCAGTTCTTTACAACTTGAATTGTCCGACCGTGGTTTGCAAATCGCTAGCGGTCGTTAGAAGCTGTTGAAAAGAGGTGGCAATCTGTTCGGTAGCAGTGGAGGTTTCGTTGGCGATCGCCACCACATCGGCCATCGTTTGAGCCACCCGATGCGAGTCCTGCGTTTGCGTTTGCGTTGCCTGGGTGATGTGCTGCACAAGCTGGCTAATTTGGGCGGTAGCGCTCATGATTGCAGTTAAGCTCTGGCGGGTTTCGTTCACCAGAGTTGTGCCGTTTACAACCTGCTCAATCCCGGTAGCCATTCCCTGAGACACAATGCTGGTTTCTGCCTGAATTTCTTGAACCAGCTTTTCAATTTCAGTTGTGGCTTCTGCCGATTGCTGCGCCAGCGAACGAACTTCATCTGCCACGACAGCAAATCCTCGGCCATACTCCCCGGCTCTTGTCGCCTCGATCGCCGCATTCAGCGCCAAAAGCTGCGTTTGCGTCGTGAACCCTGCAATCAAGCTGACCACCTTAGAAATCTTCTGGGAGGATTCGCTCAGTCGCTTAATCTTCTTACTGGTTTCTGCGACCGTTTGGCGGATTGCCTGAATCCCTTCAACCGTGCGGTTCATGGCGATGTCACCCTGCTGCACGGTTTGGTTTGCCTGCTGCACGGCCGTTTCTACTTGCTGGGCGCTGCTGGCAACGGCTTGTGTTCCTGCTGCCATAGTCTGAATTTGAGCGAGGGCGGTCGTCATCTGCTGCGATTCTTGCTGAGCACCCTGAGCCAGTTTGGCAATCTCGCTGCTGTTGCTCTGAGAAGTATCGCTCATCCGCAGGGCAGCATCTTGCACCTGCAACACAATTCTCCGGAGAGACTGGAGCGTGTTGTTATAGGCGTCGGCGATCGTCCCCATTTCGTCTTCGGTGATGGGGGCACGCACCGTCAAATCGCCTTCCAAAGCCGGACGCACAGCCATTAGCAGCTGTACGGCACGCTGTTGCAACAGTTCTTTAGAGGCTTTTTCTCGGGCGGCAGCTTCGGCCAGCTGTTGGGATTGTGCCTGAAGCTGCTGGGTATACTCCGCTTGCTGGAGGGCAATGCCCAACTGGTTAGCAACCTGCATCAGCAGATTGATTTCACCCTCTTCCCAAGTGCGGGAGTCACTATTTTGGAAGGCGGAGAGCAAGCCCCAGAGCTGATTTCCCTGGAAGATAGAGACAACGGCACAGGCTTTAACCTGGTATTGCTCTAATGCCTCCACATGGCAATCGGTCATGAGTTTGCGAGGAGCCTGAAGATTGAGGTGCCCCCCCTCCCATAGAGTTTCACCTAGATGAATATCGTCCACAATGAGGGGAATATTTTGGCGAAAGCGCCCACCCTGATGTTCGCCAATGTATGGATCTTCCCAACCGCTGCCCGTTAGGCTGGGGTAGCCTCCTGTGACCGACTCTGCGGCAAAGTCACCAAAGAAATCGGGACGGAATTTGTAGATAGTGACTCGCTCTACATTCAGCAAGCTCCGAACTTCCTGGGTTGCGGCTTTAAAGATCGACTCGATATCCAGCGTGTTGCGAATACGGTTGACCACACGAGCTAGCGCCTGTTCACGATCGATCGCTTTTTGCATTTGCAGCGTTTTTGCCTGCATTTCCTCGACATACTCTGCCTGTTGCAGGGCAACGCCAAGTTGGTTAGCGATCTGCATTAACAGGTTAATTTCAGAAGCTTCCCACTGTCTTGCACCTGTATTTTGAAAGGCCGAAAGCAAACCCCAAAGCTTCTGTCTGCGGAAAATAGCGACGACTGCACAGGCTTCTACCTGGTAATACCGCAAGGCTTCAACATGGCAGTCAGTCAGCGATTTGCGAGCCTCAACGTTCATCAGCCCCCCCGCCCACGGAGTTTCACCAATGTTGATATCATCCACAATCAGCGGCTCGTTGTGGCGAAATCGCCCGCCTCGATGCTCGTTGAGATAAGGATCTTCCCAACCGCTGCCGACTAACCGAGGGTAGTGGCCAGAAATTGTCTCTTCAATAAAGTCGCCAAAGAAATCGGGGCGAAATTTATAAATCGTCACCCGCTCTACCTTAAGAAGGCGAGCCACCTCTTGGGTGGTAACTTGGAAGATGGCCTTCATGTCGGAGGCGCTACGCAGCTTTTGGAAAACACGCCCGCTAGCCTTTTCGCGTGCCACTAGCTTTTCTAGCTGCACTTCCTTGGCTTCGACATGCGCAATGAATTCTGCCTGCTGGAGAGCAATGCCAAGCTGATTGGCAATCTGGGTCAGAAGTTGAATCTCCGCTTCTTCCCAATGTCTGATACTAGTGTTCTGAAAAGCAGAGAGCAAACCCCAGAGCTGATTTCCCTGGAAGATGGGGACAACGGCACAAGCTTTGACCTGATAATATTGCAGGGCTTCGATGTGGCAGTCGGTGAGGGGCTTGCGGGGAGCTTGGATATTTAAGTGTCCTCCCGTCCATAAAGTTTCACCGCCATGAATATCATCTACAACCAGCAGCTCATTGTTGCGAAACCGTCCGCCTTGATGCTCACTGAGGTAAGGATCTTCCCAGCCGCTACCCACCAACCGAGGATAGTTGCCGACCACCGTTTCTTCGACAAAATCGCCGAAGAAGTCGGGGCGAAATTTGTAAATCGTCACCCGCTCTACGTTGAGCAGGCGGCTAACTTCTTGAGTAGTGACTCTAAAAATTGCCTGCAAATCTACCGTACTGCGAATCTTGTGAATCACTTTGGCGGTTGCCTGTTCTCGGGCAATCACCTGCTTGAGCTGCATTTTAGACTGAACGAACTGCAAGGCTAAGGTCAATTTGGCTGCGATGTCAGTCAGCAGGTAAATCTCTTGTTCTTGCCAACTGCGCATTTGGCTGCATTGCTGCACGACGAGTAAACCCTGCACCCGATCGCTCACGATGAGCGGGATGGCTAAACTTGCCAAAATCTGAAACCGCTCTAGGAGCTGGCGCTGATAGGCAAAGACTTGCTCTTGAGGCTGATTTTGTAAGACGATAACCTGCTGGCGGGCATAGTCACGAGCGTTTTCAGCCCCAAAGAGCGTGATGGGTAGAATTTCGCCCTGCATTGGCGTCCAGGCAGGGGCGATCGACTCAGCCAAAACCTTGCCCTTGCTCTCAGCCTCAAATCCTACAATGACGACTCGATCAGCGTGCAGCCGATCGCGGATTTCATGCACGGCTATATTAAACAGGCTGTCTTGGCTATCGGCCTGCTGCATTTGTTGGGCGATCGCCACCAACCAATCCCGGTTAGCCGCAAACTGCTGCTGCACTGTGGCCGAAAGCTGTCCTTGAAACTGCTGCTGCACCACATGCCCTAGCTTATCGAGGACGGCAGGCAGCTTGTCAAATTGGCTCAGCTTCTCGACGATGCCCGGATTGTTGGAAAGACCCACCTTAGACAGCTCGATTTTGAACCCTGCCTGAGTTTTTTCCATCTCTTTTCGAACAACCTGGATCACCGATAAGGCTGACTGCATGGCAACTCCTGGCTCAGGCAACCCAGAACTCTGATAGCTCGCAGGTCTAGCTCTACCTATTTCGCTGGGTCTACCTGTCTCACTGACTCTGCCAAAAGTGCCCCGACCAGAAGCCTCATGACTAGCCATACCGCCGACCTTGCTAGAATGGCCTTCGTTATTTTGAGGCGGTCTGAGCGTTTCCATGTTGCCAAAATAAGGAGCGGCGATCGGCGGCTCTGGAGGCAGAGAAGTGGGCGCTTCGGGTGATTCTTGAAATAGGGTAAACAAATCCTGATCGAAGAGAGGGGTGTTCATGGGTTTTGAGTCTCTAAGGACGGAAAGCGTTTGAGCAGAGTCGGCAGAAATCTTTGGCGTCAATTCAGGCGGCATGAACCTGTAGGCGAGAATCGGCTATTAGGGCATTGGCATCTAATACGGGGCTGCTAGAACGCACGAGATAGCCCTGAATAAATGGCAGAAGCGTAGCGGGGAAAAGATCGATCGCAGGAGGCTGTAGCTGTCCTGGCACATGGCTTTCAATGTCAATAACTTCAGGGACAACCAGTCCCAAAGACTGGCCTTGAGCTTGGATGACGATCGCAATCCATCCTAAGAATTGCCCTAGCCCCGAAAGCGGCTTTGCTGTCGAGGCAGCCGTTGACTGAGCAGCAGCAGATTGAGATAAGAGATTGCCTTGCAGTGTTCTGACTCCTTGAAAGCCAATTTGCAATCCCAGATCCACAAGCCACAGCATTTCACCCCGAAAGTTGTAGATGCCAAGCACCGAAGGCGGCATATTTGGGACAGGCAGAATGCTGTGGGGCAGCACTTTCATCACCTGGCGAATGCTGATAAGCGGCAGCAGCGCTGTCTCGGCAGAGCTAAACGAAAAGCGGAGAAACCTTAATTCGTCTGGTTCGCTAGCAGCCGAGATGGGCTGAAGGAGTGCCGATAGATCTGCTTGTGGTCTTTGGTTGAGCCAATCTGTTAGAGAAATAGAGGTTGTGAGAGAGGCTTGGCTTTGAGGTTTCACAGCCCTCAAAGCTGGGGCGATCGCCCGCTCCTGACTCCAAACGAACTGTGATGATCCTATTTGCCGACAGCCCACCTTTAATCTGTTCAGGCGGCTCAAATTAAGCCTCAAAACAGTGCGATGAATGCTAGACATCAAAGGCTCAGGACTGGGAGGCTGCATGGCCTCAATCAGCACATGCAGGCAGTTGCCCCGCCAGCCAGCCTGAGTCACAATCTTTTGGCGCTTCAGATGGCGGTTCATCAGCGTGGCGATCGCCTTCGCATCTCCTTGATAGGCGAGTTGCAGTAGATGAGCATGGTTTTGGCGATCGTCCTGTAACGGCGTCTGCACCATGTCTATCTCCCCATCAATCGGGTCACTGTTTGCAGAAACTCCTGTTGATTGACGGGTTTTGGCAGATAGGCATCTGCGCCCAGCATGTTGCCCCACATCTTATCTACGTCTGTACTTTTGGTAGAACACATCACGATAGGTATCTTGCTGGTGGCCTGATTGGTCTTGAATTCGCGGCAGAGTTCAAAGCCACTCTGTCCCGGCAAAATAACATCCAGCACAATTAGGTCAGGCTTTTGCCAACTTAGCCGAGCCTGAGCTTCTTCACCGCTCTTGGCGCTAATGACCGATAGACCTGCTTGCTGGAGATATCGGGTGAGCATTTCGGTTTCAGTCAAACTATCTTCAATCAGTAAAACAGTACTCATAGGATTAAATGCCTGCGATAACGGTGCATAGACCAACGAAGGATAGGTAGCACTTTCTAATGGGGGTGCAACTCTATTGCTCAGTGCTGCCCATCAGCGCATCTACTGAAGCGCCGAGGTTTCGTTTATGCTTTTTTGAAGCAGTAGAGCCGTAGTTTCACCCATCTCGTAAGGGTTCCCCAAAAAAGCAAGTGGCTCGACAGCAGCTTGTCTGCTGGAAGTATTTGCTCCAGGCACGGCAGCAGGTTGCGGCAAGTATTGATGGACGATCGCCATCACTTTTTCTGCATTGACAGACTTCGATAAAAAGTCAGAAGCGCCAACCACTCTGGCACGCACGCGATCGACGATTCCGTCATTTCCGGTCAAAATCACCACGGGGGTATTTTTGAAAGCAGACATGCGGCGAATCTGAGAGCAAATTTCATAACCGCTAGCGATCGGCATTACTAGATCTAAAAAAATCAGCCCCGGCTTTTTTTCGAGCAGCAGCGGTAAAGCATGCACCGAATCCTGCACACTCACATAGCGATAGCCTGCTGCCGTAATGATCTGCTCCATCCACTGGCAAACCGAAGGACTGTCGTCAATACAGACGACCAGCGGCGTATTAGCTGTGGGAGCAGCTTTTACAGGAGCGGTGGGTACAGGCGCTTTTGCTAGTTTGCCTTCAGGTTTTTTGTCCTCAGTTTTTTTGCCTGTAGAAGTGCAGGGAAGGGACAAATCGGGCATTTGGCATAGCTCAATCAAGTCTCGCTGAATATAAGGCACCAAAACACGGGTCAACGTCAGCAACTCCTGCCCTGTGGCTCGGGCTAAATCCCGAAGCGTTGAATTTGGACTCATGAGCGCTTCGAGCGTCTGATATGTTTTGGCCGTTACAGCCTGTTTTAGCTCAGTAGGGCGCTTAATCACGGGCACTGCATTGGGCGAATAATGTACTAGGCCAGCGCTATTCCAAGCATTCCAAGCCTGTCGTGCCTGCTCAAGCACCTGCTCTGCACTCAGAGGAGCCAGCGGATCACCAAGTTGCTCTTGCTTGTCGGGTGCATAGCGAATTTGGGTGATTTGCTCACTCGCATAGAGCAGATCGAATAAAACCTCAAAAGCGGCTGCCTGAATCAGAGAAATAATGGGCGCTCGTCTGACATGCTGCCGTTTGAGTAAAACCGACAAGACCAGGTACTCCCAATAAAATGGCAGATCCTGGGTCTTAGGCTGAATGGTATTGGGCTGAATAGTGGGACAGAATTGCTTTACCAAACGGTGCCAGCGTCGAAATCGATGTTCGCCCCCTGCTGTCCAAATTAATCGGCCTAACCGAAAGTAAAGACTCCATCGCCTTTCATTGGCAGTTAGAAAATCTAACCTACCGCTAAAGTGAGACTGAGCGGCACTTTGAAACTGGTTCGCCAACTGGTTAACGGTAATACCTTTCACCGTTCTAGAAACTTCATTTGCACAATTCACCATAGCTTTCACTGTCCTTGAGAACACACCGACATCCCTAATTTCTGCATACCAAAACTGTTCTCTTGCCGATTAGAGCCTGAGAACAAATTCGTTCTGGGAAAATGATTCAGAAATTTCCAGATAGCGGATGCAGTCTCAGAAAAGTGAATCAGGGAGACTAGATGCGATTGAGAACTAGAGATAGCCTATATTTTCCTGAGGGATCGCCCCAATCGTAATCCTGCGGAATTGTACGAAGGCGATCGCTTTCGCATCAGCTTTTGCGATGAATTTCCCGTATTTATACGCAGTCTCTCTGCTATTTGCTCTACCAAGCTATGTCTGGACTGCCATGTTTGGATTACTACATCTGGATTGCCATGCCTGTAGCGCTATGCCGTGAACCTCACGCCAGGGAATCTGCTGCTGTTGCGCTATCTCAGCACAGTCTTCGTACTCAGGCTGAACGTTGACGATCGCCCCATGTTTTTGCCACCGCGCTATCTTAAGGCGCACCCTGCCATACGGAGTTTCTACCGTTTGAAGTTCGCGTTCTAAAATCGTCCGCTGTTGCATCCTGCACCGAATGCCTAGCGTTGTGGTTTCTTGAAATAGGATCGTTTGGCAAGCCTGCATCTGCTCAGGGCGGCAAATCACCGTCAGTAAAATTCCTGGACGCGACTTTTTCATGCCGATCGCCTGCGTGAATACATCCAGCGCCCCTGCTACTAGCAACACATCAAACACATAGCCGATCGCTTGGGGGTTGAGATCATCAACCTGGGTTTCAAGCACAGCCACGGTTTCTACTCCAGGAGAGAGAGTAGAAGCATTCAAAGCAGTCTCGGAGGCTGTCTTAGGGTCTGGCTGGCTGTTGGCTGGCACTTGAGTGGCTGTTTTCACCTGGGCGGCTGTTTCCTGAGCAGCCATTTGACCGCTCATAAGCTGCTGAGGGGAAACCGTAGAGTGCTGGCTTTCGCCAATCCACAGGCGCAAGATATTGGGAATGGGGAAATCACGAGAGCCTGCCCCCAACCCAACCCGCTGAAGCGTCATGGCCGGAACAGCTCCAAATTGCATAGCCAAGGTCGTGGCGATCGCTGCTCCGGTCGGCGTGACTAGCTCACGAGCAATGCCGTTGCTATAAATCGGCACTTGTCGCATTTCCCAAAGCTTGAGCACAGCAGGAGCCGGGACGGGCAAACGACCATGAGCCGCCCAAATTGTGCCGCCACCCACAGGCAGGGCAGAACAGTAGAATTGCTCAATGCCCAGCCAATCTAGCCCTAAGCAAGTGCCGACAATATCAACGATCGCATCAGTTGCTCCCACCTCGTGAAAATGAACTTGTTCAGGTGGAGTGCCATGAACCGCACCTTCGGCCTCGGCTAGCTGACGAAATACAGCTAGGCTCCAAGCCTCGGCCTGATGAGGAAGTCCTGCCGCTTTGATCAGGTGCTCAATTTCTGGCAGGCGACGGGTGCCTGGGTGAGTATGGACATGTTCTTGTTGGGGGTGCGTATGGTGAGTATGTGGGCGATCGTGGATATGAGCAGACTCATGTGCAGGGTGGCCTGAGTGAGAAGGGTCGGCTGAGTGGGAGGGATGATGATGGGCGGAGTGAGGGTGAGGATGGTGAGGATGGTGAGAGGAGTGAGGATGAGACACTGGCTGGCTGGCTTGTGTCTGGCTAGATTGTGAGAAAGCAGAGTCCTCAACATCTCCCCAGGACTCCTGGATGCCGCTTGCCAGCTCAACATGAACCTTGGTTGCCTGTTGTCCATTGCGATGCACTTGTTCTGACCACAGCCTAAATTCATCAGCAATACCCAAAAGCCCCAACTTCTCAATCAAATACTCTAGCGGCACTCCCCCATCAACCAATGCCCCCAGACACATATCTCCCGCAATTCCAGTCGGGCACTCCAAGTAGGCAATTTTTGTCATAGTTAAGTAAGGTCTTTGTTGAGAAAGTGGTATCACTTAGGCGTATAACTAAGACTCGGTAATTTTCAACCCGGTAATTTTCAGCCCGGTGGTTTTCGACCCGGCAATTTGCTATGGGAGTGTTTGCTGACAGCAGCACGCAGCAAGGCGTTGTCAAGCCATTACCCCTCTAAAACATTAGCCGATCTCAAAACATGACTGAAGACTTTGATCGCAAGAGCAAGATGCTCTGAGGAGAGAATAGTGGCTACCGTTTATCAAGTTCATCCAGACAGCCCTCAGGCGCGAACTATTTCCCTGGTTCGCGATGCTTTGCGGCAGGGCGCAGTCATGCTGTATCCCACAGATACCGTCTATGCGATCGGCTGTGATCTCAATTCTCGGTCTGCAATTGAGCGTGTCCGTCGCATCAAACAGCTCTCCAACGACAAACCGCTCACTTTTCTTTGCTCCTCTCTCTCCAATGTTTCTGAGTATGCAACAGTGAGCGACTCTGCCTATCGCCTGATTCGTCGCTTTATTCCAGGGCCTTATACCTTTTTGCTGCCCGCCACTAAGCTGGTGCCGCGACTGGTAATGAGTCCTAAGCGCAAAACAACGGGTATCCGGGTGCCTGATCATGCCATCTCTCAGGCTCTGTTGCAGGCTTTGGGCAATCCCATCATTTCCACCTCTGCGCCTAGCGCTTTAGAAATGCAGGACAGCTATCTCTCTGCCGCCGAACTCTTTGACCATTTCGATAAGCTGGTGGATCTGATCATCGATGATGAGTCGTCGGTCGGCTTTCAGGTGTCTACCATTCTCGATCTGACTGAAACCGAGCCAGTGGTTGTGCGTAAAGGATTGGGATGGGAGTCGATCGCCGACTGGATTTCAGAACCTAGCTAAATTAAATGCCCCTGCCATCCTAAAAACCGCCTGAGAAACTGTCCATTGCATCAGCAAAATCTTGCTTTTGGATGGGGAAGCAGCGATCGCCCCTATCAAGGTGATCCTGCCTTGCATAAGCGTCCGGATTTCTCCCTATTACAGAGATGTTCCCAAAAGCACAAATTTCGAGATCAGGAAACCACCTGAGAAATTGCCATAGCGCAGAAGGGCACTCGCCGTAGAGTTCATCAGCCTGGGTGTAGAGAAAATCTAGCGGGGCAGAAACAACTATCCAGGTTTTGAGTTCTAAGGTCTTAGCAGCAACGTTCTAGACCTGTCGTTTGTTTGTAAAAAAGTTCGTATGCGCACTTTTTGCAAACTAAGCAACTTATTTGAAACACAGCCTCTGGCGATCGATTGTTTTCGAGTCTGCCCCCTGCTGCTGTCGTGCACTACCACAAAGGCAAGCCATGAACCTTGAACCTGTGAACTCCCCTAGTTCTTTTACACCAAAGTCCCGCAATGATATCGATAGCGAAACCAGCTTTCGAGGATCGGTGGGGCTACATATTACGGAAAGTCAAACTGCCGTAACGGTGAGTGATTCTCCAGAACCCGAGCGCTCTGAATTGAATCTGGCTGAGGCCGAAATCTCTAAGCTTGTTCAGATCCTACTCACTGAGTTTCAGGCAGAGCTACCCACATTATCCAAAAATGTTCGAGCTGTTATGAACCGTATTGCCATCGAAGTAGAGCGAATTTGCAGTAAGAGCGATCGCATTCAAAATTCCGGTCAAATTCAGACTTGGCAACTAACGCTGGCTAAACACCGCATACAAAAGTGTCTCACTTATTACAATCTTGGCTCTCGGCGCGGCAGGATTGATCTCCATAGCCATCTCAGTACGATGGTATATCGCCATATTGTGGTTAGCCAAGCGCAAATGGGGTTTTCGGCCCGCTATGGGCTGATCGAAGACTTCCTCCAGGGCTTCTATATTGAAGTCCTCAAGGCATTTCGCAGAGAGAATGAACTCCCTGCTGACTATAGCCCTCGAACCCGCCTAGAGCTAGCAGAGTATATGGCTTTTACGGAGCACTATGCCAAGCGGCGCATTAGTTTACCTGGACGGCGCAGCCAGCAGCTAATTGTGCTGCGTGCCCAGGGGTTTGCCCATCGTCAGCCGCCCGAAACCACCCTAGATTTGGAGTTAGCTGTAGAGTCTGCCAGAGGCGAAGATGCCGAAATCCATAGCCGATCGCCCGTCATGCAGCAAGTTAGAGAGCAAATGGTGGCCGATACGGTTGACCCAACCGATTCAGTCGTGCGCGATCGCGTCATCAGTGAGCTAACCGCCTATCTAGATGCTCAAGGACAAACGGATTGCGTGGATTACCTCACCCTAAAACTACAAGACCTCTCCGCTCCTGAAATTGACGAGATTTTAGGGCTATCTACTCGCCAACGCGATTATCTTCAGCAGCGCTTTAAGTACCATGTGGAAAAATTCTCTCGCTCCCATCGTTGGCAATTAGTTCATCAATGGCTGGGTGCCGATCTTGATCAAAACTTGGGCATGCCGCAACACCAGTGGCAGGTCTTTACTCAGCAGCTGACCCCAGAGCAGCAGCAGCTTTTGCAGCTCAAGGGCAAGAAGGCAACCGATCAAGAAATCGCCAAAACCTTACGCTGTACGCCCAAACAGGTGCATAAACGTTGGGTGCGCCTGTTGGAGCTGGCATGGCAAACCCGAAACAGCAGTATGGTAGATCTGGGCAATAGCGCAGAGACTTTGTAGTCCGCCGATCAGGGCATCCCTGATAGGCGATTGCTTTCAAGTAATGATTTCAAGTAATGATTTTTTGTGGCGTAGGTGAGTTCTACGCCACAAAAAATCATTACCTTTTGAAAACGACGACTTGATAAAGAAAGCACATGAGCAGAAGATATTGACCTTGTTCGGCTAAAATTGCAGACAGCAAAGCAATTGTCAGCTAAGATTTACGAGGCAATACGTATACATGAGGCTTCTGGGCTGTGGCGCTCCTGAATCTACCAAGTATTTCTACCGAGCGCAATTTTGCACCATAAGCCAGCCTTTCAGGAACCATCTACCCTGTGCAATGCAGATGGCTGCAATATGGAGGAAACATCAGGTTTTCTACTGTTGCCAGAGCGATTTGTTGTCAGAGGCGCTTTTATATACTTTGCTCAGTTGCGTTTCTTCCTCTATCCTTAGTTGGGTGCATCGTGCATTCTCATTCGTAGCAGGAAGGGCAATTTTTCCTGCTTCCTCAGCCTCAGTCTGAGTGAATGCTATCCGGACTCTACATTGATGAAGGCATTTAGCAAGAAGGAGCTAGAGAGTGACGGCAGGATTGGAGCTAACTCCTGGAACCCTAATTGATGGTCGCTATCGCATTCAGCGAGTTTTGGGGCGAGGGGGTTTTGGACGAACTTACTTAGCTGCGGACGATCGCCGCTTTGGGGATCCCTGCGTTCTTAAAGAATTTGCACCCAGCAATCAGTCTGATCCAGTGGTGGCTCAAAAGCTGCGGGAGCTATTTCAGCGAGAAGCCACAGTCCTGCATAAGCTGAACCACCCGCAGATCCCGCGATTTTTTGCGGTGCTTGAAGAAAACGATCGCCTGTTTATCGTTCAAGAGTATATCAACGGTAAAACCTACTGGCGCGTTCTCCAAGAGCGGCAGCAGCACCGAAAAGCTTTTACAGAAGCAGAAATCGCCAAGTGGCTGAGCGATCTCCTGAAAGTCCTAGACTACATCCACGGAGAAAATATTGTTCATCGCGATATTGCGCCCGACAATATCATGCTGCCTCGCGGCAAAAAGCTGCCCGTCTTGATTGATTTTGGCGTGGTGAAGCAAGTAGCTACCCATTTTTATGGCATGAGCGCAATTCATCCCGATGGGCTAATTCAAGCCTCTGTCTCAGTGGGCAAGTTTGGGTACGCTCCCTATGAGCAAATTCGTATGGGGCAATGTTCGCCCAAGAGCGATTTGTATGCGCTGGCGGTAACAGCTGTGGTGCTGCTGACGGGCAAGCCTCCTAATTTGTTGATTGACCCGCGATCTCTGGAATGGAAATGGCAAGCCCAGGTTAGGCTAAATCCGCGTCTGGTCGAGATCTTGGAAAAGATGATGGCGGAGAAGCCTCAAGACCGCTACTCTTCGGCTAAAGTCATTCTGCGCGATTTACATTTGCTCAGTCGATCGGTGACGGCGATCGGGGCTTTCAACCCAGGGCAATTGCGTCAAGCGCTGCCTAAGTATGGCACCAGTACTTTACTTAACTCTAGCGATCTCAGACATACCGGAATTCGGCTCGTGTCGCCTCCTCACGACTTTGCGCTGCCTGCTCAGGCTGATCCCTCTCTGCAATCACAAATTCAGCCTGTGATTCAAGCAACGCAGGGTCAAATCGCAACGCAGGTTGTCACGAAGCTAGTAGGGTTAGACAGTCAAACTATAATTCAGGCTCAGACTCAGCTTGAATCAGATCTATATGACTTGAATACGGTTTCTGGAGCGACCCGCAGCACAATTACGCCCATTACGGCAGCGCCTCGAACCACCTCGCGGGTTCTCGTGAAAGCTGCTGGCAGAAATGCCAGCACCAGCGGCAGGCAGTCTCACCTTCAGCTCAAAAATGTTTTGGCGCTGGGGCTGCTGACGCTACTCCCTCTGAGCGGCGTTGTGGTGGGAGTCCGATCGCCCTATTTATCTTCGCTCTGTTACGCCCTCAACAATTGTGCTGGAGATCAGCAGGCAGAGATTCGCTATCGGCGAGCCATAGAACAGGCCGTTGGGGCTAAGACACTGTTTGAAAATGCCCGCAATTTGTCAGATTTACAGAGTGCCCGCGATCGCATGGCAGATTCTTTGTCTCAGCTCGCTGCTGTGTCTGGCAGCAGCAAAATTTATGCTGAGGCCCAGCAGGTGCTAGTCAGCTATCGCAGCACGCTGCAAGGACTGGAAAGCCACCTTGAAAGAGAAAACCGGGCAGCTCAGCTATTGAAGCGGGCGGAAGCAGAGGCGCAGAAAGCAACGGAGCAGACTAAGGCGGCAAAGACCCTTCAAACCTACGAGGCAGCTGAGCTACAGTGGCGGCGTGCAGTCTTAACGCTGAAAACCATTCAACCTGACACCTTTGCGGCTAGTCAGGTTTCGGCAAAGCTACAGGAATATGGTGCCCGTTGGCAGGCCGTGAGTTTGCATCTGCCAGACTCGCCCGAACGAAGACAAACCACAGAGTGGCTTCAGCCTCGAATTATCCAAGCGGCAGCTCGTCCCGCTCAAGGCGGCTCGTCTGGGACGATCGCCGCACCCCAAATTTCATCTCAAACTCAGGCTGGATTTAACTCCTCCAATATTCAGGGAAATGCATCAGCATCCAGCGGTTCCGGCAATACTCGCCAAAGGGCGTCCTATGGCGCAACCACCAAGCAATTCGATTCCCCTCAAGTTAGGTCATCGGCTGGCGCGAACCGTTCAAATACCCGTCCTGACAACTTTCTGCCGCGCTTAGAGACGGGCGCACCCCCCATCTCCACGGCCGATCGCTCTCGAAATATTTTGCAAACCCTTGCCCCCCGAGTCTCATCGCAGGCGAATTTAACAAGACCTTTATCTATTGCAGCATCGGTTAGCAGTAGCCCCTTTTCTAGCTCTCTGGCTACAGGCAGCGTACCGCTTTCAGCTCTGCAAACTTTAAATGATGTGTCGCTGGGGCTAGAGGGAGCCTGGATCAATCCGGGCGGCACCTATGTAGCCAATTTGGTGCTAGAGAACTATAGCGATCGCACCTTTGGCTTTGTGCCTCTATTTGCCGAAGTTAGAGATGCCAGCGGCCAGACGGTGCAGTCTAGAATTCTCCTGCGCGATGCCGAAGATGGCATGGTCGCACCGGGCAGTACGCTACGAGGACAGCTATTTTTGCTCGATCGCCGCTGGCATAGCTCAGGTGAACAAAATCTCACCCTCGTCATCCGCGAAGGTACAAGCGGCAGCCGGAACTTCTATCTACCTTTCTGATATTGGGTAGTCATAATTGTGAATGGCTTGATGGTCAAGGACATAGTTTTAGGGGCTGTGCTTTGCACAGCCCCTAAAACTATGTGAAATCCTCTCGCAGCGACAATTTCATATGGCTGCCAGAACAGCTCTAGAGGCTCACACCAGATAGCAACTGACTGGCAGACTGCTTGAGCAACTCTACTTTGTCAATTTGCTCCCAAGGCAGATCCAGATCGGTGCGCCCAAAGTGACCATAGGCCGCTACATCTTGATAGAATCGCCCGCCGCGCTCAGCCGGAAGCTTGGTCAAACCAAAGGCTTGGATGATCCCAGCAGGACGAAGCTCAAAGTGCTTTTTCACCAGATCCAACAGGCGATCGTCATCAATTTTTCCGGTACCAAAGGTATCTACCATGATGCTCACAGGACGAGCCACGCCGATCGCATAGCTCAGCTGCACCTCACACTTGTCTGCCAACCCGGCTGCCACAATGTTTTTGGCAGCATAGCGGCAGGCATAGGCCGCACTGCGATCGACCTTTGTGGGGTCTTTTCCTGAGAAAGCACCCCCCCCATGACGCGAGTAGCCGCCGTAAGTGTCTACGATAATTTTACGACCGGTCAGCCCTGAGTCACCCTGTGGCCCACCAATCACAAACTTGCCTGTAGGATTAACTAAAAAGCGGGTCTGGCTATCGGGCTTGATCGCAATATCTTCAAAGATAGGCAGCACCACGGACGTCCATAAATCTTCTTTGATTTTGGTCTGCACAGCAGCCGTCTCGGTGATCGCGCCAATGGTTTCTGTATGCTGAGTAGATACCAAAATAGTATCAATGCCCACAGGCTTACCGTCTTCGTAGATCACCGTCACCTGAGTCTTGCCATCGGGTCGCAGATAGGGCAATTGCCCTGTCTTACGCACAGCAGCCAATTTGCGAGAAATTCGATGCGCTAAGCTAATAGGCAACGGCATTAGCTCAGGCGTCTCATTGCAAGCAAAGCCAAACATCAGACCCTGATCGCCCGCACCAATGGCATCTAGCTCTTCTTCGCTTTTTTGTTCGCGTGTTTCTTGGGCTGTATTGACACCTTGAGCAATATCAGCAGACTGCTCATCGATCGCCAACAGCACAGCACAGCTATTAGCCGAAAATCCATTGTCAGAATCGGTATACCCAATTTCTGCAATTTTTTTCCGGACTAAATTGACAAAATTGACTTGTGCTGAGGAAGTGATTTCTCCCGTTACCAGCACTAGACCCGTATTAACCACAACTTCAGCCGCCACGCGGCTGCTCGGATCGAGTGCCAGCAACGTATCGAGAATGGTATCTGAAATCTGGTCACAAATTTTGTCTGGATGACCTTCGGTAACGGATTCGGATGTAAAAAGATAACGGCGAGCCAAAGAAATAACCTCGTTTTATTCTAGACGGCTGAGATCAATAGAACTTCCTGCACAATACATTGCGGCACATCCAAATCATTTCTTCTAGAAAGTTGCATTGCTTTGAATTTTTGTTGGAGAGGGGCGCTCTGCGCCCCTCTCCAACAAAAATTCATCCCAGAAACCAGCAACGCCCAGAAAGTTTGGTATGCGTCTAAAGAAGCTCGTTATAAAAGTGCGACTAGTTCTGGAGAATATCACACTTCCAATTTGTTTGAGAGAAATCAAACCGATAAGTCGCTCTAAATTGTATGCAGAGTTACATGAATAGCAGTATAAGCTGTCGCCAACTTAAGGCAAGTGTCATTCAAACCATAGATTAGGATACATGACACATCTGGGAAATCATGAATTCTCTTACGGCAAAATTTCTATCTGACTGAGTTGTTCAATCAAAACATCTGCTTCGCTCAGGCTAACGGTTCCGCTCCAGCCTCCCGTAAACCCAATACAGCCAAGTGCTGTTAAGTTGTGCGCCACCTCAACATCCGTTTGGGCATCACCCACAACTAGAACCTGCTGAGGCTCCACTTCTAGAAGAGACAAGACTTCATGCAACAGCTTAGGATCGGCTTTACGGGTATAACCATCCACGCCGAGTTGAATTTGGACATAGGCATTCAGTTGGTAAGTTTGAAGAAAATTTTGAACTTGGTGCGTACTGTCAGACGATAGAACAGCAATTTTTAAGCCATGAGCTGTCAAAGTCTTTAAAAGTTCTAAAACCCCTACAACAGGTGGAGTTTGCTGAGCTTTATCAGGTAGATACTTATCTGCTTCGACAAAGGCAGAGCGACTTAGGGTTAACGAATCAACCCAGCCTCGTCCGGTTTCGGCAATATAAGCAGCCGCAGCAACTTCATTGTCTTGGCGAGTGCCAACTGCCATTAATCCAGCCGGATTAATCCGTTCACCTTCTACACCAAATGCCATCAGCAATGGCTCTTGAACACCAGGCACCTGCGCATCAATAAGACGCGATCGCCGCTGAGCTAAATTTCGCAAGAAAGCTTCGGAATTTGCTAATGTTCCATCCTTGTCAAACAGGATGGCTTTGACATTGCTAAATAAAGTGTCTTTACAGCGAACAGTGACCAAAATTTAAGTTTCCCCTGTGCATTTTTTGCCGTCGAATCTGATTACTGATAGGGTTCAGCAAAAAGGAGGAGCCTTCTCCTCCTCCAGCCTTGAATATCCCAGCCTTGAATATCTATGTATAGGAGCTTTCTAGAACTCGTATCTCTCAGAGGCTGCCTGCAATCAGAAGGTGACACACTAAATTGCCCTCACCATAGACATTCACAAAAGAGAGGGGGCTTTCGGACAATTCCAAGCCCCCTTCTTTTTGAAACAAACTTAGGATGAGAGCAATTCAAGAACCTCGCACATTGGGCTAAGCCAAGCTTTTATGGGTAGAGAATTCTACCCATAAAATTATAGCTCTGACCTATGCTGGTTCAGATTCGTCCACTTCAAGCGGTACCTCTGCTTCTTCCATAGCGCTAGGCAGATCTTCAAGCAACTCATCATCTAGGATCTCTTCCTCTACCGCTGCTTTTGGCTGCGACTGTTGCAGCATCCGTTCCCGGTACTTCGCAGCCATTTCCTCAGCCTTGTCATAAACAATCTGCGGATTCTTCACCATGTCGCCAGGTTCAGGTTCGAGTTGCTTGGTAGACAGAGAAATTCGCCCACGCTCAGCATCCAGATCAATAATCATCACTTTGACTTCATCGTTCACATTGAAAACGCTGTGGGGCGTATCGATGTGATCATGAGAAATCTCAGAAATATGAAGTAGACCGCTCACACCGCCGATATCGATAAAAGCACCGTAGGGCTTGAGACCTCGTACCGTACCAATAACAACTTCACCTACTTCTAAGCGATTCATCTTACGCTCAACCAGCGCCCGACGATGGCTGAGGACTAGGCGGTTGCGGTCTTCATCCACCTCTAAGAATTTCAGCGGTAGTTCTTCCCCAACCAAATCTTCCTTCGGCTTCCGAGTACTAATGTGAGAGCCAGGAATAAAGCCTCTCAAACCTTCAATTCGCACAAGCGCACCGCCGCGATTTGTGGCGAATACAGCAGAGCGCACAGTGGCATCTTCAGCTTGCAGTTGCCGCACTCGTTCCCAAGCGCGCATATACTCAATCCGGCGGATAGATAGCGTCAGCTGTCCATCCTCGTTCTCATCAGTCAAGATGAAGAACTCACGGGTTTCATTAGACTGAAGCACTTCTTCAGGTGTATCTATCCGGTTGATAGACATCTCTTGGATAGGGATGTAAGCGGCTGTCTTAGCACCAATGTCAATCAGAGCGCCTCTCGGCTCAATGCTAAACACCGTCCCAGCTACAATGTCTCCAGGACTAAAGTGATAGTCATATTTGTCGAGGAGAGCGGCAAAATCTTCGTGGGTAAAACCAATATCTGTTAATTCCTGATTGACCATGCGATGTGTTTCCTAGTGGCGATCTCCGTAGTAGTAAGTTGTCAATTTCGGCGCGTGACCCCTGCGAACTCGATAGCACGCAGCCCCGCACGACTAATTGCATCAATGCTGCCTGAGAAAATTTGAGCCTTACTAAATTTTCAGACCCTAGAAGAACCATGATAACTCAATTTTGTTCGCAATCAAATCCTCTCTTGAGAGAGGAACAGGCCAAAATCCTAATTCATTCAGATTTCCTGAGGTAACTTGAGAGAATAAGAACTTAAAGATAGTGTGCTCTGATTAAAACAAGTTGGGGCAAGTCTATGTGATAAGTATGATTTTTAAAGATCTATCTAGAAACGCTTAGAGGTGCCGTGGCAACGCGATTTTCTGAGCCAACAGGCACAGTCTCTGCTTGCTCTGTAGATTCTTTGAGGTGATCCAAGGTTTCGACAAAGTCTCGGATACCCCGAAACTGTTTGTAAACAGAAGCGAAACGAATATAAGCAACTTCGTTTAAAGTGCGTAGGTACTTCAGCACAAGTTCACCAATTTCGATACTAGAAACCTCTCGAACTGCACGCTGCTGAAGTTCAACCTCAATCTCATCAACGATATTTTCTAATTGCATAGGCGAGGTGCCCGTTTTCTCGCAGGCTCTTACTAAGCCACGCAAAACCTTTGAGCGATCGAATGACTCTCTATCGCCGCTTCGTTTAATGACAACGATGGGCACAAACTCAATTCGTTCATAGGTCGTGAAGCGATGCGTACATTGCAGACACTCTCTCCGCCGCCGCACACTATGACCAGACTCGGCTGAACGCGACTCCAAAACCCGGTTATCTGGACATTGGCAGACTGGACAGCGCATACATTGACACCCTCCGGGGGAAAAACATGCTCGATAAAAAATTGTGCCCAATTCAGCACAGGACTCACGCCTACCATCATACTGCAATTGAGGATTGCAATTCAAAGAGGCGATCGCTCAATCGCCATAGAACCCAACAATCAGTGGCTTTCTAAATACGCTGCATATCGGGCTAAGTTCGCCATGTTCAACTTTACGATGCTCATAGACAGTTAAAGGGATAACAAAAATAGGTCTGGTAATGGTAGCGCCATTACCAGACCTATTTCTAGAGCTTCGGGAGGTACAGAACGCACTCTAAAAGCTCAATTTGCCCTCTGTCGAAATTAGTCTTTAGAAATGCGAGGCGGTTCGCGGAAGGCGATCGCAAAGAATAAAACACCAAGTGCCAGCGTCAGTACCAGAATGTAAGCAACAGCTTCCATAATCAGAGATCCTCAAGGGCGAATATGAACATTTTTCTGAACCCTTTAACCGATCCAGCCATGCGAAACGGGAAGAACAGAGCCTATCTCGTTTGCATGTACCTTGAACCAAGGCTGAGTAGATAGGTGTTAAAGAGAGAGCCAGTTAGTATCGCCATCTGTGGGGGCGATCGCCAGTCCTCTCTCAACACCTAGCGTAACCTAGATCGCCTCTTTGCGCCGAGTGGTCTTGTCTCCCAGCTTTTGGAAGTAGCCCCACTCTACTTGCTCTTCAGAAAGATCAGGGTCAATCCCAGCAAACACATCTCTGAACAGCGTCCGAGAGCCATGCCAAATATGACCAAAGAAGAACAGTAGCGCAAAACACGCATGTCCAAACGTGAACCAACCACGAGGGCTAGTGCGGAAAACCCCGTCTGAACCTAGAGTCTCGCGATCGAACTCAAACGCTTCACCCAACTGAGCCTTACGCGCAAAACGCTTGACAATAGCTGGATCTTTGAAGACTTGACCATCTAACTTGCCACCATACAGACTTGCCGTAACGCCAGCTTGTTCAAAGCTGTACTTA
This sequence comes from Coleofasciculaceae cyanobacterium, assembly GCA_036703255.1. GTDB lineage: Bacteria > Cyanobacteriota > Cyanobacteriia > Elainellales > Elainellaceae > Drouetiella. Next base: position 43,542 of record DATNPL010000131.1, read on the forward strand.
GATTCTGCACGGCGGAAGGGAATATCTGCTCGAACAATGCCGTCGCTGTCAACCAAGACAACAGGGAATGTTTCAAAAAAGTTGGGCATCCGACGAACCGAAAGCTCTCGGCCATCAGAGTCTTTGAACACTACATGACCATCCCAGTCTTGAGCAATACCATCACCCTTGACCATTGGCCCTGTTCGGAACAAGCCACCCTTGGCAGGGTTGTTACCAATGTAGTCGTAGAAAGCAAGCTTCTCAGGAATTGCAGACCAAGCTTCAGAAAGGCTAGCGCCATCCGCCAAGCTTGCCTGAACCCGCCGAGTGATCTCCTTCTGGTAATAGCTGCTATCCCATTGGTAACGGGTTGGCCCAAACAGCTCAACAGGCGTTTCCGCACAGCCATACCACATGGTTCCAGCCACTACGAAAGCAGCAAAGAAAACCGCAGCAATACTGCTGGACAAAACAGTTTCAATATTCCCCATCCGCAGAGCACGGTAGAGGCGCTCGGGAGGACGAACCGTAAGGTGAAACAGACCTGCAATGATGCCAACAATACCCGCAGCAATGTGGTGCGCTACGATGCCGCCTGGATTGAACGGATCAAAGCCTTCAGGCCCCCATGCTGGCGCGACAGGTTCAACGTGGCCCGTTAAACCATAGGGGTCAGAAACCCACATCCCCGGCCCAAACACACCCGTCAGGTGGAATGCGCCAAACCCAAAGCAGAGTAGACCTGATAAAAACAGGTGAATTCCAAACATCTTGGGCAAATCGAGAGCAGGTTCGCCCGTGCGGGGATCTCTAAATAGCTCTAGATCCCAGTAAACCCAATGCCAGCAGGCTGCCAAAAACAGCAGACCCGACAGGACAATCTGAGCAGCAGCAACGCCTTCAAACGACCAAAAACCAGGGTTAACTCCTGTTGCGCCCGTAACGCTCCAGCCAGCCCAAGAGTCAGTCACACCAAGACGCGCCATGAAGGGCATGACAAACATGCCCTGCCGCCACATTGGATTCAAAACTGGGTCGCTAGGATCAAAGATGGCTAGCTCATAGAGCGCCATTGATCCAGCCCAACCCGACACCAGAGCAGTATGCATCAGATGCACAGAGATCAGCCGCCCTGGATCATTTAGGACGACTGTATGTACGCGATACCAGGGTAGTCCCATCGACTACGCTCCTCCTAAACGAATAAATTTCAACGATTCCTTCAGCCTTTTATTAAGGTGCCTAATACTGGTTAGACTACCAGATCAAGGAGCACCGTATCCTATGGGATCGCTCAACATCAAACTGCCTCCTTATCTTCATTGGCGACTTGGATGAGGTCGGAAAACCGAACCTTGTGCAGTTTGGCTGTAAGCTTGTAAAAATGAAAGTGTATAAAGAAGTGTAACTAGTGTGAGAGGCGATTGCAAGCACTATGCAGACAGGCTCTAAGGAAGATTCTCAACAAGGCTTAGAACCCGAACCTGACCAGCCAACCGAACAGAGGGCTGAACAGACGGTCGAGCCATCTACAACCGAGTCCCAAGTAAAATCAATGCCCTGTATTACGTTTGTTAAAGAAGATAAGGTGGCATTTGCAGCAGAAGGAGCGAATCTCCGTTTCAAAGCCTTAGAGAACGGTATCGATCTGTACACGTTCATGGGCAAAATGATGACCTGTGGCGGTTACGGTCAATGTGGCACCTGCGTTGTCGAAATTGTCGAGGGTATGCAGAACCTCTCTCCCAGAACTGAAGTAGAAGATCGTAAACTTCGGAAGAAGCCCGACAACTACCGCCTGGCCTGTCAGGCTCTAGTGCATGGAGCCGTGAGCGTAGTCACGAAACCAGGGAAGTAGGTTAGGTTACTCGTTTTGATCCAAGTTGAGATGTATTCTTAATCTTGGAAGTATTTTTGAATCCATTTCGGCAATTCAGTTATGCGAGGCTGGGTCTAATGCAAGTTAATGATTTAGGATTTGTTGCTACTATTCTGTTTGTTTTGGTTCCCTCAGTTTTTCTGTTAATTCTTTACATTCAGACTGCTAGCCGCGATGGGACAAAATCCTAGTTTTCTGAATGCGAAAACTGAAGTAAAGAAAGGCGTTAGGAGAATTCTTAACGCTTTTTCTTTTTCTATAAGGTCTTATACCTGTTGTCACTATGTTTAGAAAAATTAAGATATGTAGCGCTGCTCATTGATGATTTTCGCAGGATGCTCTGTGCCCTTTGAAGAGTTATCTCCTGCCAGCAATGCCCCGATATGCTGGCGGGCGCACAACCTCCACAGAAACGCTCTCGGATAGGGCGACCATCTGGGCAATGGATCTATAGGTTTTAGCAAAAATAAAGGGGTAGAGAGACTCTACCCCTGCAAACCGCATATGGAAACTGAAATTGAGCCAAGCTATCGCTTGAATGGCCTTGCTGAACTAGAGGATAGTTTCTATGGGAAGGGAGATCCGTCCCTCTAATAAAAAATGCTCCTCAGAATCTAGCAATGCCCTTTGTGTTTTACGCAGTGGCACAGTCCACCGCATGAAAAGTTTGGTTCCCAGGACATTCAAGGGTCTTGGAGAAACCCTTGAACATCCATTGGTAAAGCCTAGAGCTGAAACGCTGCCACAACCCAATTAAGAGTCGTAGGTTTTCTTGCCCGTAAACTTGACCGCAGCCGGTTCGGGGTTGCTGCCAATGTTGCGTGCAATTGCGTTCACCTTTTCGCGTCCAGCGTTCACCTTTTCAGGGAAAACGCCATCTGCTGGATGCAAGTACTGAGTTTCGCCACTGGGGTAAACCCGGTAAATCTTGAAATCCTCAATTCTGGGCTTAAACTTGGTGCGCAACTGCCCACCTAGAGCCAAACACTGCTCTTTGCGAGCCAGATATAGCAGGTTTTCACCTTGCCGCATCGTAGCTGCGCCGCCTGTAGGCATTTCAAACACCTGTTCTTTAGGACTAGTCCAGGTAATCGCGTACTTTTCTTCTTCGTCGGCTTTGCTGAGGAGTCCGCCAGTGCTACCGCCAAACAAGGGAGTTTGTCCAGTAAGAGTTTCTGCCATGGATTTTTCTCTGAACATTTTTCAGGAATCCTATCATCGTGACTGACCCTCTATCTCGACTTTGCCATGAACTGTAACAGTTCTTCGTGAACAGTTTTTTACGGGATGATCTCAGCGGTGTGCTTTGAGGCATAAGGGCTTGACAGGGTAGACCGAGCATCCTGTAAACCTTTACGTTAAATAAATTTACTCTTAGTTCCGCAGAAGCGATCGCTCACTCAAAGTAAGGCATGAGCTGTAAGGAGCCTAACCCCAACTCTTTAGCCGAGATTGACCGAGCTTCAAACAGCGCCAGCATGTCGGTAAATTCAGGATTACCTTTTGATGCGCCTGTAAAGCCTTTGGCGATGACGAGGCCGCAGTATCCCTTGATTTTTTTGCAGCGCTGATCCCACTTTTTGCGCGCCTGGATATGAACTGGATCGGCCTCTAAAAACTCTCCAAACAGGTGCATTTCGCCGTTTTCGGTTTGCAAGATACCGAGGTCGTAGCGATCGCCCGAGATAGGGTCTTCACCGGGGTTGAAGCAAATTGCCTTGAGTCCACCCGAAGCTTTGAGTGCATCAATTAGCGTTAGGGCTTTGGGGCGAGAGGTTTGAATCAGAATCACCGGAAAGCCATCGCTGCCTCTAGAAAAATCGACGTTTAAATTTTGATAAAACTTAACGCTAGTTCGCAGAATGTCTAAGGTATCCCAAGGCATTGCCCCCAGGCTATAGAAAGAATTGCCGGGAATCAAGTCATTTCTGAGGACGGGCGTGGGTTCCATTGCCCAACCCTCTTCAGCATCGGACTCAGCCGACATTTCAAATAATTCCTCGGCGATCGCAGGCAGAGTGCTGACCTTAACGGAAATTTTCTGCGCTGCCTCCTTAGGATCAGGAATGCGATAGCGGCTTTGCACCAGCGGGAAGTCTGAGGCAAGTTTAGCAAGATGCTGCCGAAAGAAGCGGTGCAGGGCATCGAGCGCCACTAACACGACGCGGGCTTCTTCTTCGTAAAGGACAGGCCGCATTCCCTCTAAGGGGTGCAAATTACCGAAAGCAGGGCGCACCCCTGTTTCAGCGTAGAAAGTAGAAAATTCGTCGTCGCGATCGTCCTCGTCCTGCCATTCTTCATCATCTTGATCAAAGGTGACAAACAGGCAGTCTTGCTCTAAGAAAGCAGATTCCAGGTCTTCAGTTTCTTCTCCGGCCAATAAAACCTGCTGCCGAAACTTTTTGAGCGACTCCAGAGAGCGATACATGAGTAGGCCATACTCTACCCCCAACATCCCTAAAATCGAGACATAGAGCATGCCAACATCGCCATAATTTAGCTCCAGGGAGATGATCTTTTCCTCATCCAGAGTTTCCCAAGGGGCATCCTGCCAAATTTGCCGGGTGATCGCTTCCATCGGCTGAATGTACTCTTCTGGCAGCTCTGGCGGACGAGACTGCATCATGCCCTGTAAACCATCAAAGAATTCGTCAATTAAGGGAAGTTCAGGGGCATATTCCACCACAATGTCAAGATCTTGTAAGACGCCGCGCAGAAAGAATTGCAGCTCTCGATCGCGCACAATAATCTTTTGAGGTCGGGCAGGCATAGCTGAGCCGTGGGGAAATTCCATAGCTTGCAGCAAGGTTCTCACGATCGCCTCTTGCCCTGCATCTTCAGGTGCCATGTCCATTGCTCGGACAATCCCCTCGGTTCCGTCCATCCAAAGAATGCATTGACCGCGATCGCTGAGCTGCGGCTCAATGCTGAGGATAGTGCTAGAACCCAAGCTGCGGCAGTCTCCCTCCCAAACGCTGGGAACCTGATGCAATTTCTTGAGCCGACGACGGGTAGTGCCTCTGAGAGCAGTCATAGATAAAACCAAAGCTAGAATGAGTAGAGGAATGACAGTGCGTTAAGCGCCTCAGAAGGATTCGGCGGGTGGCTTGCGCCCAACGCTGCCGCGAAAAATCTTAATGTGCAGATGCGGTGATTCTATTGATGCTAATGCAATCCTGACGGCTTGAGGATAAAACCTCGGGATGAATCCGTTACTATCAGAGTAGAGACAAGCCAAATATTGGGAGTTTTGAACAGATGACACAGGCAACTCAACCGCAACAGCGTGGGATTTTGATGTCTGATGCCGCCTTGCGCCATGTCTTAGCGCTACGAGATAAGCAAGGCAAAGATTTATGTCTACGTGTAGGCGTGCGGCAGGGGGGGTGCTCGGGCATGTCTTACATGATGGACTTTGAAGATGCTAGCAATATTCGAGAAACCGACGAGGTTTACGACTACGAAGGTTTCAAGGTGATTTGCGATCCAAAGAGCATGCTGTATCTCTATGGCTTGATGCTGGACTACAGCGATGCCTTGATTGGGGGCGGCTTTCAGTTTACCAATCCCAATGCCAGCCAGACTTGCGGCTGTGGTAAGTCATTCTCATAGAACTGCGCTTGTAGCTTCAATGATTTGGCTGAGTTGAGATGGATATTTAACTCCTAGAGTAGGATTTTGTGGCGTGCTACAAAATCCTCTTTTGTTTGTTGCGCCTTTTTAATTCGTGAATTATGGCCATTACTCCTAGGACATTTTTGTGGGCGTGCTCCGCACGCCCACAAAAATGTCCCCATCCTAAGACTTGAGACTCTAGCTGTAAATTTGCGATCCCAATCAGGAGAGCCGCATTTGGGTGCTGCATCTACGGTACTCTAGTAGACCGTGACATTCTTTATCGGTGACTATGACTGAAGAGATTTCGGTTGAGGATTTGTTTGACCAAGGCTTAGAGCGATATAAAGCTGGCGAGTCAGTGGAAACGCTGCTACCTGTTTTTAAGGAAGTCTGCGATCGCGCTCCCAAAACCAGCTCAGCATGGACTTGTTTAGCATGGCTTTATCTGCTGGCTGACAAGCCAAGTCAAGCCCTTAAAGCAGCTCAAAAAGCCGTGAAGCTGAATCCTCAAGACCCTCAAGCTCGGGTAAATTTGGCGATCGCCATGCTAGAAACCAATCAAAAAGGCGTGCGGCAGCATGTGGAGTTAGCGGGTCAGATCATTATGGTGTCTCCCGAGCTAAATGATGAGTTAAAGGAAAACTTTAAAGAAGGATTAAGCAGAAAGCCGGACTGGAAGAGCTTAAACCGCGTTAAAGCATGGCTTTTTGACGCTGAGTAACGTAAAACTTCACACTTTACAGTCTTTGCTTTCGCAAGAGGAAACCCTGGCTCAATGCCTCAGCGACTGATGCTGTTGAAGCACAGGTCTTATCCCCTATCGTTTGCGATCGTGTTTTTTTATGTATCCTATCTAACTATTTCGCAAATATTTTTAATAGAGAAATCAGAAACTGAGTGATAAGATTTGGTGAAGTTGGAGATTAGCTATGCTCATAGCTGATTTTTTATCACTCATTTTAATACTCAAGGAGCTGGCTTCCATGCAAGGTAATACCGTTGATGTCAAACCAGACACTCGCAACCACAAGGGCTTTTTCATTGATCAAGGCGAATACAAATTCATGGGCATTGATCAGTCCGGTTGGGCCCTGATTTGCGTCGATGATGTGTCTTGCCACTACGTAGATCCAGACAATTTAGAAAACATTGAAGAGTTAGTAGGGAGCTAGTTTGACTCGTTTTTCTACAGATTTTAAGCAATTTTCGCTTTCGCTATGGCTGTTCCTGTTGAGGGTGCAGCCGTATTTTTTTGGTAATCTAGAAGCAATCAGAAATCGTACAAAACTCATGCTCTCTACCGTTCGGCCCTATGAAGGATAAATTTTTAGAGTGGCTAAATCTTGCTTTAATGGCAAATTTATTTCTAGTTCTGTTCAGCTTTTTTTGGCTGGCGATCGCCGTTGTGGGTCACTCCTTTGGCATTTCACTGGGACTCGATCTCTGGTATAAACTTTGGGAGCCTGTATTTACGCCAGCTATCGGCATTTTGATGGCGGGCGCTCTTTTAAGCGGTGTGGCAAGTTGGGTCAAAAAACGTTTAGATGCTCGACAGCCTCAACCCTAAGATCTGCCATTTGAGGCTTGAAGTCCTTGCGTAGAAAGTCAGTTAGGTTGTTAAGTTTTTTGAAACGTAACCTCCCACAACCTTTGTCTTCGCCTGCATAAGTCAAGAATCGGGATCGGAAATTTTTAAGTAGGCAGCGTATGGTATTTCCTTTGCTAAAAACAGTGCGCTCTAGCACGTCATTCATCCGCCAATGGTTTGAACCTAAGAGCTTGGCGCTCATCGTGAGTTTTCCTGTCGCTCTAATGGCTTTTGAGGGCAACATTTTCTCAGGGACAATGCCACCGAACGGTGCTCTTGCCCAAGTTAATCCCAATCCTGAGATTTTTGGTGAGCCACCATTTAACCGTTCTCCCCGCCCTCGGACGCCTGTTGATGCGACTACACCACCTTCCAGTACTGACGACCCTACGTTAGTTCCAGACGAAGCCATCACGCCTGTTCAGGGTCAGGTCAGCATTCGATTTGTGAATTTGACAGGGGCAGAAATCGCTTACCAGGTGATCGATGTAACGGAGTACCGAACGTTGGCGGGGCGGGCAGAGATGACGCTGCAAAACCTTGATGTTCCCACCACTTTGACGTTTCGCCGTCAAGATAACGGATTTTTGCTCGTCAAGCTAGAGGCAAAACCAACTGAAGTGGGGGTTCTTACCGTCACTGTTCGAGAAACTCCAAATTTTGGGAGCGATCGCACCTCAATTTACATTGACCCCGCTGGAGAGGTTTATCTCAATTAGTAGGCTATCTCTTTCGTCATTCGGTAGCCCTTAAAAGAGGATGTCCTGAATACCTTCAGAGAATCTTCCGTAGGGGCGGGTTTTGCAGATAGCTTTATGCTTCTCTATGCAATAACTTGCTAAGCCCGCCCCTACCAGGGCACCTTGTTTCATCCATGATCCTTAGCTTTAGGTGACTCAAGGCAAAGTCAACCTCAATGAAGGGGGCGATAGAAGCGAGAGATGAGCTACGAAAGGCCGCTAAGGTGAACGTTCGATGCCAAAGTGCTGTTATTCGACCTAGCGTAGGCTTTTAGCTCTGGCACAGCTTAGAAGGCGTGAAGCTCCATAGAGTATTGCCTCCTGGGATCGTGGATTAAATAACACCGGAAACTCAAGCGTAAGGGTTTAGCATTCGGGCAATCCGCTTTGCTACGACCCAGGGCACATCTGCCGAATGCTAAACCCCTACAGGTATATCGGTTTTATTTCGTTCTCGTTCCTAACTTAAGACTTTCTGAAATCTTGGCCTCTAACAGTACCCTTTGTACTGTCGATCGCCATGATGAACCTTCATGCTGCACCTTAAAGTTCGGCCCAATACTCTAGACCCATTTTTAACAACGACGCTTTTAGAGATTAGCTCAAGATTTCATGACATAGGTCGTTATTACAAATTGCGATCGACTCATCTGGCAGTCTGGCCTTGGATAAAAACGCGATCGCTCCATAGTTGCAAGTTCTGGTTGATAGAGTCTTTCACAATTGAAACCTTAAGTAAGCCTGGTAGAAAATGTAGATTGGGATTTGATACTACACCATCAGTTTTCATAAATCAATTGAGTTTTTTGTACTATATTCTTTGTACTATTAGCACTCAGCAGAACGCTCTCCAAGGCATAGACTGCGCGGGATTGCTCCATATTTCTGTTGATTGGGTCAGGAAATTATTAAGAAAATAGGTAGCTAATTTAATCTTCTTAACTTCTGTCAATTTCAAAAAAGACGTGTTATAAGGATGGGGAACGGACAAGCAGTTAGTTCGATGTTGCTTCAAGGCACTATCATCGACTGGCTGGAGTTAAGATCTTTACCTGTTGAACTCTTAGATCATTTAGAAAGATATAAGCTAGGTTGCTTCAAATGGGTAAGGGCAAAGGACTCTAGAGCTGTTGTTTTCTATCAGTTACGGACTGATATAACCCTTCACAGCCACTTGCTTTTCTAAGCTGGCGAAATCTTGAGCTGACGGCCTTCAAGCTTGATGTTCAAAAGATTTCAGCCTTAACAGTTGATAGTTAAATTCAACGGCAAGGCAGCTAGATTTAGGAGCAGATTGCGCGATCGCCCACTCCAAAATTCCTGGACAATCCCCCTACAGGAGATTCCGGTAGTGAAGAGATATCTTCAGCTACTGGTCAGTCTCTTTAGCAGAGCCAGAGGGTTTGAGTGCGGTGAGATTAATCTAATTGATCGCCATATTTTGGTGATTAAAACGATCGTGCGGGTTTGTTTTTTAGCTCGTAAACCTAACACATTTGAGGAGTTCTTATGCATTATTTATTAGTTGATACACGCCAAAGACCACTGGGTACTATGAACAGCGACAAGGTTTATTCGGTGGGTGATACCTTGCAAAATCATGATGCCCAAGGATATACCGTGATTGGATTGAACGGGTTCAAGCAGCTCTCTCAGACCCAATCCTTAACGGTAATTCCCCTTAAGGCTGCGATCGGTAGCTAACTTGTAGGTGCAAGTTGCCAAGCCCTCTACGAAACGGCTTGGCTCATGCAATTAAAAATGGCTGCAAATTAGAGTCGAAGTGATTGTAGGCTACATCAGCTCTCTCTCAGAGGTTAAATCTTTGAGGATGATCGATGTAGCCTATTTTTAATAGCCCTCTTGCGTATGTTATGGGGCTTCAAAAAAGCTTGGATGCAAGCAGGCTAATGTTCAAATATATTTTGATATTGCAGCAGATCTAGCGCGACCAAGGTAGGCAGACAGGCAAAACACTGTTGCGCTAAATCCCATCGCTCTTCTCGTTTCAACATCTCTATGAGCTTTAAGCGAGCGCTGAGCAGGTATCGCACATCATTTGCCGCATAGCGAAGCTGCTCGTTCGATAAGCTAGAGGCATTCCCCCAATCAGAACTCTGGGCAGTCTTATCTAGCTCTACCTGCTCTAGTTCTTGTATCAAGTCTTTTAGCCCATGCTTGGGGCTATAGGTGCGCGCTAATTTGCTAGCAATCTTCGTGCAAAAGACTGGCTGCACCTGGATATCCAGATAGTATTGCAGAGTGGCCAGGTCGAAACGGGCAAAATGGAAAACTTTGGGAATGGTGCTGGTCTCTAGGAGCCGTTTGAGCAAGGGGGCTTCCGTTTGCCGTTGAGCCACTCGCACGACGGTCACTCTGCCCTCAGGGTCACAAAGCTGCACCAAACAGAGGCGATCGCGCTGCGGCACCAACCCCATTGTTTCTGTATCTACGGCGATCGCCCCTGCCTGTAAGTATTCTTCTAAGCTCTCATTCGAGAGATCGCGATCGTACACCTGAAAATCTTTCAATGTTGACATCTGATTATTGATATCTGATTTTTTAAGCTTTGCTCAGATTAGCGCTGAATAAAGATTTGAGTAAAGTACCATTCGCCCTGAGCATTTTGGGCTACCCCAATTCCGGTTAGGTTGTAGTTGCCCTCAATATTCTGGCGGTGTCCTGTGCTTTTGACCCAGCCCTCTACAGCTTGGCGATCGGGGGCATCATATCCCATGTTGTAGGCCACATTTTCCGCTGCGCTACGGTAAGAAATAGACTCACCAATGGCGGAAACTCTAGCGTTGAAACCATCATGGTTTAGGGCACGGCTTTTTGCCATGTTCTGGCTGTGCTGACGCGCTTGCTGAGCAATTGCAGAATTGGAGCTAAGCAACGGCAGACCGTTCTGTTGGCGATACTGATTGATTTGCTGAAAGATTGCTTCCTCCAACGCAGCCTCCGAGCCTTCTATGTTCTGCGCTACCACAGGATTGTTGGCTCGATGGAGGCTGTTGGATGAATTGAGGCTGTTAGATGAATTGAGGCTGTTAGATGAATGAAGGCTGTTGGCTGAGTGACGCATCCCCACCTGCTCTAAAAATCCTTGAACCGCAGAGAGAGGCTGAAAAGGCTGAATAGATTGAGGCATGAGCAGAAATGCTGAAGTCCATGCGGCTGCGGTTAGCCAATGATTAAGCATCACAAAAACATCTCCTATCTGAGTGCGACATCCTTTAGAGTAGTCACGATAGGTTGAGGCTGGGTGTAATCTCGATCAATGACGCGATCGCTGCAACATGCTCTTTACAGTCCCTGAATAGTCTCTGAATTAGCTCTACTCAGGCATCATATCTAGAGCTTTAATCACCGTTTGGACATCTTTGTCACCCCGTCCAGAACAGTTGATCACAATGCGAGGACTGCCTTCCAGCTGAGGACAAAGGACTTCTAAATACGCGATCGCATGAGCTGTTTCCAAGGCTGGAATAATCCCTTCTAGACGCGAGAGCTGCTGCAAGCCTTCTAAGGCTTGGCGATCGGTAATGCTGTAATACTCTGCCCGACCCGAATCTTTCAAAAAGCTGTGTTCTGGCCCGACGCCAGGGTAGTCCAATCCAGCGCTAATGGAATAGGGTTCGATCACTTGGCCGTCTTGATCTTGCAGCAGATAGCTCATGGCACCATGCAAAACCCCAACCCGTCCTCGCGTCAGCGTAGCCGCATGCTTTTCGGAATCGGCACCTTCACCCGCAGCCTCAATGCCAATCATCCGAACCTGAGATTCTTCTATAAACTCATGGAATAGCCCCATAGCATTGGAACCGCCGCCAACGCAGGCCAATAAAATATCGGGTAAGCCACCCCATTTTTCTTGACATTGCGATCGCGTTTCTTGCCCAATGACTGCTTGAAAGTCTCGCACAATCATGGGATAGGGATGTGGCCCTGCCACCGACCCTAGAATGTAGTGGGTCGTCTCAACGTTAGTTACCCAATCCCGAATGGCTTCTGAGGTCGCATCCTTTAGGGTGCCCGTCCCTGCCGCTACAGGGCGCACCTCTGCCCCCATGAGCCGCATCCGAAACACATTGAGCGCTTGCCGCTCCATGTCATGAACACCCATGTAAATAATGCAATCTAGCCCAAACCGAGCACAAACCGTTGCGGTAGCCACGCCATGCTGTCCGGCTCCAGTTTCAGCGATGATGCGGCGTTTGCCCATGCGCTTAGCCAGCAGCACTTGTCCTAGGGCGTTATTAATCTTGTGCGCCCCAGTGTGGTTAAGGTCTTCCCGCTTTAGATAAATCTGTGCGCCTGTTCCGTCTGGGCGGGCAAAGTGCTGGGTCAAGCGCTCAGCAAAGTAAAGAGGGGTCGCTCTGCCCACATAGTCTTTGAGCAAGCCTTGCAGCTCTTGCTGAAATTCTGGATCGTTGCGATATTGATAGAAAGCTGCTTCCAATTCGCTCAAGGCTGGCATCAAAGTTTCGGGAACGTACTTGCCGCCAAACTTGCCAAAGCGACCCAGAGCATCGGGGCGTTGGGCAGTTTGGGGTTCAGAAGTAGAAGAGCCGAGGGTGAGGGGGGTGAGAGTCACAGCAGATCAGAGGGGATAGTAGAGTAGTCCCTATTATAAAGAGTCCAAGCGGTGCAAATCCTTAAAAGACAGATTGCTTCCTCTGTTTCAACCCTAGGTTGACCTTCAAATGTCTACTTCTAACCGTAAAAATTCTTCTCAATCTAAAGCGATCGCCCGTGTAGTCTATTCCGAATTTGGCAGTGCCGCCACCCAAAATTCTGAAGCTTTAGAGCGACCGATCGCAGAACTCCCGCCCAACCAGCAAAACCTGCGCGTCCAGGCTTCTCGCAAGGGGCGTAAAGGCAAAACCGTGACCGTTATCACCGGATTTCAGGCAAAACCTGAAACGCTGGCAGATTTACTCAAGCAGCTCAAGGCACAGTGTGGTGCAGGGGGAACCCTAAAAGACAATGAAATTGAAATCCAGGGCGATCATGGCCAGAAGCTGGTGCAAATTCTAATTCAGATGGGTTACAAGGCAAAGGTGAGCGGCGGTTGAAAGTTGAAAGCAGAGCATTAAACTCCTACCTCTTCCAGAACCTTTTGCATCTCTTCCCAAGTTAACCCCTGCTGAAGATACCGAATGTTATCAGGCTGATAGGGAGCCACTAGCCGATCGATCGCCACAATTTTAGCCTCATCGGGCAGCATGGGCACATCTGGGTCAAAGGCCGTAGAGCGCACTAGCGAACTAGAAAAGCCTTTGAAAATCACCAGCTCATCCTGTTCACCCGCGATCTCTGCGGTGACGAGGAGGACTTCTTGGGGACGCTTCAGCGTGTATTGCTCTAAACGAAAAGCGATCGCGTGATTCACAGCTATTTTCTCCCTGATGCACCGCTCAATTTTATGGGACGGGCTAGCTAAAGCTTTCTCTAATACAGTTCAAGCTGTTCTAATCGCTGAAAGTCTCGATTGACCTCTTGCCAGAGAGACTTGTTATGCGGATCGGTACGCAGCGCCTTTTTAAGGTAAATTCTGGCCTTCTCACCCTGCCGATTTTGAATTAAGTATCGAGCAAACCGCTGGTAAGTAATGGCCTGCCACTGCCGCACTTCAATATCTTCTGGCAGTCGCTGTGCCAACCCTTCTACCAGAGCGATCGCTCTAGGAAATCGCTGTTCTTTCAGAATTTGCTGAAGTTGCCCATAGGCCTCGCGCTTCAACTTGCGATCGGTAGGGGATAGCTCTGGAGAATTTTGTAAAGGTGGCGATTTAGATTTTACCGATACCTTGACCTGAGCAGACTTGGGCGGAGAAGCCGGACGCTCTTGCTTGAGGTTTACGGTCGGTGAATCTTTATCACTTGCTGGAGGCTGAACAACATTAATCAGCCGACGATAGGCATCTGTAAGCTGAATAAACTTTTCTTTGGCCTGCTGCTGGTTGTCTGGATTGGAGTCTGGATGGTAAATTCTTGCCAAACGGCGATATGAGGCTTTGATATCTTCGTAGGAAGCCCCCATTCTCAAACCCAAAACCCGATAGCAGTCTGCAATCTCCATCAATGCGTCTGCGAACAGAACTGTCTATAAACCTGTTTACAAACTCGAATTTGGGCGATCTTCTTTTACAAGAATTTACTTTGTATATGTATGAATAATGGCAGAACTTCCAACAGTTCTGCCACCCATGATAAGCGAAGTTCAGATCTCGCTTAAGTTGTTTGATCAACCACGCGATCGATTAATCCATAGGCCATCGCTTCTTCGGCAGACATAAAGTTGTCGCGATCGGTATCTTTGGCAATCTGCTCAACCGATTTGCCCGTGTGGTGCGCCATTAACTCGTTTAGCTCTTGCCGAACTCTCAGAATTTGCTTGGCTTCAATATCGATATCGGTTGCCTGTCTACGACCGCCTGTACCCCCCAACGGCTGGTGAATCATGATGCGGGAGTGAGGCAAGGCGAGCCGCTTCCCTTTGCTGCCTGCCGTCAGCAAAAACGCACCCATAGAAGCCGCTAAGCCCACGCAAATGGTGACGACTTCTGACTTGATATGCTGCATGGTGTCATAAATGGCCATGCCTGCCGTCACTGACCCGCCAGGGGAGTTGATATAGAGATAAATGGGCTTAGTTTGATCATCTGAATCCAGATAGAGCATGTAAGCCACGATCGCATTCGCAATGCCATCGTCTACTTCTTCTGAGAGAAAAATAATTCGCTCTCGAAACAGCCGCTCATAAATGTTGATCCACTGCTCGTAGGAGCTACCGGGAAGACGGTATGGGACGCTGGGAACTCCAATAGGCATAGGTTTAAGAAGGTTAAGGATAGAGAACTTAGGTAACGGCCACAGGGCTAGACAAGATCTTTGGGGCTTTCAAGCACGCGATCGATCAGCCCATAGTCTTTTGCCTGTTGCGGAGTCATGTAAAGCGTACGATTGGTGTCTTTGGTAATCTGCTCAACCGATTGCCCTGTAGTTTCAGCCAGGATTTGCAGCATCAGAGCTTTCTTAGACAGCACCTCTCTCGCCGTAATCTCAATATCGGTCGCCTGACCCTGACCGCCGATACGAGGGTGATCAAGGACGATAGTGGAATGCGGCAAACTCACGCGATTGCCCTTTGTGCCTGCCGCTAGCAGCATTGCCGCCATGCCCACTGCCTGACCCAAGCAAATGGTCATCACCGGAGACTTAATATGCCGCATCGTGTCATAGATTGCCATGCCCGCCATAATCGACATATTGCCTGCCGTGACGTTAGCCATGCCCGCATCCACCGGATCACCCAGCGAGTTGATATAGAGTCGAATGGGTTTGGTCTGGTCTTCCGAATCTAGATAAAGCAGCGCAGAAATGATCGAGTTTGCCAAACCATCCGTCAGCGGTTGATTCAAGAAAATAATCCGCTCTTGGCTCAAGCGCGTGAAGATATTGATCCACTGCCAGTTTTGGCTACCTGGAATGTTGTATGGAACTCGTAAAACACCATCGACAGGCATAGGTCTAGAAGATAGAGAATGTGAACGGCTTACTCAGATTAAGCCTTGCTTTGTTTATGACGTTGGGAGGCTTAAATAACCGCTGGCAAAGGCTTAGGCAAGTCTTTGATGCTTTCTAACACGCGATCGATTAACCCATACTCTTTTGCCACCTGGGGGGTCATGTAGAGGGTGCGATCGGTATCTTTGGCAATCTTCTCGACTGGCTGACCTGTGCTCTTAGAGAGAATATCGAGCATTGCGGCTTTATTCTCCAACACTTCTTTCGCCCGAATTTGGATGTCGGTTGCCTGACCCCTTGCGCCTGTGCGGGGCTGGTTCAAAACGATCGTGGCATGGGGCAAGCTGGCTCGAAAGCCCTTGGCACCTGCCGCCAAAATCATCGCAGCCGTACCCATTGCCTGACCCAAACAAATGGTGTGAACTGGAGGCTTGACGTAGTTGATGGTGTCGCAGACCGCAAAGGCTTCAGTTTCGTAGCCGATCGCATCTCCGGTGTACCAGGAAGTCCCTACCGAATTGATGTAGAAGAAGATCGGTTTGTCGGGATCTTCAAACTGTAAGTACAGCAGTTGGGCAATGATCAACTTTGTCACATCAACCCCTAGCTGCCGCTTGAAGTCATCCGATGAGACCAACGGCAGCCCCAGGTAAATAATGCGTTCCTTCAACAGCAGTGAAGGTAGGTCTGGTGGCGGAGTGCGATAAGAGACATCTCCGTAGTATTGCGACTGAACCGCTTTAATAGAACCCATATTTGATAAAACCCGAGCGTGCTGTTGCTTAAAAAAGGAGCATCGTTTTTATCATAGTAACGTAAACCCGTGGGCAACCGTGACCGCTGGTAAAGGCGATCAAGCTAGTGATATCCGAACCTCCAGGACATCTAGGCGTAAATAGTTGAGAGCAAACACCCTCCGTAAAGCTAGGATGGCAAAATGAAGTTACACCTCTCGATACCTGTGCTTACCGCTTGCGTTTAGGGTCTTGCATCTGAACCTCTGCAAGACCCTGTGCCCATCGCGATCGCTTGCTTCTCCTCAATCCCATTTCTAACTTTGGAGCCTTCCACCATGAGAGTCGGTTTGCAAGCTGCATTGGGTGATGTTAATTTGGATGCTACCCAAGCCAGCAGTCAGCGACAGTTAGCCATTTCGCTGTCGGCGGTCGCCGATACTCGCGATCGCCATGCCCCGCTCAACCTTTGCCTCATCCTTGATCACAGCGGCTCTATGAATGGGCGTGCCTTAGAAACCGTGAAGCAGGCGGCAAGCCATATTGTAGATAGCCTCTCACCGGGCGATCGCCTCTCTATTGTGGTGTTTGACCATCGAGCTAAGGTGCTGGTGCCTAATCAAATCATGGAAGACCCCAGCCGCGTTAAGCGAGAGATTCAGCAGCTCCAGGCCAGCGGCGGTACCGCGATCGATGAAGGTATGCGGCTGGGCATCGAGGAATTAGCAAAGGGCAAGAAAGATAGTATCTCCCAGGCTTTTTTGCTGACGGATGGCGAAAACGAACATGGTGACAATCCACGCTGCCTGAAGCTTGCAGGTCTGGCGGCCAATTACAGCATTACTCTGAATACCTTGGGGTTTGGCGATCGCTGGAATCAGGACATCCTTGAAAAAATTGCGGATGCTGGGGGAGGTTCGCTTTCCTATATTCAGCGTCCTGAAGCTGCCGTTAGCGCGTTTAGTCGGCTCTTTACTCGGATTCAGTCCGTCGGCTTGACCAATGCCCATCTGTTGCTGTCCCTGTCTCCTCAGGCCAATTTAGCCGAGCTAAAGCCGATCGCCCAAGTCGTTCCAGATACGATCGAGCTGAATGCGCTCTACGAAGGCGGGCAGCACATTGTGCGTTTGGGAGATCTGATGATGGATAGCCCCAGAGTCGTGCTGACCAATCTCTACATTCAGCAGCTTCCAGAAGGCATTCAGCCGATCGCCCAAGTTCAGGTGCGCTACGATGACCCGATCACCGGACAAGTCGGTCTGCTCTCTGAGAACATCCCCATCGAAGCCAACGTTCTCCTGCACTATCAGCCTGCCCTCAATGCTGAAGTCCAGCAGCATATCTTAGCGCTGGCTAAGTATCGCCAGACTCAAATTGCCGAAACGAAACTACAGCAGGGCGATCGGGCAGGAGCCGCCACCATGCTGCAATCTGCGGCTAAAACGGCTCTGCAAATGGGCGACCAAAACGCGGCTACCGTGCTGCAAGACAACGCCACCCGCCTACAGGCAGGGGGTGATCTATCGGATGCCGATCGCAAAAAGACGCGCATTGCTTCAAAAACCGTACTGCAAGATCTAAAAGAGTAAAGCTGGCTCTCATCTTACAAGCCCTAATCTTACGAAGTCTCATCTGGCAAACTCTAGCCTTGCAAGACCTGCATCAAAAACGCGGTGAGCGCATCTGGCTCGATCGCCCCTAGGAGGGCAGTATGGACAATATCAAACTTGGCTCCTGCCGCCTGAAGGTTGTCATCTAGCGCTGTTAAGTAACCCTTGGCGATCAGGTCTTCTCCAATTTGAACAAAGCCAATGCCCAACTCTTGATCAACGTCCATTTTGTAGGTGGCTGCTTTGATAGCGTTAGCTACCGCCATGCGATCGCTGGGTTCGCCATCCAGCAGCACCACAATCATTTCACCATTGGCTTTGGTTTGACCTGCCGCCTTTCGGGCAAAATAGTCTTCTAGCTCGGTTTGCAAAACTTCTAGCAAATTGATATTGCCAGGGGGATAGCCCGCCTCAATCACCTGCTCTAAATTCGCGCTTTTGACCTGTTCATATTTTTTAAAGATGCAGTCTGCTTGAGGCGATCGGCAGGAGACATACACCGTGATACCGTCTGGGTCAAAGGCTTCGCAGACTTGGATAAGCTTTAACACTGCGGCTTGGGCAGCTATCCAGCGCTCGGCAAATCCAGGCGGCTTTGTGCCTGAGTCTACCGTCGTTTTAGCGATAATGACCGTATAGTCTCGATCGTTGAGCAGGGTTTCGTTCATAGGGATTGCATCATCTCTAGAGGCACAGCTCCTTCAGCGGTTCTAGAGGATTGTGAATTGAATAAAACCAAAGATTTTTGTTAAAAACAGTCCGCGTTTTCAAAAAATCTTTGGAGTCAATTTATCCCCGATCCAAAGAGCAACTCAAGGAGCTATCCCCATCAAACCATCGCTTCGCAAAATCAGCGCAAACCCGCCAAAAATATTTTTGGCGGATTTTGAACCATGCCAATCTCAACGGTAATCGCTTCAGGGCATTCATTTTGAAAGCTTCAAGCCTAGTGAGGCTTCATCGGCACCCGTAGAGACTGGTGAAGCGATCGCCATTCTTCAAAGCACAGGCGGTCTGCCTCAAAGCTTTCCCTCAGAAAAATAGAAATGGCTTGGCAGGCCGCGTACCCGTTAATCGTGTGCTTAGCGACTCGCAAAGCTTCAATTTCTGAGCTGTAGGTAGTCATATCTTTAATTTTTTCGCGGCAGGGAGAGTAGCAAACCATTTGAAAACCCAACTCTATAGGGGTAATCTCAATCAGCCAACCTCGATAAAAATCTGATAAACGCGCATCATTCACAAAACAAACATCACCCCTGTGATGCAGCAGACAACGGAGTAGCGGCAAATGCATTACCCAGAACATCTTTATGCCCCCAATCTAGCTAACCCTCAGCCAGCGAAGATAGAGCCACTCAGCGGAACTGTCTGCGCCATTGCTACAAATGCAGGGTGGCAAATGAGGCTGAGAACGAGGCTTAGGGAGACAGATTCCAAGCAAGTCTAGACTTCTTATCTTGACGGTCTGATTAAACTAGATCTGGACTCTAGATTTCTCTAGCCTTTATGAATCTTCTGGTGAGTAACGATGACGGCATTTTTGCCCTGGGCGTGCAGACATTGGCAAATACATTGGCGATCGCAGGGCATCAAGTTACCGTCGTTTGCCCCGATCGGGAACGCTCTGCCACCGGACATGGGCTGACGCTGCATGATCCGATTCGAGCAGAAGTTGTAGAGTCTGCGTTTCATCCTTCTATCAAAGCTTGGGCTTGCTCAGGAACGCCCTCCGATTGCGTCAAGCTAGCCTTGGGAACATTGCTCAGTAGCCCACCCGATATGGTGCTTTCGGGCATCAATCATGGAGCGAACTTGGGAACAGATGTGCTGTATTCAGGGACTGTATCTGCGGCTATGGAGGGCGTACTGGAGGGCATTCCTAGCATTGCCTTCAGTCTTGCCAGCTATTCTTCTCAGGGCTTTCAGCCCGCCGCCGATTTTGCCAACAAGCTCGCAACTCATCTGCACAAACATCCTTTGGCGCAGATCACATTGCTCAGCGTTAATATTCCTCCGGTGCCTCAGCATGAAATTGCCGGAGTTGCCATGACCCGTCAAGGCATTCGCCGCTACTTTGATATGTTTGAAAAACGTCTCGATCCAAGGGGCAAAACCTACTACTGGCTGTCGGGCGAGGTGATTGAAGACTCTGACGAAGTTGAGCCTGAATCTGTGGAGATGGCCACCCTGAAGGCCGCTGGGGCTGAGCTGGAGTGGTTTCGCCAAGCACCCACAGATGTCCAGGCGATTCGGAAAAATTACATCACTATTACACCGCTGCAATACAACTTGACTTGTGCTGCGGGTCTTGCATCTCTGCAAAGTTGGCAAGAGCTTTAAAGTTGGCAAGAGCTTTAAAGGCTATTCCGGTAAAGGCTATCTCTGGTAACACGGCTGTAGCCTAAAGCATCTGTAGCCATTCTGTTAACAACAAAATAACAACTAAAGCAAATCTGCCAAATTTTCGTTGTGTGGCGATCGCTTGCCCTGAAACTTGCCCTACAAAATGACCTATGAAATGACTTATGAAAAATGAAGTGTCTGACCTAGATGGAGCCTACCACCTCAGTCCGCCTTCTAACTTTTAGGGTAAGTTTGTGGATAGCCATTATGTGCAAAGGAGTTTTTGTGTCAAGGATTTATGGAACACAGGTCAGGAAAGAACCCATTAAACTGGTAGATAAGGTGGTACGCAAGGCTCAACACGACCCCACCGTTTGTTGAGTTTACCCTGTGAGCGACCCAGACGAGGCATTCTTGTGAATAACGATTTAAAACCTAATGCAAGGCAGTCGTGATGTTTCCAGTCTACCGCTGCTTTTTTGGAACGGTTCGCGCCTTGCCCTTTTCAAAAAATGAACGGCAAGTCTAAAACATTACTCAAGCCGCAAGGATTTAGAAGATAGTTTGGCAAAAGTTTGGGCACAATGTATTAGGGTGCTCCAGACAGTTTTCTACCCACCCAGAGCGGCAAATGGCACCAAAGTAACCTTTGAGCACGCAATGGGCATTGTCGTAAGTGACAAAGCAAATGGGCAAGCCATGCACTTTGATACTCTATCCAAATCACAATTCAAATCACACTGAGTTAAGCTTTCTAGCCCAAGCTCTCTGGCCTTAGCTCTTTGAGAGCGATCGAACACGAGTCTCTGGTGCAGGTGTCAACAAACGGCTCCGCTGATCGGTTGATCAAGGTTAATTGATCGTAAACACAGAATTCTTTACTGAGACTTGGTGGAATCTGGCAGCAAACACTCATGTCTAACCTAGAAGTGCCTAACATACAAGACCAATTTACAGTTCATTTTTGGGGCGTTAGAGGCAGTATTGCCTGTCCAGGGTCAAATACAGTCCGCTATGGCGGCAACACCTCCTGCGTCGAAATGCGCGTTGGCGGACATCGCCTCACGTTTGATGGCGGCACCGGGCTGCGGGTGCTGGGGCAAAAGATGTTGAGCGACATGCCGATCGAGGCTCACATGTTTTTTACCCATTCCCATTGGGATCATATTCAGGGCTTTCCGTTTTTTGTCCCTGCTTTTGTCAAGGTCAATCGCTTTCATATTTACGGCGCGATCGCTCCTAACGGCTCAACGATTGAACAGCGCCTTAATGACCAAATGCTGCACCCCAACTTTCCAGTGCCGCTTCAGATTATGGGGGCTGACCTCAAGTTCTACGACTTAGAGGTGGGTGAAGCAGTTCATCTAGGGGATGTTACGGTAGAGAACGCCTTGCTCAACCACCCCGGCGAAGCGATCGGCTATCGGGTCAACTGGCAGGGACATGCCGCCGCCTATGTGACGGACACAGAGCATTTTCCCGATCGCCTTGATGAAAACGTGCTGTGGCTGGCACGCGATGCCGATATCTTGATCTACGATGCTACCTATACCGATGCTGAGTACCATGATCCGCGATCGAGCAAAGTGGGGTGGGGGCATTCGACCTGGCAAGAGGCTGTGAAAATAGCTAAGGCGGCTAATGTCAAAAAATTGGTTATTTTCCATCATGATCCGCTGCATGATGACAATTTTATGGATCAGCTGAAAGAAGACACCGCCCGCGCTTTTCCCAATAGTATTGTCGCTTGGGAAGGGATGGAGCTAGATTTGCAGTCTTTGATCTGATGTAGATCGGTGCTGAAATGTGTCAAAATGTAAAGCGTGTGGATTGCCGACTCTCTCGCTACGATTAAAACTCCAACCTCCGTTGCCCTGGGGAACTTCGATGGTATACACCGGGGGCATCGACAGGTCATTCAGCCCATTTTTTCCGAGATTTCAGGTCGTGACTCGCTGGATGCAGCGACAACCGCAGCTTTTACAGTTCAGCCCCTGGCGACGGTCGTCAGCTTTTGTCCCCATCCGCAGGAGTTTTTTACCGGGCAACGCCGCCTGTTGTTGACTCCTTTGGCCGAAAAAATTCATTATCTTCAGGCAATCGGCGTAGAGCAGTTTGTTTTGCTGCCGTTTGATCAACACCTTGCCTGTCTTAACCCGCAGGAATTTGTCGAGAAAATTTTGATTCAGCGCTTGCAGGTCAAGCAGATCAGCATCGGTCAAGACTTTCGGTTTGGGCAAAAGCGGGCAGGAACGGCCGCAGATTTACAGGCGATCGCCATCCAGCACCATATCCCTGTCACCATTGCGCCGCTACACACCTGCGAGGGCGAGCGCATCAGCAGTTCAGCCATCCGGCACAACCTAGAGCAGGGCAATGTGCCGCAGGCAAATTTGCTATTGGGCAGACCCTTCACCCTCTTAGGGCAAGTGGTGCAAGGGCAGCAGTTGGGTAGAACGATCGGGTTTCCAACGGCAAATCTGCAAGTTCCTGAGGAGAAGTTTTTGCCCCGGCAAGGCGTTTACAGCGTTTGGGTGCAAGTGGGCGGATTAGAGGAAGAAACTCGGCTCCCTGGCGTGATGAACATTGGCAACCGCCCCACGGTCAATGGCACTCAGCAGACGATCGAAGTGCATCTGCTCGATTGGTCAGGCGATTTGTATGGGCAAACCTTGGCGGTAAGTTTAGACAGTTTTTTGCGATCGGAACAAAAATTCGCCTCGCTGGATGATCTGAAAGCGCAAATTGCTCAGGATAGTCAGGTCGCGCGATCGCGGCTACGGTAGATTCGTTAGGCTAAGGGCATACTAGCGTTATTGAGTCGCCTCAGGATTTGCCATGAGAGAAAGCATTGAATTGCTGATCGAAAATTTAGGTCGGACGATTGTCGGCAAGCAGGAGGCGATTCGCCTGATGCTGGTGGCGCTGTTTTCGGGGGGGCATGTGCTGCTAGAAGATGTGCCAGGAGTTGGCAAAACCCTGCTGGCAAAGTCGCTGGCGCGATCGATTGACGGAGAGTTTCAAAGAATTCAATGTACGCCGGATCTGCTGCCAACCGATGTGACAGGCACGAATATCTGGAATCCACGCCAGGGCGAATTTACATTTTTGCCTGGGCCTGTGTTTGCCAATGTCTTACTGACCGATGAAATTAATCGGGCGACCCCGCGCACCCAGTCGGCCTTGCTAGAAGTGATGGAAGAACATCAGGTGACGATCGATAGAACGACGCGATTGGTACCCGATCCGTTCTTCGTCATTGCCACGCAAAACCCGGTAGAGTATCAGGGCACTTTTCCGCTCCCCGAAGCGCAGATGGATCGCTTTGCCTTGTCCCTCAGTTTGGGCTATCCCAGTGAGGCAGAAGAGTTACAAATGCTGGAGCGGCTTGGATCTGCCTCTGCTGAAGCGCTACAGCCCTGTATCTCGGTGCTAGAGGTACAGGAGTTGCGCCGTTTATGCACCCAGGTCAAAGTGGAAGGCTCTCTGCGACAGTACATGCTGGATCTGGTGCGGGCAACCCGTCAGGACGAAGAAATTTTGCTTGGGGTTAGCCCTAGAGGCACGGTGGCGCTGCATCGGGCGGCACAGGCGTTTGCTTTCCTGGAAGGTCGAAGTTACGCCATCCCTGATGATGTGAAATTTCTTGCGCCCTATGTCTTATGCCACCGCATGATTCCCACAGGGGGTCGCAAAACCAAGCTGATTATGGAAAGGCTGCTGCGATCGATCGCCATTCCTTAAGCTGTTTACGCATGCCAGGGCTGTTTATGAATGAAGGAGGCGCTCTGCGCCCCTCCTTCATTCGTGAATACCAACTTACCGATGCTGCAAGCGGAGCAGCTCGGCTACAACGGCAAGACTTTCCTCATATAGCGGGTCGCGTCCCCAGCGCTGGAGCTGCTGAGCCAGCAAAAATTCGGCTTTTTGGTCATTAGCCGCCGTTACCTGCTCGGTGCGGGCTGCTTGGGCGCTACCACCCGCCTCCATTCGCATACAGCCCGTCGATTCTGAACAAAGAATGGTGCAGCAGTCGGCTTGCAGGTTGGTAGAGGCCAGACGAATGCCAATCAAATCTCCCAAAATCTCTCCGGTGTCGGCGATCGGAATGGCCGCTAGCTCTGCCTCAATCGTGCGTCCATCTTGCCCGGTAAAGTGAATGTGCTTCAAGTCATAGTCGCCCCCTGTTTCCACAAAGGAAGTCGGCTTCCAGTTGAGGCGACTGGCCAACCAGCCCACAAACATTAGCGCTTGGGCATCGTTGCCTTTTTCGTAGTCCACCGTGACGCGATCGACCTCCATGATGGCTGCCCGTCGCTCTGGAGGATCAAAGGCCGAAGCCGTCAGCTCTTGCCAGAGCGATAGCCTATGCCAGTTGAGGTCAGCCACATAGTTATCGGTTTCAATTAGCTCTTGAATCTTCGCTAGCTCAGATTCTGGATCGCTAAAGTAGGAGCTGTCCAAAATCAGACAGTTGCAGCTCTCTACCAGCTTTTTGAATAGCTCTTGCTCAGGATTGGGCGTAGCTTTCCACCAGACAAACTTGGGCAAGCCCGGAATCAGCAGCGAAGACACCATATTGCCCACGCGATTGAGGGCGCTCTTGGTGCCGCGCAGCGTAATGTATTCGCAGCAGATCAAGCTACCGCTAGAGGTGGTCTTCTGAATCGGGCAGTAGGCTGAGACTTCGGCCGTCACACCCTCGTCTTCGCCCAGAATGGGGCAGAGCGTAATGATGCGGCAGGGGTTTTGTACGGCGATCGCATCGCTGAGGTTATAGCCTCTGGCATTCATATTGGAAATTTTGAGGCGATCGGCTGGCTGCTTAGCCATTTCTTCCCGCAGCCGCGCTAGGGTTTCTGGATCAATCCGGCCTGTCATCAGCATGCCAAAAGCCTTTTGAGCCTCCATCACGGCTTGCTTGGTAGAAGGGCCATGAATGCCATCGATCGGCCCGGTGTAAAACCCTAGAATGGCTAGCAACTGCTGAAATTCTTCTGGCTCATACACCACCATGCTAAAGGTTGTAGCTCTCACCGCAGCAGGTGAACCTTTGTCGCCATTCTGGCTGTGCCAAATTTGGCTTAGCTCTGACTCAATTTCGCTGAGCGAGATATCTTTTGGCTTTTGTAACGTAACCAGAGGTGTCGTTGTCATGGGTCTGGAAGTTTTGAATATGGGGTAAGGATGAGGAAGAAAATCTGTCAAGCCTGAAGCCCTAAGCCTCAAGCTCAGCTTAGAGCCTACGCCAGCGCCGTCCGTCTCGATTTAGCAACAGCTCAGCCTCAATGGGGCCCCAGGTGCCTGCTTCGTAAAGAGCGACCGATTCGGGGGCGGCCGGGGCATCCCAGACAGAGAGCAAGGGCGTGAGAATGCGCCAGGAAGCTTCAACCTCGTCGCCGCGTGTAAACAGGGTTTGGTCGCCCAACATGCAGTCCACTAGTAGACGAGCATAGGCATCGGTATTGGCCTGCCCAAAGGCGGTATCGTAGCGGAATTCCATATCAACCGATCGCGTCCTGGGAGAAGTCCCCGGTGTTTTAACATCAAAGCGCATTGAGATGCCTTCATCAGGCTGAATCCGTAGCGCCAAAACATTAGGATTGGCCTGTTTTGACGCAGACTGAAACATCAAAAACGGCACTTCCCGAAACTGAATGGCAATCTCTGAAACCTTTTTGGGCATCCGCTTGCCTGTACGGAGGTAGAAAGGCACGCCTTTCCAGCGCCAGTTGTCAATGCTGAGCTTCAACGCCGCATAGGTGGGTGTAGTCGATTCAGCACTGGCTCCTTCTTCTTCACGATAGCCCGGCACACTCTTGTTGTCGCGCCAGCCAGCCGTGTACTGTCCCCGAATAGCGGAGAAATCCAGCCGTTCGATGTCGTACAGGTGAGTTGCCTGTAACACCTTCACTTTTTCATTGCGGATGCTGTCGGCATCTAGGGAGTTGGGCGGCTCCATTGCCGTCAGGCTAAACAACTGCATGAGGTGATTTTGCACCATATCTCGCAGTGCGCCCGCCGTTTCGTAGTAGCCTGCGCGCCCCTCTAGCCCGACCGTTTCCGACACCGTAATTTGAATGTGATCGACAAACTGACGGTTCCACAGCGGCTCAAAAATGGCGTTGGCAAACCGAAACACCATGAGGTTTTGTACCGTTTCTTTGCCCAGATAGTGGTCGATCCGGTAGACCTGGCTTTCAGAGCAAACCTGCGTCACCACTTTATTGAGAGACTGAGCAGAGTTGAGGTCTTTGCCAAACGGCTTTTCAATCACAAGGCGCTGCTTGTCTGGATCGGTCAGCATATTGGCTGCCCCAAGCTGCAAAATCGCTTCGGGGAAAAAGCGCGGAGCCACTGCTAGGTAAAATACGCGATTGCCGCGCGTACCCCGCTCGATGTCGAGATTGTGCAGAAGCTTCTTGAGTTTCTCGTAGCTTTCGGGGCTGTCCATGTCGCCAGAGCAGTAGTACAACCCGCGGGCAAAGTCATCCCAGACTTCTTGCTTGCCCAATCCGCCACCAAATTGCTCAACACCTTCGCGCATATGTTCGCGGAAAAAGTCATCACTCCATTCCCGCCGAGCCACGCCCACGATCGTAATTTCGGGGGGCAAACGGCGCTCTAGCTTCATTTGATAGAGGGCTGGAATCAGCTTGCGCTGGGTCAGATCGCCCGATGCACCAAAAATCACAAGAATCTGAGGTTCGGGAACACGGTCTTGCTGGAGGCCAATGCGAAGGGGGTTTTCGATCAAAGAAATCATAGAAATTCGGGATTGGGGATTAAGGAAAGACTGGATCGCAACAGAGAACTTTTAGTACAGGTGAAGCGCATCAAAACCGACCTATCAGCAGCCGTAGGCATCGGCTTTGATAGTAGCAGGGAACCCTCTAGGGGTTGTTGTATCGGTTCTTACGAAGCAGTTAAGGGCTAATACCATAGCGATCGTTAGGTCAAGGGTTCTATAGGCTGAAGCTTGGGCTTAAACACGCATGGATCTAATGGATCTAAAAGCTTGACCCGTTAGCTCTTTGCAGCAAGCGTCCGATCGCGCTCCTCTTCTTGAATAAAAGACTCCACCAAAGCAACATCTTCTTTACTGCCAATAATCAGCGGCGTGCGGGCATGGAGGCGATCGGGCACCACATCCATAATTTCCTGCAAGCCTGTGCTGGCGCGGCCACCTGCCTGCTCAATCAAAAAGGCTAGAGGAGCCGATTCATAAAGGAGCCGTAGTTTGCCTTCTGGCTTTTTCACCGAGCCAGGATAGAGGAAGACGCCCCCCTGAAACAGAATCCGGTGAAAGTCACCCACTAGCGCGCCGCTATAGCGTGCTGTGTAGCCTTCGTGACGATGCACATATCGGATGTAGTCTCGAATGGACTCCTGGCACTGCCAAAAGTTGCCCTCGTTGATGCTGTAGATTGCACCGTGATCGGGCACTTGAATGTTTTCGCTGGATAGAATGAACTCTCCCAGGCTAGGGTCAAGCGTAAAAGCATGCACCCCTTTGCCGATGGAATAAATCAGCATCGTGCTAGGGCCATACAGCACATAGCCTGCCGCAATTTGCTGATGTCCATCTTGCAGCAAGTCTTGCCCCGTCTGATCCAGATCTTCTCCCTCTTGCCGCCGGATGGCGAAGATAGAGCCGACACTGAGATTGATGTCTACGTTGGAAGAGCCATCGATCGGGTCGTAGAGCAGCGTGTAGCGACCGATCGGACAATTCTCAGGAATATAGTAAGGATCATCCATTTCTTCGGATGCCAGCCGACAGACCAGGCCACTCTCCTGAAACACGGAGATAAACACCTGATTGGCATAGACATCCATTTTCTTAACAGATTCGCCCTGGACATTGGTGCGCCCCGTGAAACCCAAGGCATCTTCCACCAATCCGGCACGGGTGAGGCGACGGGCAACGAGCTTTGCCGCCAAAGCAATTCGGCTCATTAGCGCGCTCAGATCTTGTGCCTCGGGCGAAAAGCTTTGAAACTGCTGAAGCACATGGCGAGACAGGGTAGTGCAGTCTCGATCGAGGGCATAGTCACGTTCTAGGTCTAACGGTTGCTCTGGGTTAATCATGAGTGGATCAGTCATGAGACAATTTTCCTTCCCGTTAGGTGATTCTGATTCTCAACTCCGCTAGCTTCTATATTAGGAAGCCATTACCAGGAAGCGGGTTAACTTTAGATGAACTACAGAAAGCAGCAGAGAATTTCAGCCATGTAGGAGGAGTCAATCTGAATCGTGTCCTGAATCGCATCGACTCCTCCCGTTCTTTACTCTCGTCCTTCATTTCGCGGGATGATGCTCATGCCAATGCCGAGCAATATCGACGCGCCGACACAGCCAAACGCGATCGTGCCCCTTTACATAGTCCAGAAACCGGGCTAGAGCTGCTGCGCGTCCGGGTCTGCCCACGAGGCGGCAATGCAGCCCAATGTTCATCATTTTGGGAGCTGTTTCACCTTCGGCATAGAGAACGTCAAAGCTGTCTTTGAGATAGGCAAAAAACTGATCGCCAGAATTAAAGCCTTGGGCGCTGGCAAAGCGCATGTCGTTGGTGTCAAGCGTGTAGGGAATCACCAGATGAGGCTTGCCATAGTCATGCAGCCAATAGGGCAGGTCGTCGGCATAGCTATCTGAGTCATAGAGGAAACCGCCTTCTTCGGCAACCAGCGATCGCGTGTGGATGCTGTTGCGCCCGGTATACCAGCCGAGCGGACGGCTACCCGTGACTTGCGTGTGGATGGCGATCGCCTTTTGGAGATGCTCGCGCTCGGCATCGGCACTGAAATATTTGTAGTCGATCCAGCGATAGCCGTGACTGGCAATTTCCCAGTCAGCCTCTAGCATGGCAGCAACCGCTTCGGGATTGCGCTCTAGCGCCATTGCAATGCCGTAAATGGTAACGGGAATTTGGCGAGCCGTAAACATGCGGTGCAGCCGCCAAAAACCTGCTCGACTGCCATATTCATACACCGATTCAATATTCATATGGCGCACGCCATGCAGCGGCTCAGCACCGACTACCTCCGACAAAAAGGCTTCTGCCGCCTGATCGCCATGCAAAACGCAGCTTTCGCCGCCTTCTTCGTAGTTGATGACAAACTGCACCGCTACTTGAGCCTTTCCTGGCCACTTTGGATCGGGCGTGTGACGACCATAGCCTACTAAATTGCGAGGATAAAAATTTGTCATAGGTTGACTCAATGAATTTGCAGAGATACGCAGAGCTGTATTCACAGCGGGACAGGCGGCAGGATAGAGCCTGAGAATCATCCCTCTCAAGCAGTATCGTCAAAAAACCCGCTTAAAAAAGTTGCAGAGGATTAAAAATTGCGGAACAGGGCGCGATCGCTTTCTGGGGCATGGTAAACTCTGCGGCAGTTAGGTTGACCCCTAAAGTTGGCTATAAAGTTAAAACTTGTGACTCTGAGGAGTGTTCTTTAACATGAAACTCAATTTAAGAAGGATAGGGTATGCGCTGATTTCAGCCGCCTTTGTGACCTCAATGGCAGGGGTTCAAGCTTCTGCCACTATGAGCGCCATAGAGTTAGCCCAGGCATCCCCCACGCCTACACCTGCACCTGCTGCGCCTA
Organism: Coleofasciculaceae cyanobacterium; assembly: GCA_036703255.1. Classification (GTDB taxonomy): domain Bacteria; phylum Cyanobacteriota; class Cyanobacteriia; order Elainellales; family Elainellaceae; genus Drouetiella. Next base: position 73,179 of record DATNPL010000131.1, read on the forward strand.
CGCCTCCTGCCGCCCCTGCGCCCGCCGCGCCTGCACCTGCGCCCCGCGCCCCCGAAGCAGGTGATGTCCCTCTGTACGAACGGGTGCCCTACATCAGCACTTGCCGCCAGCTCAACGCCACCACCGAAGTTTTTCAAAACACGGCGCTAGGCCCCGTCAGTCAGCGGGTGGGCACGGTCAACGCAGGTGCTCAGGTGACGCTAACAGGCGTACTGGGTAACATTGCCGGAATTGGTGGCGTGGCGCAAATTAAGACACCTGTTGTCGGCTGGCTGCGATCGTCAGTTTTGACAACCTGCGGCACACCTCCCGTAACCGGAAGTTGCTACATTATCCGAACTTCGACTGCACCTAACGGACTCTATGCCTACTCCGATCCGATTACGGCTCAAAAGCAGCTCTATGGCGGAGTGGCTGATGGCCCTGCCGGGGGCAGCAGAGTTTATTTCACATCGCCACCTACGCCTTCTGAGACGGCTCGGAACACCATCTATGTGAAAGTCAGCTACACCAGCTTGAGTGGCAGCTCTCGCATAGGGTGGATCTCGCAAGGGCCAGTCGGCAGTACGCCAGGTGGGTCAACCAGCAACCTGAGTGCCTGCCCTTAGGATCGCCCACAAAATAAAACCAAATAGTTTTTTGGTAGTGGGGGGGGGGGGGGGGGGGG